>JBGSHV010000078.1:0-46063 GCA_041752005.1 Pirellula sp. | reverse complement strand
GATCGAATCTCGTCAACAATTGGATCAGCCATCTCAAATTTCCAGTAAGTCGAAGGGTGTGCAAATCAACGGCGGTTCTATTCCTCGATCACGGCAGGCACGCTCGATTTTCGGACGGTTCTCAGGATTCGCAATATGCTTGCAATTCCATGTCAGCAGGAATTGTATACCATGCACAGCCGCCATGGAAATGTGAAACGCATCTATGCGAGCTTTCGGCGGTATCTGAAGCTCGTTCGAAATCACGTCAGCGAGCGCCTCGACATCGTCGTTCATGTCGAGTACCGGGATATCGTTCAAGTAGATACGACGCTCAGCAGCGGCAGAAGGATCGCCCTGCTCACATTCGTCAAGAACAAACTGCGATACAAAGATATCAAATCCCGGTCGGTGGTCATCCCACCACTCGCGCGTCGATAGCTGGTTTGCAGCCACGCGGACGTCCCGGCTACTGCGCATAGCCAAGTAACCGATGACAGTTGTTTCGAGGTAGGCAGATCGTTTCATCCGGTTCGATCATCTTTCTGCCGTAACAAATAGTATACAGGATCCGGCGTTTTTGGATTATGCAGGATCCTGCATAAAAAACCGCCCGGACACCCGATTTTGTCGCTGCCGTCGTCCAATGTCAATCCTTTGCCTATGTTTTCTTGAGGCTTCACATGACTTGGCAGCGGTTTGGCAACGGGATATGCTGAATCCAGGAGGGATGGATTATGCAGGATTCAACATATCCTGGAGCGATGCCCGCTCCAAAACCCAGGTTGATGGACGAAGCTAAGGCCGTCATGCGAACCATGCATGTGGCCAAGCGAACCGAAGAAGCCTATCTCGGCTGGATCTATCGCTATTTGATCTTCCTTCGCGACCAACATGGTACCTGGACTCACCCACTCAAGGCGGGTAGCGATGGTGTCAATCAGTTCCTCACTCACCTTGCCGTCATTCGAAACGTCGCGGCCAGCACCCAAAACCAAGCCCTTTCAGCACTCCTCTTTCTGTACACCAAAGTTCTCAAATCTGAGCTAAAACTCGATGCGATCCGGGCGAAGAGGTCCGAGCGACTGCCGGTCGTTCTAACACCAAACGAGGTCCGTTCCATTCTGGACCAAATGCAACCTGGACCACGGCGAACCATGGTTGCAATCATGTACGGCGCTGGACTCCGTGTGATGGAGGTCTGCCGCCTACGGGTTAAGGATATCGACTTTGATCGACGACAAATTATCGTTCGCGAAGGTAAAGGGAGTAAAGACCGATACGTTCCACTTCCAGTTACGCTAACTACGGATTTGCAAAAGCAAATCAACTTAGCTCGTCAAATGCACCACAAAGATCTTGAACTAGGAGCTGGCTGGGCCTGGCTTCCCTACGCATTGGCGGTCAAATGGCCTGAGGCAGGTCGCTCCTTGGCCTGGCAGTACATCTTTCCAGCCGATCGTCTCTCGGTTGACTCTCATCCGCGCGAAGCCATGGAAGGCCGGACGGAGCATGCACATGTTCCACTCGGCGATCGCAATCAACTGAGAAGACACCATATCCATGAATCCACCGTTCAAGCCGCAGTAACAAGTGCCGTGAAACGAGCTGGCATCCAAAAGAAAGTGACTTGCCACACGTTCCGCCATAGCTTCGCCACCCATCTGCTCGAATCCGGTAAAGATATTCGCACCATCCAAGAACTCCTCGGTCATGCCGATGTTTCTACCACCATGATCTATACCCACGTTAGCCAACTCGGGGCCAGCGGTGTCGAAAGCCCTCTCGATCGGTTGTGATGGAAGGTTCGTCATCGGACGAACCGTTGCGAGTCTCTCCTACCCGCGTTTGCTCGCGTACAGTTCCGCATAGGAGACGGCCCAATCATCGATGCTCTTAGTGAAACGATCGATGTCGAGCTGGGACAAGGGCTGGTAGAAGCTGCGGGTCATGAGTTCCCGATCCGCGATCATGCCTTTGGCCTGGAGATCCAGAACGTTGAATTCGTTGACTGGCCGGACGACGATTTCAAAACGACTGTACTTGTTGGACCGCATTCCCTTATCAATCACCAGATCGTCGCGAACGCAAGCACTTCCCCAGCCGGCTTCGCCGAAAAGTGATTGGTAGCGAAATCCAGGGAACATGTCGATCAATTTCTTGATGACTTGTTCAATGTGTTCCGAGAGCTCCAGTCGGCACTTGGTATGCAGCCGCTTGAGCTCCTCCGCTTCTTGGCGT
Source organism: Pirellula sp. (assembly GCA_041752005.1). Classification (GTDB taxonomy): domain Bacteria; phylum Planctomycetota; class Planctomycetia; order Pirellulales; family Pirellulaceae; genus JBKCUI01. Next base: position 43,843 of record JBGSHV010000078.1, on the reverse strand, counting down.
TCGCGCTCGGCAGCCGATACGAGCGATTCAGCTCGATTCGTGCCGCGCGCGACGGCATTTTTCAGTCGTTCTTCGAATTCAGACATGGATCGATTCGGTGGGTCGTATCACGCGGTGGAGTTGGCATCGGATTCGAGTGTTTTCGGTTCCGAAGACGGCGCGTTGTCCGATTCGATCACAGGTGATTCCTCCGACGCTGTTTCGGCCAACTTCTTGGCCGCTGCCTCTTCGGCTTCCGTCGGCTTGGTTTTCATGAATTGCATGAGGTCGCCGAACGAACGCAACGGCTCCTTGCCCTGCTGCATGGCTTCGGTGATCGGCTTTTGAGGCTGCGGTCGATCGATGCGGACCGGCCGTCGGTCGGTCGTTTCAGAACCTCGATCGTCGTCTCGCCGCGAACGATTTCCTTTGCCCGAACCCGCGTATCCGCCACGTCCGCTGCTGCTGCCGCCGCCTGGTCGACCGGCATCACGCCGGTTGCGCGAGTTGTCCGTTGGTCGAGACGAGCCGCCGGTCGAGCTACCCGCGGCGGGAGCGCGTCCTGTGCCGCTGGATCGATCACCACCCCGATTCTCACCGCGATTATCGCCGCCCGATCGTTCGGGCCGCCGATTGCGGGAATCGTCTGTACGACCACTCTGGGATTCGCCATCGCCAGAAGATTGCTTGCGATCCGGGCTGCCCGGAGGAATGGCGGTGAGCGACACACGTTTGCGGCCTGCATCGACACTCACGACCCACACTGGGACAACATCGCCAACTTGAACGAACTGGTGTGGGTCTTCGACAAAGTCGCTGGCCAACCGGCTGATGTGGATGAGTCCCGAGCATTCTGGGCCTAGTTCAACGAACACCCCAAAGTCAGCTACTCCGATGACCAAGGCGCTGAGCATCGTTCCTTGGGGAAGCGTTTCGAGCTTCGGTACGTTGCTCCGGAGGGGTAGCGGGAACTGGAAGTCTCGGCTATCCGCAAAAGGAAACTGAAGACTGCTCGCAACTGACTTCAATTTGGCGCGGCCAACCTGCCAACTACGAGCTAGCTTTTCCGCATCGACACTCAATGTCGGACGCGACATTGGTTGGGTCGGGATATCGGGCATGTGCGCGACGGATCGCTTGGTGGAAACCACTGCCGGCGTTTCGTCCGCTGGAGCATCGGCGGCGACCACAACTTCGGCATCGCTGCTCGACGCATCTTCCGTACCTGATGCATGAAGATCGGCCGCTTCATTCGCGACAACGTCTACCGAGGAGGGTAATTCCGTTGCCTCGGTAAGCGTGTCGGATGGTTCGTCCGTTCCCGAACCAGTCGCTGGGTCTTCCCCAGTTGCTCCGTCGGGCGCGTCCGATGATTCGACGACGACGCCAAAGTGCGGATTGATTTCCGCCGCAGGACGTTCGGTCGAGGACTCGTGGGAAGAATCGGGCAACGTGCCTTCGAGGGCCAAATTCGCGACGGCGGCCATCGCCGCTGCGATCTGTTCGTAGTCTGGTTTGTTCCAACCCTCTGGGGCACTCGCTGGCATGGCGAGTTCCGCATGTGCGACCAGCCGTTCGGCCAATCGGTAATCATCGGGATGGATGATGGTGCCATCGAGCGGATTGTCGCTGCCATAAACGCGGAGGAAGCCGATGGCTTGTCGGGCTTGCATCTCAGTCAACGATTCTCGCAAGCATTGCATTAGCGACTCGCGATTGGTGATCGTCCCTTGCTCACGCTCCTTTGCAACGCGTTTGGCTGCTTCCTCAGTCATGCCTGGGATTCGTTGCAGTACCGCAACATCGACCGAGAACACATCCACTCCAGCCTTTGTCAATGTAGCCGATACCGATTCCTGCAAGGCGGCTTCCAATTCCGACTGTGGAAGCTCGCGCTGGTAGGAACCCAATCGCATCCGGGCCGGATCAATTTTAAGAATTTGGCGGAGTGGATCTTGCATGCGCCATGCGAGCCAAACGGCAGCTCGATGTCGCTTCGAAATCCTGGGCAGTTCCACCAACGATGTGCGTGACAGCGTGTAAGCATCGCTCCCGGCACGATCTACCAGCGTCCAGAAAAGAGTTCCTTCTTCCGACTGCTTGAGCAATTCAACCACGGAGTGAACCAAGTAGCGGCGTGCGACACCGTTGGACATGGCGATCAATGTGACTTGATATTCGTGCACGAGCTGCCCGAGCAAGCTCATGTTCTGAGCCACCACATCCGGTTTGCTGCTGTTGCAAGGAAGTTCGGAGGTCGCCAGAACCTGGCCTTCGGCATCGACGATGGCAATGGCCGCTGTCTTGAGTCCCACCGCGTCGATCAACAGCACGCGATGCCCTCGCACGGGGCGTTGGAGCAATGAGGTTTGCAGATTGAGTACCGAAGCCTCGATCAATTCCTGATTGGCGTCCTCTTCGAGGATCGCAATCACGTCTTGATGCAACCGTGGAAGAATCAAATCCTTCAAACTGGCTTCCGCAATGTCCATCAGCAAGCCGTGCATGGCATGTCGGCCCGGACTCAGCGATTCACGGCAAGCGTGAATCAGTGGCCTCAAATCCTGTTGGAAATTGAGTTCGATGATGCGCGAGCGGATGCCACGTGAGAACATCAACACCTGGTAAGGAGTCAAGGCTCGAAGGGGCTTCTTCAGTTTGCTGTACGACTCGAGAATACTCCGTAACCAACGGCGGCGGCGTTGTCGCGGCGACAGTTGCTTGTCCGACAAGCTTTTGGTTCGGATGCCCTTGTTCTGCTTGCGGCCTTTATGGAACTGTTCAATAAGTGGCGCGACGGCAGCGGATTCCGCAACGGGAGCTTCGTTGGCTCCCCCGGTAGGTGCAGACTCGGTAGAAGTAGTCTCCGCAGTGGCTCCTACGCTGGCCGCGACGGTGTTGGTTGCTTCGGTGTCGGTTGCTTCGGTGTCGGCTTCGACCGCATGGATGGTGGCCACTTCGTCGTGAACAGACTCTTCGTGGGCTGTTGAGTCGTTGACTGCGGCGGTTTCTTCAGTCGCGCTCGTTGGCTCGATTTGGTTCTCGGAGCTGGAAAGGGACTCGGTACTTTCAGCATGAGCCTCCTGCAATGACTCGGTCGCTACTCCAGCCACTTTAGATTCGGAATCGGACGAGACGGTAGCACCACGCGCGGATTCACTTTCCTGCTCGGGATCTTCTCCCTTGGCAGGTTCGGGCAAAATGGCGATCGACACTTGTGCGTTCTTCAGAACAGCCCGCTGAAGTTGAAGCATTAATTTCGCTTCTTCGCACAGTAGTAGCTGCAACCATCGCTTGGTGGTTGCCAGCAACTCCGGGGCTTCTTCCAAAGACACACCCGATTGCTCTGCTACCCAAGCGTTCAGGTCGGCTGGTGGGTGTTCGCCCTGAACCATCAAGATGGCTTGACCGAGCGCTTCGACGGCAGGGTTGGCTTCCGCAAACGTTTTGGCATTCTTCTTGCCACGCAGCGAGCGGGCGATGGCATCCACCTGCGAGATGGATGTGCACTCCTCAAGTACCCCCGCGACGCCATCGGGCACTTGATGATCGCGTTGCAGTGCTTGAAAGACTTTTTCTTTGTGCTCCGCCAAATAGACTTCGTACTCCACCGACCGTTTCAACCGGGCCAACGTTTCAACGTCGATGCCTCCCAGTTCGTCGGGGCGGTAGGTCGCCAAGTAGTTTGGTTCGTAACCCTGTTGGATCAGCTCGACTGGATATCGAAGCTGTTCCTCGGGAAGGCGCATGTACCGCGCGATCGCTGGTAGAGCTTTCATAAGAAAATGCGTGGACTCATTGGGCTAGGTCCTGGATCGAGCCGTCGACTCCCCATTCGATCGCAGCGTGGCTCCTGAATCCATGTCCTAAAGAAGAGGTGAGATGTATCTAAGGATGTGCCTACAATGGGCGAATCGCGCAACCAAACAAGCTTGGGAATCTAGGGGAGTTGCCGTGGATTGTCAAGCATTCTAGCGTAACGGTTCTGGGTTTGCCTGGGAAGTCCACCCCAAAGGCTTCGATCCAGGAGCTAACGGGAAGTAGCCGAATCACGATGACCGACAGTCGGCAGCGGCCGTAGTTCGCCATTTTTGGGAAAAGGCCTCAAGCCGCAAAGTCGATGCAGTCGATGCAACCCTCCACGCGAATGGATTCGCCCAAAGAGGGCATCGCCAAGACTGCGCACCGACCGACCCAAAATAAGCTTGCATATGACCAACCCAAACTTGCGTGTTTTCGGCTTCGAAGACTGTACCTGCGATGACCGGTACGACGGCGAGATGACGACCACCTATCCCCATTCTGAGTTGTCGATGGGCGCCCTAACCTCACCGGCCGCTCCTATCAGTCCGTTGATGATCACCGTGCGTGTTGGCGATGTCGTCGACGCGCTGGCAAGATCGGTCGGAAGGAATCTGGCTTGGATCGATGATTTTAGAGACGATCCTATCGTGGTTTCCCAAGATCTCTACGACGTGATGTTGGCATTTCAACGTCTTCGCCGGGCAAGCTGAGAACCCGACATCAAGTGAGCAAATCGGGACCTTCGTTGCGGGCATTGTTGACAAGCGTCGAGACGGTTTTGTCGACCAGGTAGCCTGCGTGAGCCTGGTCGATGTAAGCCTCCAACGGTTGATCCAATTCCTCCAACGATAACCATCGCTGAACCGCGGGTGCTTCCTGAAGTAGTAGTGGCATGCGATCGTGCACATCGCGGGTGTCAGCATTGGCTGCGGTGGTGATAATGGTCGCGCTTTGCAGAACCTTTTGCGGTTCGATGCGTCGATTTTCTGTCCACAGTCCTGCCATGGCCATGGGCTTGTCCGCAGGACGATGGATCCAATGCGGGATCTTGCTCGGCGCAGGCTCAATGGCTTCGTCGTTCTTTTTCCATTCGTAGTAGCCGTCGGCCACTACGATGCAGCGATGCTGCGTAAGTAGCGACCGAAAGCTCGGCTTCTCGGTTAATGTCTCGATCCTCGCATTGATCATCGAGTAGCCACCGCTGGTTGAGGTCGCCCAGCCGGGAACCAAACCCCAACGCATGCTGCGCACGTTGGCGTTGTCACCCACAGGAATGGGTGCGCACTGAACGTCGTGTTGTGTGATAACCCAAATCGGCTGCGTCGGGGCAATGTTGTACCTCGGACGGCACAGGCTGGGATTCGCGGATGACATTTCCAATGCGATTGCTCGCAACGCTTCGGAGTGTTGCGGAAACAAACTCGTCAGCCAATCCACCACCGGAGTTTTGAGCGTGAAACGGCCACACATGGATGAATCACTCGGCGCTGACTTCGATCAAGGGTTCGAAAGTCCCGTCATCGGTGAGGAATCGGGCTGCGTAGTACTCCGTATTCAAATGCAATCCCATCAGCGTTCGGCGTTTGCATGCGGCTAGCGAACGATAGATGAGCCATTGATCTCGACCGATTTGCACACGGTAACCCCGGGCGATGTCAGCCGATACATTGGCCAGATCTTGAGCGATCGTTAGTGGACGCCAAGTATAAACCGGTTTTTTGCTGAGCGATCGCAATGCCACCAGCAACGGGCCATAGGTGCAGCGTTGCTCGGTCGAAACCTCAAGGGTCAGTTGCTGACCGCTACCCGCCAAATTACCGGTCTTGGTACCACGGCGCCATTCAGGAAGTCCGATAGGCATGATCAGTGCAGCGGGAATCGATGTGGATTCACCGTCGGCTTCGACGGTTCGCATTAAGAAGCCTTCGTTCGTCTTGGCTTCCGGAACCCACGCAACGCTAGGATCGAGTTGCCAATGGGATTGAGCTTCCCAACGCGCTTCCGACGTGCCAAGTACCGCGTCGGCCATCATGACCATGCCTTCCTCTCGCATCAACATGATCTGACGCTGGATTTTGCATGTCCCCTCGAGATCACATTCGAGTTCAAGGTAATCGACGTCGTCATCACTGAACCAACACACCTCTTCCCAAGCCACGTCCACGACCACCGGTTTTCCGTTACGTCTCAGTTCGATATCCCAATCTCCCGAGAATACGCGATGACCATCCTCACCAGTGATGTCGAGCCAAATAACGTCGGATGAAAAATCAACCGCGACGCGGCAACCCACATCGCGCCAAGAGCGACGCATCGTAGCGATGCTACTCGCTTCCCAATACATGCTCGTTTTGGGCATACTGGCATCGTTGCATTTGTCTTTGCGGACTTTGGTTGGCTTCAACCCCAGTCCCTTGCCCACCGCATCGGGGAGCGAGGCAGCGCTGGCCAACGTCAGTTTCTTAGTCGACGCAGCCAATTCCAGTGCCGAGTTCCACAGTTCCGCATCATGGCGCGAAGTAGCGGCTTCGGCCAGCATTGGTAATCCGTGTCCATCGGTCAGATGCAACATCAAGGTCACGAGCTTGGATAGAGCCTTGCGCTGTGGTGGATACCACTTGCGAGCCCCCACGCCGGTAGCGGACCAACGACTTCGGATCAAACTGGCGACAACGGCCCGGAGGTCCTGCGCGCCGAACGCCAACAAGCCGCTAGGGTCGTCTGCTGTTTGTTCTAGAACCAATGCGATGCGATTGAGGGTTTCGCTGACAATCCGATCCTTGCCCCCTAAATGCGCCAATTGTTTGGCAAGAGCCAAGGGGACCTCGCAGGACCAGAGGACCCATGGAAACAAACCATCTTGATTGCCGTTGTCCCATGCCCGATCGACTTGCGTCAGCGTCGATTGCAGAACCTCCAACCACAATGCAGGAGGTATGTCGCGACCGACCACGGGCAGTGCGTGCAGCCAACCAGCACTGGTCAACGCCACGTAGGGGTCGTGACTCGCTTTGGGCAATTGCTGTGCGATCCATTTGCCAATCTTGATCGCATGCGCAACTTGCTGCGAGCGGGATTCCGTCGGCGTTGGACCAGCGGTCCGTTTTTTGTTCTCGGACGGCTGCGGGTTCGCCTGCTTGGTCGATGCATCGCCGAAGGCTTGGACGAGTTCGAAAAGATACTTGCGACTATTCGGATTGGCCACGTCCCAATCCCCAGTTCCCCAAAGCATTGCGTTTAGGTACCGCTCGATGGCGCGATCCCGCGATTTTGGTTTGGCGGCGGCACCCGTGACGGGGAGCGCCGATTGGAGCAGCGCGACATTCTCTTCGCACAATTGCTCAAGCCATTGCGTGGCTGTGCGTTGATTGGCCTCGTCGTCGGCCTCCGTCGTTTCCGACGATTTCAATCGCCGGGCTCGATGTTTGGGCTTTACCCAGTCCATAGGTCTCTCGTCCACGAGGTTGAAAAGTGATAGAATGCAACAGCTCGAGATTCAGTGTCGCAGCGCACAGCTCACGGCGACCTTGCACAAGCAACGCCAATTGTTGTTCCTGGAATCCAAGATGCAAGGATGTTCTCGACGAAAGTTGAAACAGTTTTTCAGGACCCGAATATGAACCTCGAGCGAGACACGAACCGGTTTTGGCCGCATTGCTTACTATCCCTTGCGACCTGGCTCATTTGCTGCCAGATGTCGACAATTTTTGCACAGGATGAGGGCTGGTTAGAGCCGTCGGAAATCAAAGCAGCCGTCGAAAAAAATTTCGACGAACCACCCAACAGCAAGAAGTTGCTCGACGAAGGACGCGTTTGGATCCAGCGCGATGATCAGGTCGTTGTGGTGGATGGTTACGTCTGCCAACGCAACGCGCCACTCGAAATGTTCGCATGCCCTGTTGGGACCAAAGAACACGAGTCGATCGTCGCGGTTTTTGCTCGAGCCAAATTCGTACACGCGGCATTGCTCGCCATTGGAGGTGCCGCTGGGAAACCTGTCTCCTTTGAACCGAAATTCGCACCCGCTTCCGGGTCGACCATTCGCATCTACGCATTGTGGCATGATGCGGATGGCAAGACGCAAGGCACGTTGGCTCAGAATTGGGTTCGCCAAGCTGGCACAAAGAAACCGATGCTGTGGGACTGGGTTTTCGCTGGTAGCAAGTTCGTGAAGGACCCGGAAACGGGCCAGGAAAGTTACTTGGCCGATGGCGGTGATTTGATCTGTGTGGCCAACTTCATGACATCCACACTGGACGTCTCGGTCAAGAGCGACGCGGCAAATTCGGGCCTGATGTTCGATGCCTACACCGACCGTATCCCCAAACGCAACACGCCGGTTCGATTGGTTTTGGTCTTGAGCGCAGATCCACCCTACGGACTCGACGCTACCAACCCAACTGAGAAAAGTGATCCACCACCTGCCCAGGATGAAGCATCGACGTCAGCCGACGTGCAGGCCGCCGACGCGGACTTGCCCAAGCATCTAACCGAACCGGTACCCGAGAGCATCCTAAAATTCCTTCCATCGAAGGATTCGAAATGATGGCGGAGGAATCAGCGCTCGCCCCTACCGATAAGAACGTCGCGCAATCGATGATCGGCTTCGGGAAACGTCTTGAAATTGCCGTCCGCGAAAAGAAAAACCCTGTCTGCGTCGGCCTGGATCCGAGGATCGGTTCTTTGCCAGATGTCATCCGATCCGCGTTTGGTGATTCGGCGACGGACCAAGCCGCTGCGTTCGAAAAATTCTGCGTCGAGATCCTAGATGCGGTTTGTGATTTGGTGCCGATCGTAAAACCACAAGCGGCTTTCTTCGAAGAGTTGGGGCCAGCAGGTTGCGTGGCTTTGGAACGTGTCGTTCGGTACGCAACGCAACTTGGTTTGTTGGTCGTCATGGATGCCAAGCGAGGGGACATCGGCACCACGGCTGCCGCGTATGCGAATGCATATCTCGGATCGGGACCCGTCGGCGCCCCGAACTATAGCCCTTGGGGTGCCGACGCATTGACCGTCAATCCATTCTTGGGCGCCGATACGCTGGAACCGTTTGGCGAGCGATGCTATTCAACCGGGTCGGGACTCTTTGTGCTCGTCAAGACCTCCAACCCAGGTAGTGGCTTTGTGCAAGACATCGCCACAGAGAACGGCTCGATCGCGGAGAGTATTGCAATCCACGTTCAGACAGAAACGGATCGCTACCGAGGCTCAGATCACTTCGGCCCCATCGGAGCCGTGGTCGGTGCCACCTATCCGGAACAATTGGCAAAGATGCGAGCACTCATGCCCAACGCATGGATCTTGATCCCTGGCTACGGTGCTCAAGGCGGCTCGGCGCAAAGTGTTCGGGTCGGGATGGATGAACAAGGGCTCGGAGCGATCGTCAATAATTCGCGCGGCATCATCTTCGCGCATCAGCAACTGAGATTTCAAGCGAGCACGTGGACACGATCGGTCCGCGACGCGACATCCGCCATGATCGAAGACTTGGCCGTTTGAGAGATGCCGCTGTTGGACATGTCATCGAGACCTTATGGTGTGTCGATGACTATTAAAAAAATTGGCTAACCACTTTTAGCGCGGCTACTGCTTTTTCACGTCCGAACGCTGTTCGGCATCGCGAACGTAGCGATTGAACCACGCAACCATCTCGGCTTGCGTGTGCAACACCGATTGACGACCTCGGTAACCGTGACTCTCGTACGGCAACATCACCAAGCGTGCGATGCCTCCGTTCCCTTTCACCGCTTGAAACATCCGCTGCGATTGAATTGGAAATGTACCTGAATTGTTGTCATTCTCACCGTGGATGAACAAAATCGGCGTCTTGATTCGATCCGCATGCATGAATGGGGAAATGGTTTCGTAGACGTTTTTGGCTTCCCATAAAGGGCGGCGTTCGGATTGAAATCCAAAAGGGGTGAGCGTGCGATTGTACGCACCACTGCGAGCGACCCCGGCTTTGAACAAATCCGAGTGTGCCAGCAAATTGGCGGTCATGAACGCACCGTAGCTGTGGCCGCCCACACCGACACGATTCGGATCTGCCACTCCCAATTCTGCTGCGTGATCGATGGCCGCTTTTGCTGCACCCACGATCTGATCCAGAAAAGTGTCGTTCATAGTTTCTGGATCCCCGATCACCGGCATCGTGGCGTTGTCCATGATGGCATAGCCCTGTGTCAGCAACGACAGGTGGCTCGTTCCGGAAATGCGAGTGAAGTCATTGGGGTTGCCGGATACCTGACCCGCTGTACTGGCGTCGTTGAACTCGAGCGGATAAGCCCAAACGAGCAGTGGCAGTCGGGTACCAGGTTGATAATCAGCAGGCAAGTAAAGGGTCGCAGACAAGGGGACACCGTCGGCCCGCTTGTATTTCACGATCTGCTTTTTGATTCCGCGCAATTGCGGTGTCGGATCGACGTTGTGCGTGAGCTGCGTTTCCGAATCTCGTTGCAAGTCCCTCAAAAAGTAGTTGCCAGGTTGCGTGTTGCTTTCGCGACGCGTGATCACTGTCCGCTGTTCATCTTGCATGTTGACCAGAGCCACGACACTTTCCGATACATCGTCACCACACCGCCATAATCGCTCTGTGGCGAGTGACGATAGACTTCGTCGATCCAGGAAAGGTCGATTGCCTTCGGAACTTGCGCCCGCACCGGACAAGAAAATCCAGTCGCCAGCTTGTTGGGCAATGGCGAAGCCATTGGCGTCGGCTTCGAGCATGATCCGGCCTGGATCGCCATAGCGATCACGTACGCTGCGATCGAAAAAAATCGTGGGATCAACGGCTCCATCCAACGCATGCAGCGTCGATGTCGTCCATCGCCGATCGCGATCGGATTCGGCGGCTAGAAAGAGGGTCTTGTCCGGGAAAAACGTGAGTCCTCCGAATCGATGTTGCAACTGAATTAGGGGTTTGGGCGCTTCGGTGAACGGCGCATCGAGGTAGGACAATTGTTCGCGATGGTCTACTTGGTTCTTCGGATCGCCACCATCGAGGGCTTCGGTCCAAACCATGCGGGCAGGAAAGCCCGGCCACCACCGGATCGATCGTCGTCCAGTGCGGACTCCTTCGATAGGGATGTTTTCCGCCAAGGGTACATCGGCGACGTGGTATCGAAGCTGACCATCCATTCCGACCACGTCGATGGTTCTGGGAAACGCGCTGACAGGCACGAGGTAAGAAAAAGGTTGCTCAAGACGCGTCAGCAATAGACTTTCACCGTCGGGAGAAACCGAAGCGGAATCGATAAGGGCGGGCTCACTAATCTTTTGCGGGACTTTTCCAGGCCGCAGTACAACCAACTGCGAGGTCGCGTAATGGACGAATAAATCTTCGTCGTGCGCATTGCTCAACAAGTCTTGATAGGTGCGAGCCGGAGATTTTTCGCCCGTCGACTCCTGAATATTGGGGCCTGGGGGAACGGCCGGGTCGGCGGGTTCCTGACCACGCGATTCCGGAACGACACATGCAAGTACACTCGCACCATCCGGCATCCAATCGATCGACTGCAAGACCGTGTTCAATCGATTCGTCAATCGCTCGGGCGACTGCGGTGCATCGACTCGGACATACCACAACTCGGTCCCTTGCTCTGTGATGAGCGTGTAAACGAAGGCATTCGACCGATGCGACCACGATACGGTTCCCACCCGCGTGGGTTTGGGGAGGGGAATGCGCACAACGGTTTCTCCGCTCCGATCGCGAAGAGCGAGTCCACGGTAGAAATCGGTTTGAAACCCGGTGTTGGCCTTCGGATCGATTCGAAGTCCGGCCAGTCCGAGCATGCGTCGGGCTAGATCCGCGACGTCCGGCATCGCATCACGATCGGCAACCACCGCCCATTGCGTGTCCGAACTCCAAAACAAAATTGGGTCAGGCGCGACATCGATGATGTCCACAATCTCTTGGGGGGGCAATTGATATCCGGATTGCGCGAGCGACACTGATCCAGGCACCCCCATCATCCAACACCCCAACATACAAAAAAGGTACACACGCTGTCCCATCCCTTGCCACATCATCGATCGCTATCCCCCCGTGGACGAACAAGCGTAGGAAACAACTCCCACGCGGTGCGTCCAAGCTAGCATCCCTGATGGGCGCATGCAACGCGCGACGTGCAACTCTTCATCCAGCGGTGCTACTCGACAATGAGCGGAATGCTTTCGGAGTGACCATTGAATTCGGGAGCGTACATGCACTGGATGGTCGCTAAGCCTGTCGGGTAGCGGCCTGCATGCTGCACGCGGAGGGTGTACTCAAAGACATAGTTGCCTTTGCGTAGGTAATCGATGAAGAAATGGGTCGCCGTATCGCGGGTGCTTTCGTAGTAGAAAAGGCCATCCTGCGCCCGATAGGAGCTCAAGACGTTGACGGGTTCGGTACCGCTGCCCCGCTGATCCTTGAGGTGCACATATTCCATGTCCCGATCGCATCGAAGAACAATTCGACATACCAATTCATCGCCGACCGCGATGGGGCCCGCGACCTCCTCGAGGACAGGGCCGGTTTCCTTGAACACGCGTCGGTAGATCCTTTTCTCGAGTTTGAGCGGTGTCCCATCGTACGGAGTGACCTTGCTGATGTCCTCGAGGTACTGCCAATGGATACTGCCCCAACTGACGCCCGCGTCTTTCTTGGTCACCGAGACATTGCCCATTTCAGGCAGGATCTCATTGCGAACAAAAGTTTGTTCGTAGAAACCCGTCCCCGCTTCCACCGCCTCGGGAACAATGGTCATGTCGGCTACGGTGACCGAGACCAGCGCATCGGAAGCAAGCCAATTTTCACCACGTCGGAGCAGACCGTAAACGGCGTCGGCCGTGGCTTTGGTGGTTTTCCAATCCTGAGTCTGTTTCTGTTTGAGCAACCACACCTTGCAGCCTTCGACAGCCTCAGCGTCTTGAGCCACTTCGTCGAACACTTCGATCATCATGGCTTGCGTTTCGATCGGAGCTCGATACCACCACCAGGAGCGTTCGGCATCACGCCAGAACATACCCATCTCTTCGTTGCTGACAGAATTTTCGCGCAAACTCTTCACGATCGCATCCGGAGTGTTCGCGATCCCCATCCGCTTCAGTCCGATCGCGATATGCCCTTGACTCTGGCGACTCAATTTAAGCCAATGCTCGCTGGCTTGATCTTGCCAAAATCGCAACGCGACTTGATGTTGCTCTGCAATCGGGCGATCGGTCAGGAAGAAGCTGCGCCCGTACAGGTACATAGCGACGATGGGTGACAAATGATTCTTTTCCTTCTCGCGGTCCGCAGCCCGGATGCGATCGTACATTTCATGCATCCAAGCATCGAGTCGGTCGAGGGCTTTTAGGGCGATCGACTCATCGATCTTGGCCCCGAGATGACGCAATCGTCCGAATCCCGTCACGATGTAGAGCGACAGATATTCGTTGTCACGTCCTCCGGGAAACCAAGGCCACATGCCATTGGACTGCTGCATTTGTGCGAGCTGTTGCAGTGTTCGAGCCACTTCCGCATCGAGGCGATTGTTATCGAACAGGATGCCTACGTTGCGACGTGATTGCGATTCACGATTGGCGGAACGCAACCACGGTGTTTCTTCGATCATGACCGATTTGAGGTCTTCGTTCTTGCTCAAGGGTGACACCAAGGCATCGGGCTGCGTTTCGCGCCAAACTTCGAACACACGCGCGATTTTTGGATCGCTCTGCGCGATGTGGCGGGCCAACGCATTGGCGTAGAGTCGATTGAACGTTTGCTCACTGCATTCGTAGGGGTACTCCATCAAGTATGGAAGGGCGAGGACGGCATACCAGGCCGGTTGCGATGTCATCTGAACCGTGAGCGATTGGTTGCGGATCGTTTCGGAGCCGGCCGAATCGATCAGCTTTTGCAGTGCGAACTTTTTCGTTCCTTGTCCTCGGATCGGCAACGGCAACGATTCCGTAACCAAAATCCGATTCGAGAGAACGGGCAGCATGCCTTGTTCGCCATCGGAAAGTTTTTCGGTGGCCGCGATGGCTTTGTAGATGATCGGGCGTGCTCCGTCTGGCACTTTTAACTTCCAGCGATAAGTCTTCGAAGAGTTGGGCTCCAATGCGAACTCCAATTCATTAGCCATGTTGCCAAATTCCGCATCGACACTCGCTTCGCTGATGGCATCACTGAGCCTCAGAACGACTTTGCCGGTTTGCGACGACGTGCCTTGATTGGTGACCTTTACGGAAAACTCGAGAGTGTCTCCTTCGCGAAGAAATCGCGGTGGATTGGGCTGGACCATGAGATCCTTGGCCGTGATGACTTGATCGACCAATCCGCCGCTACGAAGTTCTTGATCGTGCGCGAAGCTCAAGAATCGCCAAGTCGTCAGGGCTTCCGGCATCGTGAATTCGAGCCGGACGGTACCATCGGCATCACTGCGCAGCATAGGAAAGAAGAATGCGGTCTCGTTGAGGTTTTTCCGGGGTGAAACGGAATCGAGTTGTGGGCCAGGACTATTTCGACCTGCTCCTCCGCCAACGCTGGCATCGATTGCTTCGCCTCCGATTGCGTCCATCTGGACGCTCTTTTCCATAACTTCGGCATTTTCAACATGGGATTGTGCTGCGAACATGGCCGAGGCAGGCATCGGTGCACCTCCCATTCCACCCCTGCTTAGTCCACGCGCAAAAGCAAAACGATTGTTCAATGCCATTTGCAAATCGGCAGGAAAGTGGCGATACGTGGCAACCACCGAATTCAAATCCAAATTCATGGTTCCGCGCAGCCATTGGAAGCCAACTGGCTGGTTCTCAAACGCGGTCGTCATCGGCGAGGACTCGTGGTAGAAACCACTGATGCGACTGATCCAAGAGTGCGGCAGGTAGGCATCGAGCGATGCGTCGTACATGCCAGCCACCATTTCGGCGACGGCTGCGGTTGCGTCGGGGCCGGTGATGGTCAAACTCCAGGATTCTTTCGAACCAGGTTCGAGTTTGGATCGAAAGCGATCCCACCGAACCGTAAGCTCTTTATTGGTCCATGGAATGTCGATTGTTCGGGCTTCGGTGTAGAGTCGGTTCTCACGTACGGTCGTGATGCGAACTGTGAAGCCTCCCCGCATCGTCTCGTCCACTTTTTGGGCAATGGTGAACTGGGTAGGACCCTTTGTTGTCCAATACTTTTGAAGCAACTTGCCGCGGTGTTCAATTTCCACATAGGCGCGCATGGAGTCATAACCAGACCCCAAGATGGCTGACCAATTGTCTCCAGGTTGAACGGTGGCTTTCTCCGCTGCAAAGACATGCGCAAGCTTCATGCCAAGCTCTTTGGCTGTTGGATCGAGAACTCTCAGATTGACTTCCGAGCGGACCGGCTTGCCGAATCGATCTTGGGTTTCCAAGACAACACGGTACAGCCCTCGCTTCAACTCGAATTCCAATTCCGCTTTGCCTTCGTCGCCCGTTGCGAAGTCTTCCCGCGCGACTTCGTCCCCGAGAGGCCAGTTGCGGTAATCGCTCGGGTCGGGCACAGTAACGGGTTGGGATACAGTGACCGGTGGTCGAGATGGCCTGCGGCCACGGTTGGGTCCACGATTGGGGCGGATTACTCGTTGGCCCAGAATATCAGGTCGCAGAACCGACTCTGGTTCGCGTAGGGCGTGGACACGAACGGTACCCGATGCGGCGGTGGCGAGTCCGTTGGTGTTGGTCGTTCGAAGCTGAACTTTGACAGGTTGCTGTTGCGTTTGCCAATCCTCGGCGCTCATGTTGGCTTGTAAGGCGGTGTAGGCGACCGATACGGAGTTTTCTCCGGTTCGCGTCTCACCCGTCCCATCGGTCACATCGGCTGTAACCGAATAGGTGAAGATGGGTTGGTCGGATTCCGGCACCGAGCGGTCCGGGATGGCCGTGAATTCGAGAGCGAAGGAACCATCGGGTTGTGTTTCGGCCCAACCACTGGTTATTTCGAGTGCGTTTTGCTGGATGGGAGCAATGCGCCAGCCGTAACAGAACATGAACCAATCCGGCCAGCGCACTTGACGCACCACACGGTACCGAACCTTGGCTCCTTGGACGGGCGCGCCCGTGTAGGACATGGCCTTGCCAGTAACCTTCACGACTTCCGAAAGCTTTATAGCATCCTTCGGCAATTCTACATCGACTTTAAATTTCGGGCGCTTGTATTCTTCGACCCTCACCGGCGTTTGGCCTTGGACCACGTCGTCGACGGTGATGCTCATCGCACCCGTACCGCGATTGCGTGGAGCCGTGAAGGTGGTGGCAAAGGAACCGTAGTCATTGGACCGTACGTCGATCGTCTCGATGTCTTCGCCGTTGGTATCGCGAAAATGCACACGAAAGGGTTTTCCCGCTACGACTTGATAGCGATTGGTCGCCGAATCGGTGATCATCGCGATCCCTTTGACCTGCACCATTTGGCCGGGTCGATAGATCGATCGATCTGTAAATAGTGCCATGTGCGTATTAATGGCCGGAGTTTGTTGCGTGTACGTTGAATACTCCGATTGGGTCGCGAGGGATTGGCCGTTGTGACGGACCCATGCAAAGCTGCCGCGATTCTCAGACGGAAACTCAAACATCCCGTCTTTGTCCGTCTCCATCTTCGGACCATCGACAAAACCATTGTTTGATCGCTCGCGGTATACAATTTGAACATTGGCTCCTGCGATCGGTTCACCCGTGCGATTGTCTAGTACGAATCCCGATGCTTTGCCACGTCCCCATTGCTGCCGCATGACCAATGCTAACTTCGTGACCCAAACTTCGGTGACATGGATTTGGTTGGATGGGTCGCGAAAATTCTCGAGCATGCTGGACAGAATGAGGTAGTAGCCGGGAGCAAGAGTCGTGGGTGCGGGAACATCCTCGGTAGCTTCGAGATAATCGTCTGTGGGTGGAAGATCCGCCGACCAAGCCAGCGCGGGTTTTTCACTCGCGAGACTGTCGATGTCTGCTTGGGTCATTTGGCTTGGATTCCATCGATCGGACGTAAGCCGCGACCTCCAATCGGACTTGATAGCGCGAAAGTGGACTTTATCGATGTTTCGGTACTGAACGCGCAGAACAGGTAGGGGCTCGCTCCACACTCGCTCGGTCGTGATCGCAATCGATTTCGATTCGATGGTGACAATGAGGTTTTGACAAAGCAATCCGCCGACACTTTGTGGGTGCGCGTTCTTTCCCTGCAATGCCACTTCGCGCGCCTCGGTCGGGTTTTCCTCACTCATGAGGATCTCAGCCAATCGATGCCGAGCGGTGGCGGATAGAGGGTTCATGGCGTAGGTGTCGGCCAAGGCTTTGAGAGCAACTTTCGTTCGACTAACTTTTTCCTCACCCACTGCATGGTTGTAGCCTAACTGCAACCGGCCCAGATTCGCATCCAACAGAGCGCTGGGGTCTTCGTCCTGCCGATGAAACGTCAGAAGTTGTTGGTAGAGTTCGATCGCTTTGAGTTTTGGAGCATCGACGTCTTTCGTTTCTGGCTTCCAAGCGATGAACTCGTCGATCGAACCAAAGATGGGAGACGAGGCTTCGATCTCGAAAGCATTTTGGCGCGCCGCACCCGCTTGTTCACCAACCGTGTAAAAATCGATGGCCTGGAAGGCGAGGAAGTCGTACAGGGTAGGTCGATAGGCATCGGGCAAGGTGCCTTTTTCCAGGAGTGCATCGTACGTAGCGATAGGGACGGATTGAAGCACTTGAGGCTCGGCCAAGGCAGCGGAGTAATGCGAATCGATTTCGTCAAAGATCCGACGCAGATCCCAGGTGGTCGGGTCATCGCCTGGGGCGTTTTCGGTGGCGCTTCGCTGCGAGAATTGCCAGCGGTTTTCTTGAAAGTAGGCCCAGTACCAGTTGGCCAGAAGCGCGTGAATGGCCGGTTTCATTTCGGCTGGGGCGGCTTCCAAATCTTTTTTCATGCGGCCGATGCGTTCGGCTGGGCTGCCCCCCTCGATCGTGGCATCGAGGGCAATTCGTTTGCCGATGGCAGCAATGGCTTCTGGATAGGCGCGATCGTTCAGCGCTCCTTGGGCGATTACCTGCAATTGCTCGATCGCGGATTTGGGCAGTCCTTTCTGGACTGCTTCGTCAACTTTTTTCCACATGGCCTTGCGGGCTTCCTGGGAAGGGGGTTGAGATGCCGCGAATGGATAAGCGACTAAGGCCGCTACGAGTGCCAGGGAGAAGATGGCAATTCCGCGATGCATGAGAAGAACTCCGTTCCAAATATTGAAGGAGAAAGAGCGAATTGAAATTCGTAGCGCGACAAATGCAGTTGCACTAAGGAAACGCTCGGGTCGACTCTTTCTTAGTTCCAATTAGAGCACAAATACAAAAAAGCAGGCATGCGTCAGTGCGATGCGACTCGGAAACGACTCCCCGCTGCGACCTATTCAGGCGTAGGTGGTTCTTTAGGCGAAGGTGGCGGACTGGGAACAATGCTGGCTAGGTATTCTTGCACCACGGGCCGAGCGAGCAAGCTTGCATGGACATGCGGTCGGCACTGCAGCAAGTGAAACTGGGCTTGTTCCGGCGTCATTTTCTTCGTGTGGACCAGCCAACAAAGAACGATTGTGGCGCTTCGCGCGCGTCCGGCTTTGCAATGGACATAGACCGTTTTGTTTTGACTGGTCAACCGATCCAGAAATTCAACGCCGCGATGTACATCCTCTAAGGATGGGGGATTAAAGTCGATCGTAGGTAACCACAACTGCTCGATTCCATGTTTTTCATAAGCTGCGATGGGGCCTCGGTATTCCCGGCACATATTGATGACGCCTCGAACGCCTAACCCCGCGAGGATAGGTACATCGCGTCGCATGGGCATGGCACCTAACACCACGTGCGGGTCGATGGGATCCCACCAA
Source organism: Pirellula sp. (assembly GCA_041752005.1). Taxonomy (GTDB): domain Bacteria; phylum Planctomycetota; class Planctomycetia; order Pirellulales; family Pirellulaceae; genus JBKCUI01. The sequence continues at coordinate 25,205 of JBGSHV010000078.1, read as the reverse complement.
CGTCTCAGCCGAACGACGCGCGCCATCCCATAGTTCCAGAGAAATGTGGGAATGAACAAAGATCGAGAGAGGTAGCGATGCATGTGTTGGTTCGTTAGCTTCCACCGATCATCGGATCGGTTGGTGTATCGTTAAACTCCGAGGTTGATATTCGCAAGCTCTCGAGATCGGTGGTTTCGGATTCTTCGGCGGGCAGCTCGATCTCCTTATAGATTTTCTCACCTGCTGGCATCGCGCTGATAATCGGCAAGACTTCGTTGCCTGCGGTGGGTTCCCAGCGTGCCAGGACCACGGTGATGTTGTCGCTACCACCGCCGTCATTGGCCATGCGAACCAACGCCTCGCAACTCGAGTGAGCGTCGGTCCATCGGCCGAGCACGCCTTCGATGGCTTCGTCATCGACATGTTTGTTGAGACCGTCGCTGCACAGCAGCACGCGATCGCCTTCGAGCAATTCGACCTTGGTGATTTCCGCGAAAACTTCTTCGGCACCTGCGCCCAGGGCGTTGATCAAGACATTGGACCAAGGCGATCGCTCCAGGGCGCTGGGATCCAGTCGCCCCGCCTCCATCAGTTGGTTGGCAACGGTGTGGTCGCGGGTGAGTAGTTTGAGTCCACCGCGACGATGGAGATAGCACCGCGTGTCGCCGGCATGCACGACGTACATCCGCGGCCAATTCACGTAGGCCATGGTGAAGGTAGTTCCCATGCCCGATAGACTGCTTGACACCTCGGATTGTCGTTTGATTTCCGCATGCGCTTGGGTCAGCATCCTTTTAAGGTCATCGACCAGCATCGACTCATCGCTATCGTCCCTGGGGACCAACCATCGAACGCGATTGAGGATCGTGGCGATGAAGAATTGGATGGCCAATCCGCTGGCCTCGTTCCCCGCGCGGTGACCACCCATGCCGTCGGCCACCATGAACAATTGCCCGCGCGGGCTACCGGTCAGTTGCGAGCCGGCTTCCAGGGCTAAGGAGCTGGACTGCGTGCGGATGCTGCGCGTCAACTCTCCGACGAAAAACTGGTCTTGATTGTCGGTCCGGACTTTGCCGCGATCGGTCATGCCGGCGGTTTCAACACGCATTGGCTTCATGGCGAGATGAACGTATGAGGATGGTTTTTGGGCTTCGAGGCCTGGATTGCGATGGACGATCCACGCCAAAATCGTTACCTTGCCACCACGCGTAAGGATGCGATTCGGGGGGCGGAGTGCATGCCCAGTCCATCTATAATCTATCGCGATTTGTTTCCCAAGTGTTGGTCACGGCTCGCCATGCAAGAAAACCCATCCGCTTACCCTATCCGGGTGTACAACACATTAACGAAGACCAAAGAACCCTTTGAAACCGTCCAACCCAAACGCGTCGGAATGTACCTGTGCGGTCCGACCGTTTATGCCGAAGCCCACATTGGACACATGGTCGGTCCGGTAATCTTCGATACGGTCAAACGCTTTTTGACCTACTGCGGCTACGACGTCACGTGGGTGGTCAACATCACCGATGTGGACGACAAGTTGATCCAGAGATCCCAGCAACGCGGGGTTTCGATGTTCCAACTCGCCACGCAGATGACGGCGGATTACTTGGCCAACCTTCAATCACTCGGGGTCGATCAAATCGATCGAATGCCTCGGGCTACCGACTGCATGCAAGACATCATTGCCTTCATCGAAGAGTTGATCCAACGCGATTTCGCCTACGCCAGTGGCGGGGACGTTTTCTTCGATGTGACGAAGGATTCCGAGTACGGGCGATTGAGCAATCGCTCGACCGAGGACCAACTTGGCGAAGGTGGCGAGGCCGCTTCGCGAAAACGCTCCGCAGGTGACTTTGCACTTTGGAAGGCCGCCAAAGCCGGTGAGCCAAGCTGGTCGAGCCCATGGGGGGATGGCCGCCCGGGGTGGCATATCGAATGCTCAGCCATGAGCCGCGGCATTCTCGGAAAAACCTTTGATATCCATGGTGGAGGACTCGACTTGGTTTTCCCTCACCATGAAAATGAAATGGCCCAAAGCCGATGCTGCCACGGTCAGCCAATGGCTCGCTATTGGATGCACAACGGGTTGATGCGAGCCTCGAGTGAAACCGGCAAGGTCGGTGGTCGTTCGGATCGTGAATCGACACCCGACGAAGCGGCTGGGAAAATCTCACGCAGCAAAGGCGCAGGTGGACTGGCAGAGTTGATCGCCAAACATACCGGTGAACGGATTCGGTTTTTTCTGCTCCGTTCGCACTATCGGTCGACCACATTGTTCGGCGACGAACCGCTCGAAGAAGCCGGGGCGGCCTTGGAAACCTTCTACCGCCTCTTCGAGCGGTTCGAGCGAATCGCGGGTTTGTCTGTCTATCAGCTAGCCTTTCCAAAACGCCGAACCGAGTTTGTACCACCCGCGGAGCCCACGAGCCTGCTCAAGACCTTGTTGGAACTGCGGGAATCGTTCCTGTCAAAAATGGACGATGACTTCAATACGGGCGGTGCCACCGCCGACTTGTTCGAAATGGCACGCGCCCTCAATCGCTTTATGGATAGTGAACAACTTGATGAAACAAAATCCGCGGCGGGAATCGAACAACTGACCGATGGCATGAAGATCCTACGCGAGATGTCTGCTTTGCTCGGTATCTTTCTCAAGCCGGTTGCTAAGGCGGGTGGCGGTGAATCGTCGGACAAGCTCGTCGAAGGTTTGATGGAGCTGGTTTTAAGGCTTCGAGCAGAAGCGAGGACTCGCAAAGACTTCGCCACGTCGGACGCGGTCCGCGATGGCCTAGCCGTCATCGGCATCCATATTCAAGATGGTAAGCAGGGGACCACGTGGCAGGCTCCCTAACCCATCGCCCTGCTTTCGAGATCGATCCTTTGCCTATGTCCAACGTTCTACGCATCGACCAAATAACTCGTCGTCATGCTCTCGTGACGGCCGCGACCTGGGCGGGATTGGCTACCTGCTCGACCACCGGATTGCTGGCAACTCCGATGCCTGCAACTGCGAGTACGACTGAACCACTGCTGATGGCGTACGTCGGAACCTTCAGTTCTCCATTGAAAGATGTTCTGCCCACTCAAGTCGATCTTCCACCGGGCAACGGCCGCGGTATCCATTGCTTTTCTGTCAACCGATCGACCGGTGAACTGACCGCGACGGATACTTTTGAGATGGGGACGAGCCCGAGTTGTGTCGTTAGCGATACGACCGGAACGCGGCTCTACTCAGCCAATGAGACCGACCGGAGCGGCCCCAATGGAGAAGGGACCGTGAGCGCTTTTGCCATCGATCGGTCGGATGGCGGGCTGCGATTGCTCAACACGGTTCGCTCCGGCGGTGCGGGACCGACGTATGTCAGTCTCCATCCATCTGGCCGATTCCTGCTGGTTGCAAATTACTTCGGTGGTTCCATTGCCGTCTTGCCGATTCATTCCGACGGTTCCCTCGGTGAACCGACCGATGTCCAGATCGATCGCGGCACGATTGGTCCCACGCGTGCCGTCCATGCCCCGCCCGGAAGCTTCGCCATCAGTGGCCACGACCGAACCCACGCGCACATGATTGCCAGCGATCCGTCAGGCCGCTTCGTCATCCATTGCGATCTTGGTCTGGATCAGATTTTCGTTTGGTCGATGGACGCCAAGATTGGCAAACTGACTCCTGCGACTCAGTTCTCAGTCTCTGTGCCCGCTGGAGATGGCCCTCGCCACTTCCATTTTCATCCCAATGGCCGCTGGTTCTATTCAATTCAAGAAGAGGGATCCACCATCCTCTTGTTCGATTACGATGCGACCAACGGTGCCTTAACAAGTCGTCAAACGATTTCAACGCTGCCTCCTGAATACGCTGGCAGCAACTTCTGTTCGGAGATCCTGATTTCGGCCGATGGCAACTTTTTGTACGCTGGAAATCGACTTCACGACAGCATCGGTATTTTCTCGATCGGGGCCAGTGGTGAATTGAGCTACGTGGGCGAGGAGTGGACCCGAGGCAATTACCCTCGCAGCTTCAACTTCGACCCGACCGGTCGTTTCCTGTACTGCTGCAATCAGCGTGCAGACCATCTCGCCATTTTTTCAGTCGATCCCACAACCGGCCGATTGACCTTTACCGGCCAATACGTACCCGTCGGCAATCCATCGATGATTGCCTTCGTGGACCTTGCCGAATGAAATCGGCCGACTGAAATCGGCCGGCTTCGTGAACTCTTCGCTGTTGGCCGGGAATTGCGGGCCGTTGGATCGCTATTTACCCAAGCCCGCTAGATTGGGTATCCTCCGCAGACTGTTGGAGCCTGCGCTCCTTACTGTGGATGCCCATTCGGAGATTAGGAATCATGTGGATGTTGTCAAAGGTTGAACTATTCAAGTTCGCCCAACGTGGGCTTTGGACGTTTGGGCTCGTGTTGCTAATGCCTTGCGCCGGTCTCTCACAGAATTGGCCAGCCGAATCGGTGGCTCTGTCACAGCAATTGCTCAATGAGACCATGTCCTCCACAATGTCGAAGATTCCGAAGTCCATGATTGCCAATGCCAGCGGCGTTGCGATCATCCCGAATGTCATTAAAGGGGGATTCATCATTGGCGCACGGTTCGGACGTGGCGTACTGATGGTGCGCGATCCTAACGGCGTATGGCATGCCCCGGTCTTTATCACCTTGACCGGAGGAAATGTGGGCTGGCAAGCGGGATTGAAATCGTCCGACGTCCTACTCGTTTTCAAAACGCCGCGAAGCATTCAAGGTATCCTGTCCGGCAAACTAACTCTCGGTGCAGGTGTTTCGGCAGCGGCAGGGCCGGTTGGAGGCGAAGGCGCCGTGGCCACGGACGGTCAATTGCAGGCCGAGATTTATACCTATTCCAGAAGCCGTGGTCTGTTCGCCGGCGTTGCTATCGATGGTTCGATGCTTCAGATCGATCGCATGGCCACGGCTGCGTATTACAGCATGACGACTCCGAATTCACCGGCAATCGTGCCACCTGCCGCACAACAGCTGACCGAATCCGTTGCCGGTTATGCCGAGGCCATTGCCAGAGGAACGCCTCCAAGCGCAGGCTATGCCCAGCAACTCGCCGCTTCGGAATCGGAGGTAATCCGCGGCGAGTTGGTGCAGTTGGCCCCGAAACTGTTTGATTTGCTCGATGATTCTTGGAAAGAGTATTTGGGATTGCCGCCATCCTTCTTAGGACACGCGCCGCCGGATCCGGTCGCTGTCAAGGAAGTGGTCGCGCGGTATGGAGCCATCGCCAGCGACCCTCGCTTCGTGGCGCTGTCGAGCCGACCAGAATTTCAATCGGTGTATGCGCTGCTCAAGCACTACGAGCAAACCCTGGGACCCGCCGTGCAAGGCTTGCAACTACCACCGCCCCCGCCCATCGGGCTACCGAGATGACAACGAAATAGTTGGTCTGGGAATGAATTAGCCAACGCGATCGCTGCAATCCGCACGATCGATCGCGTTGAGTTTTCGCTCAAGCGAAAAGATAACGATTGAAGCCGTGCATGGTGTTGCGGGGGTGCATACTCTCGCAGCTATCCATGCCCACGCTTCCTTTCGTGCGAGCCCGATTCGATCATGCGACGAAATATCCCTTTATGGTTGGTCCTTCTGACAGGGTTTGCCAGCGGCTGCCAGTGCATCCAGCAAATGGAGCAATGGAAATGTGACAACCTTGGCTTGTGCCACTGCGTTCAGCCACGACCAGGCGTTTACCAGCCGATGGCGTTGCCTCCTTCGTACGGCGTTCCTCCTGCTGGCCTTGCTCCTGTGGGTCTTCCGACTGCGACTTATCCCAATGCCGCGGGTACTTTTCCCGCAGTTTCTATCGGCGCGCCGCCGGCCGCTGCGGCTCCAGTGTACGGAAATCCGACCTTTGCTCCGCCTCCATCGGGCGTGCCGATCTACGGTCCGACAAACGCGACTGGCTCTCCGTATGCCGCCCAAGGAACAGGTGTGCCGAAAAACAACAACTGCCAAAATTGCCAGCAGTAAATTGCCAGCAGTAAATTGTCAGCAGTAAGCCAAGTCGGATTCGCTTTTTGCGATCTCTACCAGGATTACCAGGATGTTGTACCAGGATGGCAGCGGACGGCTCGACCGTTACAATTGAAGATCCCCGCCAACCTCTCCTACCTCGGAATGATCCATGAATTTGATTCGTCGCGCAGGCTTGGGCCTTCTCGCCTCTTTTGTCCTACTCGTCTCGCTGGTCCGTGCTGAAAATCCTTCTTTGCTGCTTAAGAAGGGCGATCACGTCGCGATCATCGGGAACACAACCGCCGATCGCATGCAACATTCGGGTTGGCTGGAGACCTATTTGGTTGCCGCCTATCCCGATTACGATTTGACGTTTCGGAATTTGGGATATCCGGGCGATGAACTGACGCTTCGAAATCGCGAGGAGAATTTTGGTAGCCCCGACGAGTGGTTGACCAAGGTTGAGGCCAGCGTGGTCTTTGCATTCTTCGGTTACAACGAGGCCTTGCGGGGCAGCGAGGGATTGCCGAAATTCAAGAAAGATCTGGCCAGCACCATCGATGCCATGCGGGCTCAGAGGTACGACGGGAATTCCCCACCGCGCTTGGTATTTTTTTCTCCAATCGCTCATGAAAATCTGAACGATCCCAATTTGCCAGATGGAATCGATAACAATCGTAAGCTGGCGATGTACGCACAAGCCATGGCGGAGGTCTGCGGCGACAAATCCGTAACGTTTGTCGATTTGTTCGCGCCGACTCAGCGACTCTACGATCAACTTGACCAACCGTTGACCATCAATGGGATCCACCTCAACGACGATGGCGATCGCGAAGTGGCCAAACAAATCGTCCAAGCGTTGTTTCCGAAATTGGCGATTGCTGCGGACGAATCGCAACTCAACAAGCTCCGCGCAATCATCCTCGATAAGAACTACGAGTGGTTTAGCCGCTACCGTGTCGTGGATGGCTACAACGTCTTCGGTGGTCGTTCCAAATTGGCTTGGTTCGGTCAATCCAATGCTGACGTCATGATGCGCGAGATGGAGATCTTCGACGTCAAAACGGCCAATCGCGATCGTGCCGTTTGGGCAACGGCACGCGGCGAATCGTACACGGTGCTTGATGATAATCTGCCCGAGGAGCTCAAAGTACAAACCAATATCCCTGGCAAACTGGCCGATGGCCGGCATGACTATTTGAGCGGTGAAGCGGCGATCGAAAAGATGAAGATTGCTGAAGGCATGCAGGTCAATCTGTTTGCTTCCGAAGAGCGTTTCCCCGACTTGCTCAATCCTGTGCAAATGGCGGTCGATACCGATGGGCGTCTGTTCGTGTCGGTCTGGCCTTCGTATCCACACTGGAATCCGATCACACCCCGGCGCGATAAAATCATTTGCTTGCCCGACGACGATGGGGACGGCGTTGCGGATCGATGCGTAACGTTTGCCGATGAACTCAACAGCGTCACTGGTTTTGAATTTTGGAATGGTGGCATGCTCGTAGCTGCCTTGCCCGAGATTTGGTTTTTGAAAGACACCGACGGCGACGACAAGGCCGACTTGAAGGTTCGAATGCTACAAGGCATGAGCAGCGCCGATTCTCACCACTCGGCCAATGCAATGCTGATGGGTCCTGACGGATGGTTGTACTGGTCGCGAGGTATTTTCAACGTTGCAGCCATGGAAACACCGACGCAAACGGTGCGATCTGGCGAGAGCGGTGTGCATCGTTTCAACCCTCGCACCTTCGAAATGGAATTCCATTTTCCGATCGGTCCTAATCCGCATGGCGATGTGTTCGATCAATGGGGATATCAGTTCGCCAATGACGGTACGAGCGGAACAGGTTCGTACGTCAACATCGGTAAAGGGATCGGCAATAAACAGTGGTTCAAGATGCGGGTCCGACCGGTTTCGGCCAACGGCATTTTGTCGAGCAGTCACTTTCCGGCAGAGAACCAAGGCAATTTTCTGATCTGCAACTGCATCGGATTTCTCGGCGTCTTGCAGCATGAGGTGCATTATGAAGTCGCGGATATCACCGCCACGGAGATTGAGCCGATTCTGGTTTCATCGGATCCCAATTTTCGGCCGAGCGACATTGAGGTGGGTGGCGACGGTGCGCTCTACGTGGCCGATTGGGCAAACGCAATCATCGGTCACATGCAGCACAACATGCGCGATCCGAATCGCGATCAAGAGCATGGGCGGATCTACCGCGTTACCGCGCCCGGTCGACCGTTGCTGGCACCGACCAAGCTCAAAGGGAAATCGATCCCGGAAGTGCTTCAAGCGTTTTACGCCAAGGAGAATGGCGTGCGCTACCGAGCTCGACTCGAATTGAGTGGACGGCCATCGAAAGAAATCGATGCACAATTGCATACCTGGTTCACCCGTCTCGATCCTCGCAATGCGGACGACGCCCAAGCGTTGCTCGAAGGTTTATGGGTACTCGAAGAACATCGCTTGCCCGATCTGGCCTGGATTCAAAAGACGTTTGCCGCAAAAGAACCGAGAGTTCGAGCCGCGTCCATTCGCACGCTCGGGCATTGGGCAGAGCGCGTTCAAGGTTGGGAAGAACTCCTCATGGCCGCGGCCCGCGATGACTCCGGGTTGGTCCGAGCTGAGGCTGTAAAAACTGCGGTGGATCTCCAGGGGCCCGTCGCGGTGGAAGCCGTCTATGAGGTAGCGAATCGGCCTTTGGATCCGGAGCTAGAAACGGTCCTCCGCTACGCCAAACAGCGGTTGGACATCGACGCTAAGTTGCGTGCTCAGATCGATTCCAAGCAACCCCTTTCCGAGGCGGGACTGCAGTACGCTCTGGTCAATGCGGATGCAGAAAGATTGTTGCAATTACCGAGGTCGGAGAAGGTACTGCAAGCCGTATTGAATCGGACCAATGCCTCGTCGCAATCCCTTCGCGAAGCCCTCGCGGCCCTCGCGGAGCTGCGGCATGAAAGCTCGGTTCCCGTCATCATGGATCTCATCGTCCAACGTGATCGCAGCGGACAAACCGATGCTCTCACAACTTTGCAGGATTTGTTGCTCGAACAACCGTCGGCGGAACTAAAAAAGGTTCGGGGCGGATTGCAGAATCTCGCATCCACCGGTGCTCAAGGAGCCACGCGTTCCTTGGGATATGCAGCATGGATCACGGCCGAAGGAAACGGTGACGCTCCCTTCGCAGCAGCGTCGCTCAGCAAAGGCGCTTTACGCGACCTACTGATCGCGATTCCAGCATTGACGGACGATGCTCTAAAACGCAAACTGTTCGCTTCCGTCCGAGGTCTGATGTTCGAATTGCCATCGACCCTTCCACCGGAATCCTCCGGAGCGTCCTTGCAACAAGCCGGTATCCAAGTCGAATACTTCTACCCCGCGCCGGACAACGTGGCTGTAGAAACTCTTGCAGCCTTGCAGCCCAACGATTCGGGAATCGTGCCTGAAATTGTGATGGACGTTCCTCAACGACGTGAAGCAGATGATTTCGCGCTACGATTTACCGGTAACCTTTCCGTTCCGCAAACGGGCAAGTACACCTTCTTCATCGCTTCCGACGACGGCTCGCGTGTTTATATCGACGATGCTTTGTTGATCAATCATGACGGCCTACACGGCATGAATGAAAAGAAGAATACGATTGAGCTGACCGCCGGTTCCCATCGATTGCTCGTGACTTACTTTGACAACGGCGGCGGAGATGGACTGCGCGTTACGTGGAGCGGTCCTGGATTTGAAAAGCAAAAAATTTCTCCGGATCGATTAAGCGTCGGTTCTGGCGAAGACACTCTGCACGATTTGGCGGTCCGCGCTTCGGTGACGATCCCAGGTTTTGACTCCGAAAAATTTTCGGATTGGACCCGGTTGATCAAAGCCGATCGCCAGCGGTCGTCGGCCGTTACCGCATTGCGATCGCTCCCGGTTTCGGCATGGGATCCCAAGGAACTGCCGGGATTGGTCGACAATCTGGTCGGTTACTTGAGCGGTATACCGGCCAAGTATCGCACAACGGCAGCGGCGGTCGAAACCACGGAACTCATCAAGGCGTTGGCGGAGAAACTGCCCGCAGATCAATCGCGTTCGATCCAAGCGCGATTGCAGAACCTCGATGTCCGAACCATCGCAGTCGGGACCGTTGTTGAACGGATGATCTACGACAAGGAAAAAATCGTGGTGCAAGCTGGCAAACCAGTGGAATTCCGGTTTTCCAACACCGACAATATGCCACATAACTTCGTGATTGTTTTGCCCGGTGCTTTAGAAGAAGTGGGTTTGCAAGCCGAAGCCACCGCATTGGACGCCGATGCTCGCGAACGGCAATTCGTACCTATCTCGGACAGGATTTTGCTTGCGAGCAAACTGATATCACCGGGTGAATCACAAACGATTAGTTTCGAAGTCCCGAAGCAGCCGGGTATGTACCCCTACGTATGCACGTATCCTGGCCACTGGCGCCGCATGTTTGGTGTGTTGGTGGTTGTTGAGGATCTCGATCAATACCAAAGCGATCCAGAAGCGTATCTGGCTGCGAAGCCGATGCCGACTCTGGACCCGTTGCTCGCATCGGTCGGCCGCAACACAGAATGGCGGGTCGAGGATTTGACGGCCGATCTAATGCAGGTGGATCATGGTCGATCGTTCGAGGTCGGCAAGAGTTTGTTCCGGGCCGCCAACTGCGTCGGCTGTCACAAACTGGATGGTGAGGGCAAGGAGTTTGGACCCGATTTGAGCAAATTGGAGCCGAAGAAACGGACGGCGGAATACATTCTTAAAGCCATACTCGAGCCGTCGGCGGACATCGAAGACAAGTACCGCTCTCGGATTTTCCAAATGGAATCATCGGCCATCCTGACCGGCATGGTTGTCGAAGAAACGGATGATCAGATCAAGATCATGGTGGATCCGTTGGCCAAGGGAGAACCGACCGTCTTGGACAAGAACGAAATCGAAGCTGAAAAGGTATCGGCCATTTCAACCATGCCGCAAGGCTTAATGAACAAGCTGACACGCGAAGAGATTCTCGATCTAATGGCGTACGTGATCGCGGGTGGGAATTCCAAAGACAAGGCCTTTGGTAACCACGATCACGATCACGGTCATTAGCATCGTACAGAAACCGAGTGTCGACTTTCGCTCCGCGAAAGTAGCGTCAATCCATCGTTTCCAAAACTACTTGTCTCGCATCAGTCGCTTCGCCATCTTCGGAACTGAGTATCTTTGGGGGCGAGATCGTCGACGCTTTGGGAGCCTCATCGACTCTCAAAATTTCGCCTTGGAACAGATCCATAAACTGCTTGATGATCGGTATCCCCATGGCTTCGCGAATGCGTTGATTCTGGGGAATCGACGAACGCGAGATCGATGCCGACGCCACTTCCTCATTCGATTCCGGTTGGGAAGTATCGGGAGGCAAGGGACGGTCCGTGAGCAACCATTCGAGTGTCACGTCATGTCCGACGGCCGTTCGAATAGCGGAATGGAATCGGGCGGAGTACTCTGCGTTTCGGAATTGATCGATCGCAAACTTGGCCTCGCGGGCCAACAGAACCCGCCAATGCGAGGGGGACACTGGGCGGATTTCGACCGCCATGATTGCAGCCTGCGCAGCGCTCCCTCCGAGCCCCGGGATGACTCTTCGAAAAACCTCCAATGGCGATTGAGGTGCGGTGGAATTGAGCACCGCTGGTTCATCGGCGGAAAGCGTATCGGTCGGCGGGGTGTAGTTCGAAGAAGATGCAGTCGTCTCAGGCTGAACCAATATCGATGGGGAGTTCGCATCGACTAGTTCATCTTTTTTTTTTGGATCCGGCTCAGCAGAGGCAGGCGGTATCGATGGTGCGGTCGTCGACTGAGCGGCGGGGCGAGTGGCAGGTTGGGCTACGGGTTGTGTTGCAGGGCGGGCGGCCGTTTGGCCGGCAGGGCGCGCGGCGGGACGCGGCGAAGCGCTTGGAACTTGATGGGCGGCGAGTCCCTTGAGAACGTCCGCCAACGCCTGCAGGTCTTGTAGATTGCAGATCTGCACCAAAGCGACTTCGAGCAGGATTCGGCTCTGAACACTGTGCTTCATACGAACGATGGTTTCATCCAGCAACTGCAAAGCCGACAGCAAATTCATCGTCCCCCATTCTTGGCCTGATTTCCGAAGTTCATCGGCACCATTGGGGTTAGCCGTCCGCATCAGTTCCGTTGGTCCGCCGATGGCAATGGCCATCATGTCGCGAAGATAACCGAGGAGTTGTTCGGCCAATTGACCTGGATCCACTCCGACATTCACGGCCGAATCGAGTTCCACCAACGCACTGCTGGCGTCGCGTTCGATCATGCAGTTTGCAAAGCTCGCCAAACGCGTTTCGTCGGCCGTACCTAGCATGGCATGTACATCGTCCACGGTGATACGATGACCACCGAAGCTGAGCAATTGTTCGAGCAGGGACTGGCTATCTCGCATGGACCCTGCAGCGCGCCGTGCGATCAAACGCAGCGCGTCCTCATCGGCTTGGGCGCCCTCGGTTTGGCAGATGAGTTTCAATCGGTCGAGGATTTGATCGGTTGCGACGGGTGGGAAATCGAAACGTTGGCATCGAGACAGCACCGTGATCGGAATCTTTTCCGGATCGGTAGTGCAGAAAATAAATTTCACGTGCCCCGGCGGTTCCTCGAGGGTCTTGAGGAGGGCGTTGAAGGCCTGCGTGGTCAGCATGTGAACTTCGTCGATGATGTAGATCTTGAACGGAGCGCGGCTGGGCCGGATTGAGGCATTGGCGCGCAGCTGCCGGATCTCATCGATACCTCGGTTGCTCGCACCGTCGATTTCGATGACGTCCATGTCTTCGCCATTGTCGATGGCCGCGGCAATTTCGCTCTTTGGATCAAACCGACCGGAACCATCCTGCGAAGCGTTCAGGGCTTTGGCAAAAATCCGGGCCGTACTTGTCTTACCCACTCCCCGAGCACCGGTGAACAAGTAAGCGTGGCCGACGCGATGGGTTTCAATAGCCCGCAACAACGCCTGGGCTACGGTGTCCTGACCGACCAGATCTTCAAACGTTTTAGGGCGATAACGCCTGGCGACGACCGTGTACTTGTCCTCGCCCGAGGAAAGTTCAGATTCGTGATCGGTGTCGGCCATGCTATTTCGTTGCGCGGAGAAGGCAGAGGAAAATAAAACGAAGGGTGACAGGCGCCCCAACGGGCGGCAACCACCCGATTCTCTTGACCCATTGTGCCGCAGATCGTTGGTCGCGTACAGATCTCCTCGCGTCAGCCCAGCAGCGAGTATACTACGGTCCCGGCCCACTTCGCCACTACGGTTGGCCTGCGCGCGGTGGTTTGCGCGCGAGGGTTGCCTGCGCGCGTGTGCGAATACCACAAACGACCGTCCCTTTTCCCTCCACTCCTTTTCCATCTGGAGACGACTGCATGAATTGCATTCCGATGTTCAACTGCACTCAACCATACCCTCGTACGCGGACGCTATGGGGCGGATCATGGATGATGGGTGCTGCCTGCTTGTTTCTGTCCGCGTTGACAATATTCCCAACCTGCGTAGCGCAGGCGGTCGCAACGGAACAGGGGCCGATCAACGTATTGATCCTCGACGGTCAAAACAATCATGGTGCGTGGCCCAAAACGACGATGATGATCAAGAAGTATTTGGAGGATACGAACCGTTATCGGGTCGATATCGCACGGACTAAGTACATGTGGCAAGGCGAGGAGTGGCTCGCAAAATATCCGCTGGTCGACGGCGTGCAACGCGAATCTGTGAAGGAGCCGAAAACCGATCCCGATTTCCATCCCGATTTTTCAAAATACCAAGTCGTCATTTCGAATTTAGGATTCGGTGCAGCTCCATGGCCCGATGAAACTCAAGCGGACTTTGAGAAGTATGTCTTCAATGGTGGCGGGTTTGTTGTCTTGCATGCAGCCGACAATTCGTTTGGCGATTGGACAGCCTACAACCGCATGATCGGCTTGGGTGGTTGGGGTGGTCGCAACGAACGTTCAGGCCCCTACGTGTACTTGAACGAGGAAGGCAAAGAGGTCCGTGACGAACAGCCCGGTGGTGGGGGCAGTCACGGTTCGCAGCACGAGTTCTCAGTCGTTATTCGTGATACCAAGCACCCGATCACCAAGGGGCTACCTCGCGAATGGCTGCATGCGAAAGACGAACTCTATGATCGTCTCCGCGGCCCCGCTGAGAATATGACCATTCTCGCCACGTCGTTCTCGAGCAAAGAGCAAGGCGGTACCGATCGAAATGAACCGATGATCATGACCATCGGCTATGGTAAGGGACGCGTATTCCATACGCCCATGGGGCATGCCGACTACTCCATGGAATGCGTCGGATTCATCACCGTATTGCTGCGCGGCGTCGAATGGGCAGCCACCGGCGAAGTCACAGCAGACGAAATTCCAGCCGACTTTCCAACGGCGGAGAAATCCTCGAGTCGCCCTTACTAAGCGTTTCAGGCGGATTCCAATGGCTTCGCATGGAAGTACTAAATTGCGTTGCGACTCGGAGCTTCTAAGCCGATGCGGGCTGCGGCCAAATCGATGTGTAGTAGGCAATTGAATTCACGCGCAAAATCAATCGAGACACGCGCGTGAACCGCTCCTTGCTCGTCGTAGAATCGATGCGCACCCTCGAACGGGAAAACCCCTTCATGCCAAATGTTAGGATGGATGTAAAGACCATGTTCGCCGGAGAACCGAAAGCACACGAAGTCTTTGGGTTGAACGTCGTCACCAGGCAAGGCTAGAGGAACCAAAAAGGGTTTTTTCTCAAGCGGAAAAAACAGCTGACCACCATCAGGATGGTAATTCGCATGCCAGACCCTCAGACTGAGTGGTAATCGCTGATGCCCCTCGGTGGCGTTGGGTGGATCGGTGGCGTAGCCGAGGATGTACTGACCACCGACAGCTTCATTGCGTCCGTAGAGAACGTCCCCTTTCCAATCGGCGTAAAACGTTCCATGCGTGGTACCACCTTCGTCGCCGCAATCCAGATCGACAGGACGCCAACCCGTTGCTGGCCACCGCACGATCTCGACCTCTTTCGCTTTTGGGTCATGCACCAATTCACCATAGCCGTGCAATGATTTTGAGGTTGCTTCGATGATGGGGACGGAAATCAGTTCCAGGCCAGGCGGAATACCAGGCGCGAGATAATTGGGAACCGTGTTCATGGTACGATCCTTAGCAATCGGATGCTGGGCTAGCGTATATTGGACGCGTAATCGTATCCCGTTTCTTGATGGAGCGCGCGGTAGCGATGACCGCAGGGTGAATTCTTAACACGAATCACACGCGTCGGATGGAAGAGATCGTTTGCGTGGGGAGGTCGCGGTGCAGTTTGTTTGTTCTACCTTTGGAAGTTCGGGGGACGTTTTCCCCATGTTGGGGCTGGCTCTGGAGCTACAGCGGCGAGGGAATGATGTTTTGTTTGCAACCAATGCGCACTATCTTCCGATCGCGCAATCGGAAGGGCTGGAGTGCGAACCGTTGGGAACCGAACAGGACTTTCAAAACTGCATCCGTCACCCAGACCTTTGGCATCCGTTCCGATCGTTTCGCTATCTCTACCAGTCCCTGCAACCGATGCTGCAGCGGCAATACGATCTGCACGTCGAGCGTCGGCAGCGTGGGCCGCTCATCGGTATTACGAATTGCCTCGGCATGGGTGCTTTCGTGGCCCGCGATCGCTGGCACTTGCCCGTGATCACGCTCCATGTCCAACCTGCCGTCCTCTGGAGCGATGTCCAACCGCCGAAGTTGCCCGGTTTCGCTGGACCACGCTGGATGAGGCGGGCTCTGCACCGCATGGGCGAACGCTTCGTCATCGATGCCACGGTTTGTCCCTCCCTGAATCGCTGGCGGCACGAACTAGGCTTGGGATCCGTGTCCAAGATCTCACGTTGGTGGAATTCTCCCTCGGGGGTCCTATGCATGTTTCCGAGCTGGTATTCCGAACCCCAAACGGATTGGCCAGCAGGTTGGATGCAAACCGATTTTCCGCTGTGGAACCATCGATCCGATGAAGGCATGCCAGACGCTGTGGCAAGCTTCCTGGCAGGCGGGGATAAGCCATTGGTATTCACTCCTGGGTCGGCCAATATTCACGGACGTGACTTTTTTCAAGCGGCACTGGAAGCATGTCGAATTCTCAAGCGACGAGGAATTTTTCTAACGGAGTTTCCCGATCAAGTGCCCAAGGATTTGCCAGACTCGCTGATGCATGCTCGGTACGTTCCTTTGGATCTACTACTGCAACATGCGGCTGCATTTATCCATCATGGAGGGATCGGTTCCACATCGCAGGCCATGCATGCGGGGATTCCGCAAATCATTGTTCCCTGGGCCCATGACCAATTCGATAATGCGGAAAGGATCTGCAAACTCCACATCGGCGAAACACTCTCGGTGCGAGCCCTGACCGGTTCTCAATTGGCACGTGCTCTCGATCCCTTGCTGCGATCCGACCTTACTCGTTCGGCATGCCAAACGATCGCCCGCCGCATGGCGGACCGCACCGGAATCAGCCGATCTGCCGACGCGCTCATGAGCCTCGTCTCGTCGACCGATACGTAAACTTTCTAAGGCTTCGTTGACTGATATTGATTGCGATGTCCAACCCACAAACGAAACATTTGCGCCGTCGCTCTTACCCGTGGCGAATGGCATTGTTGATCCTGCGCCGCAGCCACCTTTACTTTGGTTTGCTTCTGATGCCGTGGGCCTTGCTCTACGGCATCTCGGGCTATCTGTTCAATCATCCGACCCATTTCGCCGATTCGAACATTCTCGGCTTGGATTCCTCGATCACTCGTGACACGGAACTAGCGACCTCGCCGGATGCGAACTGGACCGCCAATGCCATCGTCGTGGCCCTCAATGAGCGTTTCAAATTCGAAACGCCACTACGACTAAGCAAAACGTCCGCTGCAAAGTACGAAGGAGAATTTTTCATCGCCAGCGCGGAGGCACCTGGCAAAACCATTCAACTCCTGCTCTACCGTGATGGTTCGGGAGGTACCATGCGAACGCAGTTAAAACCACCCGCAAGCCCCGCGACCGAACCAGCCCCGTTCTCCGTCACTTTGGCAGCACCCCAACGCGCGGACAATGCCGCTCCCGGCTCTGGGACCGATTCCGCCCTGGTCAAAATCCATCTCGATCCGAAGACGATGCCCCTCCGGATCGAAAACGGGATCGAAGCCAAGTGCCACGAAGCTCTCATCCCCATTGCGGAACGATTAAAGTTGGAGGTCTCGGGAGGTGATTTTCAAATCACCACCGCCCCTGAAACGGTCTTTTCCATCGAGCATGGGAACAAGACGTGGATGGTTCGGCACAATGGGGCGACGGGCAAGCTATCGGCTGCCGCGGTCGGGGCAATGCCTGTCGAACAGTCGTGGCGGCGGTTCTTGACCCGCATGCACGTCGCACATGGCTATCCGATCGAAAACAATGCCCGGTGGATGTGGGCCATCGTCGTGGACGTTATGTCCTTCACCATGATCCTGTGGGGGGTGTCCGGGATCATCATGTGGTGGCAAATCAAACGCACGCGGCCGTTGGGAACGGTGGCTTTGACAATAAGCGTATCGATTGCCATTTTGCTCGGGTTGGGGATGGCGCAATCGATGCGATGATCGCTACGGTGATCGCCATGGCAGGTTGCGTCGAGCGCGCTAGAAGCCGATACTCAAGGGACTCTGGCAAGCGATTGCCCCGATCTCTCTCGACGGAAACCAAGCCACGATGATGAACGTGCAAACCATTGGCCCAACGTTTTTTTTACCCAGTCAGCACTGCGGACGACGCGCCGCGAAGTACGTTGCCTTAGGGGTTGCATGGCTTCTGGGACTCGTGACGATGTGTACCAGTGGTTGGACGGACGATCGCTGCAATTTGATTTGGATCATGGCCGACGACTTGGGCTTCGGTGAAGTCGGTTGTTATGGCCAGCCAACAATCCTCACCCCGAATCTTGACCGCATGGCAGCAGATGGCATGCGTTTCACGCACTTCTATGCGGGCGCGACGGTGTGTGCACCCTCGCGGAGTGTGCTGATGACCGGCCAGCATCACGGGCACACCCGAGTCCGCGGAAACGCCGGTAGCAACAACCCTTTGGCCCAAGCCCTACGACCCGAGGACACGACGGTCGCGAAGGTGTTGCAGGACTCAGGTTATCGAACTGCCTTAGTTGGTAAATGGGGACTCGGCGACGTTGGGCAGGCGGAGGTCGGTTTACCGCGTCGACACGGCTTCGATACGTTCTTCGGTTACCTCAACCAACATCATGCCCACAACCACTTTCCTGATTACCTTTGGAACAACGAAGAGCGTGTCGCCATCCCCAACGTGGTGACTCCGGTCGGCGACGCGGGAGGCGGCTACGCCACCGAAGCAGTCGCGTTTGCAGACGATCTATTTGCAGAGCGGGCACTGAGTTTCGTTGAAGATCATCCCGCGGAGCCTTTCTTCTTGTACTGGAGTATGGTCGTTCCGCATGCCAATAATGAGCGGTCACGCATTCTGCAGAACGGGGCCCATGTGCCGTCGTTCGGTCCCTACGCGGACAAGGATTGGCCGGAGCCCGACAAAGGGCATGCGGCCATGATCACGAGGCTCGATGGTTACATCGGCCAACTTCGGACAAAACTGGCGGAGTTGGGGATCGCTGAGAAGACCTTAATCATCTTTACCAGTGACAATGGCCCGCATAAAGAGAGCAATCATGATCTGAAACGTTTCAATCCCTCCGGTCCCTTATCCGGTACCAAACGGAGTTTAAAGGACGGTGGGATCCGCGTGCCGACAATCGCATGCTGGCCCGGTACGGTCCCAGCAGGCTCGGTCTCTGACCATGTAGCGTACTTTGGCGACTGGATGGCCACCGCCTGTCAACTTGCCGGCGAACCTACTCCTAAAAACTGCGACTCGATTAGCTTTGTGCCTACCCTCTTCGGTCATCCAGAGGAACAACCACAGCACGAGTTTCTGTACTGGGAGTTCCACGAGGGAGGGTTTCAACAAGCCGCATTGTACCGCGGTCGATGGAAAGGAATCCGATCGCGCGGGCCTACGGCAGCAATTGCGTTATACGACCAACATTCCGACGTCGCCGAGTCTAAAAATGTTGCAGCGGATCACCCCGAAATT
The DNA here is from genome assembly GCA_041752005.1 of Pirellula sp. Lineage (GTDB taxonomy): Bacteria > Planctomycetota > Planctomycetia > Pirellulales > Pirellulaceae > JBKCUI01. The sequence continues at coordinate 6,062 of JBGSHV010000078.1, read as the reverse complement.
GTCGAGGTGATTGATGCTTACTTGCATCAAGCCCGCAGCCCTTCACTCGATTGGCAACCGCAATGGGGATCGGAGCGGAACAAGTGATCATACAGACCTTGTAACGCCCAAATCGTGCCTCAAGTAGGCTTCGCGGCGGAACAGGAAAGTAGGCAAAGCAAAGCAGATGCCTACCAAGAAAATGGCCGCAAAGTGCCATGCGAAACCGGGGATTTTTAGCCTCCGCGCTTCGGACAGCATCCAGACGGTAGAAACGGTGGCTGTGATTAACAGATCCCAGGTGAAACCGGACAGCACCCAAGTCGCAAAGGGAGCCGCAAAGAACTCCGACCAAGCCGCGGGCCCTCGTTGCGTAAAGTGCATGCCGAAGCAAACCATGGGCAGGATCAAGCCGACTATCGACAGTAATGCATAAACGAGTTTCATAAGATCAATCAGGCCGCATTGTTTGAATGTTGGCAACGGATGCACTAAGACTTTAGCCATCGTGCATAAGCGAACAAGATACCATGACCACTTCGCGCCGACGAATCATGCCGTCTGCCTCATGCCTTCAATCGTGGAAATTGGCATGCCGAGATGTTCCACTTTGGATACCCGTGGACGTTTAGAGAAGGGTTCTGTTATCCTGGGATGGATCTACCCCATAGGAGCCATTGAAAATGCACAACCGCCGTCTTTCGCGTCGTACGCTTTTGAAATCGAGTTTGCCTTTCATCGGGGCCGCTGTGGTCCTGCATCGCAGCCCACGGGCTGCTGGGTTTTGGTCGGCCAACGATCGACCGCGGGTGGCAGCGGTGGGGACCGGAAGCCGATGGTGCCTCAAGGCTACGGGCGTCGACGGTCCGTGGGGATCCGCACCAGACATGAAACGTTACGGAGACTACATCGCACTCTGCGATGCCGACTCGAACCGGTTGGAGAGAGCCGCTGGACTGGTGGAAGAATGGACGGGCAACCAGCCGACGACGCACGCCGACTACCGCGCTATCCTCGACAACAAGGATGTCGATATCGTTCATATTTCGACACCCGATCAGTGGCATGCCAAGATTGCCATCGAGGCGATGCTGGCGGGCAAGGATGTATACTGCGAGAAACCGATGACGCTGACCATCGACGAGGGCCGTAAGATTTGCGAGGTATGCAAGAAGACTGGCCGCATTGTACAAATCGGAACGCAGCAGCGAAGCGAACATCAATTCATTCAGGCGGTCGCCTTAGTCCGAGCCGGTCGTCTTGGGAATATCAAGAAGGTCACATGCTCGATCGGTAGCGCCCCCACCAGTCCGGAGATTCCCGTCAGCGAGGTTCTGTCCGGGTTGGATTGGAATCTATGGCAAGGACCCGTACCGGAGAAGGAGTTTCGATTCTTGGCAGGGGACAACGGCGAAACCAAGAGTTGGTCCCGTTGTCATTATGAGTTCCGTTGGTGGTACGAGTACTCGGGTGGCAAGTTGACCGACTGGGGGGCGCACCACGTCGATATTGCAACCTGGGCGTTGGGCAAAACGGATACAGGTCCCGTCTCCATCGAACCGCTGATGGTCCAACATCCTGTCGTTTTCGAAAACGGTATGCCAACCGATACGACGCGGTACAACACCGCCACGGAGTTCTTGATCCGCGCAACGTTTGACGATGGAATCGAAATCGAAATTCGCCACGACGGCGACAATGGAATTCTGTTCGAAGGGACCGAAGGACGCTTGTTCGTGAACCGAGGCAAGATCACAGGCAAACCTCTCGAAGACCTGGCAAAGAATCCTCTTCCCTCCGGAGCCATGGAGGAAGCGTACAAAAATCGATCCTTGGTCGATCACTTCCGAAACTTTTTCGAAGCCGCCCGAGATCGGGTGGAACCGATCTCCGATGTCTACAGCCACCATCGCGCCTTGAGCACGTGTCACCTGGCTGGCATTGCCGCGCGTCTGAACAGACCACTGCGTTGGAATCCCGTGACCCAAGCCATGGTCGACGATTCGCAAGCACAGTCTTTCGTCGCTCGCGATTATCGCCACGGCTTCGCCATCGAAGCTACCTAAAACCCGTGCCTCGGCTTGGATAATTCGCTTAGGGACAACGATGCAAGATGCGGAATGGACAAACCGTTGCACCGAAGTACGGAATCGCTTTTGATCGTTTAACGGCGAACCGCATGATACTAAACGAGCGGGAAAAGCCGGTCCCTTCCCACGCTGGCCGCTTTGTCGCCTCGTTGAGCCAACTCGGCGAAATAGCCATCCAAGCTCGACAGAAGGTCAAGTTCTGACGGCGCGTCTGCGGCATCTTCGAGCGATGCCTTGAGAAGACCTTTGGGAACATTGGCCGAGGGCCAGATCGTGGAGGAGGCAATCGGCGCTGCAAATACCTGGTCGGTCATTCGCGGCCGAATGGCAAATGGACGTCCGGTCGCCAATTCGACATGCGGAGAAACTTCCCCAGCAGAAGCGAATAATGGGCTGGCACCGCTCATTCCCTCTCCTTCCTCCGCTGAACCCGAAGCCGGAATGATGATCTGCTTGAGCAAAACGGTGTTCGCAACCCTTGCACGCAGGAAGGATACATCGTTGGTCGTGATTCTGCGATCCTTGTCGATATCGCGCGCATCGTCAACCGATACGATGGTGTTTCCTACAGCAGCCCGAACCAAAGATACGTCATTAGTAGAAACACGGTAAGTTGGCCCTGCGTAATCCACATCCCCAAGTGCATGGCCGAGGTAATAGACTTCTCGCGTGATTAATCCCGTATTGGCGTTGGCTAGAACGATGATCTGAAGCCACGTGTTGCTGATCGCGTTGTCGGCCCATTCGAGACGAACGCGTGCCGCCGTCTTGCTCGACCCTGCAGTCACCGCAATGACAGTCGGGGCGGGCGCCAAACTCCATGTGCTCGGGTTCACGGCCCCCCCAATTCCTGTGGGTGCGACGCGGAATAGGAAATCGGATGCGCTCAAGCTGGTACCCACCAATCCTGCAACATCCAACACCAATCCATTGATTCCGCGGACGTAATTAATAATATTGGCCGAGGTTGTTGACTGGCTCACCCCACTTGCTCGCAAGAGTGATTTACTCGTGTCGAGTGCCGCAGTCACTCCTCCTTGCGTCTCGTACCCCGAGTTGTTGTAAAAGACTTTGCGATTGACGATGGCGACGAGGGCCGTAAGTGAGAAGGTTTGACTTGAGGTCCCATTGCTATCGGTGGCCGTGATGGTTACGAGCTGAGCGGTGAGTTTCTCGCTGGGTACAAGAGACCAAGTCCAAGTTCCATCGTTGATGGTTGTCACGGCCCCGAGCGAAGCCGTGATCACAAGCGTGGCGGGATTGGCACTCGTCCAAAGGCCGGTGTTGGTGATGGTGGATAAAACGTTTCCCGTGACGGTCGCGTTAGTGATCGTGATCGAAGGTGCAGTATCCTTGACTTGAACGCCGACCTGCGCGGTTTCTTCGCTCAGGGAGTGGCTCGAAAGGCTCGTTGGATTAACACTTGATCCACTCGGCAACTCATCCGCTTGATCCCACGCCTGCACGACCAAATCATGAGCAAGGCCAACGAATCCTTGCAGCGGCACTAGTCGAATGCGTGTCGGGCTGTTCGCGGCCAACAACAGGCGATTTCCACCAACCAAACTAGGGGCGATGTCGATGAAGTTCAGACCATCGAGCGCGTATTGCCATTGGCCTGAAGAGTTTCCCGAACTCACGATCGCGATCCCCAAAGCTGGCCCATCGGCATCGAGGATTTGATTCGCGATCAGATCCGAAACGCTAATCCCGGTATTCTCGGCATTCGATATATCCTTCCGAATATCAGGCAACGGATTTGCGCCGAGCAATTGTGGGGCTGTATTTTGAATGACTTTAAAGCTACGTCGATAGTTTCCCCCTGCGATCCCATCCGCATCACCATCGAATCGATTTCCCGCCAAGTCATAGATCGAAGAACTAGCGGTTCCCAAAACGGTCAATCGATACTGGCCGACGGAAAGAATCGACGTTCCTGTACCTCCGTCCAAAGCGCCGATGACCAACTGCACTTGATTTTGTCCTGGCATGTACTGAGGACGAAGCGGGTAGACGATGTCATCGGAATCATCGAACAATTCATTGAGACCTGCCGAACGCAACTCGTAGGCCGCCGGGGAGCGTGCATCGATCGGATTGATCTCTTCGCTCATAGTCAACTGCAAGCTGTCGAGAAGTAGCGCGGTGACTCCCGACCCATGAAGGCTACTGGGCAAAGAATCAATTACTGTGGGGGCAAGCGTATCTAGGCTACTGCCACGGAATTCATACGCACCGATATCTGTATATCCTGGCGTCGTTGGGAACATTACGGTCTGCACTCCTGGCATATTGGCAACACCATCGAAGCCCACCGCGCGTTCAAAGTCACGATTATTGCCGCGCGAGATACCGACCGTCGGTGTAAGGTTCTTGTTGCCTGGACCATACTGCATCCAGATTCGACCATCGGTGCCGAGTGTTACCGCGAAATTGACATCCGAATTGTCAGCCTTGTTTGTCGCATTCCAACGAATGCTTGTTACACCGCTGACCGAGTTGTCGATAAAAATGTCGTCTCCCGTGCCAGCCGTCGTGAGATCATCCCACAAGGGAGCAACCCGCGGAAACTGCATTAATTCCGACAACGTATTCGTGTTGTCGAACGCATTGGTTTGGTTGCCAAACTGAATGAAACCGTTGGATGCAACGTATGCGATGTTGTAGTTCGTTCCGTACAACGGGAAGTTGAACGGCAAGTTCAGTTGCCAAGAGCTGTCATCGGAGCGCCAGTTCTGCGCGGTCCCGTTCGAAGCGTAGTTGTAAAATCCTGACGCGGTGGTCACGGTCTCCGAATACTGCAGGCCAACGGTACCTCGCAGCTCGATGGCATCGATTTCCTCATAGACATTCGTAGTATTCGTGTTGACGAACACCTTGACCCCTCGGACCAGATACGCCGTTTGAGGAAAGTCGATCACGAAATTGACGGGTGAGCCCGGAAGGCTGGGGTCCGTCCCTGTCCAGATCGTCTGATACACTCCCGATATATCCAAAAGATCGACCCGTGTTACGAACCCATTTCCATAGGTCTCACGGATGGTAACACCCGTCGCCAACACGGGCGCCGTGTAAGCCACGGTTATGAATTCATTAGTTCCGTTTTGATTGGCGGGGGCCCAGGCCGTACTGATATCGCCGTACGAATTTGTGTTTGGAGCTCCCAACGCTTGCGCAGCGCTCCATCCTCCACTCGAGTATTGAGAACTGAAGCCAACTACCGATGACGCCCACTGTTGGGTTGAATCAGCAACACGCGCGAAAGCTATCGAGTTGAGGCTATCGAGATTCGCGCGACCGTCGTAAGTCGAAATTATTGGTAACGTCGCTGTCGGTGCACTGGCCCCGACGGTCGGGGTCAGTCCCTGGTTGCTACTGCCGTAGTGATAGCGGTAAGTACCATTTGATAGGAGGGTCACCGCGAACTGGACATCTCCATTCTGAGCTTTATTGGTCGCATTCCAACGAATAGTGACTTGGTTAGCAACCGATGCGTCCACATAGATGTCATCGCCCGCATCCGCCATGGTCAGATCGTCCCACAACGGTGCGATGCGTGGAGCCAAACTCAGACCTGCTATACTATTGTCGGGGCTTGCAGCACCGATAGAGGAGCCAAACTGCAGCAATCCATTACTGGAAACCCAAACGCTCGAATAACTCGTTCCGAAGAAATCGAAATTGAAAGGCAACGTCAACTCCCAAGCTTGATCATCGGCTTTCCAGTTTTTTGCTATTCCAACATTGGCGGGTCCATAGATCGTTGGCGCTTGTGAATCTTGGATGTAACGTGGTCCACCAGCATCGACCGTACCCGGATCGTCGAGTCTCCCAAAGCCTTCAATGTCGATTGGCGTGGCAAGCCAGGTACTGCCGCGATCAATGGCAGGTGAATTCCTGGCCCGATAAAAATTATCATCACTACCCCCATCGATTTTTCCACCAGAGGTCGTGACGTAGCCGAGAATATTGTCTGCCCCATCGATGTCCACG
>JBGSHV010000077.1:0-20529 GCA_041752005.1 Pirellula sp. | reverse complement strand
TCAATGCAAGTCTCTCTATGTGCACCGAAACCGACTATGGCTGTTTATCAGCAACCAGGGGCTCGAACCAACGAATAACCGAGCCGAGCGAGCGCTTCGCAAGGCCGTCATCTATCGCAAGCTCTCGTTTGGCACGCAGTCAGAAAATGGGAGCAGGTTCATCGAACGCATCTTCAGCGCTTCTGAAACATGCCGCATGCAGGATCGAAGCGTGTATCAGTACCTCGTTCAGGCTGTCGAGGCAAAGCTGGCAAACCAATCCTCGCCCTCACTACTCCCCACCCCGTGAACGGTTACCCGGTAACCGTCACGTTGTCGATTCCCCCGAAGACATCCAGGACTGATTTTAGCTGAACCGCCGTGATCGTTGGGGAAAGGGGTGCGGAAACTTCGCCATTGTATGCCACCCGCCATGTGCCACCCGAGGCGTTGGCGAGCGCGAGACTCTGCGTCTCGGTGTAGGAGACATCGGTGACCCTCAAAAATCGATTCAATGACTCCCCGCACCTTTGTTTTCTACCGCACCAAGCAAGTATAGTTCTTCCCACGTCACTGTTTCGAAGTCAAAATACTTCTTGTAGAATCGGGGTAACAAGTTTTGTTGTTTCGAAAGCAAAACGATGTTATCAATTCCGATATCCGTGAAAGCAAATCTCGGTTCGGAATTGCTGGACACTTCTTGCAACGGCTTCAAGTGAAGGCATGGTATCAGGGCCATCCCACACTCCGAAGAAACGAACACCTCTCCTTCCAGAACCAAGTGCCCATCCAATTCGCGAAGCTCGTCGATTAGAAAAGTAGTGTCCGATTGGACCGCTAGACCTAACTCCTCAATTGAGCATAAAGCTTGTCGAAAGGTTTCGTGTGCCGAGAGTAAAATCCAATTGCCACCCTGATCCAGTTCCTGATAACGTGGATGGGCGGTGCCACGTAGACACAGTTTTCCGTTAACAAAAACATCCAGAGTGTTGGACATATGCCGGCTCCGGTACGTTGGTGTCTGGCGTGGGTATTTCGCCCATGGCTTCTTGATTTGAATCTCCCGCCATTCGGTTGGACGCAAATTTTCCTTATTGCTAATCACCCATTGCAATCGAACATCGATATACTTATTTGTCGCTGGAATTTCTCTTTTAGATCTCGATAAATGTAACTCGTCTGTAACCCCATATTGTCCTTCGCATTGAACGACGATGTCCCCATTCACTACAATCGAGTTCTCACCGAGAGCCACAGAAAAATTTGGCAAAAAGTGAAATCGCGAGTTCTTCCCGACCGCGATTACTTCGCCATCTTTTGTGATGCGATCTGTTGGAGGCGGCGGTGTGCATTGCGCCAATTGAAGTGTCAGGGTTGACCATAGCATCAGCGTAGCAATTGCTTCGACTGATTGTATCTGCCATCGATGCATAGTTCTACTTTTTTTCCGCATTAGGGTTGAAGGTCGGAGTTTTCGGTATCGGTGGATACACGCTCGGATTGCCATTGCCGGCCTTCACCGACTCTAGGAAAAGGCGATAAGCTTCGGAGTTCATAGGGGTTGCAGTGTACGTCGAATAGTCGACTTTTTTAAACTCGATCAGCGACGCGACTGTGTCCCTCATTTCCGATTCTTGGGTTGCTTGGATGTCACTGTAATTGTCGGAACACAACCTTGCTGCGGCTCGAAGTGCATCTGATTCGTTTCCGGAATTCCAGCCTGTTGAAGCATCGGTCTGAGGATCGTAGATCATGTATTGTTCTTGTATCCTGAGCATTACCATTGCGTGAGACTCTGCTTGTGCACGTTGATTGTCGAGATCCAGTGCAAGTTGCATCGCCATATTGCGTCCCGAAATGTAATGTACCTGCAACCTTGAATCCGAAATGGCTTGTTGAAGCACGGCGATCGTAATTCGCGCGTACTCTGTGCAGTCAAATACGTTGGATATCCAGAAGTTTGGCGTCTCTCTGTTACCGTTGTGTTGCCTTGCAAGATTATTATATTGCTCATTGTCCGTCATTGCTTTCGCGGCAAAGACCTTTGCAGTTTCCAGCGACTTTTGCACTGAGTCCTTTATTTTCTTTACTTCGTCTTCCGTGTACAGCCCGAATACATCAACTTGTTGTGTCACCCCATTCCCCACATACCTCCTTGCATTCTCATCCCCTGCAGCGAAGCCGATCGGGTCCTCACTCAACCACTGTCCGAGCGATGGATCGAGCCAGCGGAAGAGGTTGTGCTGCAGTCTCGTCGCTTCATCGAACTGTTTGCCGGTGAACGCAAACAGCATGTCTACAGCGGCGTTGGTTTCCGATACCAACTTACCAAAACTGTTGAGCGTTCGATGATTGGTGATCGTCGTCACACCGGTGGATTCACTGTAGTCGGCGATATCGCGCAGCGAGCCCAGGTGATCCGCCAATCCCCAGAGGGTGTTGCTCCCTGAGACCTGCTCGTCGGCCAAAAGCTCGTCGACGTTGTCTGACCAGAGGTAACGGTCCGATAGGTTCGAGGCCGACGAGCCGTCGAATTGCAGGACGGCATTGATCCCTTCGTCATAGACCCAATATTGATTCGTGGCTGTTCCTGCTCCGGCACCATCGGCATCGAACGTTCGACGTACAAGTCGGTTATAGGGGTCGTATTCGTAATCGACTTGCTTGACGATTGCGCCACCGGACGTGTTACGGAAGACGACTTTCGTCAACCGATTGCGATGGTCCCAGGTGTATTCCTCGACCTTGCCGGTAGAGGTCTCGGTTTTGGATGTACGGTTCCCTTCGTCGTCAAACACGAAGGTGAATCCGAGACCTGCCGTCGTTTGATTGTTCGTTCCTGTGGTAAAACCGGAAGTGTCGCGATTCCCGTTGGCATCGAAGCCGTAGGTCTCGTTGGCTTGCGAGGTGTGCGTTGCGCCCACCAACTGCGACGTCTGATCGTACGAATAGGTGTCCGTTCCCTCTAACGTCGAAACGATCGTCGCGATTCTCGACAGAGGATCATACGTGTAGGCATATGTATTAAGGTTGGTCGAGCCTTGCTTGTGGGCGATCCCGCTCAATCGGTTCGCTGTGTCGAAAGTGAAGTCCGTCGTTGCAACTGCGTTGGTGGTGCCGGTGCTCTGGTACCTTGCGATCTGGGTGCGCTGGCTCAGGGCGTTGAACGATTGCGTGATGTGCTTGGCGATGACTGAGTTCCCGCCCGACTGTCCTTGTTGGACGATATCCGTCAAACGCTGGAGTTTGTCGTACTGGTACGTGTTCTTGAAGTCCAGCGTTGAGGCAATCGTCGCCTTCAATTCCGTGCGATTGTTCATCGCATCGAAAGCTTGATTCAAGGTCACCGTGGGTGTGAGTCCATTGACCGATTGAGCCACGGTTGTAGCTCGCCCGAGATTGTCGAGTGTGAAGCTGATCGTCGACGTAGGATCCGAGACCGAAGTCGCCTGGCTCGCGACATCGTAGGCCGTGGTGATGGTTCGAGTGGTCGAACCATTGCTTGCATTCGCGGCATCGCCAAAGATCTGCTGCATGTTCGTGGTGGATTGTGTTCCACCGAAGGTAACCGTAAAACTGCCACTGCTACCAGTGACCGTGACGTTGTCGATTCCACTAAAACCATCGAGCGTCGTTTTTAGCTGAGATGCTGTGATTGTTGGGGAAAGCGCCGCAGAAACCTCGCCGTTATAGGCGACCCGCCAAGTACCCCCCGAAGCGTTCGAAAGAGTAATCGTTTGCGTTTCTGTGAATGTACCGCCAGTGACCGTGGTGTTAGCGAAGCCAGTCGGCGCACCGAACGGAATACCATTTAAGGAGCTGGTCGTAATCGTTGTCTGAGGGACGTTGGTTGCCCCCTTGCCGTTCTGGAACGTAAGACTAAGAGTGCGACTGTAGGCATTGCCGCCGGGGATGGTAACTGTCACAGCCACATTCCCTGAACCAACTGTCGACAGCGCTTCCAGGGCTGTTTTGATCGTGGCCGCGTCGGCATTCCACGCAATAGCAGACGTCGTCTGGCCATTGTGGGTGAGCGTGAACGTGCCTGTCATGCTGTAGGCAGAGGTCGTCCAGCCCACGGATTGAACTTCATTGGTCGGACCTCCGTCCTGTGTTGTGGCAACCGTCAGCGTCGGAGTTGCGGAGCCCGATTGCTTCCAATTCTCCGCGGTCTGTCGATCGAGAGTATCGAATGAGTACTGGATCATCCGCCCGTTGCGATCGACGGTCCGGGTCAGGTTGCCTGCAACGTCGTACACATAACTTTTTGACTTCGAGAGAGCGTTGGTGTTGAGCACTAGACGATTCAGTCCGTCGTAGCCAAAGTTCGTCGTGTTGTTGACCGGATCTTTTAGTGAAGTCAAATTCGATGCGGTGTCGTACGTATAATTGGTCACGCCCCCCTTGGCATCGGTCTTGCTAATCGCTCGATCTACGGAATCGAACACATAGGTCGTTACCGGGCGAGCCAGTGGACCGGCACCATCGGCGTCCGGTTCGGTCTGCGTTAAGAGATTGCCATAGAAGTCGTAGGTATAGTTGGTAGTATTTCCAGCCGGATCGGTAACCCCCGAGATTCTCCCTTTGTTGTCACGCGTGTAGGTTGTGACACGGGCCATGGCATCGGTCACCGAGACGAGGCCTTGCATGTTGTAAGCCAGGGTTGTCACGGGGGCTGAGAGTCCTCCTGCTCCATCCGGGTCCGGATCGGTCTGCGTGAGCATCCGGCCTAGGTTGTCGGAGGTGATGCTAGTCACGCCACCGCGAGCGTCGGTGCTGCTAGTGACCCAGCCCATGGCGTTGTACACCCAGCTCGTCTCCGGACTCGCCAATGGTCCCGCCCCATCTGGATCTGGATCAGTTCGTTTGGTGACCCGCTGTTCGTCGTCGAAGGTGTAGGAGGTTACATGACTGAGTGGATCAGTGACACTGGTCTGATCCCCGCGCAGGTTGTATCCGACCAGGATGACAGGCGACGCAAGTGCCCCTGCTCCATCTGGGTCGGGCTTGATGATCTTATTCACCCACGATCGATTGTTGTACTCCTGTGTGGTGACTCGACCAAAGCCGCGATCGATACTCGTCTCGCGTCCCATGTTGTCGTAACCGTGCGTGACGATCAGGCTGAACTGAGCACCATTGCCGTCAGCATCTGGCAGAATTTCGGAGGCCAGCAGCCCGCGTGAATTGTACGTGTACTGCGTCGCATTGCCGCGTCCGTCGATGGAAGACACGAGTTGTCCTGCCAAATCATACGCATACGATTCCGCGTAAAAAACCGTTTGCGTTCCAAGGGACGGATGGGTTTGAACGGTCGCCGACGTGATGCGATTGGCATAGTCATACACGTAAAGCGTTCGGTCGGGATAGCCAGCGGAACTCGCTCGATAGGCATTCTTCAATCGCCCCGCGTTGTCGTAGTCCCAATTCTTGTAAAGACCTGGGTTCCCAGCGCTTCCGCGCGAGATGAGCAAGTTGTCTGCATTGAAGGTTGAGGGGGTGGAGCCTTGATAGTTGCCCGACGGATCCCCTTGTGCCGTCATGTTACCGACGCCGTCGTAACTGCGATTGTCCTCGGCCCGGGTCAGTGGCCCCGCGCCGTCGGCATCAGGATACTTGACCTTCGAAACCCAGCCCCGGTTGTTGTATTCAATGTCGGTAACGTTCCCCAGGGCGTCGGTTTGCTGAATCCTACGAGATAGAGAATCGTACGCAAATTGGGTCACCGCGCTCACGCGGTTGGTGACCGACGTCAAGCGTCCTAAAGAGTCATAGGCCAATGTGATCGTTTTCCCAAGCTCATCAACGCTGGTGAGCAGTTGATCTGCGGTGTTGTACGTGAACGACTGTGTCGAACTATCGGGATGGGTGATCGTGATCAATATACGTGCTCGATGTGGTACGTCCGACGGGATCTGTTACGGAGAGCATTCGGTGCAGAGTACTCGAATAGGTCAGGGTCGTTACCCCACCGTAGGGTGCGATTACGTGGGTCAAGTCCGATTGTGTATTGTACCCAATAAAGGTTACCGAACTGCTCAAGGGTCCTGTGCCATCGGGATCGGGTTCATTGACGACATAGGGATTTCCATCCGCGTCGCGCATGGCCGTTCGTATGTACCCCAAGGCCGTGATGGACTCTGTGATGCCTCCGTATCGGTCGGTGCGGAACTTCCATGTGTTGCTGCGCTGGTCGGTAACGGTCGCTTGAACATCGACCGGCTTCTTCAGTGTATTACCGGATGTTCCGGTAGGCAGGCCGATCGTCTCTGCAGGAATCAATTGCCATGTCTTTGAGTCGGGATAGGTGACGGTTCTCAATCGTCCATCGTTGGCGCCGTAGGCGTAACTGGTCGTTTGCGAAAGAGGATTGGTTCGGCTGGTGAGTTGGCCAGACGTATATGCAAACGCAACCACTGGGGCGGTTAATGGCCCGCCGCCGTCTGGGTCGGTCAAGGTGTAGCCGGTCAAGTTCGCGCTGGTGTATGAAAGGGTCGTTGTTCGCCCAGAAAAGTGCGCGATGCTGGAGACTTTGCTGGACGTGTAGTTGATATTCGTAACGCGCCCATAGGGGTCGGTGACCGAAATCAGCTCATTGGCGATCCCATCGCTGTTGCGATCCGCATAGGCGAGGCTCGCCGTGTTCCCATTGGAATCGACGACGCTGGTCAGTAGTCCAAGGGTCGAGAAGTTGGAGACCGTACCGGTCTTCGAAGTTACGGTGAACGTTCCGTTCCCGTTCTTGACGAAAGAATGGTACTGAACATCTCCGGCTGCATGCAGATAGTTTGAACCTGACTTGGGAAACCACAGGGTATCGCCATTACCTTTAACGAGTAACGCTCCGGCGGTGCTATCGACGACGCTGTCGAGCCCGTCGAGCCACCAGCCGGAACCGTAGACGCTGGCGCTGCGATTGACGATTGGCTGTTTGCCGGTGAAGTTCTGGGTGTAGTTGACTCCCGAGATGGTCAGGGTCACTGCCAACGTGTAATCGTACATGCCGGTGGCGAGCGAGGATCCGTCGGCTTGAAGGGCGAACCGCATGGCTTGGCCACTGGTCATGCCGGAAGTGGAATAGGAGTAGCTGGTTCCCGCAACACCATTGAAGGTCAATTGCGCGGATGCAGCGGATGGAACGGAAACTCCCGGAGCAAGCTGCGTATCGACGGCGATAACGGGTTTGACAAGGGAGTTCGATCGATAAATCAATGACTGATCGGGGCTGAGGGCTTCGAGCAACTGCAGGCTGCCACTTGCGGCCAGGGAACCATCGGTTGACTGCGAAGAACCTAAAGGAATGTTCGATTGTCCTTGGCCATCGGCGGTAGCGTCTTGCCTGGAGAACAAATCCATCGACTGGCCCAAAGGGGAGTGATAGAAGGTATCGAGGTTCTGACGAGCGAGCAGTTTGGTGCCAACGCCGATGGCGATGGTGGCGGTGTTGCTGTCGTTGGTCCCGTCGCTAACTTTGTAGGTAATCGTGTCCATGCCAACGAAGGCCACATTGGGACGATAGGAAAAGGTGCCGTTGGAATTGAAGGCCAGAATCGTTCCGTTGGTTGGGCCGACAACGACACTGTAGGTCAGCGACGTGCTATCGACGTCGAGATCGTTGACGGCTGGATAAGCGGGCGAGGATGAGGTGGTTACCACAAGATCGGTTCCCACGGGGGTGTAATAGGCCGTATCGTCGCGAGCGACGGGGTTGGCGGCCATCAGGGCACGCGTCTCTAGCGATTCAAGTAGCAGAGCACGAAACCGTCGCCGTGGACCATTTGCACCGACGGTGCTAGCGTGTGTGTGTGTGTATATGCGTAAAAACCGAGCCGAGCGCGGATTCGGCGGAGAAGCGAGTGAGACATCGAAGACCTCCAGTGATCACAGGGATGGACCTCCTGCGGCGGAGATCGATAACGGATCGGTGGCATCGGATTGCGGCGTCAGGAGGAGTGAGGACTCTGACCGGCGTCTCAAGGCGAGTCGAGTGCTATTGGAGCAGTGAGTCGATGCGAGTCAAGAAAAATCTTTGCGAAAGAATGAAACTTCACAATCAGGATCGAGGGGCATTGTACGGATTGGCATGACGAGAAAACGACGAGAACACCAGGACATGCAGTTCGTGATGTCCGGATGCGTCACTGAAATGCTTGCATGGATCTTCGATAGGCGTGGTTGTGGGATCCACGGTCCGCTCTTGTGCCTTGTTGCAACAGTTGGGCGCGCTTGCAGAGGCCTTCACGATGCACTTTCGCCGAGGTTTGCGCGTACCGTCATCGCAGAGCTGCGTGGGAGAGGTCGCGTAGTCAAGTGCTTGGCGTGCTAGCGGATCGCTTAAGCCGCGTTCGCTAGCTGCTTCACTCCTAGCTTCCGCGCGATGCAGCGTAACGAGCGGCTTATGCAGTCGACCAGCATCACGTACTGGCCAATGGTGAATCCTGCCTTGATCGCTTCCATACCCTCGTCACCGTCCAGCATGGCCTCGGCCCGCTTCCTGTTCAAGCCAGCCTTGGCAACTACGTCGATCAGCGTTTGCGGGTTGCTCTGCACGGTCACCGGCTTGCCATGAGCGGCAATGGCTTTCTGCAGCCGTCGCTTGCCGATATAGCACCACGGGCAGATCACGTCAGAGATCACGTCAACGGACAAATTCATGGCGGCTCCATCAATTCCGATAGAAGTCGATCCAGGTCAACGTAATCGACTTCGGGTTCCCTTCGAAAAACGCCTTTGGCAACTGCAACTCAAAGTAACCGTCCTTCAGAGGAATGGTCTTGGCTGGTTTGCAATCACTGCCGACCACATGAATCTTCAACCAATACGGACTCTTGGCGTCAAGCGGAGTGTCTTCCTCGCCGTCCTGCCACAACCGCACATTGCTGTCTTGACTCGATACCGACGCTTCGAGCTTCACCTTTTCGTTCGTGACCCGGAAGTTCTCCAGGCCCTTCAAGTGAAGGCGCAGCACCACAGCATCCGGCCACATCTCACCCGTCCGCTCGATGACGGCGTTGCTGATTCCGAACGGGCTGTGGACCGAGAAAGTCGCCTTTTCCCTTTCGGACTTCGCTTCCACCCGGTCGTTGTCACGCTTCGTCGTGATCTTGAACGGCGGCGTGTCGTCGCCAACGGCGGTGGTCACTGCGATGGCGAGCACCACCAAACCGGGGATCAGGAATCGTGTCATAATTTCGCTTCGCCAATCCATCGGAACGTTAAGTTGATCCGCTGCCCGACAGGTTCCTTGGTCTTCGGGATCTCATGCTTCCAGTAATGCTGCATCGTTCCTGCCATGATGATGAGCGTGCCGTGTCCCACCGGAAACTTCATTGTTTCCTTGGTCGTGTTGTGCTTGATCCGAAACGTCCGGATTGCTCCTAGGGAAAGCGAACCGATCACATTGCCCAACTCTGGTTCGTCATCGGCGTGCATTCCCATGCTGTCCTGGCCGTCGCGATAGCGATTCAGGAGGCAGTAATTGTAAGGACCCTGGACGACTTCGATCTTCTCCTTGATCTCCAGTAAGGTCGGCGTCCAAGGGAGCGCCACGTTGTCCCGGCCAGAATACCGATAAACGATCCCAGGCTCGCCATAGGACGCAATCAGCCGAGGCTGCATATGGCCGAAGATGCCCGGCTTCTGTTCCCAAGCACATTCGTCTCGCAATTCGGTGAAGTAACGATCCGCCAGGTCGAGCGGCAGAAAGGCTTCGTCGTAAAGGAGGATACCGCCGTCAGTCAGTTCGATGGTCTGCATCATGCGCATTTGTCCAATCTTCCCAAATAGAAGTCAAGGGCATGCATGGCTTGAAGAGCGGCTGGTCGATTGATTGCATGTAGGGACGGCCGATGGTTTTTTTTGCGCGCCGCCACAAATCTCGAAGCGCAAACACTTAAAATCTGGTCCGCTGGATAGCTTCCTACTAACCCTCAAACGAGCGTTCGCTTGTTAGGGCTAATCAAGTGTAATCGTGCTTAGCTCAGACCGATTGAGATTGCTGTCGCGGGCAGTGACGCCAAATGTCAGAGTGGTGCCTGCGTTAGGGCGGTTAATCGTTACGGTTCTGAAATCGGCTTCGGTACACTGAACGTAGGGTCCGCCACACTGGAAAATTGAAGTCCTTACACCGTTAAGAAACAGCTCATAGGTAAAAGGATAGTCAAGCTGTTGCACGCCATCGGGTGCGTCCCACATCAGCGTTACCTGAGTCGCAGTTTGTTGCGTAATGCGAAGATTGGGTGGAGCGCTCGGACGGGTGGAAAAGTTGTCCGCTGTGCGTAAGGAAACATTGACCCAATTAGAAAATTCCGCGGATGTCTTAATATTGCGAACTCGGACGACGTAGTCTGAATTGGGCAGCAGTTGAATTGGGTATTGTCCCAGTGTGTTGCGAAGCCCAACGCGAATGACGTTGCCAATGGTAATGCTCGCGGGACTGCCAGCCGCATTTGGACCATTGATCACCTGATATTCCTGGCGAGTCCCAATGGTGGATTGAATGTTTGTAATCGTCAATTCTGCAACGTCGGGACGGATTTGCGTGACCGCAACAATCGGTGCTGTCAACGAGTCCGTTACAATCGGAGCCGTCGGTTTTTTACGCTTTTGTGCTTGTGCAATGTTTGCTGCGGGTCCCAAGACTGCAGCGAACGCCATCAAGAACGCAAGCGGAAAGAGTGACTTCGCTGGGTAGGGTTGAGCGAAAATCCAAGTTGAGATTCTAGTCATAATCTGACTCCCGATTCTGAAAAAGCTATTGGATACTGCGACTTCAACTTGTGTCGAAGTCAATTGACCAATTGGCATTTGAGCTCGTGAAATGATTCCGATCTGTGTGCAGGCTCACAACGAACGATGGTAAGATAAGAAAACAAAGACAGGCACTTGACGCCTGTTGCTTGAGGCCGTGATGAAGGGGGGGACTCGGTGGGAACTTCGCACTCCCGTAGGAATTGTGGACTCCCATTGGAATTGTGGACTCTCGCCGACGCCTGACGGCTAGTCGTTAAACGATGTGTCGAGTCCCTTGGGCTGGCCACAATTGATCCCGATTGGCTCGTGCTATCGACGGGCATGAAGTACTGGCCAAGGATGGTCCATCCGGCTGAATCCGGTGACGGAGCGTCGACGACGTAACTTTAGTCCAGATAACAAGAAAGCCCTTCGACGTTTTCGGCGAAGGGCTTCTTGTATCTACTAGTCGGGGTGGAGAGATTCGAACTCCCGACCCTCTGGTCCCAAAGCTACCGTTTTTCCAACATTCGCATCGCTGTTTCACCTGCAAAATCATTGGTAGAACCGCTGTTTGCGACTACCGGATTTGCCTTTGCAATCTTTGCAGATCATAGCATAAATTGCAAGGGTTTTCGGTATCTACCGAAATGAAACCCGGTAGTCTACCGGGTTAGGTTTTCGACCCTTCGTAAAACATCATTGCGGGCTGTTTAACGCATCGCGTTACCCGATGCGGCCTCGGGTTAAGAAATGTCGCCGGATCGATTTCCGGCCCCGCTGTGCGATTCTGCGGGCGTGTCAACGCGTCTCGGTTCATCGCCGGAGTTGGAACCGAACGTTTTGGTATCGGCCGGCGGTCGGATTGCTAAACATCGGATTCCGTACGAACGCAACAACGCCTTCAGGAATCGACGCAACCGCTGTTCGCCCGCGGGATCGGTTGGGGCGGTTTGCTTAGGTAGTTCGATCAGCAGTGCGATCCGTCGCCGGTCTGTCATCATCCCGCGCCGCGTTTTTGAAGAGATGCGCGGGCGGCAGTATCGGCCTCGAGGTCGGACAACTGACGCCCGGTCTTTCGAGCTTCAAGAATTACTTTGCGCCGCGCACTCTCAAATTCAAGATTGCCTGCAACCGGCCGGCTCGGCGGTGTAGCCATCGGCGGCGGATTGAACGGAACGGCCGGCGCGGCGCGTTTGAGTCGATCATAGTTTTCGCCGTCCACCTCGGCGGTTGATTTGGCGCATGTAATGAAGTAGCCGACCTTCAATGACTCCGCATTCAATCCGTTATCAATCCAACGCTCAACCTCGGCAACGCCGGCTTGTTCGATTCCAACGTGCGCCGTTTGCGTCAAGGCAGTCCAATCGGATTTTGAAATCTTCCGCCCTGTCTTTCGCTGGATCGCGTCGGCCATTTTTTCAACGAGCAAAGAAAAGCTTTCATCAAAAGAAATATCCATTGATGGTGTTGATGAAATGGGTTTCTGGGTACTGGGTATAGAATGCGTTCCTTTTCGCGTTCCTTTTCGCGTTCCAATTTGGAACTCGTCGGAACTGACATGTTCCGTATTGGAACGTGTCGCGTCGGTTTCACTTGCGTTTTTCCAGTCCGAAGGGAAATGAGTCAATAACCAGTCAGGCGTTACCGTCCAATACCTTGCAGCCCTGGTTCGGCTGCCTTCTTCAAAATGGAGTAAACCGGCGCTTATTGCCGCATTTCGCGCTGCAATAATCCCTTTGTTGGAATGGATTGCGAGATGGCTCATCAGTTGATCCCGCCAAAACATCGGCGATTCCCGATAGTGCAATTTGTCTTCGGTTGCCGCAACGAAACTCAGAAGTAGGAACGCATCTTTTCCGATCCGCTCAATTGCGTTGGAGGCGAAGAGTGCTTTCAAAAAACGTGCGCAGTAGCCCCGGCGTTGCCGTTCATTTGCCGGGTATGCTACTCGGGGAGTGTTTTGATTAAAGTTGGTCATCGATTACAATCCATCGCGTTGGACGGCTCAATTCCGACATCGCCCCCTTCGGTTAGCTTCAGACCGGCGGGGGTTTTTTGTTGTGTTACACGAATGCCGGAAGTTTCTGGCCGGCTGGAAATTGGTTACTTGGGCCGCTTGTCGCGAACTCGAATACAGGGGACGGTTTTCCCCTGGAATGCTGTTTCGGAACGGTATAAGACGATCCGTTTTCCAATCCATTCGGTGGTGTTGCTGCCGTGCAAATCTGCGATGGCCCGACTGTTGGTTTTGTTCAAAACGAAACCACGGTCGAACTCTTTGAAAAGCACAACGCCCCGTTTGACGCGCTCATGGCCGACCTCTCGAATTTCAACCGAAGTGATCGTCAAGGTTTTCTCGTCGCCAATCTTGTCGCCCAAATCAAGCGCTTCTAAGTGAGGCGATGGGCACAACTCTGTAACCCTCATGATTTTCCTCCCACGGAAAGAATCTCATCGCCGATCGTAAGTTCGACGGGTTGGGATCGGCGATACCATTCAGGGAGCTCCCACGAATCAGGATGGGAATACGATGGCCATTCGCCCGCAACGCTGCAATCTGCAATCCGTGCGAGAAGTTCATCGGCCTCATCCGCGCCAATAACCATGGCTTCGGGGGCCACGAGGGCGACGCGATGGCCAAAGGGTGCCGATGTTTCAACGGCGCAAATAAAAACGGCCGGCCGAATGCCTGTAGCCACCTCGACAGCCCTTCTATAAAACGCCATCTGTCGATGGTAGCCATACCGTACGATCGATCGTTCGAACTCACTTGCATCGGCGCAAGTTTTCAAGTCAAGCAACACGGCCGAATCCTTCCCGACGTGTAACCAGTCCGCTCGGGCCTTGCAACGCAGCCCGCTCGATTGTTCGTCGAAAACGATTGACACCTCAGGGCGGCCGGAGCTCATCAAACCGCGTATGATCGGGCAACCTGAAAGCGTTCCGGCAATGCCAACCATTTTGAGGTAGTCGGCCTCGGCGATAATTTCCTTATCGTGATTGAGTTTTCGAAACTGATCTTCCATCGACTTTACAAACTTCGTCGACGCGGAAAATGAACGCTCCCCATTTGCCGTCACGTTGTCGGGGTGCTCTGAATATTTGGGACAGAACGTATAGCGTTTGGCGATCGCCAACGGCTCGAGTATTCCACAGTGGGCCAGACTGCCCAAAGACATTGCCTTAGTTGGCTCCCCTTGGAAACCGGCGGCATAGTGGGCCGGGCTCTTCGCCATCAATCCTAATTTTGAATTCGAAATCGCGTCCCATGTGAGGTACGTTTCGAAATCGACGTTGTGGTAAATGCCCGGTGGTGGGCACGATTCATTTTTGCTCATTGTGCTTCATCCAAATCAAAAAAACGAAAACAGAGATTTGCCCGACAACGCGCCGAGCTAAAAGAGGGATCAGACGCCGGCCCGGTCAAGTTTCTTGTTGGCGATGGCGACGGCTTTGGCCCTTGAGGAATCGGATCGGGGCGGGGTTGGTGGCTCAATTCCCTTTCGCGTCGCCGTCGCGTCGATGAAGCGTTGGACCGCTGCAAGGGACGCGCATAGCCTGCCGCCGATACGGTAGGCCTCGAGTTGAATACGCTCGCCATCACAAAGCACCCCACGAAGCGCCCAGCGGTGAATTGTGCTTATTGCTGGCGCTCGGCCGATGATGCGACGCACGGCCTCAACGGCTGGGAGTAGGGGTTCGCGAATTTGCGTTGGGGTCGGTGGTTTGCCCGGCGTCGCCGTTACAGTAGGCCGTTCACTTGGTTTCATAAGACTCTCTCCAAAAGTGCCATTTCGCCCGATCGACATGAACAGGCGACGCAGGAAGTTTGCAAAGTTCCGGCGCGCTGTCCTAATCGGGTCTGAAAACAAAGAAACTGCGATTTCGCAACGAATTGGTTGGGTAAATCGTTTTTTGTTTTGGAGTCGCGTCGCTTACCGGCGGTAGAAAAATTGGCCGGAAATTAGAAAAACTTCGCGAGTCCGAAGGTAGGGAACCACGAAAACGACAACGAAATCATTAGAAACCCAATGTTTTCGATGCAATCAACCATCAAAAACGTTGAGAAAACGGGTGGAATCACCGACTTAAAAGGTTCTCCCCGGGCCCCGGGATACCTGCGGGGCTTTGCCCGACTATCGGACGGTTTTTTCGCGCACCTGAACCGGATTTTGGGGCGGTAAGTAAGTCAGAACACACACGGCGTAACCTGCGGAACAATGGCCCGTTGTTGCTGTCGCAATGCAACCGCGCCGGTCAAGTCGTCGAATACTAACGCCCCAATGGAAAACGCCATTTGTTACCAATCCGGTCTAATGTCGGCGGCCGAGGTCGATAGGCCGAAATCATTGGATAGAAACCGCTCTTGCTTGACTTGGTTTTGAATTGCGTTGGCGGCCGGCGGGCCGTAACCACGAAAATTCTCAAGGTTGCGCAAGATGCGGGCCGTGTCTTCGGCCAATTCGTTTTGACGCCTTAAATACTCTTCCTGAGCAGTACCAGATTTGGCAACAACCTCGAGCGTTTCGGGCATGCGTGCGAGCGATTGAATTGCCTGAAGTGCCTCGACGATGACGTCGATTTTATCCTGAGGCGCTCGCTGATCGCCAAGGTAGTCCAATCGTTCTTGAAGGATGCTTTGGGCCGTGGATCCGGTCATCCCGATTGGGTCGAAATTTTCACTGGCGATCAACGCGGCCTGTTGGCCGGCGTTTCCTATTCCCGTAGAAAAATCGATAGACGTTTCGCTGAGCGCATTGTTGGAAATTTTCGAAATTAGCTTCCTCAGGGAATCGGTGTCGTTCGCGCTCGCAATCTGGACAGCAACGTTTGCCCGGTTCTCCGCTGCAACGCGTCTCGCTTGTGGGGTCTCCACCGTCGATTGCGCGACGTCTTCGAATGCTTTGACATTCGTCGTAACCGTCGAAAGCGCCGTTTCAAAATCCTTGGAAAATTCGCTTGTTCCATCGAGTAGCTGGCGAAACAACGGCAAAAACTTCTGCTCCCCCGTCAAACCTTCGGATAGGCTTTGACTCAACGCGGGGTTGGCCCGAATCGCGGAGAGGCGGCCCGTGAATGTCCCCGGGTCAACCGCGGTTGCCGCTTGGATCGATTGCAACCCGGCTAGCTCTAAACTGTCGGCAGCGCTTCGGCGCTGGGTTCCTGCCAAAGCAACCTCGGCGGCCTTAACCGCCAACCGGATTTCGTTTGCTTGGCTGCTCGAGTCGGCGGCATCCACGAAACCGGCCTTTTGTTTGGCCTCGTCCAATTTGAGTTTGGCCCGCTCAATCGCAATTTCCGAATCGGGTTGGGAGTCGATCAAACCCTGGATCCGCTCGGCTCGAGCCCGTTGCGTTTTCGTATCGGTGAACACTCCCGACACCTGTCCAAGCAATTGCCCGGCGGCGGTTGCTGCGGATTGGCCTTGGGGGTCAACCTTGCTTAGCTTCGCGTAAAGGGCCACGCCTTCGCGGGCGGCCTCGATGCGATCCTGTTTGGGGGCCTCGCCGATTGCGGCATTGATGGCCACGGCGGCCCCGGTGGCGAGTTTGGCGAGTTGCTCAGGGCGTGCAACCGAACCCGTCGAGGCGAGTAGCGATAGGCCCTCGCGTGAGTCTTTAAGGCCCGTCGCGCTCAGAATGTCGGCCGTTGCGGTGGCTGTGGTTTGCAATTGGTCGGGCGTGAATTTCGTAAGTCGGGCGGATTGTTCGACCACTCCACGCGCCGTTTTCTCACCCACAATCGAGGCGGCTGCCCCAAGCGCCGTTGTCAATTTTGGCAAATCGGCGAAACCGGTACTCCTCGCGAGTTCAGGAACCGTTTTTTGCAGGGTTGCCGAGATTTGGGCGGGGGTGTTTCCAGCCAGGTTTTTGGCGGCTTCCTGCTGTGCGGCGGCCAAAGTTCTTTGTAACTCAATAGCCCGTTCTTGCCGGTCGGATTGTTCCTTAAACGCAGTATTGACAAGGCTGATTGCGGTTTGCAGTCCCAGATAAGACGAGGCTAAGCCCGCAACGCTCGTCGCTGCCGCGTTTAGTGACGTAGCGCGTTTTCGCGTGCTGGTTTCCTCGGATCGCGCCGCAATTTCGGCGGCCCGGGCGGCCTCTCGGCTCGAGGCTTTCAGTTTGTCATAGCCCCCGTCTACCTTGCGTTGCTGCTCAATGATGCGTTGGAACGCTTTGTATAGTTCGGCGTCGTTTCCAGAGAGAGTAACAATCGATTGGGCCATGGCTTCAACTCCAGTTTTGGCGGCGGGATGCGCGGGCCGAATCGCCGGCCCGCTGTGACGGCTGCCGCCATTCTAGCCATGCCCTCTCAGAAGTCCGCATTGGCCTCTATTGGATCGTCCTGGAAGATTTCGAGGGAAGATTGGATTATGGCCGGCAGTTCAATGGCTTGGGGCCAAAGGATCAAAACGCAACGGGTTGTTACCGGGTCATGCTCGCGGATCAACTCGAGCCCCTCCGCGTGAGTTATCCCCTCGAGGATCAACTGGAATTCGCCGGCCGGATCCAACGTGGAATCGTAGTGGTTCTGAATCGCGTAAAGATCGAAGAGGTTTTCGTTATTGGTCATGGTTTGCCTTTCTTGTGTTGACAGAATTACTTGAACTGCGTTTTTCATCCGAACCGCCGCATTGCATCGATTGCTTTGGCGGAATCTTGCTCGGCGTAAATTTGGGTTGTCGTAACCTCAGTGTGACCAAGCACGGCCTTGGATGTTTCAATACCAGCGCTGGCCCTTAGCTTGGTCGCGGCGGTATGTCGAAGTCGATTTGGCCCCCAGGGCTTTATCTTGGCCTTGATGGCCGCATACTCGATTGCCTGGGAATAGGATCGCGTGTCGTAATGAGTTCGCGCCGTAAGTTTGGCTGGCCTGCGGGCGCGTGTTCTCGCGGAGTACCCGGCGCGGTTTCCTTGGTTGCACGGCGTGACTCGAGCGGCGGCTTGTTTCTGTCTTCGGAATTCCACGGACTCAAGCGGGGAGAACAAATGTTGATTTGGTTCTCGATTCAAGAATGGTGCCAACGTGGCTTGGGCTTGTGGCCCGAAGTAAATAAACCGTTCGCGCCCGCGGTGGGCTGTTTTATGCTCATCCAATCGCGCTACCCATACTTCGCCGCTGCGATCGATCATTCCTGGAGTGAGCTTGCAGACCTCACCGGGCCGGCAACCCGTGAATAATTGAATGCGCACCATCGCCGCCACTACAGGGGATAGGTGGGGCAAAGTCGCTTCTACGTCGGCATCCGAAATGGGCTTCACTTTTGGTGGCTCTGGGGCGGTTGTCTTGCCACGCCTGAGTGCCGGAATCAATTTCAGCGTGTCGTGAATGGCCGGCGGTGCCAATTCCTCCGACGCTGCCCAACGGAACATGGCCACGACATAGCGCATGGCTCGATTCACCCAAACACGGGTTCGCGGCTTTTTCCGCTTGGGGTGGACGTCGCGAACCAACTTCTCGCGAACGGCTTTGAACTGGCTTGGTCCGAAATCCTTTGCCAAGGTATCACCGTACAAACTCCGAACTGGGCGCATTGCCAAGGTAGTACTGTGGTATTCCTTGGCCCCAAGTTCCCTTTTTGCATGGTCGGAATACGCCGCGATAATCTCAGCCATGGTCAAATCGTTTTGGTGGACCTGCTTGACCAAAAACGTTTCGCGATCGGCCAAATATTCGGCGATTAAACGTTGGTACCGGCGTTTTGACTCGGTCGAACTGTGGGGGCCAAGGTAGAAATCCTTGCCCGAGAGGGTGACGACGGCTTGGCCGCTGCCACGATGAAGGCGGTAAGTCGGAATTCGACGCATCTGAAAAACCCTATTTCAGGGGCGAAACCCGGTAGACTACCGGGTTTGCCACACCATGAAACAGCGCTCTTTCGACGGTCGAAAGGTTACGTTTTACCAACGAATCGCTTTATCAACTTCTAAGTCGGGGTGGAGAGATTCGAACTCCCGACCCTCTGGTCCCAAACCAGATGCGCTAGCCAGGCTGCGCTACACCCCGAGTTCCCAATTTTTTACACAATCGGCGCCAGTCCCGCAAGGCTAAGTCGAAGAGTCGCGTTGCGACTGTTCGATGGCGCTGCGAACGGAGGCCGAATCGATGCCGATTTCGCTGGCCAGTTGCTCCAAAAACTCAATCAAAAACCGTGTCCTATGCGATGCCTCGACCCGCCCAGACTCGGTCTGCATGGTTCGATGGAGTCCCAAAAGCTTTACAAAAAAATGATCGACCGACTGCTGATCCTCGCGTGCTCCCCGCGAAATCGGGAAGGGCTCGTCCGGATCGTACAGCCGCTGTCCCATCGCGCCACCTGTCATCAAACAGCGGGACAAACCGATCGCCCCTAGGGCTTCCAGACGGTCCGCGTCCTGAACGATCTTGGCCTCCAGCGTCTCACACGGAATCCCTGCCGAAAAACTGTGGGCGGCAATGCAGTGCTCGATCGCACCATGATGTTCGTTTGGGTAACCAGCCTGAGTCAAGAACTCGACCGCGCGCTGAGCCGCCATTCGAGAGGATTGACTGCGCATGGGTGAATCCTTCGGGACGACCACACAGTCGTGCAACCATGCTGAGGGCAATACCACCCCCGGTTCGGCCGACGTACCAGCCATAAGCCGAGTCGCATTCTCTACCACCCGCTGAACATGCTCCAACGCATGCGCTGGATCCGCGCTTGCCATTTGGATTCGCACGAAGCTAGCGATTGGTTCATACCATTGACCATTCCATGTTTCAACCGCGGATTTCATGGCTAGATTCCTCGTGAGAGAATGACAAGTCGATCAGAGGAAGCTGGGTGGGTTCATCAACATCTCGACCGCCTTGCGCACATCCGGTTGTCGCATCAACGATTCCCCTACCAGAATCGCATCGATACCCGCCTCTTCCAGTCGCTTGACGTCGTCGTGATAAAAAATACCACTCTCCGCAACGAGAGTCACGTCGTCGGGTACATTTGGCCGCATACCGATGACATGGTCCAACTCGACCGCGAACGTGTTCAAATCACGATTGTTGACGCCCACCAAGCGTGTGCCTGTGGCCAATACTCGTTCGAGATGTCTCGGCTCGTACAATTCGATCAGCGCGGTCATGCCTAACTCGCACACGATTTTGTACAAGCGGTTCAATTCCTCGCCAGGCAAACATTCAGCGATCAGCAGTACGGCATCGGCGCCTGCCACACGGGCTTCGTAGATCTGATACTCGTCGAGAATAAAATCCTTGCGCAGAATCGGCAAATCGACGGTGTCGCGGATACGTGTCAAGTAATCTAGTCGGCCTTGAAAGAAAGGCTCATCGGTCAGTACGCTCAATGCCGCAGCCCCCCCAGCCTGATACTCCTTGGCAATATCTACCGGCTGGAAGTCGGGTCGAATCACTCCCTTCGACGGACTGGCCTTTTTCACTTCGGCGATGAGCCGCATGGTGTCGTGCCCACGGAGTGCGGCTAGAAAATCCCGAATTGGAGGCGCGACGGCAACTGCCTCCCTGAGCGAGTTCATGTCCCGCCGCTGTTTGACCAGCGTGATTTCCTCTCGCTTGCGCTCGACGATACGATCGAGAACCGTGGTCATGCTGACACGAGGTCCGAATCGAAGATGCGTACTTGCTTCCAATTCGGCTTCTGCTCTTCGATGAATTGCAAGTGCCGTGGAGCGACTTGATAAGCATCATGAGCTGCGCGATCCTCGAAAACAACATTCAGCGTAACGTCATAACCATGGTCATTGACCGGTCTCGCCAACTCGCGGTTGAGAACTCCGACGGAGAAATAGGTGACGCCGGGATGACCGCTGAGGTACT
>JBGSHV010000076.1:0-5442 GCA_041752005.1 Pirellula sp. | reverse complement strand
CCCCCCACACCGGGGGGGGGGGTGGGGGGGCCCGCCGCCCCCCCCACGACAATGACCCATCTAAAAACGAGGGCGTTATCCAGCTAGTCGATGCAGAGAACGGGAAGTCGCTGTGGGAACATTCGATTCCCAATGCCGTAGTACAGATGCCCCAGTTCAACCCTGACGGAAAGAGCATTTCGATGACAGTCGCTTTTGTTGGACAAGGAGTTGGTCAACTTCAAGTGAGGCGAGCCAGTGATGGTGGCATCCTGTGGGAAAAGCCAACCAAAATCGTTGCCCAGGCGATCTTCGATGCCTCCGGCGAACGAATATTTGTCTCAGAAGCACCTGGTCCCGAGGTCAAACCACCATCGACAGTCCGCTGCCTGTCGACCGCGGAACGCAATGAGATTTGGAGTTTCGAACGCCCCACGGAGGTATCGGGACTGACTGTAAACCCTAATGGCCTGGAGTTGCTCGGCGGCGGACCCAATCATTCGATAACGGTTTGGGATCCCGTTTCCGGGGAGAAAAAGTACGAAGTGGAAGGTCCAAGCTCTGATTCCGTCTTGTTACTGCATTTCTCCGTTGATGGCAAACGACTTCTAACCCTCGGGTTGGAGGGACAGGCGGTCGTTTGGGACTGGCAGACCAAACGCCCAATCCAATCCTTCAACAAGATTTCCGTGGATCCATTCCTCGCGCACGTGACACCAGACGGCAAGCAACTGGTGTATGTCGATAATACGCAGAACACGACTCACAACGTTATCAATTTTAGATCGGCCAGCCCGCCTTCGAAAGTCGTACAGCTACTTGGACATGCCGCGGGTTTCAAAGCAGCACGCTATGTCGACAGCGAAACTGTGATTTCGGGAGGTTCCGAAGGGGCATTGCGAACATGGAACGCCCGTACAGGACAAGAGCTCAAGTCGTCACCAACAGTCAAAGGCAAAGGCAATTTGGAACTGGCGTGTTCCCCCGATGGAAGATTGATTGCAACGGCCACCACCGAGGGCGCTAGACTTTGGGAGCGATCCAGCGGCAAACTCCTCCAACACTGGAAAGATCTGGACGAAACGTGGTTTGTCAAATTTGCCAATCAAGGTTCCGTGCTAGCCGCGGCGGGAAAAACTGGTGTTTTGAAACTATTGGCAACCGATGACGGACGCGAAATCGGTCAATTCAAGGCCGCAAACAGTATCTTCGGACTCGCGATCGCACGCGATGCATCCTTCGCTGTCACATTGTCCTCGCCGGGTTGCGAGTTGATCTTGTGGAACCTCATTGATCGATCGCGCACTGTCCTTCGCGAACCCCAAGGTAGCCGGTATGGGCGAGCCGTCGAGATATCTCCTGATGGAAAACTGATTGCCGTCGGGGTCGATCGAACTGTCGAGCTGTGGGCGCTGAACGAGAAAAAACAACTCGCCGAGCTACAAGGTTTCAACGGAAGCATCGTTTCGCTCGCATTCGACACGACGGGAAAGCGATTGTTCGCAGGTACCATGGACGGATCCATTAATGTCTGGAACATTGAGACCGGGGAAATGCTGTTGGGCTTTAAGGCACACGACAGTCAAGTCACCAGCGTGGAAATAAGTCCCGATAATAAGACCCTTATATCAAGTGCTTACAACGGTGAACTCAAACTCTGGGAATCGATCGAAGCCACTGATGACGTTCTCCATCAGCGAGCGATCGTGCAAGACGCTACGGAGATTGTGAATCAGAAGTTTTCTCAAAAGCTTTCCAGTCGTGAGATCCTCAACCAACTTGCCGAGGATCATTCGATCGAGCAGCCAGAAGTGCTATCCATGGCCATTGCGATCGCCAATACTCGTAGCAGCGGACCGATATCGGCTCGAGCCTACAGTCCTGCCACGCAAATCAAACAGCAACAGCAAGACACAAACGTTCGTGACACGTTAGCCGACGCATCTAAAAAACTAACCAAGTTCATTGACACTGCAATCGCAGGTAATCTGGATCCCTTAACGATTTTTGATGAAAAATATTCAGATGCGGGTCGGTGGCACGCTGCTGCGCAAGCCCTATCTGAAAAAGTTGTTTCCGGTATCGACACGGATGAGTTTAGTATGCTTTTGGATTACGCGCTCGAAGCGACGGATCCTCCACACTACTTGATCTACATTCAAGGAGTGACTCAAGCCAAACTCGGCCAATGGAGCGATGCGGAGAAAAATATATCACGAGCAATCGCGATGGTACCACGACGAACGAAACTCTGGCATGAATACGCATATCGTTTGGCCTTTCTGCAGGCCTACTTAGAAAAATGGGATGCGTACCACGAGCTATGTCAGATGGCTCTGGACGATTTCCAGGATACCGAAGACGAGAAACTTGCGGAGAGGACCAGCAAAATGTGCCTCTTCGCAAAGGAGTCGCGAATCGATCCAATCAAGGCGGGTGAACTAGCCGATCGCGCATGGGGCAAAATCGAAACGTCTACGATTGCTCAGTACACCGAAATGGCGAAAGGGATCGCTGACCTGCGTCGTCAATCTCCTGAAAAAGCAATTGAGCATCTCGAGTCCTCTCTCCGACGATTGAAACTTTCTTCGTCCCCCGGTACATCGATGACAATCGCCGCCACACAGTTATATCTGTCGATCGCGTTCAAAACGCTCGATCGCACTGATGAAGCTCAAAAGCTGTTGGTCGAAGCCTCCCGAGCAATTCATTCGTCTCCAGAAAGTTCAATGGCTTGGAACGATTGGATGAATGCGAAGCTGGTATTGACCGAAGCGGAAAATGCAATACGAGCCGAATCCGGTTCCCAGGCGGAGCCAGTCATGGAGAACGCCGACTAGGGCAATGTCAGCAGCCGCTGGAGGGCAAATACTGGAGGGAAAACAAGGACACGGTCTGGGAAACAAGGACACGTATTGCTTGATGTCCGGATGCGTCACTGAAATGCTTGTAGAAGCCTTAACGATGCACTTTCGTCCAGGTTTGCGCGTACCGTCATCGCAGAGTGGCTTGGGCGAGGTTGCGTAGTCAAGTGCTTGGCGTGCTAGCGGATCGCTTAAGCCGTGTACGTCCCACAACTCAACCGATTGGCCTGCAGACTCAAACTTAGTTCTCGTTGAGTTTACCGCTCCACATCTTTCCACCTGGAAACGATCAGGCGAATTGTTGTTTCTCCGTCCAGCCGCTGCACACGATTGGCGATAGGTTTTCCGCTGGTGTCGACCTCCACGCTTTCCCAGGTCCCGCGCGTGATCTTGAACTGAAGATCACCTCGGATACACTCGAGCGCAACCCGGTATTTGCCATCGTCACCTCGCGTTAGCTGCAGTCCATCCGGCTGCCAAGGACCCAATGCAGATGCATTACCCGTAACGTAAAGTGCGAAGTCCGGTGGAGTGGCCTCAGGAACGCTCACTTCAAATCGCACAACCGCCATTCTATCTCGACGTTTTTCCACTGCCTCCTCAGTATCACCTGTCTTCTCAAGCCAACGGAAATTTTGTTCCCAGGCAACAATCGAGTTGGGAGAGCGTCGGACCCAATCATCGCTAATGCGCCGTCCCAACTCGATCTGATCGCGTTCTTCTAAGCTCTTGAGGAGTGGTGCGAAATCCCCGTCGTCCCAGCCTAGTGACCGATCGTTCACAACCTCGGCGTAGTCTTCCCACGCCATGTCTTTCGGGGTTCCCTTTGCCAAATCGAGCAGCGCGATGATGCGTTCGGAGCGACTGCCATACATGGCTTCCATCGAAGTCACGGCGGTACCCGAAGGCATCGCATCTGCGGTCGGCAATTCTTTCCAATCAACGCATGTAAGTGTTGAGCGGCCGCGGACCAAAAGTCTTCCATCAACCAGAACCGGTGGTGACCAGATACGATCGGTGACCACCCGTTGCGCTGCGTGTACTTGAATCGATTCCCGGTTTACAGTAGCCCGTGCTGCAACACCATCCCCTCGGACTGCGATGGCCCCGTCGCGCGTTAACGCCAAGTTGGCATCAGTAAAACCTCGCTTTTGCCAAAGCGTAGTGCCGTTATCGCGATCCAGTCCAAAAAGCGTTTTGCCGGCAAATCCGATGACCATACGCTGCGAAGCATCGTACACCCAATTGCAATAAAAGGGTTGAATCCTGGTATTGGTCCAAAGTGTATCCACTCGATACGATCCGTTTGCTTCCCTGTCTTGGCTAACTCGGAGCAATGATGATCCACCGACACCTTGGCCGCCGATCAGTAAACAACCCTGCTCTACAGCAATTGGATTCACGGTGTTGGTCAAGCCTGACTTGGGATAGGCGTACGTCCAGAGAATACGGCCCGAAGACGATTCGAATCCCAGGACCGCATCCCCGCCTGCATAGACCAAGTGTTTTTCAAATCCTACCGATGGGTCGAAATTGGGAATTTCGAGTTCGACCAGGGATGCGTACGATGCGACACCCGATCCACTCTTCCAAGCGACGGAGCCATCCGCAACCAGGAAGGAAATGAGTAAGGCTTGCGGACCACCGCAGGCTATCACCACCCGCTGGCCATCGGACCAAGGGCTGGTGGCGGCTCCATACTGAATCGGTATCGCCTGAAATTCCTGTACAAGATCATGCATCCACTCTTGCCGACCATTCGCCGTATTCCAACATCGGACTGTCCCCCCATAGCCCACGGTGATCAAGTGGTCATCGACGATGCAGCTTGTGGCAAGAGGCCGGACCGGATACTTGTCGCTAACGTCCTGCTCGCTGTAGCTGGGCTCAGTCCACCCCGACCGCCAAATGATTTCGCCCGTGGCCAACGATCGGCAAGTCAAATAATGGCCCTGAGCACCATTTGAATCGATTTCGATTTCGGTGATGAAAATCCGATCACCTTGAACGAGAGGGGAGTCGTCTCCTCCTTCGACGTCGACGCTCCATGGTTGGAACACCGGGGCGATGGTCGATGCGGTCTCGTCGAAAACTGAAAAGTTCCGCGACGGACCACCAAATTGAAGCCAGTCAGACGCTGTTGTTGCTGGTAACCGAAGAACAAGGACTGATGCGACCAGCAGCACAGGTAAAAACTGAATCGACAATGTTTTTGGCGCGTAGTATTGACTCCAATTTATCGACGTAGGTTTTCTGTGCTCATTTGGCATGATGATTTCTCCAAAGTCGAGGTCAGCTAGTCGCAATTTGCTTCTCGATTTTGAATCGCATTTCAGGCATTGATACGGTAACAAATATCGAAA
Source organism: Pirellula sp. (assembly GCA_041752005.1). Lineage (GTDB taxonomy): Bacteria > Planctomycetota > Planctomycetia > Pirellulales > Pirellulaceae > JBKCUI01. Next base: position 236 of record JBGSHV010000076.1, on the reverse strand, counting down.
GGAACTGTGATCATTCTAGCCCATTCATCGGAATCGGACTCTTCGCAATGTCCGAAGTTTTGAAGGCCAATATTGAAGGCCAATAAGGAAACAAGGTAGCTGTCCATTTTATGCGATTCGGGTAGCATCCTGGGGGAGGGATTTGCTATGCAGGTTGCATGAACGCGAAACAACTACGCAAAGACCTGGCTGAAGGCAAACCCGTTGATGTAGGTCAATTGATCGACTTGCTGGAA
>JBGSHV010000075.1:0-13469 GCA_041752005.1 Pirellula sp. | reverse complement strand
CGCGTCCACCGTTTGCCCTTGGCGAACGAACCCAGGCACGTCGATCTTCTCGACTAGTATTTCGGTAGTGGAGTCCAATCGGACGGGCAAGACATCGATCCCAACTCCGGTTTCTGCCAGTCGTTTGGCAGCGGCTTCGGCCGAACCGAGCGTTTGATTGCCGTCGGTCAGGATTACGATCCGCTTGGCAGAGTCTTCGAGGAAACTAGCAGCGGCCAGTTTGAGTGCGCCTTCGATGTTGGTCGCATCGGTCTTTCCGAAGTAGCTTTCGGGGCGATTCAGCGGGGGCAAGTTCTCATCCAGGGGCGGGATCTCGATGGTGGCTTCGCGCCCAAAGATGATCAAACCCGCCCGATCGTCCCGATTGTTGCGACGATGGGCTTTGACGCTGTCGATCGCGTATTGAAGCATTAACTGCCGCTTGGCGAGTGGGACTGAGTCGCTTTGGTCCAGCAAGTAGATGACCGTTTGCCGCTCGCTGGTCCAAATCCATTGGACACCAGCAACCGCAGCAACGATCAGAAGCAGCACTAAGGATCGCAGGATTAACGCGAGGGCTCGGCGGGCGGGGCCGAGTCCCGCCAAGGAGCGTGCACCGATCCACCATGTGACGGGGATGACGATCAGCAGCACCAACATCCAAGGGTACTGAAAGCCGATCTGGAAATTACCCATCATGGAATCGGCTTCATGGAGAAAGTTGGGGTCACATTGCGATCGGTACGACGCGGTCTACATTATGCTCTATTCCGCGTCAGACGTGCCAGATGGCGCCGGGGGAATTCAGGATCCAAGGATGCGAAAAAATCGATGAATATCAATGGGATCGAAATCGAAGGCACGTTTGCAGAAGCCTTTGACATGACCGCCACACGAATCGTGATCACGGCCGCCGAACCTGCGTGGGCACGTCGAGCGGCGGAAGCCATGACCGGTTTTGCGACCAGTGTCATCGGTTGCGGCGTCGAAGCTGGGATCGAACACTTTCTCGATGGGGTCGATACACCGGATGGACGGCCCGGGGTGGCCATCCTGATGTTCAGCGTCAGTGGCGCCGAGTTGGAGAAGCAATTGGTGCGGCGCGTAGGTCAGTGTGTACTTACGTGTCCGAGTACCTCCATCTTCGCCGGCTTGAGCGGTCCCAAGCGGATCGCCATGGGGTCGCGATTGCGTTACTTCGGCGATGGATTCCAGATTTCCAAGCGGATCGGCTCGGAACGGTACTGGCGGATCCCGGTCATGGATGGCGAGTTTGTCTGCCAAGATTCGGTGCCTCGAACCAGCGCCGTCGGCGGCGGCAACTTCTTAGTATTGGCCGAAACGATCCACGGGGCGTTGCATGCCTGCGATGCCGCCGTACGCGCGATCAAGCGGTTGCGAGGCTGCATCACGCCGTTTCCGGGTGGCGTGGCCCGCAGTGGTTCCAAGGTGGGTTCAAAGTACAAGACGCTAACCGCTTCGACGAACGATGCGTTTTGTCCGACACTTCGCGATCAAACGCAAACCCAGATCTTGGACGCCACCAGCGCGGCCTTGGAGTTGGTAATTGATGGACTGACCCCAGACATCGTGCGCGATGCGATGAAGCTAGGCATTCTGGCAGCGTGTGAAGTCGGTCCATCGTGCGGTGTCCGCAAAATCACGGGTGGTAACTATGGCGGGAAACTTGGCAAGCATCATTTCTATTTGCATGACTTGTTGGCGTAGGAACTCTGTAGCTGATCAGTCATGCCCCCGCTGAGGCAAGCTCAGCGGAGGGCTGCGAGGAAGGTTGGCGTTGGCGATGTTTTGTAGCTGACCAGTCGTGCCCCCGCTGAGTCAAGCTCAGCGGAGGGCAAATCAACGGATGGCTCCCCCGCTCTCCCCCGAGCTTGCCTCGGGGGAAGCACGACTGGCCAGCTACAAACCCACTCGCCCTTCCCTAGCGACCCGCTCTCCCCCGAGCTCGTCTCGGGGGAAGCATGACTGGTCAGCTACAATGCGCCGAATCGCATTCATATCGTAGGGACCGATCGTCCCCACATAAAAGCTGTCCATCCACATCTTCAGCATTCCGTGGCAGTACGCAATGTTATTCATGAACGAAAGCGCTATCTGCTCAGGGGACTGGTCATAAGTGAATCGAATCGCGGCATGCAAATGATCGGCGAGAATGGAGAGCCTTGAGATACCGAGTCCATATTTCTTGGCGCTGGCCAGGAACGCTTCTTTGCTGGTTTGGACAAAAGCTGCGTTCGCGATGCGCCATCGCTCGGTATGAACCAAAACCAGATGCAGACCAAGGACATACCGCCCATGATTGTTCGAAATCGGTTGAGTGATATCTAAAGAGTCGTCCGAAAGAGTGTTGGACTGCAACATTTGGTTTGTATGCAACGCTGCGACCGGATGATGACTTACTTGTTCGCGGACATATTTTTCGACGACTCCTGCTGTGGCATCACCGACGGAAGTGAGTATGAAATTTCGGCGCCATGCGAGACGCGAAGTTGCTCTAACGGCGTATTGCAGTCGCCCTTTCGTGCGTTGCACGATGGTGGCTGGCGCGACATCGGGCTGGGTGCTGAGCAAGAACTGCCACGCTCCGCTTTTCGATGTCGAGTATTCGAGGATTCGAATGTGATCTGGTTCTAAGGCAGCGTTGGTGTATTCGATCTAATCGGGATGGATGGATTGGTCGTTCGTTGGGAAGACCGACAAGTTCCAGCGCAGCTGATAGGCGCTAGTACATGAGGAAGGCGTATAGAGCGGATGCATGATTTGATCGGTGCGAAAGGAAATTTCATGCAATCGTAAGATGGTTCTGATTCTATCGAATGGCGTCGCGCGGTAATAGCTGGCGAAGCGAAATTGACGTTGCCTGGAGCTAATGTAGCTGGTCAGTCATGCCCCGGCTGAGACAAGCTCAGCGGTGGGCAAATCCATTGAGCGTTAGCCGCCAAGGGCTCGCCGTGCTCCACCTAGCTCGTCTCGGTGGTAGCCCCGACTGATGAGCGATGGTAGCGGATTGGCCGTGCCTCCGCTCAGATCGGTTCAGCAAAGCGCTGCAGGGAGAGGTGTCAGTAAATACAAACAGACGGCTTTTTCCAACCGCCTGTTTGTTGGGTTTTTTCGACCGATCCTGAAGGATCGCGTTTAGCTGCGGCGACGCAGACGTCGTGCACAACCCATGCCGATGGCTCCCAAACCGAACAACGCCATGGTTGTGGGCTCAGGAACTTGACTTGCACTAAGGTTGGAGGTTGTAATCACTCGGATCCAATCGCCAGGCTGCTGAACTTGCATTTTCAGCTTCAGAGTATCAAGCGTTGGGGTGATGAAGTACGCATCATCGTTCGCATCATTGTATAACTTGATTGTAGTCTTTCTTGCATTTCCTTCTAGTCCACGATTATCGTACTGAGTGCCGTAATCCGAGCCTGCGGCTTGCAGAAAAGGGCTTCCAAATTCGAGAACGCCATCCTGATCAGACATCACTCCAAGGATTACGTTGTCGAACTTCCACTCGGCTTCCTTGGCAATCACGCCTGAAGGGCGGTTGGCCAATGGCTTGTTCAAGAAGATCATATAACTCTCTACAACTTGGCCAACAGACCCAGCAGAACCTGTGTCCACCGACAAGGGAGCCGTCAAAACGTATGCGCGCTCGAAAAATCCCCATTGCTTCATCACATACGGATCCAAGGTGGTACCTGAGCCTGTTGCCGATGCAACAGCATCATCCTTGACCACCGATGGAGCGGCGTTCAATTTAAATCCATCTCCAGAACTAACCATAAATCCTGCGGAGGCTTGGCCAACCCACAGCATCGCCAAACCCAATCCCAACGCAAATACTTTTTTCATAATGCACTTCTCCGGACGCTAAAAAACACACACAAAGCACGGGCCGCTTTACTGGTTTCCTCCATGATTCATCCTCCCCAGATGGAGGATGCAGATGGCTCGTAGTATACCCATGGAAATCCGAGAAGCAATCATCTGGGTGAGTTGGGGAGAAAGTTCCTGGATTGAGGATTTGAGCGATTGGTGGATCCAGACCAAGGCCAGTGGGAGATCTCTCGTTTGATGATTGGGTCGCAACTCGGACAAGCGAAATTGCGAGATGGTGCGATCTGCGTCTCTAAATTGTTCCAGTGGAAATATCTCGCCCATTACGCCAGTTCTGATCCGTGGAGTATGTGACGAGATGGAATGCGAACCTAAAACGGCAACGTCCAAATTCGCTGCCTCTCGTGGAATGCAAAGGACCCAGTAAGCGATTGGAATCGATGGAAAAAAGCAGAATATTTGCATTTTCTTAATATGGTAGCTGATCAGTCGTGCCCCCGCTGAGACAAGCTCAGCGGAGGGCAAATCCATCGAGCATAAGCCGCCAAGGGGGCACCGCTCTCCCCCGAGCTCGTCTCGGCGGAAGCAACGACTGGTCAGCTACAACTCCGACAAAAATGCCGCAACCGCCGTGAAGCCATGCACGAAATTTTGGTTGGCAACCGGACCAAACTCGCCGGCGGCGAAAAAGCCAGTCAGCGGCAGTCCGTCGAAATAATGATCGACGATCGACGCGTCGTGATCGGCGGAGCTAAACATCCGTTCCCCTCGTCCATTGCAACTAAATAATAGACCTGCTTTCGATTCCAGGCCGCCTTGTTTTGCCAGCGCCATCAGTTGCTTCAAATCTGCGTCGGCAGCTTCCGCGTCCAGCAAATGGAATCGGACCGTTTGTCCTACCTTGAATCGATCAGAGACTTGGATCGATCGAGCGTCTTGGTCGATGCTCACGATATTCCGAATCAAAAACTCGCCATGAGAAAACGTTTCTGAGTATTCGGAAATGGCGCGTCCCAACAGCAGCAACCGCATGGCCATCTCGCGTTCGCGATTGGGCAGTTGGTGGAACATGTGACGCAACTGCTCGAGCGCCGGTTTGCCTCCCAATCCCAAGATATTTTGCTCGCGCATCTCGGTGATGATCATCGCATCACCAATCGGCCGACAGCCTTGACTGACCAAGGTCACCCACCGCGCGGTTTCCGGCATGACCAAAGCGATCGCGCCGGAATGCTTGACGTGGTCATCACTGAAAAAAGTGGTGGCCCGGTCCCAGGGACTGTGGCTTAGGTTGCCGCCGAAGACCGGGACGTTCTTGCGATCCCCCACCTCCACCTCCATCTCCGCCAATGATTGGAAGAGATGTTCAATCGAAAAGGAATGTGGGCAGGCCAGCACCAACAACCCACCGCAGGCACGGGCCGCCGCGTGGACTTGTTTGTCCATTCCAACCACCGACCAGCCATCGAACTCGCGTTCGCACTCCAGTTCCACGATCTGTACATCGCCGCGCAGATCACTCACTAACAGCAGGCTCACGGCGGTTGAATCGGTCGTCTCACGTCCTTGTCCGATGAGTCCATCGACCAAGCCACCGAACACGCGGGCTCGTGGACAGCGTCGACGGATCTCGGCGAGTATTTCATCTGCCGTATCGTCGTCAGGTACCCCAGAGGCAAACGAGGCAAAGGCAATGATCAGTTCAGGCTCAGTGCCGAGTCGACTCAACCCGTCGAGCAACGCGTTTTCTAGCGCTTTTTGGATGGAGTCATCGCATTGAATCGAAGATGCAGCCCGCATGACTACCTTGTTCTCAGAAAGAATTCAAAATGGGGATCGCCGATCTCGCGATAGGATCCGAGACACACTTACTGGCTCAAGACTTGGTTCATATCGCGATCGAACTGACCACGTGTCATGACCGAGTCGACACCTGCATCCTGTGCGGCCTGCAAAGCATCCACGTTCACATGCGCGCCGAACGCCACGGATTTGATCCCCGCATGCGAAGTTCGGAGGTCTTCAACGGCTTCGGCAATATCGATTCCGGTCAGCGATAGATCGAAGACGACTAAATGTACGGATCCCGGCGTGAGTGCTCGATCGCGAACTGCTTCAATGGTGCGGGCGACCACAAGCTCCTGTCCGATCGAAACAGCTACCGAGCGAATGCGCGACTGGAACATCAAGTCATTCGTGAACAAAAGGATCGTCATACCGCTCCTGGGCCGTGAGTGTCATCGCCGATACGGATCACTTGTTCGGTCGGCAGGACAAAGATCTTACCATCCCCGATACTCCCTTCCGATCCCGTTTTGGCGACTGCGGCCAGTGCATCGATGGTCTTTTCCAAGAAATCATCGTTCACGCAAATCTCGAGCATGACCTTCCGCAACAAATCGATTCGGTACTCGATGCCGTGGTAGAGGGCCGAGTGTCCCAATTGCCGCCCGTACCCTTCGGATTCAAGCACGGTCATGCGTGTGACACCGATGCGTTGCAGCGCATCGCGAACCGCTTGAAGTTTGCTCGGCTGAATCACAGCCAATAGCATTTTCATGAGCCAATCAATTTCGTAGGGGAGACTGATGCCGGTTGATGCGGCGATCACATGGAAGGAACCGAGAGCTTGAGAAAATACTCGAATGGAATTTAGCTGACCAGTCGTGGCTTCCCCCGAGCGAGCTCGAGGGAGAGCGGGCGGGGTTGCGGCGGGTTTTCTGTAGCTGACCAGTCGTGCTTCCCCCGAGCGAGCTCGGGGGAGAGCGGCAAGATCTTGGCGGCGGGCCCACAAGGGATTCCCCCCCGCTCGTTGCCTTCGCCTCCTGCCCTTGGTTCTCGGCCCCCCACTGAGATCGTCTCAGTGGAGGCATGACTGGTCAGCTAGAATCGATCGTAATTGCCGACGATTCACTCGGCATCACCCAACCGATTTCGAGCAATCATGGGCAAAATCATGGGCAATATGTATTGGGGTTGCACCTCGTGCTAATTCATGCCCAGCGATGGCGCAATGCGAACGCAGCCTTTGTGCAGACTAGCAAAGCGGCATCCCAAGCCTGCGCGCGAAAGTATAGGATCGGGATCTCACGACATGAATACGATTCGGCGGGCTTGGGAGTCCTTGGGAAACTCACCGCCTTCCATTCGCTGAGCTCTACTCGTCGGTGGCAGCCGAAGCGTAACTGGCGACGGACAACGCATGGTCCGCGTCGAGGCTGGCTTCGGCGTACGATTCGTCGGTTTCCCAGATTCGGACTCGGTTCGCGATTCCCCCAGAGCCCTCGAGAACTTTAGGACAGACCACTTCGAGCAAGTACTTGGCCATGTTTTCTGCGGTAGGGTTGTACGGTAGCACATACAGCCTGCAAGGCACAACGCGTTTCAATGCATCGATCGCGTTCGCGTCTTGATTATGCACCAAGAAGCTATGATCCCAATGTTCGTCGATCCAGCCTTTGCATCGCGCTTTGAGATCGGAAAAATCCATCACGCGCCCGACGGCGTCTTGTGTGTCTCCGATCACGAAAAAATCAGCCACATAGTTGTGGCCGTGGAAATGCTCGCACTTGCCACCATGCCCATGCAACCGGTGACCTGCACAGAACTTGATCCGGCGCATGATGGTCAAACTCATTACGTGACGACTCCTAGAATTCCGAGCTGTTCAATTTGGGATTGGATAGGTGGCGTGTCGCGTCACGGACGGATTTCTTCGCCATGTTTTCGCGGAAGGCAACTTCGAGATCGACCCCGGTTTGATTTGCCAAGCAAACCACGACGAACAGGATGTCTGCCAACTCATCCGACAAATTGTAGGCGTGATCTGATTTTTTAAAGCTCTGGTCACCAAAAGTTCGGGCGAAAATCCGAGACAGCTCACCGACCTCCTCCATCAAGATGGCCAGATTGGTCAGTTCGCTAAAGTAGCGGACGCCGATCGTTTGGATCCATTGATCGACGGTCGCTTGAAGTTCCTGGACCGTCATGGGGGACATGTTGGACTCAGGGGAATTGCTCGGGTGCGACGGGTTCGACATACGTTTGGAGTTTGTTGAGACAGACCCTTGTGAGCTCGTCTCACAAGTGAATAAGTTTTGAGGTTAGCCTTCTGCCTCGACTTTTCCCAGAATTCCCGAATTCAGTCCGCACGTCGCCACAGGCGACGTGCGGACTGAATTCGGGAAAGAGCACTTCAACAAACGCGGTTTACCAAGACTCAATCGGGCGGCGTTCGGCGGTCGATTCGCTGGCCATGTGGAAGTCCGTAACGTCTTGCTGTTCCATCTGCCACGTGTAGAAGGCAGGTTGGTCGTCGACGGTGGTTGGAAAGTCCACGATGCCTTCGTGGGCAGAACGTAAGAGAACGCCCAGTTGTTCCAATTCGCTGATGTAGTCATCGAGGTGGCCGGCGTCGACACGCAGATCGTTCTGGATCTCGATGATTTCCTGATCGTAGACTTGGAAGCGGGCTTTGCCCTGATTGTTCCGAAGCATCCGTCGCAAATTCGACCGACGTTCCGTCAGTTCGCGATGGGACAAGGAAATATCGGCCACGATGAGGCGCAGCAGGGGCAGCATCGAGCGTGCTTGCTCAATGGAGAACACCGTTTGCGGAGTGGTTTTCGAGGTCATGACGTTCTGCCATTGCTGGAGTAACGGGAATCAGGACTGACGATACCGACATCGTGTACTTTCGAGAAGTTCACTTTACTAAGACGCTAACCGTTGGGTTCTGTTCCACCCAACCCGCTACTCCATTCTTATTCGAAAACCGGAACCTTCAAAGCAGAAAGGGTTTACATTAGTTGAAAATGTGATGCTAAGCCGTTGGGACCCAGACGAATGGAGAATTCGTCAAAGACTTGATCGACCACATCGGCGTCGACCGCAGTTTGTTTGCGGACGGCACCCGCCACCAACGATAAATCGGCCAATTGGGCGATTCGTCGCACGATACCATCGGATAGTTCGTGAATCCGTGTGATCGCTTGAGCCGAGAAGACCTCGGCTCGTTTGCCACACCGAGCCAGACTGAATTCGAAAAACTCAGCAGTTTGCCCCAAATCCCAGGCCGGTAAATCGATCCGTAGCTCGCATGCCTCTAGGATTCGTCGAGGCAATTCCACCAATAAGGAATCCTCAACGGTCAATACCACGCTCCAACGACCAGGTCGTTTCAAAAGCATGCCAAAGGCCTCCAATGTCTCTTCCGAAGCGTCTTCGGCGTTATCTACCAGCAATACGCTATGGCGATTAAGGGCGGCTTCTGCGACCAAAAAGTCATCTATTTCATGGATGAGTCGGCCGAGCGAGCGTGGTTCGTCATTCCGGCGTTCGCCAAGCCAATTTGCTCCTGTGGGCTCTCTCAAAAGTGCATCTCGGACCCGTTCGGCCATGAGAATTGGCGAAGTGCCCAGTAGATCCATCCGGACAACCGAACGATGGTTGGCGTGTGGTCGCTGGGTCGCCAAAAGCTGCAAAAATGTTGATTTGCCACCCCCTCTGGGTCCAACCACAAGGCCTAGACGGCGTTCGTGTTGGATCAGGAAATGAGCGCGCGCGGCGGCTTCGTCGACGCTACCGCCAGCAAACGTGTCGGATGCCGACACAGGCGCGGCGAACGGTGATCGATTCAGTCGCCAATGGTGCAAGTAGCTCATGGGATCCCCCTCGAGGAAAGTGGCCAAAGGTTCTACGCGTTCGAGACGCATTCGGTTGGCTGGCATTTATCCAGTCATCTACCGGTAGACCGTTCTTTTTTTCTCGACACCGAGCAATCGGTCTCATCAGCAAATTTGGAAGCGGGGGAGAAAACATTTGCCGATCGCATCGGATTCTTTGAAGTTTCCACCGTTCACACTTCCAGTGTCCATCTCTGCATCATGCATCAGGGCATGCGGACGAGCGACCCGTAGCTCCCCTCTTCTGCGTTGCTGCCGATAGGCATTTCGCATCGGTCGGATTACACTTGGGACACTTATGCTGGGACCTATTTTTCAACGCGAAATTGGCACATTACCTCGGCGACCAAAGCATTTCATTGCCCGCGTCGTTTTCTTGGTCATGCCGTTCGCGATCATTTGCACCACATGGTTGTTGCTGGCCGGAGTTCAGCCCGTGCAGAATGCCGGTGATTTGGCCCGGTTTGGCGTTCTGATCTTCCAACTCTTGGCCCCATTTCAGATGGTGGTGCTCCTGTTCCTAGCGGCGTTGGCCGGGGTTTCGGCGGTGAGTTACGAGAAGGACAAGCAGACTCTGATCCTGCTGTTGATGACCTCGCTGAGTGACTCTCAAGTGGTACTAGGCAAGATTGGGGCCGGCCTGCTCTGGACGATGAACGCTTTCTTGGCATCGGCACCGATTCTGTTTTTGATGCCGCTGCTGGGTGGCGTGTCGTTGGACCAAGCATTAGCGTGTACGTTGGTGACCGCTTGTACGCTAGTCGCCAGTTGTGCCTTGGGGGCGACGATCGCGTTTTGGCGAGAGAAGACGTTTCAAGCCATCGCGGTCACGATGTTACTAATTGCACTCTGGTTGTCCGTGGGGGAATTACTTGCGGCGGGTTGGATTCCTGGCGTGGCGACGGAAGTGGCTGCGATCGTCAGTCCTCTGCGAGCGGTTTGGGACATCGCGCAACCGATCCCTTCGCAATCGCTTTTGCCGACGGTGCTTCTGTCCGGAAATGCAATACTGGCGTGCCTGTTCATGCTGTGGATGTCCGCCGCGTTGATGCTCATTTCGATCCGGCAATTGCGGGTTTGGAATCCATCGAGAGAGCGACGCAATGTGACTGCCGAGTGGGAGGAGACTCAGCCTGCTGCTTTGGCGGGGGTGACGAATGTGTCGGAGCAGCTGGCTGCCGGGACACTTGTGGATGGCGAACGCGTCGTTAAGTCCTGGAAGAGTCGCGATCCGAGACCGATGTGGAACAATCCGATCCTATGGCGTGAGATGCGGACTTGGGCGTATGGTCGCAAGGTGCTGTTTATCCGTGTCGCTTACCTGCTGTTCTCCATGCTGGTTGCCTTTGGTCTTTACCAAACCATGCGAACAGGCGTTGCGTTCACCGATTCCGGATTTCAAGAGCAATTGGTGCCGACGACCGTTGCCCTACTGGCTCCATGCTTTGTGTTGTCATTGATCATGATCAATGCCTTGGCGGTCAACTCCATCACCAATGAACGGGACGGGGGCGCATTGGACTTATTGTTGGTCACCGAGATTACGCCTGCATCGTTCTTGTTTGGGAAGATTATTGGTGTGTTGTACGTGACCAAGGAAATGGTCGTCATCCCGTTGTTGATGTGTGGTTATTTGTGGTGGGGTGGTGGCATGACGACCGAGAATTTGGTCTTCACTGTCCTGTGCCTGTTGGTCATGGACTTGTTCGTCGCGATGTTGGGAATCCACTGCGGAATGATCTATTACCAGAGTCGCATGGCCATTGGCACCAGTTTGGGAACTGTGTTCTTCCTGTTTCTCGGCGTTGCGACCTGCATGCTCATCATGCTCATGTTTCGCGGCTCCTTCGGGCGCCAGTTGGCGCCGTTCCTGATGATCATCTTGGGGGGAGGAACGGGGCTCTATGTGGCCTTGGGCAACCGAAACCCCTCCCCTGCCATCACCGTCACAGCCTTCTTACTCCCCTTCCTGACATTTTTCGCCATCACCAGTTTCATCCTTCGCGATCAAGAGCTAACCGTCTTCAGCACGATCACCGTCTCGTACGCCTTCGCGACAGCCGCCATGCTGGTGCCAGCGTTAAGCGAATTCGAGTTCGCGTTCGGACGCGGACGGTTGGCCGAGGAGGAGAGTTGAGAGTTGGCAGTAGGCAGTTGGCAGTTGGCAGTTGGCCGGTCGCGTGAGAGCTGCATTTACCACCGGATCACGTCCGATTGATTGCAGAATCTTGTTTCGGGAGTACAAAAACCGAGGATGGATCCCCCATTACATTTCGGAAAAGTTGCATAATTCGAAGAAAATTTGCGTTCTTCAAGTACAACCATCGTGTTCTGTTCGTTTCCAACTAGAGTTATGTATCCACGTCCGCGTATCGCCCTGGTTCGAGAGTCAACGCCCAATTGCTCCACGACTACGACACGCGACCAATGAACTGAACAGGTTGTTTTCTTTCTACTGGAGCTGCATTGTTGATGAAATCGTTAGCCCTCTTATTTATGTTTTTAGCTGCAAGCCCGAGTTTTGCAGGCTTTGTACTCGTCGCCAAGCTGGACCGAACTAGTGCCTTCGGAACAGGACCAGGTGGCGAATTTCGAGTGACCCTTGGCCGCGTCGCCTCAGGCGGTGCTACCAGCACAATTGTTACGAATGTTTTCGGCTCGAATCCTGCAGTGAATGCGACAACGGGTGTCTACAATTTCAAGACATTTTGCGTAGAGATTCAAGAAACCGTCTCCCTGAACACGTGGTTCAAAGTTGGGGGGGAGTTCTTCAATCAAACCACGGGCGCATTCACAGGCTTCGGCGACATGTCGGACCGAGCATTCTATGGGGACGGTGCCCCGCCCATCAATCAAGTTGGCACTGATCAACTGGATAATCAAACGAAAAACTTGTTCACGCAGTGGTCACAAGGAGCCGCGCCTTTTGGAACAAAAACCAATACGCTTGCCAATCAAGTCCAAGACGCGATTTGGATGAAGGAAGACGAAAAGGTTTTCACAGGCGCGTATCAGACATCGCTTAGCAATCTGCTAACAAACGCTGGAAACGCGGCAAACAGTGCAGTCCGGGTTATGAATTTGTTTCAGTACAACGCCGGGGGAGGGTCATCGTTTGACTCCAAGATCATTAACTTCTCGACCACCGATGAATCCACCTGGCAATCCGATTTGAAAAGCAATCGGGCTCAGGATCAGATTTTCTACGATCCATCCTTGGCAACCACGCCTGCCGTCCCAGAACCCGCAACGGCGGGTCTGTTGGGGCTCGGCATGTTGGTCGCAGGTGCTTATCGAGCACGTCGAAAGAGCAAGGCTTAGTTCGAGTCGTTCAACGATATAAATATAAATTCAAAGCCGTACTCGCGAATTTCGCAAGTACGGCTTTTTTCGTTTGTGTCGCAAGTGACAGGAACATCAGCCGCGGGCGCTAACCGCGTTGGATCACCTTGACCAACAGGGAATACGGCTGTCCCAATCGGAACGGTGATCGATTGGGATTCAGGGCCGTGACATGTTTAGCGCCACGGAACACGTCTAGTGCTCGCGGCTTACCAGATTCTTCGGGCTCTGGGATCTCTTTGGTATTGCCGCTTCAAAATTGAATCGGGTTCTACCTGCAGTCCAAGACGATACGGTAATGCGAGTGTCACTCCTGCTAGGAAACCGCCGATGTGCGCCATGTAAGCCACCCCACCCAATGAAATGTTGGTCGAGGCGATCGACCCATATCCGCTCACCAGCTGCATCGCGATCCACATCCCCAATACCACAACCGCAGGTACCGTGACAATCTGGTAGAGGAATACTGCGTTGATCCGATTGCGAGGAAACAAAACCAAATATGCTCCCAACACGCCAGCAATCGCTCCCGATGCTCCTAGATTCGGTATGACACTATCCGGTACGAAATAGATCTGCAAAAGGCTCCCGGCCAAGCCCGCCAGCAAATAC
>JBGSHV010000074.1:0-206903 GCA_041752005.1 Pirellula sp. | reverse complement strand
TCGCTTTACTCTAATCTTTCGCGGAGCTAAAGACGACTATGAAATACGCAGGTCGCACGATAATCAGCAGCGGTTCTTTTTCTCAAACTCACTTTTCGGTTTTTAGAGTACAGAGTTGCACGCGGAGTTGTGTTGGGTGCCTGGCGTTTTCTCTGTGCAACTCTGCGTACGCTGTGGTACCGTCTCTGTGGCTTGCGGAACCGAATAGAACGATGCTCGCGAAGGTCTCGGAAAATGGCGGTTGGACTTGCGTCGAGTCCACAGCTCGACCTCGGTGATCGTTCCCAATAGGCAATAGATTCAAACGCCATGCTGTACACAAACGCCAAGCCGACTCACATGCGATGGATCTCTCTGACCTTCTTGAACTTGGTCTTCGCCAGTACCTTCACCTGCGCCCAGGGACCAAGCCAGCGGTCCGAGGCAGACGCCTTGACCGGTCAGCCACCGATGGAAGGGCGAATCCTGTTCCTTGGGGACAGCATTACGTACGCCGGCGGCTACATCAGCTGCATCGATACGGCGCTCGTACTCCAGCACCCGGACTTGCACCTGGAGTTGATCAACGCGGGTCTGCCGAGCGAAACTGTGTCGGGACTTTCGGAACCGGGGCATGCTGGCGGCGAATTTCCAAGACCCGACCTGCACGAACGACTCACGCGCGTCCTCGAGCAAGTTCAGCCCGATTGGGTCATCGCCTGCTACGGCATGAACGATGGAATCTATTACCCGCTCGAAGAATCGCGGTTCGCTCGTTACCGGTCCGGGATCGAGCGGTTGCACGACGCGGTTGTCGAGCGCGGCGCTCAGATCATCCACCTGACTCCGGCCTACTTCGACGCGTTGCCGATCCGCGATCGGTTGCTGCCAGCGGGACGCGATCAATACCCGCAACCCTTCGCGGGCTACGACGAAGTGCTCGATGCCTATTCCCAATGGCTGCTGGCGCAGCGCGATCGAGGCTGGACGGTCCTCGACGTGCATGGCGCGATGAAGCGAGCGATCGAGACGGCGCGCAAGGTCGATCCTGCGTTTACTTTTGCGGCCGATGGTGTCCACCCGGATGCTGCGGGGCAAGCGATCATCGCGGCGCCTTTGGCCGAGGCCTGGGGACTGCAACTGTCCTGCTCCGATACCTCCGATCCTAAATCGATACAGATCGCAGGACTGGTGGCACAGAAGCAGGAGTTGCTCAAGCATGCATGGTTGAGCGCGACGGGACACAAGCGGCCAGGTATCTCCAAAGGGCGACCTTTGATCGAGGCCACCGAAGCCGCCGAAAAAATCGATGAGCAAGCCAGGGCCATGGCTCGCTCGGTCACGACCCGGCCATGATTGGCCATGATGGCTGATTCGATGGTAATCTTCCATCAATGGTAGTTCAGCTCGAAATCTGCCCAATCGATAGAAATCTACGGCCCGTAGAATGAATCCGGTGATCGCAAGGAACCTGTCGAGCTTAGAACGTGTTTTCAAAGGTTACTCATGACCGATCCACGGAAGACTGCAAATACGCATCGCGCGGCTTCGCCCATCCGATTCAAGCTCGCGGTGTTGGTGCTCGTCGTTGGAATGGGACTGACAGTGGCTTGGTTCGCTCGTGACTATTTATCCTTGGACGCGTTGGCCAGCCAAGAGGCCGAGTTGCGGACTTGGAAGGAACATTGGCCGTGGCTGATGGCCCTCTTGGCGATCGCGATTTATGCAGCCATGGCAGGTCTTTCGATCCCCGGGGCGGTTGTGTTGACGTTGATCTACGGCTGGTACTTCGGGTTTGTGGCGGGTTTGGTTGTGGTCAGTTTTGGCTCTACGGCTGGAGCGACGCTGGCCTTTTTATTGAGTCGCTATTTGTTCCGTGATTGGGTGCAGTCGCGATGGCAAGAACGTTTGCAATCTATTCGCGAAGCCTTCGATCGCGAGGGACCTTATTATCTTTTCACGTTGCGACTCGTACCTGCGGTTCCGTTCTTTGTGATCAATGTCGTTATGGGATTGACCGAGATCCGCACTCGGACATTTTGGTGGGTCAGTCAATTGGGCATGCTGCCTGGCACAGCGGCATACGTCTATGCCGGATCCACCGTTCCCAGCTTGACGTTGCTGGCTGAAGAAGGAGTGGGCCAGGTCCTAAGTTGGCAATTGATCGTTGCCTTCGCACTGTTGGGAATTCTACCGCTGGTGGCCAAGCGCATGTTAGCCAGATGGAGCCCTGCTTCGCGCGACCCCCAGTCCATGTCGACCTGACCACACTGCACGTCGAATCCTATCGCGTCGAATTCGTTGGCGTCATGTAGCGCATGCGACAATTGCGGTCGGAGGCGGACCCATCGCATCCTCGCATGCACGTGATATGATCAGTAGGGTCACACACGCAATGAAGCACCGTATCGGATTAGGGGAAATCGCTTCGACGATTCATCCGTATCCAACCCAGGCCGACGCCATTCGAAAGCTAGGCGACCAATACAATCCACCGCGCAGATTCTGCCTCGTTCCCCCCTGTACCAGGAGCTATTTTGATGCGATTTCTGAAACCTTCGCTGCTACTATTGGCTGTTCTCGCCGCACCGGTCGCCATTGGCCTTGGGGCTTGGCCTGCGATGTCAGGTACCTCCACGGTTCCGGCGACCGTTGTGCCGGTGACTCAGGAGCCGATTGAAGGCGCGCCCGCCAAGACCAAACTAACGATCGTGTGGACGAGCGGTGATCCCGAGGTTGCCCATCGCATGGTCTTGATGTACGCGCATGCCGCCAAAAAGAATGGGTGGTTTGAAGACGTACAGGTCATCATTTGGGGGCCAAGTTCAAGGCTGACTGCGGCCGACAAGGACATTCAGGCCAAACTCGCACAGATGCAGACCGATGGCGTGGTGGTCGAGGCTTGCATCGCGTGCGCGACGACGTATGGCATCGTCGATCGATTGCGAGAACTAGGATTTGAAGTCAAACCGATGGGCAAACCGCTCAGCGACGCGATTCAAGATCCCGGTGTGCATACCGTTACGTTTTAAGTTCGGGACGATTTGAGTTCAACACATGTTCGTTTGACTTGTTCGCCGGATGGACGATCATCGACCGGACTGGCGCAGGGTCTCCACGGAGCGGCCAATCATGTCGGCTTTGCGATCCAAATCCATGACCAACGGCAATTGGGCCACGCCCAATAGTCGGCGAAGCGTTTCCACAGCCGCCCAACGTCGGGCGTCGCTCCAATCCAGTTGGTCGCGACGCTCGGCTTCGTAAGCCTCCATCATCGCGGCTTGCAATAGGTCCGCATTCTGAAGCAATCCCAAGTGGGCCAGCATGACGCCGACGTCGAACTCGGCTGGCCCAACGAAACAGAATTCAGGATCGATCACGCGCAGGCCCGTTCGCGTGTTCAGCCAACTGCCTGGATAGAAGTCGCCATGCAGCAAGCAATCGCCGCTGGACAGGTACCGCTGGCCGTAGGTTTCGATGACCGACAGCAGGGCCGTGTCGCTTCGCAGTTTGTGAGCTCGGGACTCGAGGCCTGGCGTGATGCGGTCGAGATCCAGCATCGGGATTGTTTGGAACGGGACGATCGCGATGTGCTGATGATTCAAGGTCCGCAGTTCCGTGTTGGCAAAGGCTCGTCGTTCGACGTCTTCGATCGGCAACGCATGGAGTTGCGCCAACCATTGCGTCAATTCGGGCACCCAAAGCGCATCCGTATCGTTAGCATTCGCATACAGACAGGTCATGTCCGCTGCGGGACCGAGGTCTTCGATGATCAAAATGTGGTGTTCGGCGATGACGCCCAATAGCTTTGGCATGCGGGCTTGGACCGCTGGGTGATCGGCCACGAAGCGATAGAACTGAGATTCGTAGGCATGTCGGTTCACCGGCGCGGGAATGCTCGGATATTTCTCCACCCATGGCCGAGCTTGTTTTAGGATCAACGTTCGAAGGGGCGTGATGACTCTCAGAGTCAAATTCATATTCCCCTCTCCGGCCCGTTCCATCCGTTCGACGGTTTCGCTCGGATCGAGGAATCGGTGCCCGCGCAGTAGGTCCTGTATTCGCTCTCGATCCTCCTCGCTCAGCCAAGGAGAAGGGGCGATGTGCGTAGCCGCTTTGGATGCCGTCATGCCTGCTCCACTTCAATTGCCATTACCGTCTTCCAAGAACATAACAACTCGTTGCCCCGAAGTGGACCTCTGGCCCAAATCGCTCAGCACTTCACACCAGTGATCGAGGTCCTCTCCGTGGTCGATGGCTTGGCGTTGGCGGATCGTGTCCCGCATGGTGACAGGGAAAAGATGTTCACCGCATACCGCACCCGCCATGGCCCCGAGGACTTGTGCATAGGAATCGGTATCGTGTCGAAAGTCCAGGGTCATGTGCAAAGCGGCGAGTGGATCGAAGTCGCAGAATTGCAGGA
Source organism: Pirellula sp. (assembly GCA_041752005.1). Classification (GTDB taxonomy): domain Bacteria; phylum Planctomycetota; class Planctomycetia; order Pirellulales; family Pirellulaceae; genus JBKCUI01. The sequence continues at coordinate 202,501 of JBGSHV010000074.1, read as the reverse complement.
GCACGATCGGTACGAGAAGTGTGAAGTGAGCATCCCACCAATAGTGCGGCTGGCCTTCCGTTTCGAGCAATTCAAAGACGCGTCGCGGCGAACCGTGGGCGCGGCGGACGAGCGCATCGGCGAGATCCATCCAGCGGTGCAGAGGTCGACCTGCAAAGGGTACTTCGGAGAGTCCATAGGGATCGGTCGTGCGCATGGTTGCCAGCAATCGCTGCCATCGTTCGCGCTGAGTTTCCTCAGGCTGGTTATCGACGAGAACCGCTGCGAGTCCTGCGACCAGTGCTGATGCCATATCGCGAGCGCCTGGGGTGTCGACAAAGTCGAGTGCATAGGCAGCCCGATAGGCTTCCTCAGGTCGTCCCGCGTACACGGCCGCGAGGGGTGTCAGCAGCATTTGTCCAGAGCAGTTGTCGATGCCAGACCAGATTCGTTCGACAGGCCGTGCGACTTTGAGATCTCTGTTTCCGAGCAACCATTGGGCGGCATAGCGGTACTCACGCATCCCTTCTTCGCAAAGGGCTGCAACCTCCTCCGACATCGGCTGGCCATCGATCGGATGAAATCGCAGGTACTCCTTGGCCAAGTCGCTTGCACGGCAGGAAGTGTTTGGGTGCTTTGCGATGTTTTGAAGCATCCGCATTAAAACAATCTTGTGCCGCGTGTCGTCGGTGGTGGTTCCGGCCGGCGCCTGCGGCGTCCATTGCCCATAAGGTTCAGTCCCGGGGCGAAGTGTTTCGTAGGAGAGGAGAGGCAATGATTGGGCCAGTTGGGTGATGTCGTCGGGACGCAGTACACGATCGTCGGGCCATTCACGCAGGCCGGGAAGAGCGGCATCAACGAGTGGACCTGCTTGAAATTCAACCGGTCCGCCCAGCGCATCCCCTAAGACTCCACCGTAGACCAGTCCACGCAGGCGACTGCGGACGGCTGACGGTGGCAATTGGTCGACCGAAGCGTTGGCAGCAACTGAAAACGGTCGCGACGCCACGCAGCCCAGCAAGGACACTCCCAACGCCATTCCGTGCCGAAGCATCCGACGTCGCGTTTGGCGTTTGCAGATGGTCATGCAGGTTGCTTTCTGACGGAACAAATGAACGGAGAAATTTGACAGGGGAGGATGCGTCTTAGCATGCGGCCGTAGCCGTCATTCTAAAAGTCGACGGAGATCTTAATATCGAAAAATAGTCACAAAAAACCGATTGAGGGTAAGATCGTTGGGGTCGCATGCGTCTGGGTACTGACTGCATCGCACACGCGGCAATCGAAACGCGGGCAGCGGTAGGGACCCGTGCGATCATTTCACCAAGTCCAAAGGGGACGCATCGATGCGACGAGTGGTTTTTTTAGTCGGTTGTTGGGTTGCCGTGTGCATGACGGTTTCCGTCGCTGCCGAGCCTGGACCCACGTTGGTGACCACGAAGCACCGCGAGTTGGTACCTCACCGACTTTTGGCCTTGCTCCATGCGCCGGAAGTGCACGATGAGTTGGGTTTAAGCAGCGATCAAGTCGACGAGCTGGAATCCTGGTTTGCAAAAGTGGATGGACCATGGTTCCGTTCTCGAATCCAGCCTACCGAGGCTCAAAACGCCGAAATGGACCGTCTCGAGGAGAGCACTCGCGCTTGGATGGCCGAGCACTGGACCAGCGATCAGCGGAAGCGAATCCAACAGCTTGAATGGCAGTCGCTGGGTGCGCGCATGATGTTGAGAACCGATTTCGCAACCGCGCTCAATGTGACGCCGGACCAGCAACGACAGTTCGCCAGCCTCGCACAATCAACGGAAAGTGCGACCAAGGCCGCCAGTTCGAAGCCGAAAAATGGGGCGTTCAACGGAGTAAATGCGGCAGCCAAGGCATTGCAAGCCGAACAGGAAGGGGTGCGATCGATTTTGAAGCCCGATCAGCAGCGGCGCTTCGGAGAGGTCGTTGGACCTGCCTTTCAAACCGACAAATTGAAGCGGATCTATCCGATGGCGCCTGAGCTGGTGCCGACCAAGACGTGGTTCAATTCCGAGCCATTCACCCTCGAGTCACTCCGCGGCCAAGTCGTGCTCGTTCATTTTTATGCTTTCCAGTGCCACAACTGCCAAGCCAACTTCAACATCTACAAGCGTTGGCATGACAAGCTTCGGGAGCAAGGAGTGGTGGTGCTCGGGATTCAGACTCCGGAAACCGCGGCGGAGCGCGATCCGAAAGCGGTTTGCGCGGCGGCCGTAGAGACCAAGCTCCAATTCCCCATCGTGATCGATCTGCAATCCGAAAATTGGAAGGCCTGGGGCAACACCATGTGGCCGACCGTTTATGTGATCGACAAACGCGGGTACATCCGTCACTGGTGGCAAGGGGAATTGAATTGGCAAGGAGCGACTGCAGATCAAACGATTGAAAATGTCGTCGCTCAAGCGTTGGCGGAGCCCGATCCTTCCTGAGTGTGTTTGTGAGCCAGCCAGTTTTTAATTGTTTCGATCGTGTCGACTGTTCCTAGGTATTCGGGAGAAGATTTATCATGCATACGACGTTCAAAACCCTACTCGGCCTTGTGTGTTTCGCGTTACCGTCCATGGGCATCATGGCCGCCTCGGCGCGGGCTGTGGTCGATGATGCGCCTGCGGTCGGCGATCGGGCACCGGATTTCACACTCAAAGCCCTCGACGATTCCGAAGTCCGGCTATCGAGGATTCTGGAAGAGGGGCCGGCGGTGGTGGTGGTCCTGCGAGGTTATCCCGGCTATCAATGCCCGATTTGTTCCAAGCAAATCGGCAGCTTGATCAGCGCCCACGAGGACTTTGCCAAGAAGAAGGCGCGCGTGATTTTCATCTATCCAGGTGCTGTCGATGATTTGACGGCCAAGGCCAAGGAGTTTTTGAAGAAGACCGAGTTGCCGGAAGGATTTGTGATGGTGACCGATCCCAAATATGTGTTTACTAACACGTATGGTCTGCGTTGGGATGCGCCCAAAGAAACGGCTTATCCATCGACCTTTGTGATCGATTCCGAGGGCAAAGTGCTGATGGCCAAGATCAGTCAAGAGCATGGCGGTCGTGCGGACACCAAGCAGGTTTTGGCCTCGCTACCTTAGATCATCGAAGCCTAGCTCATCGTTTCCACGCTCCTCGGTGCATGCTCAATTGCGCTGAGGATCGGTTGGTTCCGAAGGGTCGATCAGATGCTGGTGCAGATAGTTCGCCCGTTCGGTGTTTCGGGCGCTGACACTTAGTTTTTGCCCGCACAGTTTTTGAAGGTGGGCAGGCTGGGTGTGAATGAAGAGTTTGTTGACCGTGGGGATCTCAACGCTTTCGATCAGACCTAGATTGACTCCCATTCGCACCTTGCTCAGGTAATGCATGGTTTCTTCGCTGCTGATTTTTTTCGCGGTGCAGAGGATGCCTAGAGCGCGGCTCACGTGGTCATGTAAATCATCTCGGTTTTCGTTGACGAGGAACTCGCGTGCTTTGCGCTCGTACTCGATCAACTGCGGGATGACTTCGCTGACCCGTTGCATGATGGATTCTTCGCTTTTGCCGAGGGTCATTTGGTTGCTGACTTGGTAGAGGTCCCCCATGAATTGGGAGCCTTCGCCGAAGAGCCCGCGGACCGCGACGTTGATTTTGCTGAACGCGCGAAAGACCTTGTCGATCTGTTTGGTGGCCACCAGGGCGGGCAAGTGCAGCATGACGCTGATCCGAAGTCCGGTGCCAACGTTGGTTGGGCAGGCGGTCAGGTAGCCCAATTTCTTGGTGTAGGCATAGACAAGTTTACTCTCGAGTAGATCGTCCAGTTCGTTCATGCGATGCCATGCGGTTTCGAGGTCGAAACCACTCTGCATGACCTGCAATCGCAGGTGATCTTCTTCGTTGACCATGATGCTGAAGCGTTCGTGGGGATCCAGGATGACGGCCCGCGCCCCTTCGGCTTCGCTCAGTTCGTGGCTGATCAGTTGACGTTCCATCAGGAATTGGCGATCGAGATCACCAAGTTTCGAAACATCGATGTATTCGGTATCGGCTGCCAGTGGCAGGGAATCGACGGCCCGACGGACGGCAGCGGCGATGGCTGCGCGATCTTTGTCCGAGCATTTGCGGACGAACGGGAAGTCGGCGAGGTTTCGCGCCAAGCGAACTCTGCTGCTCATGACAATGTCCGACTCTGGGCCATTGCCTCGCATCCATTCACCGGTTTGGTGGGCTAAATCATCGAGCTTCACGGTGGGCTGTTTTCAGTTAGGCAAGGCAAATGAGTAGGTAATGATGACTAGCCGCCGGTTGCGTCAAACAGGCATTTCGACCCATTAGGTTTCCGCCTGTGCGTCGGGTGGCTCGGCTTGGAAATCGTCATCGGGAAGCGCGTCGGGCGAAGTTTCGGACTCGAGGCTTTCGCCTTGTTCGACCGCTGAGATACGGTCCCGAAGTTTGCCGGCCTGTTCGTACTGTTCCTTTTGAATGGCATCCTTCATCTCTTCCTTGAGCTCTTTGAGTCGCAATTGGCGTTCTGGCGAGCCCGAGGAATTGTGCGGAACCTTGCCGAGATGGGTTGTGCCTCCGTGGATATTGATCAGCAGAGGCTCGAGGTCGTCTTCAAAGGCAATGTAATCGTAGGGACAGCCCAGCCGACCACCTTTTCGGAATTCGGCAAAGGTAATGCCGCACATCGGACAGGTTTTTTTGTCGACCACGGCCAAGTCTTCGGCGACCTTATCCAGCTTCAGTTGCTTGGCCAGCATGTTGGTCAAGGCGGTAGCGGGATGGGTGGGGCCGTCTTGGTTGAAGAAGTTGCGGGCATGCTCTTCGCACAGGTGCAGAATGGCCGGTCCCTCGGGACTGGTCAGCTCCGTAATGTGGAATGTTGCAGTTTTTTCGCAGTGTTGGCACTTCATCGTCAAAAATTCTTTTACCGATTCGCGGTGGTAAGACAGCTTGTTAGTATAAGCGTGTCCGGCAAATCCGGCGATCGCCGCTGGAGAAATCGTCCTTTATCCTCCGCCTTCCTCAGTCCCTCTCAAAAACGCGAATGAGCGCATTTCCTGAATTCGATACCTTCGAAGCCTTGGCGCGCCAGTTCGACTGGGTTCCTGTTTACCGCCGACTGCTAAGCGATCACTTGACACCCGTCAGCGCCTTTCGATTGCTAGACGACGGGCAGAGTTCGGCAGGTTTGTTCGAGAGTGTGGTCGGGGGAGAAAAAATCGGCCGGTTCAGTTTCATCGCTGTCGGCCCACGATCCCGCGTCACCGCCTATGGTCGCCGAGTGCAATGGCACGAAGGGGGGCAAGTGACCGAGTTCGAGTGCGAGGATCCACTCGAGTTTTTGTCTCAAAAGTTAGGGGCTTGCACGGTCGCCGAACTGCCCGAGCTGCCGCCATTTGTTGGAGGTGCCATCGGCTATGCGGCTTATGACGTCGTGCGGTATGTCGAGCATCTACCCAATGCGCCCGCCGACGATCGGCATTTGCCGGATCTCGATTTCGGTTTCTACGACTCGTTGGTGGTGTTTGATAACGTCAACAAAACCGTCACCGTCGTGTGCTTGGTGGGAAGAGAAGACGGGCGACGCCTCGCGGACGCTTACCAATCCGCTTTGGACCGCATCGATGGCATCGTTGAGCAGTTGCAGCGCCCGTTGACCAGTCATCAACTCGCGGACATTCCGATTCGGATCACACCCACTCTCGAGTATGAGTCGAATTTCACGCGAGAAGCGTTTGAAGACGCGGTCAACAAGTGCCGCGAGTACATCCAAGCCGGGGATATTTTTCAAGTCGTGCTGAGTCAGCGGTTCGAGGTGGACTCCGACTGTGAGCCCATCGAGATTTATCGCTCCTTGCGGGTCATCAATCCGAGTCCGTTCATGTTCCTGCTCCGAACCCCGCACTGCACCTTGGTCGGAAGCAGCCCTGAAGTTATGGCCAGGGTTGTCGATCGCGTGGTAACCGTCCGGCCATTGGCGGGTACGCGACCACGTGGAAAGACTGTTGAGCAGGACGAAGCCTTGGCCAGTGAACTGCTCGCCGATCCAAAGGAGCGAGCCGAGCATGTCATGCTCGTGGATCTCGGACGAAACGATGTCGGCCGCGTGGCGAGGTTCGGATCGGTCCGACTGACTGACTTGATGGTTGTCGAGCATTATTCGCACGTCATGCACATCTCGTCGTGCGTCCAGGGCACCCTACGTGAGGACTTGACCGCCATGGATGCATTTCGAGCATGCTTGCCCGCCGGGACCGTGAGCGGTGCGCCGAAGGTTCGCGCCATGGAGATCATCGACGAACTCGAACCCACCCGCCGCGGACCCTATGCCGGCGCGGTTGGCTACTTCGATTATCGAGGGAACATGGACACCTGCATCACCTTGCGGACCATGGTTATGTGCGGTGGTAAAATCTACGTCCAGGCCGGAGCAGGTTTGGTGGCCGACAGCGACCCGACCAGCGAGTATCAAGAAACTGTCAACAAGGCAAAAGCTTTGTTGGCCGCCATCGAAATTACCGAAGAACGCACGCGCCGCATCTGATCCCAGGACGTCGTCCGATTCGTGAAGTGACGTCATATCGACACACTCGACGTCTACGTTTTGACGACGGATGGCATGGCTGTATCGGTCCCGTTGGACCACCAATCTGCTGGGAATCCTTGATGCGAGCGGAATTTTGCGAAGTAAAATCGTCTTGGCTCACTTTTTGCAACCTAAGACCCGACCTGAGGGTGTCGAAGGGTAATTCCCCCGGCAACCTTTGGCGCGTTTTGATTGACCCGGACCTCGCGATTGCAAGAATCGCGGGGGAGGCTTTTTGGTAAGTCGCAATCGGATCCATCCATCGCGTCGGATTCTCTCCCAACCTTTTCGCATTGATTTTGAAGCAGAGGAAGTTATGAAGATTCTGAAGGTGAACAAACTCCGAGGACCTAACATCTGGGCGAACTCCCCAGTCCTCGAGGCTTGGGTGGACCTAGAAGAACTGAAGGATACTTCCTCGGAAATGATTCCGGGGTTCAACGAACGGCTGATGGCATGGTTGCCCACGATGGTCGAGCATCGCTGCAGCGTGGGGGAGCGGGGTGGTTTCTTCGTTCGCCTGCGACGTGGCACCTACATGGCTCACATCCTGGAACACGTCACGCTGGAACTTCAGTCGCTCTCGGGTACCCCCGTTGGATTTGGACGAGCCCGTGAAACTTCGACTGAGGGAATCTACAAAGTAGCCATTGCCTATCGCGAGGAGAAACTCGCTTTGGCCTGCCTCAACAAAGGCTTCGAGCTGCTGCTGGCGGCCGTCCATGACACACCTTTCGATATTGAAACTACCGTCACAGAACTCAAAGAGTTTTCTTACGACGTCTGTTTGGGACCGAGCACGCGGGCCATCGTCGATGCGGCCAAAGCCAAAGGCATTCCCATGCGTCGGCTCAACGAAGGCAGTCTCGTTCAATTTGGATATGGAGTGCACCAACGCCGTATCTGCACGGCCGAAAGCGACACCACGAGCGCCATTGCCGAATCGATTGCACAAGACAAGGATCTGACGCGGATGTTGCTGCGATCCATCGGAGTGCCGGCTCCTGAAGGCCGATCCGTTGAGAGCGCTGAGGAAGCTTGGGAGATTGCCGAAGATATCGGATTGCCAGTGGTCGTTAAGCCTCAATACGGCAATCACGGTCGCGGTGTTGCAACCAACTTGCAAACGCGAGAGCAAGTCATGGCGGCCTACCATGCCGCGCGTGAAGAAGGACGATCGATCATCGTCGAACGCTTTGCGCCGGGAGATGACTATCGTATGCTCGTCATCGGCGGTCAGCTTGTGGCGGCGGCTCGCCGCGAACCCGCCCACGTGATCGGCGATGGCCAATCGACCGTTCGCCAATTGATCGATGAAGTCAACAAAGACCCACGCCGCAGCGATGGCCATGCCACCACGTTGAGCATGATCAAGATCGACGCGGTAGCGTTGGGCGTGCTCATGGAACAAGGCATGACGCCCGATACGATTCCTGCCGTGAGCAAGAAAGTGCTTATTCGACGCAATGCGAATCTGAGCACCGGCGGCACCGCCACCGACGTCACGGATATGGTCCATCCCGATGTCGCGAGGCACGCCGTGGAAGCCGCCCGCATGGTGGGCCTCGACATCGCTGGAGTCGACATCGTCGCCCAAGACATCTCACAGCCGCTTCAGGGGCAGCGCGGAGTGATTGTTGAGGTCAACGCAGGACCGGGCTTGCGAATGCACATCGAGCCATCGGCTGGTTCGCCGCGTCCGGTGGGCGAAGCCATCATCAACATGATGTATCCCGGGGAGCAGAACGGTCGCATTCCGATCGTGAGCGTCACAGGGGTCAACGGAAAAACGACCACCACGCGTCTCGTCGCTCACATGATCGCCAACTCAGGAAAGAAGGTGGGCATGACCTGCACCGATGGTATCTATGTCGGTGGTCGCCGTATTGATGCAGGCGATTGCAGCGGCCCGCAAAGTGCGCGTTCGGTGCTGATGAATCCATTCGTCGAAGCCGCTGTGCTCGAGACGGCGCGTGGAGGCATTCTGCGAGAAGGTCTCGGATTCGACGCATGCGATGTTGGAATCGTGACCAACATCGGTGAAGGTGACCATCTGGGGTTGGCCGATGTTGAAACGCTGGATCAACTAGCGAGGGTCAAGCGTTGCGTGATCGAAGGAGTTCACAAGGCTGGTTTTGGTGTCCTCAAGGCGGACGATCCTATTACCGCCGATATGGCCGAACGCTGCAAAGGACGTGTCATTTTCTTTGCCTTGAGCGAATCCGACACAGTTCTCGCGGCCCATCGCGCGAAACGTGAACGCGTTGTCTTCGTGCGCGACGGAATGATCGTGATGGCGGAGGGAGATGCGGAAACAATGTTGACGCATGTCGATCTCATTCCACTCACCCACCACGGTCGCATTCGTTTCCAAGTGGAGAACGTGTTGGCTTCGGTTGCCGCATGTTGGGGGCTGGGCATGCCCACGGAGCAAATCGTCTCGGGTCTTGAGTCGTTCTCCGCCCACATGGACAAAGTCCCCGGGCGGTTCAATCTGCTAGAAGTGCATGGAGCGACTGTCGTCGCGGACTACGGACACAATGCATCGAGCTTGCTCGCTGTCGTCGATGCCCTGAATCAATTCCCGCACGCGCATCGCACGGTCGTGTACTCGGCCGCCGGTGATCGCCGGGACGTCGACATGATACGTCAAGGAGAAATCCTGGCAGATCATTTCGATCGTGTTATTCTCTATGAGGATCAGTACGTGCGTGGTCGGCAACCGGGTGAGATTACCGCCATGTTCAAGAAAGGCATGGACCAAGGTAAACGGGTCAAGGAGATCTACGATTTCACTGGTTGGCAACATGCGGTCGATCATGCCCTCAAACTGCTTCGCAAGAATGACTTGATGTTATTGCAAGCCGACACCATCGATGCGACTGTCCAGTACTTGCAACGAGCCATCGAGCACGAGAACCTCGGTCGTGAGATCGATCTCGATGCCGCCTTGCGAACCCGCACCGACGCGGTCCAGGGCAAGGTTGAGAAAGTGGATGTATCCGCCGCACGGTAGCAAGGCATCCAAAGCTCTGCATCCAACGAGAATAAATGCGGTTTGTGTGGCCGGAAAGTTGTTTAGCGAATCTTGCGTCAATCAACCTTTTCTTGACAACATCCATTGCCTATAGTGCAACGGGTGCGAGTTGGAAATGACTCGCACTCCAAGCCTCCGGTCGTTTTTCCGGCTGAGGGACCATCATTTTGCGTTGGCCCAAATCATTACGGCGAGTGCAGTAGCACGCTCGATTTGCGCCAGTCTCGCAGCGGCTCCGTGTCGTGCCGCGAACGGTCGGAGGATTTTTAAACAATCAGAAGAGTCGGCTGCCCATTGTTGGCAGCCGATTCTTTTTTTTTGCTCGTTGCATGCCGCGTGTGCGAACACCGCCCGAGACCTCGGCCACGACCACCACTGCGCTACTCCCGCGATCCAATTCAAAAAGTCTCGCATTCAAAAGAGTCTGAGCTGCACGGGACGATCGGGGTCGCGATCTAGTTCCGAGTCGGTGGAATTGTTTAGGAGCTCCTCGAGCGTTGGTAGGGGCTCGAGTCCAGGCAGGCGCTTTCGAAGTTTGGTATGGAGGGCGCGCGCCAAATCGGGAGCGAACGCATCGTCAGGCGCGTGGGTGAAGACCCAGGGCTCAAGCCCGTGTTCGATCCATGCCGCGATGCGATCGGCCCATTCGTCCCAGTACGCGTCGATTTCGATCAAGTCGTTACGGCCGATGAGTCGCACCATCGGTCGCGCGCCCGTCACGGTCGTACGCAACGGCAATTTCGGCTTGCGAGACTGTGATGCCGTTTCGGTCGCATCCGAGGCGTCCAATGCGTTGAGTGGGCGAGAATCGAATACCACACGATCGATGCCTCTGTCTATCAGCAATTGATCCAGCCGGGTTTCCCATTCGGCTCCGTCGTACCAATCTGGATGACGGACTTCGACCGCCCAAGGCCAATCGAGAGGCAATTGATTGAGGAACTGCGCAAGGGAATCAAACTGGCGCGATGAGAAGGATGGGGCAAGCTGCAAAAATGTCGTACCCAACCGATCGCGTTCGGCCAACAGGTTCAGTCTCGCTAGCCAGTGACTCAGCAAGTCCTCACAGCCGACTAGCTGATGGTCATGGGAAATGGCTCGCGGAAACTTGAAGCTGAAACGAAAACCGTCCGGAGAGGCTTCGCACCATTTCACAAACGTTTCGGGGCCGGGGACTGCATAAAACGTGCTGTTTCCTTCGACGGTGGGAAACATCCGGCTGTACCATGCCAGGATCGCATCGTTGGGCGTGCTGGGCGGATAGACGCGGCTGCTCCACTGCTTGCAGGCCCAAACGGGACATCCGATGCGGTAAGGCCACTTGGCCCAGGGGGCGTTGCCGGTTGGTGCAAGGGTCTTGGCCCTGTGCGACTTGCCCATGAGTGGTCTCGTTGCAATCGTTAGGGTCGTCAGGAACGGACGCCTGTTCTAGCAATTTTCGCATGGACGAGCAAATCCTGTCATGATTTGATTGACGACTACGCGGCGCATGGCATCTCATGAGAGCGAGATGCTTTATGGGTGGCCTTGCCACCGCCGCGCGTCGATCGCAACATCATCCGTTGGAAAGTCTACATGAGTTCACCCACACGCGTCCCACAATTGGTCGGCTTGGCCGGCGCACTTTGGATGTCATTCCCGATGGCAACCGAAGCCTTCGGTCAAGGCTGTTGCTTTTGGAAGTCACAGCCGCCTGCCTATCCAGTCGGGCCTGCCGTCCCGGTCAATGCCGCGCCACCCATGGGAGGCGCGATGAATAGTTATTACGGAAACTTCGGACCGAATCCACCGTCGCCTGGCACGTTTTTCCCTGCTGGGATTCCGCAGACCACCGCTGCCATACTTCCCACGGCTGCCTACGACACACAGTGGTTGTCGACCCCGGTCACGTACTACCGCCCCGTGACCCAATTCGATCCTAATTATGGTACGACGGTCACTTCGCTCCAACCGTGCACGTCGTACCAGTACCAAGCCCAACGCGTCCCGTTGATGTCGCCGCGTTCGCTTAGCGATTTCGATTATTCCGCCAGTCGCTTTCCGGCCGTCACCGCTCCGGGATACAACCCGACAGCCCTGGCCCCGGTCGCCCAAACCTATCCTGGGTTTCAACAAATCCCTGCCAACGGCATGCCCGTAAACTCCAACATGCCGAACTACGCCAACGCTGGTTCGAGCATGGGGGCTGCCTCGACGTTGCCTCTAGCGAAAATGTCCTCGCCCGCAACCAGCTTTGTACCCAATGGCGTACCCAATGGTGTTTCGACAGCCGTTTTTATGGGGGGACCACAGCCCCAGTTCGCACCTCCGCCGGTAAGTTCCGCGACAGCTTGGATGCCAACCAACCCAGTTCCGACAACGTCGAATTGGCAGAATTGCCCGAATGGCGTTTGCCCGCCACCAGCGACGTTTCCGAACACCAGCATCCCATCCATTCCCGGAGCCACGTCCGTTACGCCGATGGGACCTCCGACCTATTCGACGATTCCACAGAACGTTGCGTCGCCGGTTCTTGCTCCGGCTTCCGGCAACTATCAACCCATTCCATCGGCTGCCGGTCAGGTGCCATCGGCTGCCGGTCAAGTCAGTCCGGTCCTCCCACCTGGTTTCAACAATCAGGATCCGGAATCGATGCGTCAACCTTCGCTAGGTACCTCGGCCGGTATGACCGCCAGCCCATCGAGTGCATTTGGCAGCACGTCTGGCAGCACGTCTGGCAGCAACGTGGCGGCCATGTTCCCACTCAAGCGAGTGCCGGTGGCCGAACTCGATGGCACTCCTAACAGTGCGGTTCCGACCTACGCCAACACTCCGCCGCTTGACAAGCGGAACCCGTTCGTCGAGCATTCCCCAAGCAACGCTTCGAACTTGATGACAGCTCCTGCGTTGTTGCCTCCGGTTTCCCCCAATCCCATCCAAGCACCTAGCGACTTCGATGCAAAACCGCGTTGGAATCCAAAACTTCTACCGCCATCGAGCGTTGTCACCAAGGAAACCGTGGCTTAATCGATCGCATCGATCGGGTAAACGCTCATGACGCACTGGACTACGGTTCCACTGCGCGGTCCCAATCGCTGGTCCGCCCGGCATGTGCTCGAGTGGCACATCGCATCGGACTTGGTTGATCGGCCTGTCGCGATCGCCGCAAACATCGCCGATCAACTCGATGCATTTCTGGATGGGGGTCGATTCACCACCACTCATCCCAAGAGCGTCGAGATCGCTCGACTGCGAACGATGGGGCTGCGATCTGCGACGCGTCGTGGCGACGCTTGGTCGGCCATCGCGGGTTGGATGTCCGCCATGGCAGGTGTCCCTTCGGCAGGGTTACCAGTCGAATGGGGTTCGCCCACATCGATTCTGGCATTGGAGATGGAAGAGGAGCTGTTGAGCGATCGCTGCTTCGAGCTAGCCGAATCCATGCTCGTGGCGTTTGAGAACGACGAAAAATTTGCACTGCCGGTCAAGTTCCGTGAGTTGTTCGACTACGCCGACGATGTCCGGTTGGGGCCGAGTTCGCGGGCCATTCTCCAAGCGGCATCCGCGCGCGGGATTCCAAGTTACCGAATGAATCGAGGATCGCTCGTGCAATTGGGAGAGGGACGATTGCAACGCCGCATATGGACAGCCGAAACCGATGCGACCAGTGCCATCGCCGAATCGATTGCCAGCGACAAGGATCTCACCAAGCGGTTGCTTCGCAACGTCGGAGTTCCGGTGCCACTCGGGCGCATGGTGACGAGCCCTGAAGACGCTTGGTGCGCCGCGCAGGAAGTCGGTTTTCCAGTCGTGGTCAAACCACGCGACGCCAACCATCAACGCGGAATATCCATTGAACTGACCGAACGTGAAGAGATCATTCGAGCCTACCATTGGGCGATACAGGACGGACAAACCGACGATGTGATGGTGGAGCAATTCGCCCGCGGGCAGCATCATCGGTTGCTCGTCGTCGGCGACGCGATGATCGCGGCTAGTTGTGGCCACGTGGAGACTGTCCTCGGCGACGGTGTACGCACCGTTAGTCAATTGGTGGACTCACTCAACCAGGACCCACGTCGGGGCGAAGCATATGCCGACCCGTTATCGGTGGTCAGATTAGAACCTGCTAGCCAAATCGAACTGGCCAAACAGGGCCTGAGTGTCGACGCAATCCCCGAATCGGGCCGCGTAGTCCTGGTCCACCGCAATGGGGATTTGACAACTGACTGCACCGATGCTGTGCATCCTGAGACCGCGCGTCAAGCCGTGCTGGCCGCCCGAGTCGTGGGGCTGGACGTCGCAGGCCTGGACGTGTTGGCCACCGACATCGGGAAACCTTTGGCCGAGCAGCGTGGGGCGGTGGTCGAGGTCAATGCTGGTCCGTCTCTCTCGTCCCATGTTTCACCCCTCTTTGGGCGGCCGCAACCGGTCGGGTCAGCGATTCTCGGCATGCTCTTCCCCGCCCAATCCACAGGTCGCATTCCTATCGTCGGGATCGTGGTCTCGGCCGGAGAGGAGCCGACATTGATGGTTGACGAGGTCGCCGCCGAATACCGAATGCTCGGCCACTCGGTGGCTTGCATCGAATCGGAAGGCATCCGCGTCGCGGATATTCACATTCCATTGCCGCAATGTTCCTTAGCGGAACGCGTTCAAGCGGCCCTCAGTCATCCACAGGTCGATGTTGTGATCGTCATCATGGAGCGCGAGGCTCTACGTAGCGCAGCTTGCCCAACACCGCGACTCGATCGAGTTATCATGACTCCGACCGCTCAATCCGACTTCGAAGGTCCAAAGTGGCTTGCCGCGCGGAGCACCTTGCGTCACGCCACACTCGCTCCCCCTATCGAGTATTAAAGGAGTCGAGCCAGGGATCCAGTACGGGACGATCGGCTACGACATACCACATGCGTTGTACCCCAAGGGTTATCACTGCGTTCGATTCAAAAAGCTGGAACAAGCGATCATGGCAACCAACGACGGAAGGATGCGATCGTCGTCTGGGCGGCCGTTTCCGAATCGGGCAGCGGAAAGACCTCGGCGCTCAGATAACCTGAGTAGCCTACATCGCGCAAGGCTTGGATCAACGGTTCTGGGTTCTGGTGCCCCATACCTACGGCGGATCGATTGCTGTCCGCGAAATGAACATGACCGATAGCCGTTCCAGCTCGGCGAATCGCCGCACTCAGGTCCGCCTCTTCGATATTCATATGGAACCAATCCGCCAACAGCCGCGTGCTGATCAGTCCGTCGATGAGTCGCAAACCGATGTCGAGCGTGTTGCATAGGTCGGTTTCGTACCGATTGAGTGGCTCGTAGAGGAGTTGCCCACCATGCTGGGATGCATGCGTATCGAGGATCTCGAGTGAGTCCCGCAATCGACCGCGCGTTCCGTCGCGACCCAGTTCCGGTAGCGATCTGCCTTGCATCGATCCGATGATGGCCGGCGCGCGGAGTGTTGCTGCCGCGTCGATCATGTGTTTGACGAAGTCGATGGCGTGCTGGCGTTCGGATGGCGAGTCGGCGACTAAGGACCAGCGGTGGACTACCCAACCGGCTCCGGTGCCGACAGCGGCCACGGCGAGGCCCGCCTGAGCGACCAGGTCGGCGGCTTTGGAGTGGTCGATGAATTCGGGGTTGGGAGGGAATATCTCGACGGCATCGAATCCCAATCGGGCGGCTCGTTCGATACCCGCACCCAAATCGTCCCAAAAGACAAAGGGGCCCCCGCGGGCTTCTGGAACCAGGGAAATGGTGATGGCGGAACGCATGGCGCCTTGGTTTTCCTTACTCATTGGAACTCTTCACAGTTTCTTCACAAACGATGACTATTCGGTAAAACACATTTTCGACATACTCCGGTCCGGATTGACCAAAATGTAATTTCTTATAGCTTGGCGCAACAGGGTGAGCATGCCGTCGTTGGCAGGCGCTCCATTGAACGTGCCCAACCGATCGAGAGGTAGGATTGTGACCACCATCAAAACCACGTGCGTTTGGCTCCCAACTTCCCTGGACCGCGTCGTTCTGTCCGTTTTGAGTTTTCTCGTCCTGAGCTGGCTGGCTGCAGGATCGGCGATGGCTCAGGTGGAAGTCGACCCCAAACTCCCGAGCTACAAGCCGGTCGCGGGCGTATCGGGCCAGCTCAAGAGTGTCGGCTCCGACACCATGAATCCCTTGATGCTGCTGTGGACCGAGAAGTTCAAGGAATACTACAAGGGCGTGCGAGCCGAAGTCGAAGGCCAGGGGTCCTCCAAGGCCATGCCGGCATTGATCGAAGGTTCGGCCAGTTTTGGCCCGATGAGCCGCGATGTCAAAAGCAACGAAATCGCCGACTTCGAAAAGAAGTACGGCTACAAGCCTGTCCTCTTGCCGACCGCCATCGATTTGTTGGCAGTGTACGTCCACCGCGACAACCCGCTGGATGTCGTTTCGCTCCCGCAGCTCGACGCAGTCTTTTCCAGCACTCGCAAATCGGGTGGCGAGGCCATCGATAACTGGGGGCAACTCGGTCTGACCGGCGACTTCGAGACCGCTCCGATCACCATTTTCGGGCGCAATGCGGCGTCGGGAACGTACGGCTTTTTCAAAGAAAAGGTTCTCGGCAATGGCGATTACCGCAACACCGTCAATGAGCAACCAGGAAGTACGGCTGTCATTCAATCGGTGGGTGAGAATCGATTCGCAATCGGATTCAGCGGGGTAGGTTTCAAAACCACGGCGGTCAAGGCATTGGCATTATCGGTCAAGCCGGGCGAGAAGACCTTCGAGCCGACCAGCGAGAACGCTTACAATGGTAGCTACCCGTTGGGACGTTACCTGTACCTGGCCGTCAATCACAAGCCTGGAACGACGTTGGATCCGCTTCGACGCGAATTCATTCGCTTCATCTTCAGCCGCGAAGGACAGGAACTGGTAGCCAAGGAAGGTTCGTTGCCCATCGATGCCAAGACGGCGGCCAAGGCACTCAGGGCCTTGGGTATTGCTCCTTGACGTGTCGCGGCGTTTGATCCCCCTCCATCCCCGGACCTTATTGCATCATCGCTGACGTGGCCAACCCGGAAACTTCCGATCGGGCTTATCGACGCAATCGTTCGTCCTCTGCATCGGTTGTTTGGTCGGATCGAATCGCAAAGCATGTCATCACCATCGGTGGTATCGCAACCCTATTGGTTGTATTGATGGTGGTGCTCGTGCTGTTGGCTAATGTCGCACCGTTGTTTCGTGGGACGCGCATCGATCCGGTCGTATCGATTGATTTGAATCCAACCCGATCGGCCGAGAAGTCCGTTCTCGCCCTAGGCATGGATGAGTACTCCGAGTTGGTGTGGATGCTCCGCGCCGATCATTCGATCCATGTGCAATCGTTGGTGTCCTCGGCAACGATGGCCGAGTTTGCACCTGAGACGCCGCTCGCCGCAGGCCAGCGCATCACGTCGGTAAGTGTGGATTCAAAGAACACCGAGCTGCTGATCGGATACTCCGATGGCTCCGTTCGCCCAGTCTCATTGGTATTCGAGGTCAGTTATCGAAAACTACTCGATCTCGATCCTAAACTCGCTGAATCTCTAGCAGACGCCCCTACCGTCAGCGACGGAGCGATCTATCGGCGGACCGCGGGCAATCTCGTGCGAGTCACGCAGTTGTCCGAAGTTCGATTTCACGACCCGATTGCTGCCCTCGATGCGCCCATCCAATGGGTGGACTGCAACGTCCGTAAGGACGACTCGGGATTCGCGGAATCGACGCAGTGGAACTGGGCAGCGGCGACAGATCATCGCGTGGTGTTTGGAACGCTCGAAGAGAAGCCGGCCATGTTCGGGGATGCCGTCGAAACCACGCAGCAATTGTGGCGCAGCCGTGTCGTGGAGTCGAGCGATACCGGTGCCAACAAGACCGTGCGAGGCGTGATGGTGCCCGGTCGTGGCGACTCGGTCCAAAGCATCGACGCCAAAGGCGAAATCACCTGGTGGAGTCTCGGCGACAACGAACAGCTCGAAGTCTTGCAAACCTACTTGACCATTACAGCCAGCGAGAGTCGACCGGTCTGCACCGCACCGTTGTTGGGCCGCTCGACATGGGTCATCGGCGGAGAATCGGGTCACGTGGAGTCCGTGGCGATTTCTCCTACCGATAATGGACAGGAGTTGCTTTCGATTCATCATTTCGGCGAGAGTGGCCAACCCATCCGCAGCTTGGCTTGCTCACCGGCCAACCGTATTGTGGCCGCACTAACTGAAGCGGATCGGTTGCATTTATTTCACGCAACTGCGGAGAATGAGATCGCGAGCTGGCCAATCGATGCCGAAGGGTTCGAAGCGTTCAAAACAGGCCAGACGATCGCATTGCAATTTAATCCGAGTGGACAATCCGTCGCGGTCTATTCGCCCGATCGTCTTTCGGTTTGGTCGATCGATGCTCCGTTTCCTGAAGCGTCCCTGGCTTCTTACTTTTTGCCCATTTGGTACGAAGGTTATACCGAACCCAGGCACATTTGGCAGAGCAGCACCGGCAGCATCGAGGGTGAGACAAAATTTGGAATGTGGCCATTGATCTTCGGAACACTCAAGGCGACGTTGTACTCGATGATCATCGCAGCTCCGATCGCACTTCTGGCGGCGATCTACGGCAGCGAATTCATGAGCGGAGCGTGGCGGCTAAGGTTTAAGCCATTGATCGAATTGATGGCCAGTATTCCGAGCGTGGTACTTGGATTCATCGGAGCCATGGTGCTCGCACCTCTCCTGAGAGACTCGTTGTTCTGGGTCTTGCTCTCGGTCGTGTTGACCTTGGTCTTCTTCGCCTTCGCGGCTCATCTCTGGATGCTGATACCTTCCGCGCGGGCAATTCCCCTTCGCCGCTACCGCTTGCCACTCATCTTCCTCGTGCCTCCGATCGCGATCGCTCTGGGCTGGTGCATCGCCAGGCCGATCGAGCAATGGATTTTTGGCACTTCCATTTTGGACTGGCTCGGCAATTCGGCCCTTGGACCTTGGCCAGGTTGGTTCCTGATGGCAATTCTTCCGACCGGGTTGCTGGTCCTGTGGTTGGCATCGAGTTCGCTGGGTGGCTGGTTGCGCCTGCATGGGCGTTCCGGTAGTGTCGGGCGCGAAGCGGTACGTCGCTTGATTGTGTTTGTAATGCTATGTGGCGTGAGCGTACTTTTGGCCATGTTGGTCGCGAGTTTATTAAGTGGAATGGGATGGGACGCGCGCGGTCAGTTCTTGGGTCCTTACCAGGAACGCAATGCCTTGCTCGTCGGCGGCATTCTGGGGTTTGCGATCATCCCGTTGGTGTACACGTTGGCCGACGATGCACTGCAGTCGGTACCGCAGCATCTGCGAAGCGCTTCGCTCGGATGCGGCGCCACGGTCTGGCAGACGACGATCCGCGTTGTTGTTCCAACGGCCATGAGCGGATTGTTCAGTGCGCTGATGATCGGTTTTGGTCGAGCCATTGGCGAAACGATGGTGGTCCTCATGGCGGCGGGCAATACACCGTTGATGGACGTCAATCCATTCAATGGCTACCGCACGTTGTCGGCCACACTGGCCACAGAGTTGCCTGAAGCTGCCCGAGGCTCCACTCATTATCACACGTTATTCTTAGCGGCATTGCTTCTGTTCCTTTTCACGCTCGTGGTCAATTCGTGTGCCGAGTGGGTGCGGTTGCGGTTTCGCAAGCGAGCGTATCAGTTATGAGCCAACACTCCCCTCGTGTTCGTTCATCGCACAATTTGTCCGCCCAGGGCGAGCCGATGATATGGCTCTCCGGCGGCATGTTCGCCATCGCTTGTCTGATGATCGTCTGCCTGTTGTCATTCGTAATCGTTCAAGGGCTCGCGACGCTCTGGCCGCGCGACTACTTGCTGCTCGGTTTGGTCGATGGCCAAGTCGCGGGTGGAGAATTTCGTGAACGCCAATCGTACGTACTCAGCCGCCAGAATCTCAAGGATCTTGACCCGCGAAGTCGCGAGCGAGCCGAAATATTGCTCGCCGATCAATCCGAAACGGGCAGCCACCGCTGGTACCTTCGCACCGGTAACTTTGAGATCACCAACCGGCATTTTCAGGGAGTGCCCGAGGTCAGCATCGCTTCCGAGAAACCGTACTTGCCGAAAGAAATTTGGCTCTTAGAACGTCGCCAGTGGGGCAATCTGTACGGGTTTCCCATGTCCCTGTCTTGGTCGACGCCTGCAGGTGAAAGCACGCTCGATGCGGTCCGAGCCGCCATGTCCGAAGCGAGCGTCACCCGTCGCGGAATCGAGTCGGCCAAGCGGGTTTTGGAACGCTTGGATCGCGATCTCGCCAACATTCGTTTGGAGATCCGTAAGGTTGAGTTGGCGGAGAAGTCCGACTTGCAAAGTGTCACCGAACAAGTGCTCGCGGCGGCCGCCGAGGCCAATACCCAAGGAACCCCGATCGCCGAGGCCATCGAGCCTCTCTTAACCAGTCAATCGCCTCGGGCCCGTCGGGCTCTGGAGCGTCTCGCTCGAGAAACGCTGACGACGGAAAATGAGCAAGTAAAGATCAACGAATCGCTGGCTGAACTCGAGGCCAAGAACAATGCGCGATCCGTGGTCATGCAACTGCCGATCACCGACATGGTGGGCGACACGCCACTGACGCGGGAGCAATGGCAAGGAGCTTTGCCATCGATTCCAGATTCGCTTCGCGACCTGTTGGGATTGAGCGATGTCGCAGGCGGAATCGCCGCGCGGGCGTTCCCTGTAAGTTCGAATCAAGTCCTCGTACATTTGGAATCCGATGGCCGACCCTTGACCATGGCTTGGCTCGTCTGGGGTGACGATCTCAGCAGCGCGTCGGTCTATCGACTTCGCGAACACACCGTGCTCGTTTCCGACATCGTGCGTTTGATTGAACCCAATCGCTTATCATGGTTCGGTAAGATCGGTGTGTACATCGAACGTTGGATTGAATTCTTGTTTGGGGAACCACGCGAGGCTGGTGTTGAAGGGGGAGTGTTTCCTGCCATCTGGGGTACGGTCGTGATGACATTGATCATGTCCCTGGTGGTCATGCCCTTCGGTGTGCTGGCTGCACTCTACATGCGTGAGTACGCCAAAGCCGGCTGGTTGCTGAGTGTGATTCGTATTTCGATCAACAACTTGGCGGGCGTACCCAGTATTGTGTATGGCGTGTTTGGTCTTTCGTTTTTTTGCTATACCATCGGCGGCTACATCGATGGTGGCCCGATCAAGGCCGGATTTGATCCGTGGCCGAGCGGCGTTTGGTTCTCGGCCATGGCCATCCTCGCCATCGTGGGATTGGTGGCCTTCGGTGTTTCGATTCTTTCCGGCAAGACGCGCAGCAAAAGCGATCGGTGGGTACGTGTCATCCCGATCGTGTCGGGGTTTCTTTGGATCGCGACGATTGTGGGGATCGTGGTACTGATGGCCAAGACTCCGCTCTTTCATGGCTTCTACGAAGCCCAATTGCCGAACCCGACGTTTGGCAAAGGCTGCTTGTTGTGGGCGGCTTGCACACTGGCGCTTCTCACGTTGCCTGTCGTCATCGTTGCCACCGAAGAAGCCTTGGCTGCAGTACCCAATTCGCTGCGCGAAGGCTCGTATGCTTGTGGGGCAGGTAAATGGCAGACGATTGAGCGAATCGTGTTGCCCTACGCCAGGCCAGGAATCATCACCGGTTTCATTTTGGCCATGGCCCGCGGTGCGGGTGAGGTGGCGCCGATGATGTTGGTCGGAGCCATTCCGTTGGCCGCGGATCTACCTTTGGATTTGGAATTTCCGTTTTTGCATGGCTCGCGTTCGTTCATGCATCTCGGATTTCAGATTTACGCTTTAGGCTTTCAAAGTCAGAATAGTGAGGCGGCCAAGCCGATGGTCTTCACCGCCACCTTGCTTCTCTTATCGATCGTCACACTCCTGAACTTGACCGCGATCTGGCTGCGTGCCAGACTGCGAAAACGCTTCCAATCCAGCCAGTTTTAAACGAGCTATGAATCGACTCAAAGCGATCGCCGACGGGCAAAATATCGATGCTGTGATTCATGACGAGGTCATGAGTTGTGAACCCGTTTTAACCATCAAAAATTTTTCACTCTACTACGGCAAAAAACAAGCCTTGTATGACATCTCGATGCCGATCGCAAAAGGCACGGTGACCGCTCTGGTCGGTCCGAGCGGTTGTGGAAAATCGACGTTGCTTCGCAGCGTCAATCGCATGAATGATTTGATCGACTCGGTCAGTATCGAAGGGGATATGTTGCTGGGGCAGGAATCGATCTTTGCCTCCGGGATCGATGTGATTCAACTTCGCAAGCGGATGGGAATGGTTTTCCAAAAGCCGAACCCATTTCCGATGAGCATTTTTGAAAATGTTGTCTATCCACTCCGTATCGACGGCGAGCGTAACAAGGCCATCTTAATGCAGGTGTGTGAACATTCTCTGCGTGGGGCGGCGCTCTGGGACGAGGTCAAGGATCGATTGCACGAGTCGGGGCTCAGTCTCTCTGGAGGCCAGCAACAGCGATTGTGTATCGCGCGGGCCATCGCGAGCGATCCGGAAGTGCTGCTGCTCGACGAGCCATGCTCGGCCCTGGATCCGATCGCCACCAGCAAGATCGAAGACCTGATCGAACGACTCAAAGGGGACTATTCGATTCTGATCGTGACGCACAACATGCAGCAGGCATCGCGCATCAGCGAACATACCGCCTTCATGTATCTAGGACGTCTGGTCGAACTTGGTCCGACGTCGACGATCTTCACCCGACCGAAACTCCACGAAACCGAAGACTACATCACCGGCCGCTTTGGATAGAAAGAAGAATTCGATCATGAGTTCGTCAGCTGGACAGGCACTCTTAAAAACTGTGTGCGGCGTGCAAACAAACGTAACGTTTGCAGACACCCAAGCCAACTTGGCCAGAATCTTGCGATGGCTCGAACATCCCGACATGAGCGATGCCGATCTCGTTGTATTCCCAGAGTGCATGCTGACGGGCTACTGCTTTGCGAGCCTCGAGGAAGCCCTCCCACACACGCAATCGATCCCAGGGCCAGCCACGTTAGCCATCGAGGCGGTTTGCCGCGAACGCGGGATGTACGTTGCCTTTGGGATGTTGGAGCGGTCGGGCGATGGCAAGGTCTACAATGCCTGTCCCATGGTCGGACCTGACGGGGTGGTTGGAACCTATCGCAAGATCCATTTGCCGTTTCTCGGAATCGATCGATTCGTTGATCAAGGGCTCGATCCGTATCGCGCGCTTGAGGCGGATGGCATGCAGGTTGGGATCCACATTTGCTACGACGGTTCGTTTCCTGAATCGTCCCGTTGCTTGGCCCTCGACGGTGCCGACCTGCTCATCCTGCCTACGAACTGGCCACCGGGAGCGGATACGTTCGCCAAGTACCTACCCAACGCACGGGCTTTGGAAAACAACGTTTACTTCATGAGCGTCAATCGCGTGGGGACCGAACGCGGATTTCGCTTCATTGGAAACAGTCGCTTGTGCGACCCGAACGGCAATCCGATGGCCGACGCGGCGCACGAAAACGAAGCCATCCTCAAGGGGACGATCGATTTGGCCAAGGCTCGGAACAAGCGACTGGTGCGTGTCCCAAAGGAGCATGTCATTGATCGCTGGGCCGATCGTCGCCCCGAATTCTATAGCCCGATCGCTCAGCCTCATGACCTGCACCGCGTCATCGAGTGAAGAGGGTGAAGGTCGGGATTCACGGCAGGATGCGACAGTTGGGTGGCACGTCCCTGAGTCTTCGAAGGGCGTGTCTGTTGCCCCCCTGCGACCTGGAGTTGCGCACGCATGGCACAATACGTCGCGCATGGCGATGGTCTCAGATCGCTACAATGAAGTACCAGTCTTTCATTCTGCACCCTTCACCGCAATTCCTTCCAGGTGATCATTGTGAATCCAGCCAATCATTCCATCACGCGCCGCGAATTCCATGCAACGTCCCTGCTTGCTGGCGGCGTCTTGGCATCGTCGAGCCTTGCATCCGTCGCGGCCTTGGCAGCAGAAAATCGCATTCGAACTGGTGTGATTGGTTGCGGCAGCGTCTCGAATGCATATCTGCCTGTTCTGAAAGACTCTCCCTATGTTGATGTGGTCAGCGTCTGCGATATCAAGCCCGAACGCGCGCGCCTCCAGGCGGAGAAGTTCAAGGTACCTCACCATTATCCGAACATCGACGCAATGCTCTCCGGCGAGCCCTTCGATTTTTTGATCGACTTGACCGACATGCAGCAACACGAATTCATCAATCGACGGGCCCTCGAGTCTGGCAAGCATGTTTGGAGCGAGAAGCCGATTGCAAACACCCTGGATGCGGGTCAAAGCCTACTGAGACTGGCCGTGGAGAAAGGCGTTCGGTTATGGGGCGCACCCATTACAGTTCAAAGTCCGCAGTTTGCGTTCATGGCGAAGCAATTGCAGGCGGGCAAACTGGGGCGTGTGGCAGCGGCGCATGCCGATTATGGTCATGAGGGGCCCAATTGGTCTGCCTTCTTCTACGAAAAGCTCGGAGGATCGATGCCCGACTTGGCTGTCTACAATTTGACATCCCTCACCGGATTGCTCGGACCAGCCAGACGGGTCACAGCCATGCTGAGCATTGTGACGCCGGAGCGCACGGTCAGCGACAAAGGGCGGATCGACGTTGCCGAAGAGGACAATGCGATGCTGCTGATCGATCACGGAAATGGGGTTATCTCTCATGTTCAGTCGGGATTCAATTACTTCAATCCACACGGCCACGATGGCAGCAAGGAAACGCGGTATACGATCAGCATCGTGGGCTCGGAGGGGTTCATGGGAATGGTGGGGTACGATTGGGCCCCAGTAGGAGTCGACATGGCGACGCTTGATTCACCGAAGCTAGCCCGACATGCCAACGATTCTGAGGGCTACATTTGGCAGCAAGGAGCAGCACTCGCTGCAGAATGCTTGGCCACAGGAAAAGAGTTGCTCGTCACGCCGGAGCACGCACTCCACGTGCTTGAAATCATCACCGCGGCCCGCGAATCGTCCGCCTCCGGTCGCCACGTGACACTCAAGTCGACGTTCCAATGGCCACTGTCGGTGTAGGATCCTCGGTCTCACAGGATCGACTCAGCGGGTAATTGGCGGAAATCGTTCCCCTCATCCCGCCTTCGGCACCGGTATCCGTTCACACTCCGATTAGCCGGAACGCGTTAGCGTCCGGTTTCCGTAACAATTCGAAGAAACCGGACGCTAACGCGTACCGGCTGATTTAGCTGCAAAAATACACAATGAATATCGGGGTGTGAACGGTTACGGTACCGTTCTCCCTTGAAACAGGGGCGAAGGGGCAGTGCAAGTGAATGATCCAATTACATGCCAGGGTTCCGAGCACCGAATCAGGTAGGCGAGTCTCTCCGAGACTCGCGGCCTAACCATATTGGCAATCGACGACGATCTTTTGGTCGCCACAGGCAACTTCCCGACATGCCGCGATGGCATTAGGAGGACACAGCAGTGGAGGTCGAACAACGGGGCTCTGTGTGCTTTGTTTTGGAATCCGCATCCAGGTTTTGATCAAGAACGGTCAGCAACCCACTGCTGTCGGGAAACATGGATGGCAGCCCATTGCGAATGGCCCATACGGCGGCGGCCGTTCGATCGGTTGCTTTGACCTTGCGCAGCACATTCTGAACGTGCTCTTTGATCGTTTCCAAACTGATCCCTAGCGAACTCGAGATTTCGCGATTGCTCATTCCGAGCGAGAGGTGAACGAGTACCTGCTCCTCTCGCTTGGTCAATGGACGTTCAAGCCCGCTGGTGTCGCACTCCGTGTTGTCCAAGTACTTTCGAGCGACCTGGAGCAGGGATTCGGGTAGCGGAATGCCGGCGACAAGCGATGCACAGGATGCCATCAAGTGCCCCACTGGATGTTGCTTTAGAACGTAGTCCCAAGCTCCCACCGCACACGCCCGTGCGATGTGTGTTGGGTTCGTATCGCTACAGAAAACTATCAAGCGAAGATGCGGATACTGCTTTCGAAGGGTGGGCCAGGCCTCCAATACATCGACCTTCTCGACGCGGATGTCCGATATTAAAACGTCTGGAATCTGCGAGGATGATTGGAGAAACTCTTGGAAGGCGCTTAGCGATGAGAACGTTCCAACACAGTGGTGATCCGTTCGTTCGATCGCTTCGCGTAAACCATGGGTGCACAATGAACTTTCGTCAATGCAACCGATACACAACGACATAAAGAGTACCTGCGTTAATGCTTCCCGAGGGGCGTTTGGATGAGGCACAGCGCGGTCTACCAGTGTAACAAAGATGCCAATGCGATTGCGATCTGCTCTGAATTTTTAAGGCATCTCTCCTTCCGATCCTAGGGAATATCTCTCACGGCAGGTCGACGGTCAGGCGGGCAGCGTCGCGCGTGATCCGCACGCCCGCGGCTGTACCGATCTTTTGGAGAATTTCCTCGAGTGGCGAATTCTCGAAGGATAGGTCCAATTCGTGTCGCAGGATCTGTTCCGGAAGATCGACGGCGGTCAACTCCAGCTTCAATTGGGCGGCCAAGCTACCCAGAATATTCCGCAATTCACCTCGATAACGGCCCGTGAATCGTTGCAGGTCAGGCTCGTTTCGCAGCGGCCTTTTGACTGGCAACGCTAACGGTGCAACCAATTGTCGATGGGCTGCAACAGAAGCTGTGATGCGCCAGTGTGCGATTCCATTGCGATCGATCTTTTCGACCTTCGCGTCCGGCCAATGTGCACGCCACGCTTGCCAAGCCTCCCGACCAATCCGTTGGACTTCATCGCGGTATTCCCATGCCGGAGTCAACTCGGTTGCATTGCATAGCGGCGCGACCTTCAGCGATGTGCCTTCGATCTCGAGACCCAAGTCAAACCCACTGAGCAAACACAAACCAACGGCGGCCGGTGTTACTTGTTCCCAGCGCATGCCCCGCCACAGATCGTGTTCGATGGAAGTGGCGGAAGCGTTGGCAACGCGATAGCGATTCGCGAACTCCGCAATCAAATCTTCGGCCGCGGCCCCTTCCTCCCAATGCATGCTCACTTTTTCGACGCGCATCCATGCGGCACTGCTGGCGGCGGTGGTCAATGTCCAATAGGTATTCTCAATACAATCCGCATGCGATTTTGGAACGATCATTAGCACGCGATCGATCCGTGCAATCTCCGCGTTGAGCCCTTCAGCGATTTGCGCCAACACCTCTCCCATGGTCTTGTCGGACGATTCGATATTCAGTTTGGTATCGCTGGCGATTCGCCGATCGATCCATACCGGATTGCGCGTTGCGACGCTCCATTCACCCGCCACTTGCAGAAGGCTTTGGCCCGCGATGGGCGGAAGGTTCCATTCGGTATTCAACGCACTTTGAAGCGCGATGGCTTGCGCGGTGCGATAGGGATGTGTTGCGACCTGTGCATGTGCACTTAGTGATGCAACGAATGCGAACAACACCCATCCAACGAGCAAGGCAAAGCGGGTCCACAGAGTTGGTATCGAAGTCGAAGTCAAGCGCATTTGTCGGTACTTTCGAAGGAACGTTTCGAGGATTGCGAAGCGATCCAACGGCGACTAGAGTGAGGTGGTATCATCAAGCCCAGAGGGGAATTGAAGTCGATTTGGCTCAGTATACCCTCGCCGAGCGCTTGAAGAGGAAATCATGCGACCGACACATCCAAAGCTTCTAGAAATCTACGACGAATCCATGCAGGAAGGCGGCGTCCCAATCGCCTTGTCTTCGGTGCGAATTGCTTCCTGGTACACGGTCACCACGCTCAAGCGGCTGCTGTCGTCGCATGAACCGCGAACGCGTCAAGCCGCAGCTTGGGGATTGGGCTTGGTAGGCAACGAAGAGCATCTCCAGCGTCTCGGACCACTCCTTCGCGACGAACTACGAGGAGTACGCTCCACGGCCGATGAAGCCCGGCGAAGCATTTTGGTGCGAACGCAGAGCCCCTGGCATCGGCGGTGCGCGCAGCGGATTGAAGACCAACTAGCACGTTCGGATTGGAACGCCGCGAGCGAACTGGCCAATCAATTGGTCGAAGAGACCGAATGCCGTGCGGACGCATTCATGATGCGAGCTTGGGTCAGGTTCAGCAGCCAGCAATTGGATTGGGCGGCTGAAGATTGCAAGAAAACGCTGGCGATCGACCCCTTTTGTTATCGCGCTTGCGTAGCCCTCGGCCAGTGCTTTTGGCATCAGAATCGCGATGCTGCAGCCCGCGAATGCTTCTACGAGTCGGTCCGCATTTACCCAGACTGGGAGCCCGCGCACGCCGCGCTTCGGATGATGCACGCCTCGCGGGCGGTGGCCTGAGAACCGCTGAAGCGAAGTTCCAGCCATTGGACCAATGCTCCCGCGACATTCGGCCATGTGCGGCGAATCGATCTCGACACGGATCCGCGGAATACGGATCAGCGGACCGATGCTCCACCTGGCTGGTTGGCCATGACTGGGTTGGCTCCCGAGGGTTGTTCGGTGATGGTGAACTCGGCCCAAATCGGCATGTGATCGGAAATGGTTAAGGCCTCTTCCATTCCGATGCCTAACGCGTCCCCGTAATCGACGACACCTGAAGCGCCGGTGAACTCGTTGGTCAAACCTCGATCGAAAATGATATTGTCGTACAGTTTTGTCTTGCGCGTGTTGGAGGGTTGGTCGCGGATGACCCAAAAGATGCCGGGAACCTGACCCAAGGGACCGAACTGTTTCGGCTCAGCGTTCAAGTCGCCCATCAAGAGCACATCGTCTTCGCCAGCCGTCGCCCATTCGTACTCCCGGACTCCGCGCATGGCGTCGTTCAAAACCAGCATCTCCTGTTTGACTTCATCGGGATCCGTATGGATGTCCATGAGGGAGAAGGTGAATGGCCGGTAGCCTTGGGGGACCCGCGTCACGAATCGAGCCACCATCGGTTCGCGGTGAAGCAGATCGGCTTTGTCCTCGAGTGTGTAGGAAGCTTGAGGACTGGTCATCAATCGATTGGAATCGTAGATGAAGCAATACTGTTCTTTGGAGACGGTGCGACCCAGGCGTGGACCGAGAACGTAATCGTAACGGGCGCCACCCGCATTGATGTACTTGAGCAACTGCGGGATGACGGTTTGGTCGGTCGCCCGGACTTCTTGAATGGCCACCACATCGAATAGCTGGATGATGGTCGCAATCCGTTCCGCAGTCGTGCGATTGCCAATTTTCTTTTCGCCGAAGGCCTGGATATTGAAGCTCGCGATCAGAATCGTTTGCGGATTGCGGGCAGGCACACCGCGGGGTTGTACCGTAGGTCGGCTGGC
Organism: Pirellula sp.; assembly: GCA_041752005.1. Lineage (GTDB taxonomy): Bacteria > Planctomycetota > Planctomycetia > Pirellulales > Pirellulaceae > JBKCUI01. Next base: position 173,622 of record JBGSHV010000074.1, on the reverse strand, counting down.
CGATACAAGTTGGCCTTGGGGCGCATTGCTTGGCTGACCGCCCGTTGATCCTGCTCCGGGAAATCCTCCGGAGGAGGCCGTAGAGTTTGCCGGCGCAGCGACTTGATCAATGGCATCGCGCAGCGCATTGGCTTCGAGGTCGCAGCCGACAGCGACTATCAGCAGCACGAGCATCGTCACAACGCTCGCCGCATATTTTGTCCGGTTTGCTTTCATGCCCCGCGCCTCCTTGCTCGGGTTTCTTTGTCCTACAGTGTGTCAGCGCAGGGAACGCGAACGCTCCTTAGGGAGCGACGGCGCACGCTTCCAGCGCGCGATCGATCAACCGCTTCAGCCGTTCCGTGCCATCGATCTTCAGCGTTCGTATTTGGGCAACGAGCGTCGGTTCGAGCGGACCGATTTCTCCCAGGCACCAGGCGGCCCGTTCGCGGGCAGGCAACTCAATGCTCGGGTCCATGACGAGTTGGGTCATCTCGGATTGCAATCCGCGCGCGTCGGCTCCAAACCGTCCGATCAGCGTGCTGAGCCAGTACAGTCGCTGCGTCCCCAAAGTGGCTAGCGGTGCACTGCAGAGCTTGGCTCCCAGTTTTGAAAGAGCATCAAGGCCTACGGAACCGCAGTTTTCGAGAGCTTCCGTGGCCTGCTCGACCGCACTCTCTTCGGATCCGGCAACGCATTCGATCAGCCATTCCCAATGCGATGCCGCGAATTCAGGTTCCTGCACACATCGCTCCAATGTCGCGTCATCCTGTTTTGGCATTGCCGGCCTCATCGAGAGAAGGAAGCATTCGTAATACCTAGAAGTCTTTACAATCTTCGGTAAATGGGCACAACACAGATTTACTCACCCGCATCCGTCGTTCGGTCTACTTCATGCGCGTCGACTTGTTGATCACCGAACTTGAACCCGGAGGTGCAGAACGTTGCTGCACCGCCTTGGCTTCGCATTTGCATGGCCGCGGGCATGGCGTTCGCGTCCTATCGCTGGGACCACGCCCAACCGCGACACAGGCTGGACTGGTGCGGCAATTGGACGCCCAAGGCATCCGCATGGAATTTTTAGGAGCATCCACGATTTGGGATTTCTTGCGAGCGCGGAGTAGGCTGCGTCAACTGGCTCTCGTCGATCCACCGGAGGTGGTCCAAGCCTTTCTATGGCATGCCAACATCTTGGCCGCATCCGTGTATCCTGCACTTGGAATCCCTGTGTCCGGGGGGGTGCGGGTGGTGGAGCCTCGACGCTGGCGGGCTTGGCTAGCTCCGTATTGGTCGCGCCGCACGCGGCAAATCGTGTGTGTCAGCGACGAAGTCGCGGCGTGGTGCCAAAACGTTGAGGGTATCGATCCCGAAAGATTGTTCGTGATCCCCAACGGCTTCGATCCAGGACGCTTGCAACCACCCCCGGCGGACCCTCGTGTTCGGAGTTCGGATCGCATCTTGTTGTTCGTCGGCCGTTTGGAACCGCAAAAAGGCATTGATGGCTTGATGGAACATGCCGATAAGATTCTCGAGCGATTGCCCGATCATCGCTTGGTCGTGATCGGAGAAGGTTCTTTGCGGACGGCTTGGCAAGCCTTCCAGAAGCGTTCGCCGTTTTCGGATCGCATCGATCTGCTCGGTCGCCGCGACGATGTGCTCGCCTGGATGCTTCATGCGGAGCTATTGATTCATCCGGCGCGGTACGAGGGCATGCCCAATGTGGTGTTGGAGGCCATGGCTTGCGGGCTGGCCATCGTCGCGTTTCCCGTCGAAGGCATGCGTCGATTGCTCGGTGAGAAGGCGGAGCAGCAAATGGCACCTTTGGGGGATTGGGAGGCCTGGGGTGATCGGGTCGTGTCGCTCGCTAGGGACCCAACGCAAAGACATGCGTTGGCCGAGGCCAATCGGAGACGCGCGTTCCAAGATTTTCGGTTGATCGATTCCATGAATCGGTATGAGGAATCGTTGCAGGCATTGTCGCGTGGCGTTCGCGACTAAGTTGGTCGTGCACCGCATGTCTCCTCAGCAATTGGTCTGGAATTGTTGCGGTGCGATTTGCTAGGTTCCGAATTGCGGAACAACGACTGCTGGAAACCGGAACGCAATGGAGTGAGGGTTCAATGAACAACACAGGTCTTTTCGGATGGATTCGGGACGGAGTCAAGCAATCGGTGCTGATGGGAGTCAGCGACGCCATGGAAGTCATCGGCACTCCCAATGATCCTGGCCAGATGCACCCAGCCCTCCAGTCGATGGCAAGCAGCGCAATGCCCCGCGTCGCAGCGGCGAACTTGAACGAACCGTCCAGCCCCAGGGGCAATGATGCACCAAAGCAGCGCAAGCGATTGGGTCGGTCGTTGAAAGACATTTCGCCTGCAGCGCCAACCAAAGCCACTTCGTGACGGGCACGCATGCGAACGCTTCAACGAGTGCGTTGTGCTGGGCTGGGAATCGCTCTCGTGGCATTGAGCTTGGGGAGCGGTCCGGGCTGTAGTTATTTGCCAAAGACCACTTTGGCGCTACCGAGCCTACCGTTGAACAAGACCACGCAATTGGCCAATCCGATGGCCGTGCCGGTTGGCGACAGCGAGTTTCTCTGGAACCAGATCATCGACACTGTCGAAGATTATTTTCGAATCAAAAGCGAACAGCGAGCGGCCCGCGACAGCACGCAATGGCTCGAGGGTCGTCTCGAGACGTACCCTGAGATCGGGGCAACGTATTTCGAACCGTGGCGCAAGGACGCATTGTTCGGTTTCCAGCGCTCCCAGAGCACCCTTCAAACGATGCGTCGCACCTGCTTCCTGAGGGTCATTCCTGATGAGAAGGGCTTTTTGATCTCGGTCGAAGTCATCAAGGAAATCGAGGACGTCGATCGTTCTCAGTATTCCAGCGAAGGCTCCGCTATCGAAAGGCATGATGGAACCATTGCCAGGACCGACAAGGCCTTGTTGGGACAGCCCATCACGTTGGGTTGGATCCGCCAGGAGAACGATCAAGAACTCGAGCAGCAAATTCTGCGCGAGATTCTTGGCCGGGTCTCCAACGTCACCCCGCCACGGACACCCATCCTGGGATTTTGATCCCACACGCAGACTGCTCGCTGCACCCATGAGTGCCCGGCCCCTCTACCTCCGAGTGTCATGGCCTCCTACTCGATATCATGGCTCGATCGCGCGCAACGGATCGCTCGGTGCGAGGCATTGCAATTCGGTGTTTCGCGATGCGGAGTGGTCGCGTGCACGTCCGCTCACGAATCGATTGGAATCGACGAAGTACCGATAGAGGAACTCGGTTCCGAGTCGGATGCCGATCCTGGGTGAGCGCCGGATCCGGAACGGCGTTACGCCTTTGCAGCCTTCGATCCATAGGTTGGGATGTTCCACCAAGTCGCTGCCATCGTGAGGGCGATGGATCCCGAAGGCTTGGCACAATTTTCCAGGTCCATTGGTCCATTCCGTCTCCGATTCCACGCCTCGATTGTGCCTCATAGCATCGTGCCCAGAGGTCGGTTGCACGGCGCGGATCAGAACGGCGGCGCCGCGGCCTGCCCGTTCGCTGACCACGTTCATGCACCAACTCGCGTGGATGCAGTACACGTACAACATGCCGGGCTCCGCGAACATCGTCCGGTTCTTAGGCGTCATGCCTCGGGCCGCGTGGCAGGCCTGGTCGTTCCGCCATAGATAGGCCTCTACCTCGACGATCAGTCCAGAGATTTGGAGCCCGTTTTGCCGGTGCACTAACTGCTTACCGAGCAGTTGCGGAGCCAATCGCAGGGTGGGTTGCGCGAAGAAGTTGCGATCGAGTCGCATGGCCTAGGGAAACTTGGGTGGTCGTTTTTCAACGAAGGCAGTCAGCCCTTCGATGGCGGCTTCGGTACTGCACGCGGTTGCCATAACGGCTGCTCCGCTGGCCAAATGCATGATCACCGTTTCACCGATCATCTCGTTGATCAGTCGCTTGGTCATCTGAACGCTTTCCGCTGCTCCCTCCGCAATCCGTTTGGCCCAGTCGTTGGCGCTGGCCCAGACCAAATCCGACGCGACCAGTCGGTGGACCAATCCAATGCGTTTGGCCTCATTTCCATCAATGGATTCGCCTCCCAGTAGGAGGCGGGCAGCAATGGAACCACCGCTGCGAAAAGTGAGCAATGGGCACACGAGACCTGACACGAGCCCAAGCTTGGCGGACGGGGCTGAGAACGAGGCCTTTTCCGTCGCGACCACAAGATCGCTGGCCAACACGAGGGCCAAACCGAATCCCATGGCAGGACCATCGACCGCTGCAATGATAGGCTTGGGCAACCGAAGCATCAACTCGATCAGCTCTTGCAGTTCACTGGCCACATCTTGCCATTGATCGAGCGACTCCGCCTCTTGGGTGGTGGAATGCCATTCCTTGAGATTGATACCCGAACAAAACGTTGCACCGGTGCCGGCTAGAATCACTGCGCGCACCGATTTCTCTCGATGGAAATCGGAGAAGGCTTCGATCAGCTGGATGATCATTTCCCGCGACAGTGCGTTCTGCGTCGCGGGGGCATCGATCAGGATCGTACCACTCGGGGCGACCTTTTGGAGCCGGATCATCGTTGCTGCAAGCCTAGACGCTTTTGCAAACTGGAGAACCAAGCGGGCAAGGCCCGAGCGCTTTCCAAATTGGCTGCGTTTTGAACGCCGGTGGTATTCGGGGCGGTCGAGAATCGATTGATCAAGTCTTCGGAATCGGGAGAGAAACCTAGGACTTTGACGACATAAAAAACCTCGCGGGCCATGTCCGGCGCTACGATGCTTTCTCCCGGTTGGGTCGAGAAAACCTTTTCCATGAAGTCATCGCCGATCGGCTGTAGTCCATCGACGGTGCTGAGCTGGATATCGAAGTTCGCGAACATGGCGTTGAGCCATGTAAACGGGGTTGGTCGCTGCACGCGGGCGCGTTGACTCTCGTCTTCGAGGGATTCGGTCAGCGAGGACGAACCCACGCGCGAGGCTATTTCCTTGGCCTTGGTCTCGGCCAGCTCGGCGGCGCGCTGGGTGAGCCACAGGGCTTCGACCGATTCCTTGGCGGCTTCGAAGGATGGTGTAGAAGCCGATTTTTGCTCGACCTTCCAAAAGATGAATCGTGTCAGCATCGAGGAACTCGTCAATGGGACATAGAGGTTGCCGATGTTGTCGCTCTCGTACGGGTCCGGTTCCACCCGGATCAATTGATAGAATTCGAACGGTTGCATGCGGATGCCGCGCGTGACTCGTGAGCGTCCGATGGGCAACGTGCTGACGGTGCGGACATCGACCAACCCAGTCCGCCCGTATTCAAATCCATTTTTGTCGGCGAGGTCTTGGAGGTTCAAAGGCTCGGGCGCGACGGCCGTCTTGTCTTTTTCGAGAACAGCCCGTTCGTAGGCACGGCGATTGACCGAGTAGATTTCCATCGTGTCGCGGATGTCCGTTGCGCGTTGCTCTAGAAGCTTGAACGCCTCGCCTGCGGCCAGCTCACGAGCGATCGTTTCTCGAACTTCTTCGAAGGTTTGAACGCGCATTTCGGGGCCGTTGGCTGGCGGTTGGCCGGTGGGATTGAGGGCCCCACCAAGATTCTGAATCATGCTCGACAGATCGGCGGGTACGGCGTCGCCCGTCGGTGGGACCGCGTCGCCAGTCGGTGGCACCGTATCGCCAGTCGGTGGCACCGTATCGCCTATCTGAACCGCATCGGCTACCGGTGGCACCGCCGTGGATTGGGGAACCGCAGGCTCCGCCGGTGGATCTTGGATGGTCAATCCGGTTTCGGTCGGTTCGGCAGGGTCTTGGTAGCTGGCCAATCGCACGGCCGATTTGGCTGGCTTGCCCGGCAACCATGCTCCTTGTGGGTTCTTGGGTTCGGCTGCGGGATCGGGTTGCGACTCAGGGTTCTCCAGGGTCGGCGGCAAATTGGACTCGGGAGGGGTCGCGTCGCTGGGAACAGCCGCCGGGTCGGTTACGGCGTTGGAGTCCGTCTTAGGAACGCGGAATTGATTTTCCCCGACGCGGCGATCGTACTCGGCGCGAAGGGTTTCTTCTGGAATCTTTGCCATCGCCTCATCGATTAGCTTCTGCACGTCGCAAGCGATGAACTCAAAATCGGCCAATTGTGGCGTCATGAAGGCGGGTTGCGTCACGACCGGAACGTCGATTCGAGCGATGTCCTTGCCCTCGTCGAAGAGCGTTCGGAGCTCGCGATCGGTGGGTTTGCTGGTAACCGCCGCTTCGAAATCTTTGATCGAAACGGGATAGACCTCGGTGGTGACCGAGCGGTTGAAGCGTTGGAAGAACTGCCAGCTTTTGCTGGGAGGGGTGATGACGGCTGTGGGCAAGGCCTGGGATTCGATGCGTTCTTCGAATCGAAAGGTCGTTCCGGCCAATCGCAGCAGGGCGTTTTTGGCGAGTTCTTCACGCATCATGCGGTAGAAATCGATCAGCGTCATGCGCCCGCCAGATACCTCGCGCAAGGTTTTTTGGATCTGCTCGCCCGTCAGTTTGCCATCGACAAACTTCTGAAGGAATGTTTTGACGGACTGTTCGTCGAATTGAATCCCGAGTCGTTTGGCTTCGGCCACCAAGAGTTTGCGTTGCAGAATGACTGTCGGATCGCGTGTTTCCTGGGCGATCCCGACGATGGAAAAGTCGGGACGCACCTCGGGAACACGTGGAAATCCGCCTTTGTCGCGTACGTCGTTGGCTAGCTTGCGCAGGAACGTGTTGGCGATCGCCAGTTGGGTCAACTCGGTATCGAGTTGATTTTGGGTGATCGATCCTCCGGACCACGAAGCGGCCACGCTGTCGGAGTTGCGAGGACCGCCTCGTCCGAAGGAGGAAAACGAGTCCATCATGGGTGCGACCACGAACGCCAGGACGGCGATCAATACCGCACCTGCCATCCAAAGTCGTTGGTTCTTGCGAAAAATCGAAAACGGGCTAGCCATGAAAAAATCGTTCCTTGAGTCGCTGCGATTCGAGAGGCGGTAAGCCAAAAAATGCATAGCAATCCGTCGATTGTAGGATTTCCCACGACCCACGCAATCGCAGTGTGAGGACCGCTCCCCAACTAGCATGGGGGCTTGACAGACCGACGAGTTCCCGATCACAACGAAAAAGCAAGGCAACGTTCTGGCTCGCTTTCCCGAAGAAAATCCAAATCCACATGAGTGAAAAGAAGTCCCTGGTCATCGTAGAATCGCCTGCGAAGGCCAAGACGATCTCAAAATTTTTAGGTAGCGGATTTCAAGTCGAAGCTTCGATTGGGCATATTCGAGACCTGCCTGGCGGCTCCAAGGAAGTCCCAGCGGAGTTCAAATCCCAACCCTGGGCATCCCTGGGCGTCAACGTCGACGAGGATTTCGAACCCCTCTACATCGTTCCGGCAGACAAGAAAAAACATGTTAATTTTCTGAAGTCCGCTCTAAAGGACGCCAAGGACCTCTACCTGGCGACGGACGAGGATCGGGAGGGAGAAGCCATTTCGTGGCACCTCCGCGAGGTCCTCAAACCCAAAGTACCGGTCCACCGGATGGTGTTTCACGAAATCACCAAAGAAGCCATCCAGAGCGCATTGAAGTCCACGCGGCAAATCGACGAAGGGTTGGTCAAGGCCCAGGAGACACGTCGGATTCTGGATCGTCTTTATGGCTACGATGTTTCGCCACTCCTTTGGAAGAAAGTTCGGCCCGGATTGTCGGCTGGCCGGGTCCAGAGCGTCGCGGTCCGGTTGATCGTCCAGCGGGAGCGGGAGCGGATGGCGTTCCGCAGCGCGACCTATTTCGATCTCCAAGCCGACTTGCTGACCGCCTCACAAGAAAACTTCCAGGCCATGCTCGTGAGTGTCGGTGGCCGGCGCATTCCCTCGGGCAAGGACTTCGTGGCGACCACGGGCTTGCTCAAAGATCCGAACATGCTGCTGCTCGACGCAGCCGCAGCCCGGGACCTGCGCGAGCGATTGCTGAAGGTTCCATTCGTGGTCAGCAACATCGAGGTCAAACCGTATACCGAACGCCCCAAAGCGCCGTTCACCACCAGCACGCTCCAGCAGGAGGCCAACCGCAAACTCGGGCTGACCGCACGCGACACGATGCGGATCGCGCAGAGTTTGTACGAGAACGGCTACATCACTTACATGCGTACCGACTCGACAACGCTGAGCAAGGAAGCCGTGTCCGCAGCCCGTGAACTGGTGCGGACCCAGTACGGTCCCGAGTTTCTCTACGGCACCGAACGATCGTATGCGACCAAAGTCAAAAACGCGCAGGAAGCTCACGAGGCCATTCGACCGGCTGGCCATCCATTCCAATTGCCCGAAACTTTGCGTCGCGAACTCAGCTACGACCAGTTCCGAATCTTCGATTTAATTTGGAAGCGAACCATCGCTTCGCAAATGGCCGATGCCCGCAAGCGGCGAGTGGTGATGACGATCGAAGCTGGGGATGCGACATTTCAAGCCACAGGCACATCGATCGAATTCGAGGGCTTCCTACGGGCCTACGTCGAAGGGAGCGACGACCCGGCCGCCGAGCTGGCGGAAAAGGAACGCCTGTTGCCTCAGGTCAACACATCCGATGCGCTCAAACTCAAAGAGCTCGAAAGCCTGTCGCACACCACGCAACCCTCGGCCCGTTTCACCGAAGCGTCGTTGACCCAAGGCCTCGAAGAACGCGGTATTGGTCGACCCAGTACCTACGCAGCTATCATCGATACGATCCTGCGCCGCGATTACGTTTTTAAGAAAGGCAACGCGCTGGTTCCGAGTTGGACCGCGTTCGCCGTGATTCGATTGATGGAGGACCACTTCGCGTCCTTGGTCGACTACAAATTCACAGCCGAAATGGAGGATTACCTTGACCAAATCAGCCGCAACGAACGCGGGAACCTGGATTACCTAAAGGAGTTTTACTTCGGTGAAGCCAGCGGCCAAGTGACCGGCGCTCCCGGAGGGATCGGACTCAAGCCGTTGTTGGAAATCAAGGTGGCCGAGATCGACCCGCGCACGGCATGCTCGTATCCACTTGAGGAGGCATCGGCTAGCGACGAACCCATTGTCTGTGTTCGTATCGGTCGCTACGGTCCTTACGTCGAACGAGGCGATCGACGGGCTAGCATCCCCGATGAACTTCCACCCGATGAACTGACGTTACAAACGGCAATCGAACTGCTCGACAAACAAGAGCGCGGTGAACAACCCTTGGGCCTCCACCCAGAGAGCAACAAACCCATCTACATTAAACAAGGTCGATTCGGACCTTACGTGCAGATGGGTGCTGCTGACGATGAAGACAAGAAGAACTCATCGCTCCCCAAAGGAGTCGCCGTCGAGGACGTATCGCTCGATCTAGCAGTCAAGCTGTTGAGCTTGCCACGCACATTGGGCAATCATCCCGACGATGGTGAACCGGTGATCGCCACCCAAGGCCGATTCGGCCCCTTCATCAAGCACGGGACTGACTCGCGCTCTTTGTTGCCAGATCAAGATTTGCTTGAGATAACGTTGGAGGAGGCGCTCGCAATTTTGGCACAGCCCAAGGTGGCGCGAGGACGGGGACGCGGCGTCGCTGCTCCGCCCCTGAAGACGTTGGATGCGTCACCGGTGACAGGCAAGCCGATCGAGCTGCGCGATGGCCGCTATGGTCCTTACGTGAGTGACGGTACCACCAATGCTTCGCTCCCCAAGGACCTTCAACCCGATGAGCTAACGTTCGAGCAAGCCATATCGTTGCTCGAGGCACGCGCGGCTGCTGCTCCGGCCAAAAAGAAGAGCGCTCGATCCTCGAAAAAGGCCAGCGGTACGGGCACCAAGAAGGCGGCCAAGAAGACTGCGAAGAAAGCGGCCTCGACCAAAGCCACGGTCAAGAAAAAGTCATCTAAAAAATCCGAAGACTCCAATTAGGTTTGCGCCATCGTGGATCCAACGCTCGATCTGTCTCTGACGCAAACCGCCCCTGCCCAATTGCAGCAAGCCATTGAGAAATGGATTCGCACTACTTCCGTGCAGCCAGCTACTTCGGTGCAGCCAGTTGTTCGAGACGCGGCCACGCTCCGTGTCAAGGTAACGGGTGCAGCGGGGCAGCCATATATCGGAGCTGGATTGCAAGGGCTACAGGAGGTGCGAATCGAAGGCTCCGTGGGAAACTACGCTTGTTGTGGCATGGAGGATTGCGAATGTACGGTGGACGGTGACGCGGACGAATTCTTGGGACATTCCATGGTCTCGGGGGTGTTGGTGGTCACCGGTTCGGCCGGAGGTTCAGTCGGGGCCATGGGCACGGGTGGTTTGATCGCAATCTACGGTCACGCCGGGGATAGGGCCGCAATTTCCCTTCGCGGGACCGATGTGCTGATCCGCGGCAATGCCGGGCAGGCCGCGGGTTGGGGAATGCGGCAAGGCACACTCGTCATCGGCGGCTCCACCGGTCCCGAGCTAGGCTGTGGAATGCGAGGGGGCACAATCTATGTTCGCGGCGAACCTTCCAGCATCAGCTCCGATATCGAAGAACAGCGTCTGCGGGAACCGGATCGATTGAAGCTGGGTTTGCTGTTGCTCAAAGCTGGGATGAAGGCCACTGCGGGCAAGGATTTTCGCGTGTTCCGGGCCCGAAAGATCTGATCGTGGTTTCTCGATGATGACGTTTCCCATCCATAGCTCCCGTCCCAAGCAATGAATTCAAGAATCTGATGCGCCCGAACCTCTCGTCCAAGTCGCGCATGCGACCGTTAAGCCAACGCATCCAACATCCCCACGATGCCGGCTGCCCAGCCGACGTCGACTTGCGCGTCTTGCCCGCTGCGGATGCGATTCACGCATCGGTTGCATGGCCGACCCCGTTGTTCTCTCGACTGGGGCTACTACCAAATGCGTCCAGTGCCATAACGTCCGGACTCGAACGGGCCAGACTCGCGTTGGGACTGACTGGCTACGCAGCCCCGATCTCGTCGAGTGCAGTCGCCGATGCACACGCGACGAAGGCGACAGTAGCGACGGTGGTACCGCTGTCCCCCGCCGCGCACGGGCATTCCATTCTTCCGATCTACATCGACGAACCGATGTGTTTGCCGTCCATTCGCCGATCGCAATTTATCGAGTTTCAGTGTCATGCGTCACCGGCATCACGCTCGGAATGGGGATCGACCCGCGGCGATTGGTCCCCCCGGCTACCTTCAGATATGGTTCAGCGCGAAGCATTGATCGATCAGTTCCGCGATCGCGTGGCAATGGTCCGCGCGGTGAGCGAACAACCGCATGCGCAGGTGGGGGCGACACTCGCAGCAGGGGCTGTTGCCGAGGACGTGCGCTGGCTGATCGATGCGGGTTTCGATTACGTTTGCTTGTTGACCGATGCGCTGTACGGAATCAAGGAAGGTCAATCGATCCGATTCTCGGAGACCCAACGGGTTTTGGACGAAGCCTTCGAAGCGGTTGCGAAGTCGGGTCAGTCTTCGTTTGCGATTCATTTATGCGCGGCGAATTGCGAACCAGCCAACGCGTTGGCATGGCTGCAATCGGGTGTACGAGCCATTGGCATCGATACGATCCTTCAGTCCCGTTTGCCAAACACGTCCGAGCGCGCCAGCGAAGGATTCGGTGGTTTTCTGGTCGAGTACACCCGTTCGGATGGTCGCGACATGGATGCATGGTGCGAAGCGATTCGGCAATATCTCGGCGAGCTTCGAAGTGAAATTTTCTTCGCCGGTTATTCTAGCCTCGATGCATTGCGCAAGCCGAATCGCACCCGTGACGCCGACTAAGGGCATCGGGATGCGCGTCCAAGTACCCCGATCCCCCGGATACTGCCCGCGCGAGTCGTTCCACTAGAGGGAATCGCGCGGCTTCCAGGCGCGGAAGTAGTCTAGGCATTCGGGATTGGCAAGCGCGTCGTCGTTCCCTAGCGCCATGCCGGAAATCGCATTGCGTACAGCGATCTCGGACAATTTTCCACTGATCGTGCGAGGCAGATCGTCGACCGATTCGATGATGGCTGGTACATGGCGAGGTGAGCAGTGCGATCGCAACTGACTGCAAAGGGACTGTACGAGCTTCGCGGACAGCGTGTGTCCGGGACTCATCCGCACAAACAAAACGATTTGTTCGTCGCCGTCGAACTTGCGGGCCGTGGCGATGGCTTCTGCGATTTCAGGAAAGGCTTCGACTTGCTGGTAGATCTCCGAGGTCCCGATGCGAACCCCACCTGGATTGAGCGTCGCGTCGGAGCGGCCAAAAATGACGAACCCGCCGTGAGCGGTTTCTCGAGCCCAATCTCCGTGACACCATACGCCTTCTATCTTTTCAAAGTACGAGCGTCGATAACGCGTTCGATCTGGGTCGTTCCAAAAGTGGATCGGCATCGACGGAAAGGCGTTGGTGCACACCAGCTCGCCGGGCTCCTCCACAACCTTTTTTCTTTCCGCATCGAGGATCTGAACATCCATGCCCAAACCTTTGACTTGGATCTCACCGCGGTGCACGGGCAGACTGGGGTTTCCGAGAACGAAGCACGATAGGATGTCGGTCCCACCGGAGATCGAGGCTAGATGCACATCCGCTTTAACACTCCGGTAGACCCAATCGAAGGTCTCAGGCATCAAAGGCGATCCAGTCGATAGGACGCAACGCAAGTCCTCCAAGGCAGCGATGCCTTTGGGTTCACAGCCTGCTTTGTCCAGCATTGCGTAATAACGAGCACTTGCACCGAAGTGCGTCACGTGCAGTTCGGAGGCCAGTCGCCAAATGGCATCGAGTGTGGGGGCGATCGGCGAACCGTCGTACGCGACAACGATCGCGCCGGAGGCCAAGGACCCGACCAACCAATTCCACATCATCCAACCTGTCGTGGTGTAATACAGCATCGAGTCGCCATCTCGCAGGTCACAATGCAATCGATGCTCTTTGAGATGTTGGAGCAATGTGCCCCCCGCTCCGTGGACGATGCACTTGGGGATCCCGGTCGTCCCGGACGAGTACACGATGCACAGCGGTTGGTTGAAGGGAAAAACGGGCCATTGCCACGGGGTCGGGCTTTGGAAGTTCAATGCAGCCTGCCAGTCGGCCCAGGTCGCATCGAAGGGACCAGTGGATACTTCATCGAAGGTTTCAATATTTAACTCTGAGCAGCGTTCGACTAGAACCTGTTGGACGGTGGGCAAATGCGCGAGCACATCGCGGACCCGATCGATGGGCCGCACGATCTTGCCGTTGTAGGTTGTCTGTTCCGAAGTCAACAGCAGCTTGGGTTCGATCTGTCCAAAGCGATCGCGGATCGCGACAGAACCAAAGTCGGGGGAGCACGAGGACCAAACGGCGCCGACGGCGGCGGAAGCCAAATAGCCGACGATCGCGACCATCGAATTGGGGAGAACGGCCGCGATGCGATCGCCCGGCTGGATGCCGAGGGATTGGAAGTATTGGGCCACCGAGAGGACGCGATCGATCAACTCACCGCGCGACCATACGCAACGGTTGCCCCGTTCGTCACACGCAACCACGGCCGGCTGACTCGCAAACTCGCGTTCGTGCCTTCGATGGACTTGCAAGAGATTCTGTGCGTAATTGAGGCGGGCTTCCGGAAACCATGCCCAGTCCATGAGGCTTGGGGCGGCAACGGCATCGATCGAACCAGGATCGCCGACAACGCCGCACTCCTCCCAGATCGCGCGCCAGAAGTAACCTGGGGCACGCACACTCCACGCATGCAGCGCAGCGTATCCGGATTGGGTTCTTGGATCGCAGGTCGGCGCATACCGTTGGGCGAACTGGGCCAGATTCGAGTGTTCCGCGCGGCGCGGACTGGGAGCCCATAGTCGATCCGAAGAGTTCAAACCTGTTCCAACCATAAAATTTCCTAATCGCTGCGGTGGATGGTAGCGATGCGTTTTTCGTGAGACTTGTTCGGAGTCAGTGACCTGCGAATACCGCGGTATTCCCGTTGCAAAACCAAGTGCCTTGAGTTGGAAAATGGGGCTCGATCGGGTACCATCCCAGGTCCTCGTTCGGGCCAGGGGCCTCGCGGCAAGGCGATCGGACTTTTTTCATTCATCCAACCCATCAGGTTCCATGCTCAGCATCATCATCGCGTTGTTCATTTTTGGCTACCTAGCGATCGCGCTCGAACATCAGATCCACGTCAATAAAGCCGCATCGGCGCTGCTCACCGGAGTGATTTGCTGGACGTTGTATGCATTGAATTTTGAGACGTTGGTTCCCGAGGTACCCTACGAAGCATGGCATGCAACCCATGCGACTGCCGATGGCGCCAGTACCATCGATCCCAGATTGCATTTTATCGTCGACGGACAACTCGCGCACGGCTTTGCCGAAACCGCAGGCATCCTGTTCTTTCTCATCGGTGCCATGACCATTGTCGAGCTCGTTGACGCGCACGAAGGCTTTTCCCTGATCACGCGCCATATCCGCGCCAAAAAGAAAACCTCGTTGCTCTGGATTTTGGCATGGCTAACCTTCTTCATGTCCGCCGTCCTGGACAATTTGACCTCAACCATCGTCATGATTTCAGTCCTTCGCAAGCTGATTCCTGATCGCGAGACCCGGTTGTTCTTTGTTGGAATCGTGGTCATCGCCGCCAATGCGGGCGGCGCATGGACCGTGATCGGTGACGTGACGACCACCATGATTTGGATGAAGAATAAGATCGGTGAGTGGCAGGTTATCCGCGACCTATTTTTGGCAAGTGTCGCCTGCCTATTGGTTCCCTTGTTATTGGTTTCGCGACAGCTCAAGGGAGAGCTCGATCCGGTTGTGGCCGAGCCGGAGAGCGAGGACGATCTGAGCATCGAGTATTGGCACAAGTTGCTGTTCTTGGTGTTGGGTGTGGTGGGACTGCTGAGTGTCCCGATCTTTAAGACCTTCACGCACTTGCCGCCATTCATGGGCATGATGCTCGCCTTGGGTGCGCTCTGGCTGGCGTCGGAATTGACCTCGCACACCATGGACGAAAGAACCCGTAGCAGCACGGGTGTACTGTCGGCCTTGAAGCGGATCGACATGTCCAGCGTACTTTTCTTCCTCGGAATCCTTCTGGCGGTGGGCTCGCTCGGTGCGATGGGAATCCTCAAGGGACTGGCGGTTTGGTTGCAAGGCACCCTTCAAAACCAAAGCATCATCGCCATCATCATCGGATTGGTTTCGGCCGTTGTGGACAACGTCCCGTTGGTCGCAGCCGGGATCGAAATGTATTCCTCCACCAATGGTTACAACGATCCGTTTTGGATGTTGCTAGCGTATTGCGGTGGCACTGGTGGAAGTTGCTTGATCATCGGTTCGGCGGCTGGCGTGGCGGCCATGGGACTCGAGCGGATCGATTTTTTCTGGTACGCACGGCGGATCGGCCCTTTGGCATTGGCCGGTTATGTGGCGGGACTCATTGTCTATTTCTTGCAGCTTTATTTCTTGCAGCCTGCGGTTACCTGAGGACCCGTTTCACCAGTCAATCGGGCACGTCTGTCGCTTGCAATTTCCAAGGTTGCAAGCTAGTTTCGGTGACACGCAACCGATCGCGGGTCGAGTCCAACTCGATCGCGTGGTTGAATTACGAGTGTCCTTTGTTCCACTTCGCCTATCCACATTGAATCCATCCGTATGTCGTTTCGGGACCGCACCTCCGATCTTCCAGATGACCAGCGAATCGTCATGACCAGCGTGGGTTTGACGAGTCCCAATGGCAACAACCTTGAGGACTACCGTCAAGCGTTGTTGGCCGGTCGCAGCGGGGTTCGCAACTACAACATCCGCTATGTCGGAGATACCCTGGCCGGGGTCTGCGAATTCGAAGCGGTTAAGTACCAGAGCCGCCGCGACATGCGGCGTGGCACGCGGGCTGGAACCGTTGGGATTTGGGCGGCTGGAGAAGCCATCGCCCGCAGTGGCCTGGACTGGGCCAATGTCGACAAGTCGCGCGTCGGAATCTACATCGGAATCACCGAGCACGGCAACGTCGAAACCGAGAACGAAATCCATCTCATCAAGGGCTACGATTACGACACTTCGGTGTGGTCACACCACCACAATCCAAGGACAGTGGCCAATAATCCCGCTGGGGAAATTACGATCAACTTGGGGGTTACGGGCCCGCATTACACCATCGGCGCGGCCTGCGCTGCGGGGAACGCAGGGATTATCCAAGGCGTCCAGCAATTGCGCCTGGGCGAATGCGACTTGGCCATCGCCGGCGGGGTTTCCGAGAGCATCCATACGTTTGGGATTTTCGCATCCTTCAAATCCCAAGGGGCGCTGGCCAGCCATGAGGACCCGACACGGGCTTCGCGGCCTTTCGATCGAGATCGCAACGGCATCGTCGTGGCCGAGGGAGCGTGCTTGTACGTGCTCGAGCGGTTGTCCGATGCCAAGGCCCGATCGGCCAACATTCTGGCGGAGATTGTCTCGTACGCCATCAACAGCGACGCCACCGACTTTGTGCTTCCCAACCCCGAACGCCAGGCTCAGTGCGTAAAGCTGGCACTTGATCGCGGCAAATTGTCCCCCGACCAGATCCAAATTGTCAGCACCCATGCGACGGGTACAACCAGCGGCGACAACCAGGAGTGTGAAGCCCTGCGAACGGCGTTTGCGGGCTGCACCGGGGTCCGGTTCAACAACACCAAAAGCTTCATCGGACACGCCATGGGGGCCGCCGGAGCTTTGGAACTCGCCGGCAATCTCCCAGCTTTTCAGGACAGGGTTTGCCACGCGACGATAAATGTGGAGAATTTAGACCCGACGTGTGCGATCGATGGATTGGTCCTCAATGAGCCGCAGGAGCTTGATCGGGTGGACTATATCCTCAACAATTCGTTCGGGATGCTGGGGATCAATTCGGTCGTGATCGTACGGCGGTTCTAGTCGCTGGTCTTGTCGCTGGGTAAAGTTGGGTTCTTGGTTCCGTAACAAGTATTGGTTCCAGCATTCCGATGGGAGAGCTGGATTTTCACCGGGAGTGACGTAATTCCATGACATCTGCAGAAATCCGAGATGAAATTCTCGACATTCTGAGCGACATTGCACCAGACGAAGATCTTTCCGATTTGGAAGATAGCAAGTCGTTTCGCGAGCAAATGGAACTCGACAGCATGGACTTCCTCGACATCGTCATGGAACTCCGCAAACGGCATCGCGTACAGATTCCCGAAGAAGATTACGGGCATCTGGCCAGCATGGGCTCGACCGTAACCTACCTTGAGCCCAAGATGCGTGACATCGTCGCCGCTTAGTTGGTTGCGTCCTACCCCCTCTCGACGGTTCGCATGGCAGGTGGATGCGTCCACCCGCCGCTCGTACTGGGAACAGGGGTAGTAGACCGAAATGCAGCATCGCAGCACCGCAGACGTCGTCGCCGATCTCAAGCTGCATGGTCGTTTGATCGAGGTCGATGAACCCCTCTCGCCTCATCTCGAGATCGCGGAAGTCCAACGCCGCGTGTACGCCCGCGGGGGGCCAGCCATCCTTTTCAAACGGCCCGCTGGCACCGCATTCCCCATGGTCAGCAATCTTTTCGGGTCGCTCGACCAGGCCCGTTTTCTGTTCCGTGGGTCCCTCGATCGCGTACGTCGAGCCATCGAACTCAAAATCGATCCGAGCGCGCTGTTCCGCAATCCACTGCGCTACCTAGGTGCTCCCTGGACGGCTTGGACGATGCTGCCCAAGCAGGTGCGTACCGGTCCCGCTCGTAGCCACTCGATTCGCCTTTCGGAATTGCCGGCGCTCGTCTCGTGGCCCGACGATGGCGGGCCGTTTGTTACGTTGCCTCAAGTCCTCAGCCAAGGCATGAGCGAAGCGGGACGGCCACGACTCGAGCAATGCAATCTTGGCATGTACCGCATTCAACTTTCGGGGAACGACTTTCAAACGGATACCGAAGTTGGGCTTCATTACCAACTCCATCGCGGTATCGGCGTCCATCATCAACAAGCCCTGCAAAGAGGATCGGACTTCCGCGTGACCATCACCGTCGGAGGAAGCCCCGCCATGAGTGTGGCAGCGGTCATGCCGCTCCCCGAAGGCTTGAGCGAACTGACCTTTGCCGGAGCGCTGGCCGGTCATCGAATCCCAATGATCGTCGGAGATGACCACGCGCCCATATATGCCGATGCCGACTTCGCCATCACGGGTGTCATCGATCCCACATGCCTCAAGCCCGAAGGACCCTTCGGCGATCACTTGGGGTATTACGCCAAGCAACATATGTTTCCCTGGATGCATGTCACGTCGGTATCGCACCGAGCGGGCGCGATTTGGCCCTTCACCGTCGTCGGCCGACCTCCTCAAGAGGATACGACCTTCGGCGACTTGATCCATGAGATCACCGGCCCCATCATTCCCACGGTCCTCCCAGGTGTTCGCGAAGTGCATGCCGTGGATGCGGCAGGCGTTCACCCACTCCTGCTGGCGGTGGGTAGTGAGCGCTACACTCCCTATCGCAAGCCTGATCGACCCCAGGAACTCTTGACGCAGGCTTCGGCAATCCTCGGCCAGGGCCAAATGTCACTCGCCAAGTATTTGTTCATCGCCGACGGAACTGATTCTCCGGAACTGAGCGTTCATCACATCGAAGACTTTTTCCGCTGGGTATGGGAACGCGTGGATTTTGAGTCCGGCCTGCACTTCCATACCCGAACCACCATGGACACCCTCGACTACACCGGTGACGGAATGAATCGCGGTTCGAAATTGGTCGTGGCCGCCAGTGGGCCACGCCGCCGCGAACTGGCAAACCAAGTTCCAAGAGGCCTATGGTTGCCAACTGAGTTCCGCGATCCTCGCCTGTGCATGCCCGGCGTTCTCGCGATCGAAGCCGCGCCCAATGCCTCGCTCAGTGCCTTGCTTCACGCATGGCGCGAGAGCCCACCAAACGACAGTGCCTCAGAGAGTTTTGCCTGCATCGTGATCGTTGACGATGCGGAGTTCACAAGCCGTACGCTCAACAATTTCCTATGGGTGGCGTTCACGCGCAGCAACCCTGCCTCCGATGTTCATGGAGTGCGGGAACGCATGGAAGACAAGCATTGGATGTGCGATGGTCCAATGGTCATCGATGCCCGCCGCAAAACGCATCATGCACCGCCGCTGATGGAATCCGCCGAAGTCACCCGACGCATCGATGCCTTGGCCGCCCGCGGTGGACCACTCGCTCGGTACCTGTGACGCGACTCAAAACCCAATATCAGCCCGGATGCCGAACGCGCCGAGGATTTTTTTTGCGATGGCTCGACCCTGCGTCACAATGCCACTCTTGGCCATCGTAGGTGCCTGCGACCAAGGCCAATAAACGGCATCGGTGACTTGTCAAGGTGGTCATGATTCCCCTAGTGATGACTACTGGGGGGCTCGGCCTGCATTGTCAGGCGATGGCCGGAAACGGTGAGACTCCGCATGGCACAGCTTGCCCAAATGGCCTGAGAACCAAGTGGCCGGGAAGTCGGACAAGATCCGAAATCTTTTTTCTTGACTTTAGGGCTTGAACGCAGATAATCCCTGCATATGAAGTTTTAGACAATTGTATTGGAGCACGGGCGCTCCAGGTCTGTCTTCAGTATGAAGGTGCCATCTGCATGAGCAATTTGTGTAAAAATGTTTTCGAAGCGATCCTGAAGTACGGACACGACGAGGATTTCGATCCAGTCGTTGACGGTCGCTTCTTGCCAACCGACGCCCCAGCAGGTTCGCAAGAAAAGATTGAAGTGCTTCGCCGTCGCGTCGAGTTGGGCCAGCCTTTGTGGCACAACGATGACCGCGTGGACTATAGCGGTCTGACCGGAGCGATTCGGCCTCGCGAGTAGCGAGCCGCGTCTCGATCGATGGCGTGAGCCGTCCTCGATGAGCCTCCTCAATGATGCAACAGAGCTCGGCAACCGCCGAGCTCTTTTCATTTCTATTCGAGCCAAGCCACGAAACTAGTCGTCCCAAGCCGCGAAATAGGCGTCCAGTTCAGGCGCCGATAGGTCAGGGGTGAGTCCGACAATCGCGTTGGCAACCACGGGGCCGGTCCCTTCGTCCATCGCTTCGCACCAGTTCACGCAAGCGGGGCAACCGCAGCGTTCAGGGCCTTGTGGACGCAAGGCTGCAGAACCCGTTCGGTCGACGATCCAAGTGGTTGGAGCCGTTTCCAAGCGTTCGGTTGCAAACGAACGAAGCGGCGGATTCTCAGTGGGGTGCAGGGAGGCAATCTCAATCGGAGGCGCTGCGAACTCACCCTCGCCTCCCCGTCCTGAGCTGCTGCTGCTGGTCATGCTGTTGATGTAGTTGATCACCCGAAGCACATCGAGCGGTCCAATGTTGCGGTCCCCGTCGACATCGAGGTACGGAGGTGGCTGGATCGGGGAACCGATGAGGGACCGCGTGCCGTATTGATTGATGTCGTTGATCAGCAATAGGACATCGATCGGGTTGACGCCATCGAGGCCGTTGACATCCTCAGGCAAGTTCGGGTTTTGCCATGGGCTAGGTTCCAGGTAGAGGCCGAAGTCCACATGGGTCACGCTTCGCTGAGCACCGTAGGCGACAGTCAATGTACCATCGAGCGTATTGGTTGGGATCGCACCCGCCACGGGGGAGATGACTTCGACGAGGTAATTGCCGGCCGGAATGTTTTCTAAAAAATAACTGCCATCGACCGAGGTGCGGGCCGATGCCTTGGGACCGAATCGAAGATTGTCGAGTTTGATGTAGGAGTTCTGAAATCCGCGAGCGATCACATAGGCGATCCTGGCTTCGCCGGTTCCAACCTCCATGGTTACGCGATCGTTCCGTAGCATGCCTTTGCGTTCAAATTGCGCGACGATCGTTCCATCGGCTGCGTACGCATCGAGCCGGACACTTGAATTGTCCGTGAATGCAATCGCATCGATTGAAACGTAGGAGGTCGGGACATCGAAGCGGGCTCGCAGTTGTTGATCCTGGTCATGAAATGAGTCGACGAAGCGTTTGGCCCAAAACGAGTAAGGCTTGAAGATCTTGCTCCCCGTCGATGCCGCAAGGTCATCGAACACACCGATGGTCCCGATTGCATCCAGGCCAATCGTGTCGATGCGAACCCCACCGAGGTTGCCTGGCAATATTCCTTCCGGATACGCATCCGGATCGAGGATGCGTTGTAGATCGATCGGTTGACGGTTTGTGTCGAGTAGGCGTAGGTTGGCGCCCGGCAATCCGACTTCGCTGGCATCCCAACCCCGACTCTGATCACCATCTTGCCAGACAAATCCTTGGATACCGTGCCGTGTTGTGGTGTCGGCCATACCGCCGATCACACCACTGAAGGTGTTGCTGACAATTCCAATGCGAGGATCGATGGCTCGAATTTCAATCGTGCGTCCAACGTCCAAGATCGATACCGGGATTTGAAGATCCAGGTCGACCGTTGGTTTGTTGGGGGTCGATAAGGAGATCCAGGCTCCGTTGCCAATTCGGTACTCGATCCGGCCGATACGATTGAGTGTGATGTTGTTCTGAAGGCCAGACGAATTGCGATTGGGCAATGTTTGGACCGTTGCAGTGCCTCGGAACGCATACGAGTTGGTCGTGGGATTCAATCGACCCGTGCCTTCGAGCGCCAATGGCACATCGAGCACGTCGAAGATGCCATCGCTGTCCGAGTCGCGCCAGCCGATCATGGCTAAGGTGGCGCTGGGAGAAACGACTTGCGCATAGGCTTGTTCCAACACCGAACCAGCGGACATGATGCTGGGCTGCTGTTGGAAGTTTGGATCGGGATTGCCGTCTGTAGCATTGGTGTTCTGAGCATCGTAGTATCCGCGTCGGTCCGAATACGAGCTGCCACCGGTGTATTCGTCTTTGGCCCAAAAAATATGCCCGGTCTCGTGCGCAAACGTCGACGCTGGGCGGACGGACGGTACGACCATGAACAATCCGCCCGCAAACGCAAACGCGCGAGAAAAGGTCCCACCGATGGCGAATGTCCCATCGCGATCGTTTTGAGAATTCACGACAAAAATGGTGAACGACCAATCGGTGTTCATCTTCTCGCGCTGGGCTTGATTGAAGTTACGCAGGTTCTGTTCAAGATCAAATGTGGTTTTGTAACCCGTGTCGTCCAGGAACTTGTCCACCCATAACTCATACGCATTCGATACCCGGTTGATCGGTTCGTACGGCGTCGAGGGACGATTATCCACGAATGTGCGGTCGATTACCCAATCGATGGTATGGACCGAACTCTTGGTGGCCAGAAGTTGCTTCCACCAGTCCAGCCCCTCCTGCAGATTGTTCATCACCGACGCCACATGGGCGGAATTCCAGTTCTCTGTGTTGAGATCGGTCGAGCCATCGCTTTCGAGCAAAATGGGGGTGACCGCAATCCGACCGAGCATGAATTCGCCAGTGTCGGCAGGGGTAGCCCCGAACGGCAAACTGGCCATGACGCGACGCATCTCCAAGCTCTCGAAGGAGAGCCTGCGATGGCGCTGGCGCGACTTGGGTCGTTTGCTTTCACTCATAAAGGTTTTTCGGGCGGAAAGATGGGGACCTGGAATGCCCCAAAGGTCTGGCACGTAAGCTCTGCCAAAACGCAGGAATGACGCTTTCATCACAGTTTGGAACCGCAGCATGCATCTGCGGCTTCCTGTTCGATGATAGTCCCGCCGAAAGATTCCCCGCGAAGGACCTCGAAATTTCGAGTTTTCCGCTGGGGAAAGGCATGCCGGGAATGCCTGCGATAGCGGTTGGAGGGACCGTCCGAGCAGGCTTCAACCCTTCAATGGACCTCGGCCGCCAGCACGGCTGCAGCATAAGCGGGTGCGGACCGGGACAATTCGGACCCTAATACCTGCTCCATCCGAACGGTTTCTCCGAACGGACAACCCCTCTCGAAAACTTGATCGGCGAGAAATTGACCGTGACCGCTGAGCAGCACGGATCGTTTAACGGCGGGCGACCCCGTTCCTCCCACCGAACGAAAACTCGCCGTCGTTGGACTCGGCAACTTAGAACTCGCGCTCTTTGGATTTGTTCTACCAAGTTCGGTTCGCTCCATGCGGTTGAGCAACCGTTTCAGAGCCCGCGCCAGCAACTCGGTCTGGCGATGGAAAACATGCTGCGCAATTTCAGTAATGTCGGCATCGGCCAGCGTTGATCCATCCTCACCGACAATTCGCGCCAAGCGGAAGCGAGCTGCCTCGCGCGTCGCTGGACGTCCGTCCGAAGTATCGCAATCCTGAGCATCAGCGTGAATTTTCTCCAGCCACAGGTAGGCGTCGCGGGTCGTCGCGAAGGCTTCATTCATGACGGGGCAACGGCGTCCATGCAGCGGTGCCCATCTAACCAAGCCCGCCAGATTGGACCGTTCGACTCCGCAATACAAAAGTTCACCACGCTGCAGGCGCTGCGAATCCGTGGTCGAACGCGTGGCCACCTGACCATCGCGAACAGGAATCAGATCGATGGTGGTCGAACCGATATCGAGCACAACGCCGGTTGGGTTTTGCATGGAACGAGCTGCCCAACGCGCTAGTGCATGCCAATTCGATGCCGCCGCTAGCCAGGGTGCCCGGGCCGCTTCGCTCGGACTTCGCCATCGACCATCGACGCAATACACGCGGACTGCGGCTGCCGGCAGGATACTGGTAACCTGCTCCAGGATGACCGCCACCCCTTCGGCGCGGGTGGCAAAGCAATCGGCCAACTCGCCGGTCATGGTCACGGCCACCCCGTCGAAGTCCGGTGCGGATTCGATGAGCTGCGCGATGCCAACAGCGAGGCAGCGCGACCGTCGCCACATGGGAAACACGCACGCGTTGGTCCACCGCGACGTGTGCGCGGCCTTCAGGTTCGCGCCTCCGATATCCAGACCCAGCCAGGATTGGTGAGCCACCGACGGTGGATGATTCATAGGATCGGTCTTTCGAAATCGCGACGCGATACGTGCGTTATTCGGTGCGTGCGTTGTATGGTGCGTGTGTTATACGATGAGCATGCAATCGCCGTAACTAAAAAATCGATAGCGCTCTTCGACGGCTTTACGATAGGCCTCGAGCATTAGTTCTCGCCCCGCAAACGTGCTGACCAAGACCAACAGCGTGCTCTTGGGCAAATGAAAGTTTGTCAGCATCCCATCGACGGCCGCGAACGTGTGTCCTGGGCGGATGAATAGATCGGTTTCCCCCGTCCACTCACCGAGCTTGCCCCCACATGCCAATGCGGCACTCTCGAGGGTACGTACACTCGTCGTACCGACGGCAATGATCCGTCCACCTTCCGACCGAGCGCCGAGGAGCCGTCGCGTTACGTTCCCAGTGACCTGAGCCCATTCGCGATGCATGACATGTTGATCGAGCGAAATGGTTTGAACCGGCTTGAAGGTCCCCAAGCCGACATGCAACGTCACCGACACCAGCGCCGCGCCGGCCGCACGCACGCGTTGGAGCAAGTCTTCGGTCAAGTGCAGTCCAGCCGTCGGGGCCGCCACGGAACCGGGATTCCGCGCGAACACGGTTTGATACCGCTCGCGATCGATCTCGGTCATTTGTCCTTCGCGAATGTACGGGGGCAACGGAATACGGCCCGACTGATCCAGGAGTTCGAGCCATTCCTGTTGCGGCTCAGGACGGACCAGCAAGTGTCCATTCTCGGCGTGCGCTAGTACCGTGAGCGATTGGTTTTCTCGACCTTCGGGATCGCGGAGCACGATCCGTTCCCCTTCCCTCAGGTAGCCGCGCGTCTTCGAGAGCAACTCGCCGACCCCTTGCTCACTTCGCAGATAGAGTCCTTCCCAGCGGCCTCCCGTCTTCGCGCGATACCCCACCAATTTGGCTGGTATGACTTTGGAGTCGTTGACGACCAGGGCGTCGCCCGCTTGCACATAGCTCGGTAAATCACGGACTGAGGCATGTTCAATGCTTCCAGAGCGTCGATCGATGATCATCATCCGGGCATCGGTCCGCTGCGGAGGTGGATCCTGGGCGATGAGCTCGCGCGGCAACTCAAACGTGTACGGATCAAGCTCGCTCTCGGAAGCGTTCGAGGGGACGTTGGGGTGAGACACGCGATTGGGAAGTTTCAAAAAGGAGGGCTGAAATTGATGAGTCGGTCGTCGCTCATTCTATCCAGGCCCACCCGCCCTACGAAGGGGCAAAAGTCGCAGCCGTCAATTCGAGCTTTCCGCCGCGAATCGCGCCAGCCACGCGTGGACCTCGGCATCGCTGGGCATCCGCCAATCACCCCGAGGCGACAAGGATACGGTCCCGACCTTGGGTCCGTCGGGCACGCAACTGCGTTTGTACTGCGACGCGAAGAAGCGCTGGTAAAACGTCCGCAAACATGCCTGGATCTCGCTCGCGTCGTACGGGCGATCGAATGCGGCTTGGCTCGCCATGCACAGGATCTTGTCGGGCGTTGCGCCGCCGCGGACGCTGTGGTAGAGAAAGAAATCATGCAGCTCGTACGGACCGATCGCGGCCTCGGTGCTCTGCTGCACCGATTGATCGCTAGCCAAAGGCAGAAGCTCCGGAGTGATCGGGGTGTCGACGATGTCGATGAGTATCTTGCGAATCGCCTCATCCTCCCAATGCTCAGCCACGTATTGCACCAAGAATCGGACCAAGGTCTTGGGGACCGAGCAATTGACGTTGTACATCGACATGTGGTCGGCGTTGTACGTGCTCCAACCCAACGCCATCTCCGACATGTCCCCCGTCCCGAGTACAAAGCCGCGATTCATGAGCAGCAGCGTGCGCATCCGGGCTTGCACATTCTCAAAGACCAAATCGTGCCGTTGGTCATGGGGCAATCGCTCCAAATGCTGCTGCAAACTGATCGGATCGAAGGGCGTCAAATCCACACCGAACGGCCGATGTTCCAAACTTTGAAAAACGCGAAAACAACTCTCGCGAATATCGATCGTTTGGGATCGTATCCCGAGCCGCTGCATCAAAGACTCTGCGTTCGATCGCGTCTTGATCGTCGTCCCAAAACCAGGCATGGTCATGCCGAGGATTCGCGTTCGATCCCATGCCAACATATCGCACATCTTGACCGCGACCAGCAACGACAGCGTGCTATCGAGTCCGCCAGAGACACCGATCACTAGCGGCATGGATTCGGGGAGTCGCGAGACTCGCTTGGCCAAGGCTGCGCACTGGATCTCGAATATCTCGGCACAGCGCTGATGCAATTCCGTTGTCGACTTGGGGACGAAGGGGTGCGGATCGATCGTGCGTTGCAGCGGCGTGGACTGCAATGGGAGCTCGAACGGAAGGATTCGAAAGGTGCGGTGTACTTCGGTCTCGAGGCTCTGATGCATGGTTTGCAACGCGCGTCGATCGTGCTGCAAGCGATCGAGATCGATATCGCATGTCGCGAAACTGGTCAGACCATCGATGTGCGATTCTGGTCGCAGGCACAGCCCGGTCCCCACACGCTGCGACTGAGTCAGGACCGTACCGTTTTCGGCGATCAAGCAATGCCCACCAAACACAAGATCCGTAGTCGATTCGGTCGGTCCTGAACTTGCATATGCGTACGCTGCGATACAACGCCCCGACTGCATGGCCACCAATTGCTGACGGTATCCAGCCTTGCCAATGGTTTCGTTGCTAGCCGAGAGATTCAATAAAACATTAGCCCCGGCGATGGCTTGGTAGGCGCTCGGAGGAATCGGTACCCATAGGTCTTCGCAGATTTCAACTCCGATCGTCGCACGCCCGCATCGGAATAAGAGATCGGTCCCAAACGGCACACGGCCAAAGCCGTCGAGATCGATCGCGTTGGGATGCGACTCCGTCCCGGAGTGGAACCAACGCGACTCGTAGAACTCGCCGTAGGTGGGCAAATGGGTTTTGGGGACGATCCCCAACAACCCGCCATTGCAAAGAACGGCAGCGGTATTGAACAAACGACCGTCGACCTCCAGCGGCAAACCGACCACGACCAATTGTTGGCCGATCGATTGGCTCAGCCACCGCAACTCTGCGAGGCATGCATCAAGCAGAGTGTCCTGCAGGAACAACTCACCGCAGGTGTAGCCGCTCAAACACAATTCGCCGAATACCACGACATCGGAATCGTGCAACGAAGGCAGGGCGGTAGCGATGGCCTGAGCATTGGCGCGTGGATCAGCTACCGAGGTCGGGGAACATGCGGCAGTGACGCGAAGAAAATGAAGTGGATGCATGTGTCAAGCTTTCGAGCGTACGCGACGCTTACCGCGCGGAACTACGATGGAAATGCACATGCCGCCATCGACCCTGCTGGCGATGCCACACACGCGTTTCCTCCATCGAGACCGTTACAGGGTTTCCCTCATTTAGTTTTTGAGTCAACCGAAGGTATGCAATCACCGCCACATCCCCCATGATCCGGATGTGGGGCGCCACGATGGTCGACTGAATCGGTGTGCTCGACGGAGGCAAACTGAAGTAGTAATGGTGAAAATCAAGGCCGTCGACCAAACTCCCCATGGCCTCGGGTTCGAAGCAAGTCAGGGAGGGGCAACAGAGCTGTTCATACGTATCCCAGTCGCCGCGTGCGATGCATACCAATAGCTTTTGAGTCAAATCCAGGATGGTGTCCCGGTCCGTTTGCAACGACATAGCTTTGCTTTGTCCAAATAGAAATTGCGATCGATCCGTCCAGTCTACAACTCGAGTCCGCAGGCGTATGTGCGTGTCTGCGAGCGAATCGTGAGGTCGACGACCTCAGGCCTGATTGTAGCGGTTGTACCAAACACAACGTGTCGACCCGGGACTGCGATGGGGCATACCCGCGAATGTCGATACTCACGCAAGCGAAAAAGGGTCCGTGACCAAAATTCGACTTGGTCCATCGATCGATGCCTCAAACTCTTCAAAGTGACCCATGAGCACTCCCGACTTCATCGATCGATTCCTTCGCCAGGAAGTAGAGTCGGCTAGCCCAGCCAAACTGCATTTGCTCCTGCTACAGCGGGCTCATGGCCTCTCGGTGCACATTGCCGACCTGTGGAGGAAGAACGAAGTCGACGCCTCCATTCAATGGATTATCCTGGTCCGCGACATCCTGGCCGAATTGATCGCTGGGATCGTCGATCCGAAACATCCCTTGGCAAAACAACAATCCGATCTGTATATCTTCCTGTCCGCACTGCTAGCCACTGCCGAACAAGACAAGAATATCGCCGCGATCGATGATCTACGGGAAATCTTGGAAATCGAAATGACGAGCTGGGAAATGCTAGTAAAGCGTGAAGGAATGAGCCAAGTGCCGCCAATAGTCGTAAACTCTCTGGACTCGGCCACCAGTTTTGACTTCAGTGCGTGAACGGCGAACCGTCCTTCCAACGTTTGGGTTGCGGCGACTTGCCGTTTTGGTTGCGGCGACCGGCGCGGATTGGCAAAATGCATGTTCGACTTGCAGAACCTTTTGCATGACTAATTGCGGCCGAAAGGGCTACCCATGTGCGGCATTGTTGGATACGTCGGTAAACAGGACGCTTGTCCGTTCTTGCTCTCGGGGCTAAGACGCCTGGAATACCGTGGCTACGACAGCGCGGGGATTGCCACGCTCGGACCTGCGGGTGGTTTGCAGTTGGCCAAGTCGGTTGGCCGCATCGATGCGTTGGTCGATCAAATCGCAGGCACCAGCATGCAGGGATCGATTGGGATCGGGCATACGCGCTGGGCCACCCACGGCGCAGCCACCACGGAAAACGCGCACCCGCATCTCGGCGGACGTGGCTCGGTCGTGGTCGTGCACAACGGTGTGATTGAGAACTACCAGCTACTCAAAGAGATGCTCGTCGAGAAGGGCTATGTCTTCCAATCGGCTACCGATACCGAAGTCATCGCGCACTTGATCGCCGATAATCTCCAGACCTTGTTGCACGCACCGGCGGACACCAAGCCGCAATCCGGCGGTGTCCACGAAGTGCGCAACGCCGTGTTCGTCGAAGCCGTCCGAGCCAGTCTGCCCGCCCTGCGCGGCACCTACGGCTTGGTGGTCATGTTTCGCGATCGGCCCGACCTGCTCATCGCGGCTCGCTTTGGTAGCCCGCTCGTGCTCGGAGTTGGCCGTGGAGAACAATTCATCGCCAGCGATACTTCGCCCTTGGTCGGTCATACCGATCGCATTATTTATTTGGCCGACCATCAATTGGCCGTTGTCACGTCCGACTCCATTCAGGTTGTGCATCGCGATCAAGGTCGTATACGACCGGAAGTCCGCGTCTTGGAATCGCAGGAAACCGAAGTCGACTGCCAAGGCTACGCGCATTTCATGCTCAAGGAAATCTACGAGCAACCCACCTCGCTCCGAAACGCCATGCGCGGGCGATTGGATCGCGAGAACGCCACCGCAAAGTTCGGCGGATTGAACTTAACCCCTTCCCAACTCCGAAGCATCCACCGGATCATCTTGACCGCCTGCGGCACGAGCTGGCACTCTGCACTGGTCGGCGAGTATTTGATCGAGGAATTCGCCCGCATGCCGGTCGAGGTGGAATACGCCAGCGAGCTGCGGTATCGCAATCCTCCCGTCGATCACGACACCCTCATCTTCGGTATCACGCAGAGCGGTGAGACAGCCGACACCCTGGCGGCACTGCGCGAGATGAAACGCAAAGGCCATCACACCTTGGCCATTTGCAACGTCATCGGCAGCAGCATCGCTCAGGAAGCCGACGGCGGCATTTATTTGCACGCCGGTCCGGAAATCGGAGTTGCGTCGACCAAAGCCTTCACGTCCCAACTGTGCGTACTGGCCATGTTGGGTCTGTACTTCGGTCGACTCCGACACCTCAGCTTCGAAGCCGGCCAGCGCATCATCGATAACCTCGAAGCCCTACCGGCGGCCGTTGAGAAAGCCCTCGAATGCAATGACCACGTGCGGCAAATCGCCGATAAGTACAAAGATGCGACAACTTTCCTGTACCTCGGCCGTCACTACAATTTTCCAACCGCGTTGGAGGGCGCCCTCAAGCTCAAGGAGATCAGCTACATCCACGCCGAAGGCTACCCCGCAGCCGAAATGAAGCACGGCCCCATCGCTTTGGTGGACGAGCACACCCCATCGGTCTTTCTGCTGTCGCATTCGCACGTGTACGACAAAATCATGAGCAACCTGCAGGAGGTCAAAGCCCGAGGTGGACCCGTCATCGCCATCGTCGACTCGAAGGATGCCAAATTAGAGGAACTCGTCGACGACGTCATCCAGATTCCGTCGGTTGAAGATTTCTTACAGCCCGTCGTGGCATCGATCCCACTGCAATTACTGGCCTACCACATCGCCATTGCACGCGGATGCGACGTCGACAAACCGAGGAATTTGGCCAAAAGCGTGACGGTCGAGTAAGATCAACGACCGCATTGTGCCAGCCCGATGCGAGTTTTCACCATCCTCCTCGGCGGAGAAGATGCGTTTGAACAAGTAGCTGCACCGAAGTCTAGCTGGCAATGGTGGAATCATCGTGGCACTGAGGTACGACTCCGGAACGCTTACCCTCGATGGCTGGCCGGCAACAGCGGTTTCCAGCCTGTTCGGGAAGTCGATGTGGGTTTGGGATCCACGGGTCGAAAAATGGCGCACCGATGCATTCCGGTACGCCGAAGTCGTTCGCACTTTGGAAATCTGCCAGATTGAGGTGGAGGATCAAATTCCGAAATGGAATTCCGTGGTTTGGCCATCGGTCCAACTCCCGCCGATGCGCGCCGAGCAGTCGCGAGCCATCGATGCGTGGTGCGAGTCGCGGCAGGGTGTGGTAGTGATGCCCACCGGTACAGGAAAAACGGAAGTCGCATTGCAGCTGCTCAGTCAGGTTGCTTGCAGTGCTCTCATTGTGGCTCCCGTTCGCGATCTGATGTACCAATGGCATCGACGTATTCTTCGAGGCTTGGGATACGATGCGGGGATCCTCGGTGACAATCAATTCAACGTCCGACCGATCACGGTCACGACCTACGCCAGTGCCTGTATTCATATGCCCAGTCTCGGCGATCGATTTCAGTTTCTCATTTTCGACGAATGCCATCATCTCACCGGTCCTCTTCGGAGCGATGCGGCGCGTCAGAGCATCGCGCCGCTGCGACTTGGGCTGACGGCGACGTTGGATCCCGGTGATCGTGGCTTGGACACGATCGAATCCTTGCTCGGACCCGTGGTGCATCGATTGGCAATCCAAGAGGTGCGAGGCGCGACACTCGCAGACTATGACATCGTCCGGATTCCGGTCGCGCTCAGCGAACCAGAACGCCTCCACTACGACCGGTTGGCAGAGCAAATCAGCGCCTATGTGGTGCAACGCCGAACGCTGGATCCGAGCTTTCGTTGGCAAGACCTGTCCACCGAGAGTTCGGTCGACGGCGTTGCGTCCAACATGCTGCGGATCTTTCGCCAGAAGCAAGCCATTGAGGAACGGGCCGAAGAGAAACTGCGCGTTCTTGAAGACCTCTTTCGTTTGCATCATGGCAGCCCGATGATCGTTTTCACGGGCTCCAACGCCATGGCCCGCGAAGTCTCACTTCGTTTCTTGATTCCGTGCCTGCTCAATCATTGTGGAAAACGCGAGCGGCTCGATTACCTCGAGGGACTTCGCGATGGTGTTTACCCTGCCATCGTGGCCAATCAGGTCCTCGATGAAGGAGTGGATTTACCGGAGCTCAAGGTGGCAGTCATCTTGGGAGGGAAAGCATCGACCCGGCAAGCCAAACAGCGCTTGGGCCGAGTTTTGCGGCGAAGCGGTCATTCCCGCGCCGTATTGTACGAAGTCGTTACGGCAGATACCAACGATGCCCTTCGGTCGCGCAAGCGAAGGAGGAGTGATGCTTACACGCGAGCTCGCCATCGCAACACGTGACAACGGACAGGTCATTCCGGATCGGTTGACGGTCCACTCGCATCAGGCGTACCTGGGCTACGCGGAAAAGATGATCGAGGTGTACCGCCAGGGCATGGGACAGGCGCGCGGAACAATTCATCGGTCGGTGTCTGGAATCTTGGAAGACGATGCGAACTGCCCTGTCCGGCGTGCAGGAGCGTTCTGCAAACTGTTGGACGAATGGTGTGAATTTGATCGAGGAAAACCGAAGACGACCTCGGAATTGAGGCGACAGGTCTTTCGCCTTGCGGCTACCTATCACCCCCTGGTTGCCAAAGTCGAATCGATGCTGGAGCACTCCGAACAGAAGGTCAAGCAGCGCATCGCCGAGGAGCTAGGCGTGGGTTGGCCCGAGCTGCGCGGACGATTGTTTTCCGATTTGATCGAAAACCATACGCTGCGGACCTTTCATCCTCCGGTCGAGAGTTCCGACTTGTTATCGCGTTACAACGTCGCGCAAACGCAGGCGGCGCTGCTCGATGCGGTCTCGATCCGTATCGACGCTACGGCGGATTGGAAAATGATCCTGCGCTACGCGAAGCTTGCAGGGCTCATGCATCGAATCACCCGAACGGAATCCGGCTATCGCTTCGAGTTCGATGGTGCCGCTTCGGTACTGCGTTCCACGCATCGCTACGGCGCTGCCATGGCGAAATTCTTGCCGGGCTTGATCGCCTGTCGCGGTTGGTCGATGACGGCCACGATGAAGCATGATCGACGCTCTCCTGCGTCGTGGATGGGAGGGGTTCGCTTGGAGCTGAACGATCGATCGGGACTCAAGAGTTCGGTGGCGGGCACTCCGGAAAGCGACTCGGAGGTCGAGCGGCAGCTGATTGCAGCGTGGGGTGAGGACAGGCAGCAGGGATGGCGATTGGTTCGTGAGGGGGACATCTTGCATCGCGGTCAGCGCGTGTTCATGCCCGATTTTGTGCTGGAGCATCTCGACGGGCGGAGGATGTTGGTAGAAATCGCAGGTTACTGGACCCCGGAGTACATCGCCCACAAAGCCGAGGTTCTCCGCGAGTTTTCCGATGTCCCCATCTTGGTGGCCGTCCCTCGGTCCTTGGCCAAGCATTGGGTCAACATGTCATGGTCCAATCGACATCGTATGTTCGAGTATGGAAAGCGATTGACAGCCGACGGGATTCTAGGGGCGATCGAGACTTGGCAATCAAGGACCTCGGACAAATAACACTCCATGACAAAACAACAAAACTCATGGGTGGCACGTTTCTGTGAATTCTGGGTGGCCCTAACTGTGACTTCTGGGTGGCACGTCCCTGAGTCTTCGAAGGGCGTGTTTCAACCACCGCGCCACTTTGAGTCTCCACTTTACCTCCAAATCCAATGGAAGTTCCCGCTTTTTCATAGCCGCCAAAAAGCAGGTAAGTTTCCCTAAGGCTTGGCTGAAGACCGTTTTTGGACCATACTCTAGTTACATGCGCGGGGGGGATTGCGGCTACAGACAGGGCTTCGATGCCCCAAGAGTTCGTAGGACCCATTCGACGCATTGCTCACCCACTCGCCGTCCGCCAATCATCCACCTGCCTGCCATGCTATTTCGCAAAGCCCGGCTGACTATTCCAGCCATCGTATTCCTGGTCCTGCTGCGGCTGACCATTGGATGGCACTTTTTCCAGGAAGGAGTGTCCAAAGTCCGCGACGGTAATTTTTCGTCGACCCCGTTCCTGGCCGCCGCCAAAGGCCCATTCGCTTCCCAATTCCATGCCTTGATCCCCGACTACGACGGCGCGATCCGCATCGACGCTGAACGCATGTCGGAAGTCGCGAAGGAATTTGCCGATAAGGCCGCTGCGGAGTTCGGTTTCACCGAAGCACAACAAAATGACGCCAAGGACGTGCTGAAGGATTTCGAAGCCCGCCGCAAAGCCATCTACTCGGAATGGACGTCCGAGATCGACGAGTACCAAAAAGGACTCGTGCGCAAAGGCGTCCTAGATGCCGATCCTTCGAGAAACAACGTGACTTCGCTGCGCAATCAACGTGAGGAAATCGAGACCAAATGGAAAGCCCTCGGCCGCCCGATCTTGACCGCTATCGACCAAACCGTTCCAGAACTCGAAACTCGGATCAACGCCATCGCGACCGATGAACAGGCCGCACCGGATCCGGAGAAGATGACCAAAGACGAAAATGGAAATGTCATTCGAAGAACCGTGCCATTCAAGTATCCCGGCGAAGGTCCAGTATCGGTTAGCCAAGTCGACAAGATCATCCCGATCTTTGACATGGCCGTCGGCATTCTGCTCTTCATCGGACTCCTCACGCCGCTCGCCGGCCTGGCCGCAGGATTGTTCCTGCTGTCGGTCGTCCTAAGCCAGTTCCCAGGCTACATCGGCTCACAGCCAACCTATTACCAAGCCATCGAGATGTTGGCCTGCTTCGTGGTGGCCTTCGGCGATGCGGGCCGCTACGCCGGCTTGGACTTCATTCCGTGGAGTTTCTGGAACCGAAACGCCAAGGTCCCCGTCGAAAGCTAACACTCGCCACAGACCCCGATCGCCCCTACGATTGAATCGTCCCTTCGATTGATCTTGCCCAAACCAGTAACTGAACCTTCCAACAGCCAACCCTCCTCCATGAGGCCTGACCTATGCAAACCTTGAGCCCAGAAGATCGAACCGTCGGTACCGACAACTACCACGAAGCTGTCGGGTTTACCCGCCGAGAGTTTCTCCAAGGTGTGATCGCTGCCGGGGCTGTCAGCGGCGTCGGACTCGGTGCCATGTACTTCGGCTATGAGAAATTCGCCGATCCCGTTCGTATTGGCGTCATCGGTACCGGGGACGAAGGTAGTGTACTGATCGGTGGTTGCACGCCTGACTATGTGCAGGTTACCGCGATCGCGGACATCCGTCCCTACAGTGTCTATCGTGCCTTCCACGGCGATTGGACCACCCCAGTTCGTCCAGGCCTGATCAAGCAGTACAAGTACGCCAACGCGGACGAAGCCCAACGCAACGTTAAGGTCTACGACGCCTCCAATGGTGGCGTGGAAGCGTTGCTCGATGACGACAGCATCGAAGCCGTTATCATCGCGTTGCCACTCCACCTGCACGCACCCATCGCAATCAAGGCCATGCAGAAGGGGAAACACGTACTGACCGAAAAACTGATGGCCCACAACGTGGCCCAGTGCAAGGTCATGGCCCGACTGTCCAGCGAGCTGAAGAACCCAAGTGGCCAACAGCTTTATTTGGCGACCGGACACCAACGCCACTACAGCGTTTTGTACGACAATGCCGTCCATCTGCTCCGTTGGGGCATGCTCGGACAACTGCACAGCATCCGCGCCCAATGGCACCGCGGTAATTTGCCCGGCGCTGACTCCTGGCAACCACCGTTGGTTGGAGGTGATCCAGAAACCAAAGTGGACAAGATAAAAGCCGATTACGACAAGTTCGTCAAGGAACTCGATCGGGCCAGGAACCCGACCGAAATCGAGCTGCTTAAACGGAAATTGGCACAACAAGAAGCCTGGATGTCCGATGTCGTCGACGCTGCCAGATTTGGCTACGTGGATAGGACCATGAACGACCGCACGGTCTCGGCCATGGAGGAACTCGTTCGATGGCGATTGTTCGAACGGACTGGTGCTGGCCTCATGGGCGAACTGGGCAGCCACCAACTCGACGCCTCGACCATTTTCTGCAGCGCCCTGCGGGCCGATGGCAAGAAAGCCCATCCGCTGACCGTCCATGCTGTCGGTGGCCGTCATATCTTCCCAGCCGATCGCGATGCCGAAGACCATGTCTACTGCATGTTCGAATTCCCCGGCCCTGAGTACAGCGAAAAATTCGACTTGGGATACAAGCAACCTGGCGGCGTCAAAGGCGTGCCGGGCTATAGCCAAGACCCCAATAAGAAAATTGTCGTGACCTATTCGTCGATCAACGGAAATGGTTATGGCGGGTACGGTGAAGTCGTCATGGGCACCAAGGGCACTATGATCCTAGACAAAGAGCAAGAAGTCTTGGTCTACTCCAAAGGCGATACGTCAACCTCGACCGGCGTCAAAGCTGCAGGTAGTGGTTACGCTCTCGACACCCAAGCCAGTGGCGGTGCAGCCGCCCCAGTTTCCAAGGCCGCTTCGGGCTCCGGGCCGGTCAGCCGTGGATACACCGAAGAGATCGAGCACTGGGCGTACTGCATCCGAAACAACTCACCGGAAAACCGACCGCGCTGCTATCCCGAAGTCGCCATGGCCGATGCCATCATTGCCTTGACCACCAATGTGGCGATCGCCAAGTCGGCCCGCGGTGAGCCCGGTTACATCCAGTTCGAGGATGCGTGGTTCGATGTCGACAACGACGCCACCCCCGACGGCAGCAGCGTGGCCGACGAAATGCAACGGCTAAAGGACTACAAGATCCCTACCTAGGAAAGTGTTTTTTGAATGTGAGCCGCCCGGCATGCGGTAACTGTCCCTTGATCAATTGTTCCTTGATCGATACCACCTAACGTACCCACTGCCGGAATCGTACCCGCTGCCGAAATTGTGATCACTTATGGCGCCAGCCAACGCAACGTATCCCGTTTCTCCACCGAAAGCTGGAACGGGATGGACCATCCCCGGCAAAGCGTTCGTCGGACCTTTCTTGGTCCTGTTGGTCGTAACGTTGGCCGTCACGCTTTCGATCTCGCTCCAGTTCCAAGCCATCATGCAGAGGCTCGATCTGGCCAGATCGGTTTGGCCTGCTGCGTCCACGGAACTATCTCGCCGCTACGCCGATATCGACTCCGTCATGGGACGTGACGGAAATGGATGGAGCGAGGAGTCCACGCAGCAATGGCGGCAAGCGTACGCTGCCTTTCGCGAAACGAGCCAGTATGACCGCCAATTACCGCACGCTGCACAGCTCGAAGATTTGATCGCAGCGCAATCGTCCGCTACCGCTACACCTCTGCCCGATGCGCCTGCCATCGACGCCTTGCGGGCTGCCGAAGTGAGACGTCTGGATGCCCAGACTAGTTGGATCGGCCGTTGCACGATCTTTGCGCTCCGGTTGAAGTTGCCCAACACATTCATTCGCAAGGCCTGACGCGATGGATTGGACCAGTTTTATCGGGCATCACCGACAGCGAACATGGTTCGCCAATGCCGTGCGTCAAAACCGGTTGGCCAGTACCTTTCTAATGGTCGGTCCCAGCGGTATTGGCAAGCGGACGTTCTCGCGACTGATCGCCAAGACGTTGCTTTGCACCGGCAGCGAACCTGCAACCTTCCAGCCCTGTGGAGCCTGCGAAGCGTGCGCGCAGGTCGAGGCAAATACCCACCCGGATGTTCTCAATGTGCATCGCGAGAAGGACAAAACCTCCCTTTCGATGAAGCAGTTGGTCGGAGAAAACGAAGCCCGGATGCGCGAAGGATTGTGCTACGAACTTCGCATGCGACCCTATTCCGGTCGTCGTAAAATCGCCATCATCGACGATGCCGATACGCTCGCAGTCGAAGGGGCCAACAGTCTGTTGAAGACCCTCGAAGAGCCGCCAGCCGGTTCCCTCATCTTTCTCATCGGTACCTCCGAACAACGGCAACTAACGACCATTCGATCACGCTCTCAAATCGTTCGCTTCGCACCGCTGAGCGCCGAAGAATTGGCGCAGGTCATGGTGCGTATCGGTTTGATTGACAGCATCGCCGATGCGATACCGATCGCTCAGTCATGTCATGGTTCGCTGGAATCCGCCCGCGATGCGCTCGATGAGTCCATGGCGGAGTTCCGTAGCTACTTGGGCCAAACCATCGCCAGCCGACCACTTGATTTTGCTAGATTGAGCAAATCAATCCTGGCCCATCTCGACTCGGTAAGCGCCGATGGCCAGCCCCGACGCGACCGGCTTAAATGGGTCTTCGATATCGCCATCGATACATATCGCGTTGCATTGCGGCGACAGTTGGGTGTGGACACCGAGCCCGCGAATCTAGAACTCGGCCACGAACTCACACTTGACTGCGAGTCATTGGGAACGCTCATTCGACGCACGCAACAAGCCCGAGAACAAGTCGATCGGAACGTCAGCCCCGCACCCCTCCTGGAAGCTTGGGCGACCGATATCACGTCTCTATCAGGCGCGTAAGCAGCGTTCGGAAAAGAGTCGCCTTTCGCTCCGCGAAAGTAGCGCCCCCACAATTCTTCCGCGGAGCGCAACACAAGCTACCAATCCACTACCAATCGCAGTAGGCGCTCGTCAAAGCGATATCGCGATCCCGTGCCGATTGCAAAATGAACTCGGCCGGAGCAATGGCGCCCTCGATTCTGGCCAACCAACTCGACAGGTCCCCACGCTGCAAATGAACACAGCAAGCGGTGGCCAGCGCATCGGCATCCGAGGCCGACGCAGTAATCACTGTCGCCATGTTCGATTCTTCTAGCCCGCGCCGCAACTCAGGATCGAGGATATGGCTCGTGGTCCTCTCACGTTGTTCCGTTTCATCGTAGGTCGTCCCACCATTCCGATACTTCTGAAATTGGTCGCCGCTCGTGGCGATCCCACGGTTGGTTAAACGCAGACGCTTCATCTCACGATCTGGATGCCCCAGCATGCCGATCGTAACCGGCCATCCTTGAGAGATTTCCGTTTTCGGTTCCGCGCGCGGCGCATCGCCGCACAGCATGTTGCCGGAGGCATTGATCAGGAAAGCAGTGATGCCTTGTTCGCGAAGCATCTCACCCAAGCGATCGACCACGAAGCCTTTGCCGATAGCGCCGAAATCGAGCCGGATGCCCGGTCGGTGGACTCGTAACCGACGATTTGTGGTATCCAATTCGAGATGGTTCCAGCCGCTTCGTTCCCGAGCAGACCGCCAGGCGTCCTCGGATACGTCGCGGCGTGATCGACGCAATCGTGTGATCGTGCCCAAGCTGGCGTCGAACGCGCCCTCGCTGATCCGGTACCAGTGATCGCATTGCTCCAGCATTCGCCATAGCTCCGGCGAGGGAGTCACCCAATCGCCCGCATCGGCATCGCGGCACAATTGATTGCACTGGCTATCCTGCTGGTAGTCGCTGAGAACGTCCACCCAAGCGTCGGCCAATGCGGTCGCATCGCGAAGGACGGACTCGGCATCGCTCAATCGATGGTTCACCCATCGCAGTTCGATCAGCGAACCCATCGACGGAATGGAAACGCGGTAGCCCTCGTCGGAACCTTCCTCGCCGAACAAAACGTTGCACCGAAGTAGTCCCGCTGCATGGGCGGTGGCTATCGCCCCGATGCTTTGGAACAGTTGGCGTCGCGACCAAATCGGAGCTGGGTTCATGAGCGATGAACCTCGCGGACGTCCAAGGCATCGATCGTGTTTTTGTCGTTGTTCGGACCCTGGCCGCCGAAGGCCTGTTCTTGGTTGAATGGGAACGGCTGGAAGGGACCGGTTCTCTGCATGTCGGCGGGATCCCCAACGAAATGGGCTTGGAAGCGCTGCGCGGTATTCACGAGATAGAGCAAGATACCGAAAATGATGCCCATAAAACTCCACCACACAATCGACGTGAGAATCAACAGGCCTGAAGCGAATTGCCCAACCCTCGATGCGATGCGCGTGGCCAGCGTTCGGGAATACCAATAGCACAGCACGCTGCGTAGTACACGACCTCCGTCGAGCGGGAAGGCGGGGATGAGGTTGAAGATCGCCAAGACCCAATTCGCAAAAATGAGCTGATCCATCGGGTGCAGCCTAGCCATTTTGGTTGTATCCAGGCCCACCGATTCCATCGATGTACCCCCGGTGACTCCCTGGCCGATTGACCCGTCTGCATCTTGGCTGATTGAGAAGAGCGACATGCCGATCATCAGAGCCAACGCAATCGCAAAACTGACGGCTGGACCGGCGATCGCCACCCAACCTTCGGCAACCGGACTCAGTTCGCCCCCTTCGATGCGCGCGACGCCGCCGATGGGCAGCAGCGTGATGTCGCGAGTTTTTCTTCCAAAGGCTTTGGCGGCCATGGCGTGCCCGAGTTCATGTAGAAACACGCAAGCGAAGACGGCCAGAACGAATCCCAGCAATGCGAACGCCCGCCCGACGCCGCCGCTCAGTCCGCTGAAGAAGATAAAGATCGCCAGAAGCCAGAAGGACCAGTGAATGTAAATCTTGGCCCCTTGCAAGGTTCCGAGATACAGCGTTTTGAACATGGAGGATGGTAGGTCGTTAGGAGAGGAGGAAGCGTTGGATACGATTGTTGCCCGAGTCGACCACATACACGCGGCCTTGTGAGTCGCAGTCGACCGCCCAAGGCTGGTTGAGTTGGCCTGCCAAATCGCCTGCCGATCCCCACGATGCAATCGGCATGCCATCGCGCGACCAACATTGCACGCGGTGGTTGCCGAATTCACTCACCAGGAAGCGATTCCCCTCGATGAGCTTCAAACCGTACGGGTATTTCAATTGTCCGAGTTCCGAGCCACGGGATCCGAAGATGGCGACCGAGCGTGGCTTGCTCTCGCGCCAATCGACGACTTGAACGCGATGGTTGCACGAGTCGGCGATCCAAAGCAATCCATCGCTATCGACGTCCAAGGTCTGCGGTCGACTGAATTGCAACGCTGAATCTCCATGCTCGCCGAATCGATCGAGATACTGGCCCTCCGGCGAATACTTGTAAATGCGATCGTACTCACCGTACTCGGCCAGATACAGCGTGCCATCGGGCGCGCGGACAATGTCGGTGACCCAACCGAACTGGCCCGGCTCGGTACCATTCACCCCGCCGATGGTCTGCTCCTCGAGCAAGCTTCCAGCCGGCGTGTAAGTCAAATAACGGAAGTAATGCGTGTCGGAGACGAGCAAGTTACCGGAGGTGGGATCGATCGACGCACCGGTCGGTTTGCCATTGGCTCCTTCGGGCGTTTTCCAACCGCGAAGGAATTTGCCTGAGGTGTCGAACACTTGGACGCGGGCCGTTTTGTCG
The DNA here is from genome assembly GCA_041752005.1 of Pirellula sp. Taxonomy (GTDB): domain Bacteria; phylum Planctomycetota; class Planctomycetia; order Pirellulales; family Pirellulaceae; genus JBKCUI01. Next base: position 132,885 of record JBGSHV010000074.1, on the reverse strand, counting down.
ATAACGAAGATTTCGTCCGAGGGGCTGATGGCCATGGCCCGAGGCTTCTGAAATCTGCCGTCGGCCATACCGCGCTGGCCAAAGATCAGATCGGAGGCATCGCCGTCCACCGCCCGACCTGCGACACAACCCGCGCAGGCAGCCGAGCCAAGTAGCGTCAGGAATTGGCGACGACCTAGGCCGGGACTGGGATTGTTTGGGCTTCTTGAAACCTGGTGATTCATACCCAGATATCATAGGTTCGATCGCTCGAAAACGCCAAAGAGCTTCGGGATTTCTCGTGGCGGCAACGGCATTTGTCCGCCGTGCATCCGAGCGAGGGCCTAATTTCCAGGACATATCTCGCCAACTCGATCCATCCCAGCTCAAATCCGGCTTGATGAAACCCGGTTCGCTCTAGATAATGCGTCTGGCCTGGACCAAATGGTTTGGAAGGCAACTTAGGAGGATAGCCGAATGGTTAGGAACCTGATTCGAAATCAGGCGCCGGGTAACCGGTTGAGGGTTCGAATCCCTTGTCCTCCGCTTAGTTATTTTGGGCCGATTGGGCCCAAAATAACTAAGAGAGAGTGGCGGGGAGAGCAGTAGATAGTAGAGCTCTTCGCCCGCTCGGTCTACTTTCCACCGTTCTACTTTCTCCAGAGTTTTCGCACTTTCGCGGAGTTCCTTGGAACTTTTGGTGCGCCATTGCTGGCTCGGTGCATGGCGGATTGCGGCGTCGTTTTTCGCGTCGCGATGGGTCGCCAACGTCAATGCCGCGGCTGTTTCGTTTAACGACAAGCCGCCAGGCGACCGCGTGAGGTACCTTAATGCCCGAAAAGAGAGCCATTTTCCGAATTGCACTCACATCTGTTGTCGAGGCACTTGGATTCAAACATCGGACGCACTTTGACTAGATCGTGGAATGCCACCCGTTCACGCAACCCAAAAACCTACTGCTGCTCGACTGCGTCGGTGCCGCTGTCACGTCACTTGTCACCGGGTTAGTCTTGACCACAGTGGTACAGACCGGGTTGCCCCTCGGGTTACTCTGGGCATTGGCCGCCACTGCCGCCCTGTTTGCATGCTTTGAACTCTACGCCTACTGCCATAAGGGTGACGCATGTTGGCCGCTCGCGACCATCGGTCTACTGAATTTGATCTACTGTCTTACGGCAATCATTTTCTGCGTTGTTTTTGCGTCGACCGTCACGAGGATAGGGATCATCTACTTTACCGTGGAGAGTGCGATCGTGATTCCGCTTGCCGCATTGGAGCTTACCGTTGCGAGACATTGTTGGCTTGCGAAGAGGAAGAACATCCAATCGTAACCTCGCCGTGCGAAGCAAGCCAGATTCAAGCCGCCATCCATCCCTACGAAAGCGAAACTGAGATAGCACACCGCGACCCCCTCAAGCTGCTCTTCGTTTGTTCCATGAACCAGTGGAGGAGCCCAACAGCCGAACGAATCTATCGAGGCCGACCTTGGATCGATGCGCGTTCACGTGGAATCAGCCCAAACGCACGCCGAATGGTCACCGTCGAAGATCTGAAATGGGCCGGTATCGTGTTCGTGATGGAAGACAAACACAAGCATCGCTTGCACAGCGAATATCCGGGTGAACTCCAACACAAAGAGCTCTATGTTCTGGACATACCGGATATCTACAAAACCATGGATCCCGAGTTGATCGACGAAATTACCGCAGGTGTCGACCCTATACTTGCAAGATACATGAGCTCGATCGGGTAAGGATGCCCGCTTTCGGACAGAGCTTTGAGCGCAATTCGAGAATGCCAATAAACCACCGCAATCAGCGGGCTGTAGGACTATGAGATGATGAGACCAATTCTGAAGTTCCTAAAGCCGAGTGCGCTTGCAGGGATGCTACTCCTGCTCATCCTGCTGATGCAAGGAGTATTCTTCTCTTACCGGTCTGTGACTTTCTCCATAGGAGGTGACAAGCCTGTCGCGACGCAGTCATCGTTCGGCGTTGGCACCCCCATTACACTGACTACTGTCAACGGCGTTACGAATCGAGATATTAAATGGCCGATTCTACTGACCAATCTCGCGGCGTCCTACTTGCTCGCGGTCGTCTTGGACCGTGCCCTTGCGCGTGCCACTCGCTTCCGCCGTCCGGCCGCAACCTTTGCAACGATTGCCATTCTCGTGATCGTGGTCAGCTTTCTTTTGTCAATCGGTTTGTCAAGGTCGTATTGGGGATACTTCTTTACTCGGCCACCCGTCCTCAACGAGGTTTCCGATGTGGCATCCGTCGTCGCTGTGTTTCCAATCACAACCGTCGTTGACGACGACGGTGCTCGCAGGATCATGGTGCAAAAAGACTACCCGATATCAGACACAGTTGGTTGGGTTAGTAAAGATGAATACTACTTCTTGCAGGGGCGCCTTCTACTGGCATTCGATGAGGCCGGGATGATTCCGAGTTCTCATTCAACCGAGATGGCAGACCTCCCAGAACTATACCCCTTGATACAAAAGACAGGGATTCTTGCTGCGCCTAAAGATGGATATAACGACTCAGACTTATTTACAGGCGTCTTGATCGACGGCCTAAACCATGCTGGCAACCGACTTGTGTTCATCGGGGCGACCGGTCGTCAAGTTTCTAACGATCACTACCCCTACTACGAGATGGTGTTCACTGGAAACGCCGGCTCTTCGGCTCTCTCGTACGTTCGCGGACAAAGGTTTTTCTATGATGTCGCGGGCTTAGAGGGTGTTGAATGGTATTCGGTCTTGCCTTTTTTCGCCGCGGCTGGCTTGGTAATTGCATTTGTGGTTACTGCGCCCTTAATGCTAATCTGGAGACTTGTCCGAAGGCCACAGAAGTCCCAACAAAACGAGCCGCCTTTATCCTCGGCCCTTGAGTAGCCTTCGGAGGGTGCAGGCTGACGTTTGTCGCAAAAGATCCGTAAGCACCCGATTAAACCTTTCTGCGACGTCAATGGATCTATGAAGATACCAGTCAATCGTATCTTCGATTTCGGCCGCTGCTTCGGAGCAGAAACGGATCATCGGTTTAGTTTGCTTTCAATCCTGCGCTTTACATCTTCCCATGGGATTCCCGGCGAAGGGTCATTAGCTCTGCGTTCTAACTCTAACAGGAAATCGGGGCTCTCTATCGAGAGTCCAGGGTGCGTTCCGGGAAGTGAATCCAGCAACTCTCTGGCCAACAGGATTCGTTCAAATTCAGATAACGCTAATGCCGATTTGAGTACTTCTTCGTGCGCAGTGGACATACAGCTCTCCCTTTGTGGTTCGACTCGCCGCGTTTTGATTCTAGTCGATGAATTGGGTCAAGAGAAGCGTTCATTAGGTTCGCGCATACTGCCAACGGTATTCTTCGAACACATAGACTTACTCGGCGTCACAGTCTCTGGCGAAATCGTGGAGAGTGGCATGGTTGATTCCGTTTGGATTCGCGTATTTCACCCATCCGGAAGATCCAACACTACGGTCGCCGTTCTTCCTGGCGACCATGAACGGGATGATGATGAATTGGAGGGGAATCACCTTTGGCGGCACATGGAATGTATCTGCTACGGGGGCTACTGGAGTTGCCGTGGGTCCGCTACTCCGCATACGCGTTTGTGAACCATGGGCGTGATGACGCTGATCAAGATCGCTGCCAAAATCATCACGATGACCACAGACAACCCGAGAGCGGTCAACATGTACCCGAGCATACCCCGCTGAATCGGCGAAAGCCACTGTGCAGCCGCGGCGCCTACAACAATGGACAGCGCGAGCATACCGAGGATCGCGTTCTTCGAACATAGAAACCGTTGGATGAGGCCTGCATTACTCGTCCATCGCTTCCGATACTCCACCAGATTTTCCGATGTGTCCGTCCATGCAAACTCACTCACCTGAAACATTCCTTTGCAACCGCTGCACTACGTCTGCTGGATATCGCTCAAAGGACTGGCAAGGTTGGTAAACGCTGCATCCGCGACAACCGTGTCCTGCCGACATCGGTCATGCGTGTAACTGCGGGAAGACGGTGCGGCACTGAATGCAGCGGCACGCGACAGTCATCGGATCACGTATGCTCAAGTCCCGATCCTTGGCAAGAAAGCATTCGAATCGGTCAAGACACAGCTGCCGGATTTCGAATATTTGGCCTTCCATGAACGGGATACGATTGGCATGCGTCAGGAGTATTCCGCTCTGGCGCTTCATCAGGACCGAAGAATTGCAGCCATATGCCAGTGGCAGCAACACTTGATCGTGCTGCCCGCCGACAAGATGTCAGACGAACGCGAGAATTCGACGGAATCGCTAACGGTCGAATTCGTTTCTTTCGACCGAGATCGCGCCATCGTCACCTCGTGTGTCCCTCGTGAACATATGGGAGCCTCGGATCTATTTGACGATTCGCTCGGTGATATCGTGGTTCGATCCAACGAAACGCGATTGAAGGATATTTTTGCAGAGCACGGAGCACGTATTCAAAGCAAAGCGGTCGATTATCTGACTCCCGACACTGCGATTCCACGCGTTCGGCAATACGGATATCGCATTCGCGATTACTTCCTTGGCCTGGGGCTCCTCCGCCCCGTTACCGAGAAGGAGCTTCGAGGGATCATGGCTCAACAAAACAAACATGCCGAGCGATTCGCAAAGTACACGACACTTGAAGCAGTGCTTTTAGGCTGAGAATGGAAGCCGCTTCGAAGCATGTGGAGTCCGGATAACAGCCTTGGCGGGGATGCTGACCAAACCCTCGTAATAAATCGGGTAAGGGGTGCCCGTTTCCGGCCGACCTCCCATGCCAACTAGCGCTCAGCTTTGACCAACTCCTTCCCCTCTGCCGCTCGGAATCCTGCGGTTGCCACCACATACGCGTTCTCTTCGCCGAAGATGAAGATATCGCATGCTTCATCGACGATCCTCCAATCGACCGCGTCGTGCAGCGGGTGACGCAAGCTCCTCAAGCTGCGGAAGCTCGGCGTCCGGTTGGGCAAGACGACCGGGGAGCGTTATGTCTCGAATCAACTTCGCATTCGCACCGGTGCACCGACTGATTATCTGGTCGACTTCATTACCGAGCAGAAAAAGAAAGGGATTACGACGTCGGTCTTGGTTAGCGTTTCCCGTACTTTTTCCAACGGAGCTTGAATCACGACCCGATCGATCTGCTTGGTTAATGTTGGTTGCAAGCAGACAATTTCACTTCGATGAAGAATTTCAAATCGACTGCCTTGGCAGCCCAAAATGCGCTGTATTCACTGGTTCAGCGATCGTAGATTATCTGAATGGGGACCACATAGAAATAGATTTCGCGGCGATGCCAGTTCTTTCGTAGAACGATCCATTGCGCCGCGGCCAAGAACTTTCGTCGAACGCGGCTTGCCAACGTGTGAAACACGATGTTCATCGATTCGGGATTCATATGTAACCAATAGGTTGCGTGTTGGGCGTGACGCAGTCAAGCGATTTTGCTATAGTTTTGTGGTTGTGGCCCAAACAGTGTATTGCTTCCGACTACCCCAGGAGGAGTCGATGACTTCTGCACGCAGTGTTTGCATTTTGTTTTCATTTTTTGCGATGGCATCGTGGGTAGTGCCAGCACGGGTGAGCTTGGCAGAAGATGACGTCAAAGTACACGATGTCGTCGGACGTGTCCTATTGCCCGATGGCTCTGCTGCAGTGGATGCGGCGATTTACGTGCTGGCCATCCCCGAGGACTCGTACACCCTGCCAACACATCCGTTGACCTCGCGCACCGATGAGCATGGACGCTTCGTTTTGCAGGGCGTAGAAGATGGTAGGTATCAAGTTTGGGCGGAGCTAGGAAAGTACACTTCGCTCGAGAAGCAGTTGCGGGGTGTTCGAATCACCGTCAATGACGAGATTGCGAAGAATGCGGTTGAGCTTAGCTTGCACGAAGGTTGCAGCTATCGCGTTCGTGTTATTGAGCGAGAGACCGAGCGGCCCATCGAAGGGGCTTCGATCACCTTTGGTTGGCCAGACATCGCCAGAGAGTTCACCACCGGTGCTGATGGTATTGCAAACATCGAAGGGCTTGCATCGAACGAATGGTACTTCGTTATCCGCACTTCAAACTATGCGTTGCGGTACGAAAAGTATCCGGCCAAGCCGTTGGGGAGCACCACGGAGTTGCGATTCGAATTAGAGCCTGGCTGCGAAATCATCGGTACGATGCGCGACAATGAGGGGAATCCCATCGCAAATGCTAAGATCGGTGGCATGGAGAATTTTTCGTCGCGAGGCGAGATGGTTCCGGGACTTGGATCAGCCGAAACAAATGATCAAGGACAATTCCGCTTTGGACCGATCGCTACGAATTGGGTTGTCGATCTCTGGGCTTTTGAGTCGGGGTTTGACGGTTGGAAATCTACAATCACGATGCCGCAGGCACCGGAACCGGTAGAACTCGACATTACGATGGCCAAGCTCGTCAAGGAAGGAAATTGTGCGCTGCAGGTTGTCGATCGCAGCGGCGATCCGATCCAAGGTGTACAAGTATCGAATTCTGGCGATGGCAATAACTGGCGATCGGCGGCCACAGATGAAAATGGTTATTGCAAACTCGAAGATGTGCTTCGATCGAATGGTCAAGTGTCTGCATACCTTCAGGCCAAGGGGTTCAAAAATAAATATGTCGAACTTCGGACTTCCTTCGATGATAATCCTGAACCCATGTTGGTTGTTTTGGAACGTGGCCGCACGCTGAAGGGGCGGCTGCTGGATCCCGACGGTAAGCCATTAGCCAACGTGCGTGTGATCGCGGAATCGGACGTGTTTCCTCGAACTCGTTCGGATGAGCAGGGGAGGTTTGAACTGTCGGGGCTTTCGGACAACGCAGCCTTCACGATCTATCCGCCGGGTCCGTTGGAGCCGATCATCATGCAGCGATTTCCCCTCGATACCGAAGAGGAAATCGAAGTAGAATTCGAACCCGAGAGTGTCCTTCGTATTCAGGTGTTGGATGACGTTACAGGCAAGCCGCTTTCAAGTTACCTTGTAAAACTTCAACAAGTCCGTCAGCAAGTCAATCGCCTCGCAGGGCGACCCGTTTTTGAGTATCGGATGAATTCGAACTACTCGCAAACAGGGATCGAGGTTTCTGACACCGAGGGCAATTTTCGAATCGGACAGCTTCAATATGGATTGGTGGTTCGCGCAATTATTTCGGCTCCCGGGTATGAGACGCTTGATGTTGGACCATTCTCCGTACAACCGGAATCACAGTCCGAAATCGAAGTCGTTCGAATGGTGCGATCGACGACAAAGTAGTCTCAGGGAGGCTCTCTCTTGAAGGTGTCATTTGGTATACGGATCTCCTAGAGATCCTATCACGCACAGGGGAAATGAACCCATTAACCAGTGCCCCTACCGGGCATACCCCAAGCGGTCAACCCAAAACGACGTCAGAGTCGTTACGTACATCAACATCAAACGCGTCGGCTGGGTTACCGTCGCTGTTCGTCGGTTACCCCAACACGCCGTCATAGAGAGACCGCATGACATGAACGTGACTGTCGTTGGTGGAGACATCCTCGATCAAGACGTCGAAGACATCGTCAATGCGTGGAATCGAAATATCATTCCATGGTGGCTGCTGGTACCGCAGGGCGTGTCAGGTGCAATCAAGAAACGCGGTGGGCTGCAACCGTTTCACGAACTTGGAACGCTCGATTCGCGACTCGGTGCGAAACGCAATTCAGATCGCGAGAAACCGCGGCTACAAAACAATGGCCCTGCCGCTAATTGGCGCGGGCTCTGGTGGTGGCAAATCATCGCACGTACAATCGATCATCGAAGACGAGGTGACCAAATGACAATTCGATGGCGAGGTGCGAATCGTCCGGTACTGCAAAATGCCGACGAACAGAGCGGTGAACGGGAGCCGCGGATGTCGTGGGTTTTGGAATCTAAGTTTTTTGGCGGCGGCTCATCGACGCTCTGGGTGTACTGACCTGCATGTACCGGAAACGCAGAACAAATGGCGGGTACTGGTGTAATCGATGATTCCTAATCCAAGGGACGTCATCCTTCTCTATCGCGAAACCAATTGCCGTGCTCCGCGTCACAATATTATGCAATTTTGCGTTCGAGAACTCGGCGAGCCGCTTTGCGGCTAGAGAGTAGAGTTCAGAAAGTGGAAAGTAGAGGGGATCGGATTCGGAACAGGTCATCCCGTGGTAGTCCAAGTGTCCCGGCGTTTGGTGACCCTGCAATTTGAATCCTGGTCGACGGTTCATCCGAATCTGGATTCAATTTTCGCCAGCCCCCGTCGATTCGACAACCTTGGAGTGAGTTCTCAGGAAGTTCACGATCTCCGGCTTGCCACACGTGCCACATGCGACCCGCAACACTAAGTCAACGAGCGATTCTTCGGAGGCTTGAAGTTCTATGTCGTTCACAGCAAGGAAGATAATGGCGGCTGCAGCACCTGTTCGTTTGTTTCCATCCAGAAAGGGATGGTTTTGCACAAGGTGGTAAAGATACGCTGCCGCCATCTCGAACAGGTCCTTGTGGAGGAATTCGCCGCCAAACGAGGCCTGCGGCATCGCGAGTGCGGAATGCAACAGGCCTACATCCCGGATCCCATCAACGCCGCCGTACGTGTCGATCAGGCTCCGATGAAGCCGAAGCGTGTGGTCAATGTCCAGGAACCAGGGCTGAGACATACCCGAACTCACTCGGCCAGTTTCTTCATCGCTCGACCAAAGCGGCTGTGCAGCGACTCAAGCGCCTTCTGAAACTTCTTTTCTTCCTTCGGCTCGCGAACAGGGGTGAGGACCAAGCACTGCCCGTCGCTCATGATCTCAAAAGGGGTTTCGGGCGTGATGCGCAGCAAGTCCATGATCGGCTTGTCGATGACCAGCGCGTAACTGTTCCCGTGTTTGGTAAGCGTCTTTTGCATAGTGAACCTCGAGTGTTAGTACATTGTGATAACACTATACGGCGCGATTGGCGGCAGGGCAAGGTTGCCATGAACATTCTTTTGATGTGGTCGTCAGGCAGCGTCGAGTAGCCTACTTTCCGCGCGCTTCGCATTTCGCGTCACGCGGGACATTGATGCTCAGAATTGCTTTGGAAAATGCGAGCCGTTCGAATCCCTTGTCCTCCGCTTAGTTCTTTTGGGCCGATTGGGCCCAAAAGAACTAAGAGAGAGTCGTAGGAAGAGCAGTGGAAAGTAGAGCTCTCAAGCCACTCGGTCTAATTTCTTCCGTTCTGTTTGTTGGCTGCCTTGGCTGCCTTGGCATGCCTGGATGAAGCGATTCCTCTGATTTCCGGGTCCATCCGGGGTTTTGATTGGGTGATGGATAGGACCCGTGGGAAGAGTACCCAAATCGAGTCGTTTTCGCGAGCCGACAAAGTAGCAGGCACATTCCTTGTGCCGTAGCCATTTTCCTTTAGGCGGTGGCTGTTTCGTTTAACGACAAGCCGCCAGGCGACCGCGTCAGGTACCTTGATGTCCACGAAGCGAGCCATTTTCCGCATCTTTCTGGAAGGCAGGATTCCGAGATTCGCGAGATCGCGAGCCGCGCTATGAACCGACATCCGAATTTGGTTCGAGTCATGAAGATGCGTAATCGCTCAGTTCCGAGCGAGAACATTGTGCACTTTTGTGTACGACAACTCGGCGAGCCGCTGTGCGGCTAGAGAGTGGAGTTCAGAAAGTGGAAAGTAGAGGGGAGCCAGAAAAAGAGACTCGATTTCGATAATGGTTCAAGAGTGATCACATTGGAAGCAAGAGTGCCAGAGTGGGCGAGGCTCATTGCGTAACTGTTTCTCTCGCTGACGCCTAGCGGCTCGTCGCTAAACGAATCAAAAGCAGTGGGATTCGAAACTCAGACGCCAAAGGGATCGCAACAGCATTGATAGGTTGCCACTGACAGGTCGATGGAAACCTTTCCTATCCCGCCTCGGATCGGAGGAGTGTCTGCGGAGCAAGGCAATCTAGTCACAGGGGGCAAGAGTTTCCACGCCCTTCGAAGACTCAGGGACGTGCCACCCGGATGAAAGACTATCAGATGACAGGCGGCTTTGGGGGAGGTCGGGATGAAGGGGGGCTCGGTAGGAACCTCGCACTCATTTTGGAAATGCGCGCTCATATTAGAAATGCGCGCTCGCGTTGGAATGGTGGACTGCCGCCGACGACGTAAAAACAAGGACATGCATTGCTTAATGTCTGGATGCGTCACTGAAATGATTGCATGGACGGTCGATAGGCTTGGTTGTGGGATCCACTGTCCGCTCTTGGGCCGTGTTGCAACAGTTGGGCTCGCTTGTAGTGGCCTTCACGATACACTTTCGTCCAGGCTTGCGCGTGCCTTCATCGAAGACCTGTTTGGGAGAGGTCGCGTAGTCAAGAGCTTGGCGTGCTAACGGATCGCTTAGGCCGTGTTCGCTAGCTGCTTCACTCCTAGCTTCCGCGCGACGCAACTTAACGTGGCTCGCGTTGCGGACATGAAGCTGCCATAGAAGCGATGGCTGGTCAATAAATTGGTCACGCGCGCCAGAGTGATTTTGCTTTCACTTACAGCTTGCAGCTTATATCTTATTGCTCAACTCTTCCCACGGACTGGTAGCTTAAACGGTATAGCGGCGGCTTGTTTGGGGCGATCGAGAGCGGTTCGATTCCGACACCTGACTAAAGTCGTCCTTCACTCCGTGAAAGTAGCGCAACTTTCGTGGAGCGAAAGGCAACCAATGGTAGTCGAGGTCTGGAGTCCACATGCGCACCGAAACCGATTACGGCTGTTTATCAGCAACCAGGGGCTCGAACCAACGAATAACCGCGCCGAGCGAGCGCTACGCAAGGCCGTCATCTATCGAGAACTCTCGTTTGGCACGCAGTCGATCAATGGTAGCAGGTTCGTCGAACGCATCTTCAGCGATTCTGAGACATGCTGCATGCAGAATCGAAGCGTTTATCAGTACCTCGTTCAGGCAATCGAGGCAAAGCTGGCAAACCAATCCGCGCCCTCACTACTCCCCGCCCAGTGAACGGTTGCATTCCTTCAAATCTGATTTCGAGAGAAAACAGGGATCAGGCCTCAACCATACAAACGCTCCGAACAAAGAGACGCTTTTGATGTCTTCTCGAGTTGGAGCAAGTCTCAAGTCCATGGATTCTTGGGTTATTTGATAAGTTGGACGTGAGGGATAGGATCGGCATCACCTCCCCAGATGAATAACGCTTTCAGCGAGTTACGTTACCCCCAATCTCCCCCGCTATGCAACCTCTCGTTCAGCGGGACGTGTGCCAAACTGCTACTGCCTAGGCAAAATTCAAACGGGAAGGAAAGATGCAGGACAGCCAACACTACGAAAAAAATTGGGTTTCCTTTTCAGGTGGTTCGTTTTTCCGTTGCTTGTTGTCCGATATCGCTTGTTATGATACTTGTTATGACAAACTCAGACGGGCCCAATCCGTGCGGACATCACGTGTAGATCCGTTGCGCTGCGGTCGGCTAGCAGCTGTGCGGCAAATTGCTGGCCCTGCAGTGCAGCCAGTCGACTCGCGTAGTGAACCGACATAGTCCCCAATCGTTACGGCCTGGATCTGGAAGGGTTTGCTGGATGAATTGCGACGATCCGATTTCCCTCTGGATTGATCAATTGCGTCAAGGCGATGAGTCGGCGGCGGGGAATCTATGGGATCATTTTATGCTTCGACTACTCGATTATGCGAAGCACAAACTGACACCCGGGACGCGAGGCGTTTATGATCAGGAGGACGCTGCCCAAAGCGCGTTTAACAGTGTCTGCGGAGGGATTATTGCGGGACGTTTTCCGGATTTACAGGATCGCGATGGCCTTTGGAAGTTGATGCTCTCGATTGCAGCCCGCAAGGTAACTCATCGACATCGTCATGATCATCAGCAACGTCGGGATGTACGGCGGAACACTTCCGACCTCATTTTCGTTGATTCCGCCGATCATTTGGTGCAGGCCAAGATCGACACTATTCCCTCGCGTGAGCCGACAGCGGAATTCGCCGCTGAATTTGTTGAGACGTGCGAGTTGCTCTTTCAAAGTCTAGGCGATCCGATTCTGCAACAGCTGGTTGCACTTCGACTGGAAGGCTATACCGATGACGAAATTGCTGAACAATTGAATTGTTCACGAAGAACCGTTCAGCGGCGGCTCGAAGTCATTCGGCGGCATTGGTCCAAACTGGAGTTGGCGAGTGGTTGAATCCAACCGTTACACTTCGTTGTCTGACGAGCAGTTCTATAGCATTCATTTTGCCTGCGAGAGATTCGAACGGGCACTGCAGCACGGGGAACCCATCCGAATTGAGGACTGCTTGGCGTCGGTTTCCGATGAAATCCGATTTGACTTGTTGCGGGAGTTGATGGCCATTGAATTGGAGCAATTCGAATCCAACGGCGCGCGGCCGATAGAGGCCCGCTCGCCATGCGAGGAGCGACTGGACGATGAGGCGTCGCTCCGGGCCGGATATCATGTTCGTTTTCCGGATTGCTTAGCCCATATTGAACGGGTGTTCGGGGAAATGTCGACTGCTAGGACAGAAAAGAAGCTTCCCGGGACCGGTCGCGTGTATCCGCAGGATAATCCCACCCCGTTCTCTGTCCCCGGCTACGAAATCGTGAATTTGCTCGGCCGCGGTGCGATGGGCGTTGTCTACAAGGCCCGCGATCTGAAACTAAAACGCATTGTGGCACTCAAAATGATCCGCGCCGGCGGAGATGTTGGGCAACATGAACTGGCTAGATTTCGCCTCGAGGCGGAGGCGGTGGCTCGGTTGCAGCATCCGAATATCGTTCAGATTCATGAAGTCGGTGTGTCAAACGGCCATCCCTACTGCGCGTTCGAATTCGTCGATGGAGTAAATCTTGCAAGCAAGCTGGGCGCTAAGCCGATGCCAGCACAAGAGGCGGCGAAGCTGGTGGAAAAACTAGCCCGGGCGATACAACTGGCACATACCCGCAACATCGTTCATCGCGATCTCAAGCCCGCCAACATCCTGTTGGCTCACGATGGTACGCCGAAGATCACGGACTTCGGCCTAGCTCGACATTTGGACAGTGACAGCGGCGAGACGCAGGCCGGTACCTTGATTGGGACACCGTCGTACATGGCGCCGGAGCAGGCATCCGGTCAGTCGCACGAGGCCGGAGCGGCAGCGGATGTGTATGCACTGGGTGCGATCCTTTATGACTGCTTGGTCGGTCGGCCCCCGTTTCAGGGGAAGTCGATTGTCGACACATTGGATCAGGTGCGCACGAGACAGCCGATCGCGCCTCGACGCTTACAGGCGAACGTACCACCTGACCTGGAAACGATCTGCCTCAAGTGTTTGCTGAAGGAGCCGGAAAATCGCTATGCATCGGCCATGGAGTTGGCGGACGAACTGTTTCGTTATCAGCGAGGTGAGCCGATTCTGGCACGGCCGGTGGGACTGGTCGAACGGGCCGGCAAGTGGATACGCCGCAATCCGGTGGTGGCCGCATTATTGGCCGGCGTCGCCGGCATCGTCCTAATAGCATTCCTCCTTGTTTCGTGGAGCTATCTGCGTGCAGAAGACGCACTGAGGAAAGAAGAGAAGCAGCACCAAGCTGCGGACCAAGCCCACGATGCAGCACTGCGCGAGCAGAGAGCCGAACGCTGGGGGCGCTACCGTTCGAACATCGCAGCCGCTTCGGCTGCTCTGCAGATTCAAAACAACACCGCAGCGCGCAGCGCGCTCGATGATGCTCCGATCGAACACCGGAACTGGGAATGGCACTACCTTGACAGCCAGCTGAACGGCGCTCACCTCGTGCTGCCCATGCCAGGCGGTAACATCTCTGCCATCTCCCTCAACACGTCGGGCCGACAGTTCGCTGCGCTTAGCTACGCCCAAAACGAGATCAATCTTTACAACGTTGCCACAGGACAACTCGAAGCGGTCTGTCGCGGACATTTGACTCCGCCAACAGATCTGATGTACCGTCGGGACGGTCAGCAAATTGTCAGCATTGATATCGATGAACACATCCACATTTGGGAATCGGCGACGGGCCGCGAACTCGCTCACCTCGACGGAAACACCTCGCGCTCGAATCGAAGTAATCGGGCGCAGATTGCATACAACGCTGACGGAAGCCGGATTGTCTCCTCGATCGTACCTAAGCTGGGTGTTGAAACCGCGAGTGGCATGAGTCGCTTATGGGACGCGAATACTCACGAGGAGATCGCCGTTCTGTCGAATTCGCAACAGGGTGCTGATCGGGTCGAGTTCAGTCCCGATGGCAAGCGAGTGGTTGTGACTGCCGGGGAACTCGCGTACCTGTGCGATGCGGTCACGGGAGGACAGCTTGCCACGCTTGGCCCGCATGCCTCGAGGGTTTTGGTACTGGCCTACAGTCCGGATGGCAAACGGCTCGTCACCAGCGCCGACTCCACGATTTACCTCTGGGACGGCGAGAGCGGTAAGGCGATTGCCGAGTTGCGAGGCCACACGTCTCATGTCCTTTCGTTGGTGTTCAGTCCCGATGGGTCGCGATTGATTTCGACGTGCGACTACCCGGAATTCGCAGCTCGCCTGTGGGACACGTCCAACGGCCAATCGTTGGCTGTTTTGGCCGGACATAAGAACTTGATTCGAACGGTTGCCTTCAGCCCCGACGGTAACCAAATAGCCACGGCCGGGGAGGATCAACAAGCGCGTTTGTGGGACGGAATCACGGGGCAAATGTTAGCCGTCATGCGCGGGCATACGGGTGTGGTGCGGCATGTCGTGTTCCCTCCGAATTCTGGAACGGCGGGACGCGTGGTCACTGCTGCTGACGATTCGACGCTTCGCTTCTGGGATGCCCAAACGGGCGAGTCGATCGGCATGCTTCGTGGGCACAACGATGTCTTTTTTCCGGAATGTCCGCCAGTGTTTACGCCGGACGGTTCCCGCCTGTTGTCCTGCTCAGCCGACGGTACAGTGCGAATCTGGGAACTCAGTCTGGCTGAACGCTACGTCCTCCGCGGGCACGAGAGCTTTGTCTATGACGTAGCAATTAGTCCGGATGGTGAACAGCTGGCTTCGGCAGGGTGGGACGGCACTGCACGTTTGTGGAATGCCGCGACCGGTAAACAAACGGGCCTGCTAAAACATGACTCATCGTTCGTCGGAGCAGTCGCTTGGAGCCCCGATGGCCTCTCACTAGCCACACGGGAACGACACAGCGCTGTCACGTTGTGGGATGTCGGTTCGCTAAAGGTCAAGGACGTTTGGAAGATTCCGGCTTGGGGGAGTGTCGATCCGCGCGTGGCCTTCAACGCCCAAGGGACACATCTGGCGTCGGGAACGTCGGATGGAAGCGTGCGAATTTGGGATATGGCGACGCGGCAGGAGATCGCCCGACTTGATGGCCATGACAGCGCATCACTTGACGTGGCGTTCCATCCCGATGGAAATCTACTCGCTAGTTGCGGCGCACACGATCTAACGATCCGTCTCTGGGATGTCCAATCAAGGTCCATGGTCGCCGTCCTGCGTGGGCATACCAATGTGATTTCGCGTGTGGCGTTCAGTTCCGACGGAAAATTTCTGGCATCGGCATCGAGCGACGCGACGATCGGCCTTTGGGATACGACCACTCACGAGCAGCTCGCAGTCCTCTTCGTGGGGCGCAGCGTTTACGACGTGTCGTTCAGCCCGGATGGCACGCGTTTGGCCGCCGGTTGTGCTGACAACACGATTCGGCTGTTCGACATGGCCAGTCGGCAACAAGTCGCCGAACTGCGCGGCCATACCGACTACGTTCACGCCATCGCGTGGAGTCCGGACGGGACCCGGCTCATTTCCGGTTCCGGGGACGCTACGGTATGCGTCTGGGACTCGCTTTCGCCATCGGTCCGACCACGGGCCGCCCTTCTCCAGGCCCGGTAATCGCGGCCCACTCGACGCGGTGGCCCAAGCGTTATCATTCGCAGCCGCCATAAGTGCTCTACTGCCGGGCCACGCGGCTATGCCCAGGTTCCAAAACGTAATGCGTTGCGGGACCTACTTCGACCTAAACCAGGCGCAAAAAACAATTCTTCAGAATTTTGGCACACCCGCCGCGCCAATGGGCATTAAGTCAAGAGCGGGTCGAGATGTATCTCAATCGCCGCAGACCACACGCATTTTAGATTCAGCAGTTTCTTCCCCGGGGCTATATCAACATGATCAGGTTGCAATCCAACGTCGACTGGCATGCGTCAGCAGTTTCGTTCTCCAATTGGGTAGAATTCACAGTGAAAGTTTCGAATGTCGCCGCGGAATAAGCTTGCTCGATACCAACTTCTTACCAAAAAAACGCGATTCTTGCGGTTCCTGAGGCTGTTTCGCGCAGGGCTAAAGCAGGGTGGATTGAGGCGGAAGGGATATTCCTTCGAAAGTTTGGAAGATCGCCGGCTGCTGGCGGTAACGCCCATCAGCATTCCGGAGGCGGCAGCGCTCCGCGACACGACGGCCTCCATCAGCGGTTTCGCTGCCCGCCTTGAAGCTTTTGGGAATTTCAATACACATCTACCCCTGCTGGATGTGAGTATCGGGGAATTGGCTGATATCGATGGTGCTTTCAGCCAATCGTTTTTGGAACCGATTCGAAATTACCTCGCGCCGACCAATGTGAATCCGACCAGTCAAGGCGTCGAGGCGGCCGTCAACCGAACTTTCGCAGAACTGTCCTCGCAGCTCTCCAATAAATCGATTTTGGTGGTCAACAACTCTTCGTTGCTGAGTTTCACGATCGACGCAACTTACACGCGCAACGTCGATGTGAATTATGATCTAGCGAATCATGTTTCACCGGATCTGATTGAGATTGAAGGCGACCTGACTGCCAAACTCAACTTTACGCTTGACTTCAAAATCACGATCGGTATCGATCGAACAAAACCAACGGCCACTGCAGGCGCCTTCGTATCCTTCGACAACGACACAACTCAGAATAAGATCAGCGCGTCAATCGACATTGGCACTCCTAAGCCGATTCAAGCGAGTGTTGGGTTCCTCGGCGTAACGCTCGAGAACCCCACCGCAAGTCTCAATTTCGGCCTTTCTTACGATACGATTTCGTCGCTTTCAGATCGAGTTACCCTAGCCCAGCTTTCTGCCCCAAACCTTCAAACGATTGCCCTCGTAACACCAGATGCAGCCAACGAATTCCATCTAAAGCTACCGATCAAGACAAACTTGGCCGGTTTGGAACTGGGCACTTCGAGCGTAAAGATCGACGAAACGAACCTATTTGATGTCGTCGAAGCTCCCGTGGTCGTCGATGCCCCCAACTTGACTGAATTCCACTCTGTTTCGGCTAGCGGATTTTTCAATGCGCTGCAACAGCTGCAAAATACGTTGAGCGGAATCAGCACGTTTGACGCTGAAATTCCGTTTACCGGCGGCAAGAAGCTAAGCGATGTGCTGAGCATCGGCGATGCGATTGGTGCGAAGATTATCGGTGCTTCTGCAAATTCGGGAGCGAACAATGATTTGACCGCTGCCTTTAAGAATGCTCAAGAATTTGCAGACGAAGTAGCCAAGCGAATCACATATATTCCAAAGACAACGACATCGCCGGCTGAGATCCTGTTCGATGTTTCGTTCGATCACTTGTTCAACGTCTCTACTTTCCCCATGGACTTTGGGGCGGGAATTGGCGAGCTGAGTATTCAGGCCAATTCGAATCTGAAAGTCGATGCAGAACTCGCGGCTGCGCTGGAAATCGGAATCAAGTTGGAGCAACCAGGGGCAGGTTTCGATCCTGATTCCGATTCAATCAAAGGCCTTGAAGACGATACGAAGATTTCCGAACTGATTGGCGGCATAGAAATCCCTGCTGCGATCGATGCCTTTCTCATCACCCTGCGCGATGGCACGACGACCAAAGATATTAACATCACGCCAAATATGACCGTCGGCGAACTGATAACCGAGCTGACGACTGGCGCACTCGCAGGAAAGCTTGAAGTCGAATACGAATCTCAAAAAGACTTCAATACCGATGTATCATATAACACAGGACTGATTCTGCTTGATAAAACAGCTAGCGTAAATGGCAGCGACCTCAAAATTGAGATGCTGAATGGATCGTTGCTGGGTCCGCAACTCGGTTTGTTTGGCACTGGAAAAGTAGGCCTCAAGCTCAAAGTAGATGGTAGCCTTGATGAAGCGGTGTACGGTATACGCACCGGCCCACTACATGGCGAGAGCCTAGCCAATAAGGTCTTTGTACGTCCAATCGCCGGCGGGCCAATGTTTTCGGCTATCGCCTCGCTGAGTGCGGACATTGACGGTAAGGGATCACTCGGTTTTGTCGAAATCACCATCGCTAATGGTAACGCTTTGGGCTCGCTGAAGGCGGAGTTCACGCCGTCGAACAACCGTATTGATGTCTCGCAAATTGTCGATTTGGCAAGTGCCGCCAAGAGGCAACTTCAAGCACAAAAGCCCGTCAAATTCGGTGAAGCCTACAATGGCAACCTGCTGATCGAAATCACCAAGGACGACGGAACGACGGCAATGTTAACGGTTGGTTTTGGAAGCGCGACCAACTCGACGACTGCTGATCTCGACGCATTGGTACTTGCCTTCAATACGCAATTGATCGTTCAAGGAACAACGAATCCTGATGCCAATCTCGTGCGGGTCAAATCCAGCGGCGGCAAGCTGAACTTCTTCCTAGTTGATGGTGTCGGACGCTTCGTAACCGTCAAGCCAAAACCAGGAGCCACGCAGGATGAGACGAATGCTAACACAGCAGCTGTTGCGAAGCTCGGTATCACGGAAAATTTATCGGGTTATGTCGCCACGCCGAAGATCAGTGGATCTGCGCACTTTGACCTGCCCTTCGAAGTCGCTCTCAAGCTCGGTGCGTTCACGCTGCCAGCACTTTCCCGCACGTTGTCAATCAGTGTTCCCGATCTTACGGTCAGCGATTTTAAACTGCCTGAGAATTTCAATCTGGATGATCTGGGACTGGGTGGCAGCAGCGACTATTTGAAGAAGCTTAAGTCGCTCGATCGTGATACTATCGTCCGTGTACTAAGTGACTCGCTGGATTTGCTGAAGCAATCGGTGCACGAGTCGCCTTTGTTCAATCAGCAACTACCGATGCTGAACGTCAACATTCGCGAAGTGCTCGACTTTACCGATACGTTTGCAGAAATCGTCGCGAACATGAACGGTACCGACGCCAGTGGCATTGGTCAGTTGGATGAAGTCTTTGAAGATATATTCGGCGCGGCAGAGAGCAACGGAGGCGGTGCTGCGTACCCTGGCTTTGCGGTTTCGATTATCCCGCTGCTCAATAAGGGACTTGTGTTTGACACCGTCAAACTGGACTCCATCAGTGACTTCCCATTAACAGGAAGAGCGTTCCTCGGCATAACTTATACGAATCTGATAACGTATCTGGGCGCGCTGCAAGCGGATAACCCAACCTTTGGACTATCACTAGACGAATCCGCTGGTGCGCTCGCGCTGCGAATCGATTTATCATTTGATATTGGCACCGGTTTTGGTGTGCAAAACCAAGTCGAACCGTTGGGCTTCCAGGTTCCCATTAGCTTGGACCTCTCAAGTTTTGGTGTGAGCGGACTGTCCAGCTTTGTGGATGCTCGAGGCGATGCGTTGGTCAGTGCTTATGCACTTGGCCAAATAAAATTGTCGGTCGGTATTGAGTTGCCTGAGACCGGTTCACCGAGACCCTTCCTCTACGACGGGGCCGCCAATGGAACGTCACTGGGTGTACTTGTCCGCGCCGCCGCATCGCCTTTCAACTTTGATGTCTCCCTGGGACCCGTGGGAGCGTCGCTGAGCAACGGTAATTTCTCGTTCAGCGGTACTGTAATGGCGGATCCGCAAAGCAACCAATATGCGAACTTTAGTGTCGGCATCAAGGATGACAACGCCGATGGAAGGCATTACTTCGACGAGATTGTCACCACCGTCCAAAGCGGTCTAGATCTCAGCGACTTTGACTTCGCCGGTGGATTGAGCTCGACGTTAACGGCTCAACTAGGGTTCTCGGGCTTGCCAATCGGCCCCTACGCCTTCCATGCATCCGTCATCGATGCGGATCTGACGGATCTCTCCATTGATAACTTGACCGTCTCCATTGATGGTCGAACTCCGGCGAATGCATTCAACGATTTAAAGAACGCCTTAGCCGGTGACTTCAACATCCTGGCACTTGTCGGTGGCTGGGATGGCGCATTCGAATTGATTATCGACGCGATGGAAGGCGAAGTGTTCGGAGTTGAATTGCCCTTCATTGGCGACAAACTAAAAGATCAAGCCAACTTTTTGCGGGATATCAAGAACAGCGTTTCCGCGAACTTTTCTGACAATACCGCCAACGTCGATAATGGAACGTATACCAACATCTTTGATGATGTCCGCCAGGATTTGTTGGATGCGGTTGGCCCTAACGGAATCAACCTGCTCAAGGACTTGAACGGGGACAATCAAGTCACGATCGATGATATCGTGATCGAGCAATTGAACCCCGGAATCCGTTTCCAAATTTTGCTCGGCAACGACCTTGGTCAACTCGATTTGCCGATCGATTTTGACCTTGGGATTCCAGGCCTGAATCTGGACATCGATGCCAATGTCACTGGAACCCTTGGCTTTGAACTCGGTCTGAGTTTCGGGGTCGATCTCGATCATGGATTCTTCATCAACACGATCGACAGCTTCATGAACGTCTTTGTCGACGTCGGCGTTCCTGGACTGTCCGCCAGTGGTGAACTTGGTTTCCTTCGCGTCGATGCCGGTTTGTTTCGCGACGCAGAGGGTAATCTTAGCAAACCGATCTCACTGATTGGCGAAAACAAGCCTCTCAATTCGCAATTCACGATCGCCAGCAAAACCGGTGGCAGTAACGCCAACTTCGACGTGCGTGTCGTTCCTAGCTCTTCTCCAGGAATTATTTACGATAGCGCTCGCCGGGCTATCACGTTACAAGTCACTTCCACGACGACAGCGCAAGCCGCGGTTAACCTAATCAATGCCAACCCAACACTGAGCGCGCTCTTCGTAGCGGCTCTGGCACCCAACAGTACGGGAGCCGAGTTCGTCGCCAGCAGCCAACGCGCCGTGGGTGTAGCCAATAGTTTCGCTGGTCGTTTCACCGTCGACATTGTGGATCCAGGGACTGGTGCAGCGAGTGACGGACTCCTCACATTCGGCGAAATTCTGGCTGTCAAATCGTATAAAGAAGTACTCAAGATCGACGCCACCGCGAATGCTGCGCTCGACTTGCATCTGCTAGCCAGTTTTGGCGGTTCGAATTCGTTCCCAAGCTTACAAACGGATTTGTTCATCGATTGGCAGTTCATGCTGGGCCAATCGGTGCAACTGCCCAACGTCGAGTTCAAAGACATCCGTTTGGATCTCGGGCAGTTCTTCAGCGGCTTCGCTGGAAAGGTGCTCGAAGAAGCCAACAACATCCTCGAGCCAGTACGTCCAATCATCGATTTTCTGAGCCATCCTGTTCCAGTCGTCAGTGACCTTGCTGGCGGCAGCATCACGATGCTCGATTTCCTCCAGCTGCAAGGCGGCTCGATCGCCAAGGCAGCCGCGTTCATTCAGTCCGTGGCGGACTTCGACAAGATTTTGCAAAGCATCCCTGACTTCGGCAGTGGCAAGCTATTGAACATGGGCGGAGCGATCTTTGATCCAGTAACTCGAACGTTCACGCCAACAGGAACGGCTGCAGAAGTTGCCAATGCGGTCAAGTCTCTTGCACCGGCCAACGGTGATTTCAATCCCGAAGATTTCGTAAAGACCGCAGAACAACTGGCGACCGAACCGGATAGCAAGATCAAGCTGGGATTCCCGATCCTCGATCCGTCGAACTTGATGGGCTTGCTGAGTGGCAACGTCGTCAATTTGTTCACACTCGAGTTCCCAACGCTGGAACTCGACGCAAGTATCAAGAAATTTTTCCCGCTGCCCGTCTTCCCAGTCGTTGGTGTTGAACTCGCTGGAGCGGTTAACGCGCGGATCGATTTTGCCTTTGGTTTCGACACGCTCGGCGTTCAGCAATTCCAACAAACGGGCGAATTCGAAGATGTATTTAATGGTTTCTATGTCTCCGATCGAGAGAACGCAGACGGCACCGGTGCAGACATCAATGAAGTTGTCTTGACCGCTTCAATTACTGCAGCAGCCGCACTCAATGCGGGATTGATTAAAGCATCCGTCGGCGGTGGATTGTTTGCCAACATCAATTTTAATCTGCACGACGGAAATCAAGACGGTAAAGTTCGGTTGGTCGAACTGCTAGATAACACCTTGTTAGGTGCACAAGACGGTTTCGGCCCGATTCATATCTTCGATGTCGATGGCAAGTTGGACGCTGGACTATTCGCGACAATCACCGTGGGCGTTGGTCCGTTATCTTTCGACGAAAACTACGATCTTGCTCGCGTCACTCTGTTCGAATTTAGCTTCCCGCGTCCAGCTGGCGAAGGAGTTGCTCTTGCTCAAATGAATGGCTCGACACTCGAGCTGAATATCGGTGCGAACGCAAATCGTCGTTTGTTCTTCTTCACCGACGACATTGCGGAAGACTACAAGTTATACGCAGGTCCCCAACCCAACAGTGTGATTGTCGAAGCGTTTGGGAGATCCCAGCTTTACACCGGAGTGACACGGATCACCGGCAATGCAGGCTTGGGCGACGACAAGATTATCGTCAGCAAAGACATAATGATCCCTGTCGAAATCTCCGGCGGTGCCGGTAACGATACGATTTATGGCGGCTCGGGTAACGATATTTTGAAGGGCGATGAAGACGATGACGATATCCGCGGCGGACTCGGCAACGATACGCTCGAAGGTGGCCCCGGTCGCGATTCATTGATGGGTGAAGCCGGCAATGACACGCTAAGGGGTGGCAGCGAAGATGACTCGCTGTTTGCCGGCGATGGCGATGACTTCGTATACGGCGATGCTGGGAACGACACGATCCACGCGGGCAGCGGTGACGACGTTGTTTATGCCGGAATCGGCTTTGATACGGTTTATGGCGAAGGCGGTGACGACACGATTTACGGCGGTGCCGATGGCGACTTGATCGAAGGTGGCGACGGAGGCGATACGATCTATGGTGACGAAGGCGATGACCGCATCTTCGGTAATGATGGCAACGATATTATCCGAGGTAGCATCGGCAAAGATGTAATCCGTGGTGGGGTTGGTAACGACACGATCTATGGAGACGACGACGACGATCAACTCTTCGGTGAGAACAGCCGCGATATCATCTATGGTGGCGCGGGCAATGATTTGCTCGAAGGTGGACTCGGGGCCGATGATTTGTACGGTGGAGTAGGTAAAGACAAACTGTACTTCAACGTCAGTGATTTGACGCAAGGCGATGAAGCCGCGCATTTGCTGGTCGGCGGTAGTGGCGACGATTTGATCTATGCCACTACTTCCCTCGGTGCATTCGACAATACAATCTTTGGCGACGGCATCAACGATGAGACAGGGGTGATCGACAATACAGCCGACGGCAACGACACGATCTACGGTGGTGCGAGCGGTAGGAACACCATCTACGGCGGCGGTGGCAATGACGTCATCACCAGCTATGCCGGTGACGACTTCATCGACGCGGGTTCAGGCGATGATAAAGTCTATGCAGGTGCGGGTAACGACTTTGTGATTGGCGGGTTCGGTGACGACCAGTTGTTTGGTGAAGCAGGCGAAGACGTGCTGTGGGGCGGATTTGCAACGCTGACAGATCGAACGAAGTTCGATTTGAGTATCACAGCGAACTTTGAATTGCCTCCACGATATCAAGAGGCCGAAGCGGCGTTCCCAACAGGTTTCGTACCGGCCTTGATCACGCCAAAATTCGCAGCTGGACTATCGATTCCTGGTGTTGAAGGGGACGGACGCGATACGCTCGACGGCGGCGATGATCGAGATTTGCTGTTCGGTGGAGCGGACGCGGATGTCATCCTGGGCGGTGCGGGCGCGGACTATATCGACGCCGGAGCGGGCAACGATATCAACGTCGACGGTGGCGGTGGAGACGATGTGATCCGCGGTGGTGGCAATAATGACGTATTGCGCGGTGGTACCGGTATCGATCATATTCTGGGTGACGGCGGCGACGATCAACTCTTCGGCGATGCAGGAAACGGAGCCTCACAAGCTGGACAGCGCCTGTTTGGTGGCGACGGTGGTGATACGTTATTCGCCTATGCTCCATCGACCAATGCAAGCGAATACACAATTGTCGGCGATCAACTGTTTGGCGATGCCGACGGTGATACGCTCAACGGCAACTTGCGCAAAGAGATTCTAGTTGGCGGCGCAGGTGATGACTTGTTGCGCGGCGACTATCTGTTTGGCGCTACTTACGCCCGGAACTCAAACGCGGATACCACGGGCGGCGACGACAGAATATTTGGTGACGGAGGTGAAGATAAACTCTTCGGCGGTGGCGGCAACGACGAAATGTGGGGCGGTTCGGACACCGACTATCTCGACGGACAAAGAGGCAACGATATCGAGTATGGCGGTAGTGGTAACGACTTGTTTGTCGTATCTGCGATGCAAAGCAATCAACTTGGTACCGATACCATTGAAGGTCACCACGGCAATTTCCCTGGCGATACTGCGGCAGACGACAACGCGACGGACGTGCTGATTATCAATGGCTCGCAGAACGACGACATCATTGGACTGAGCCAGACCATCGTGGCCGCTGGCCTTCAACCGCAACTGCGGATCGATTACAAGACTGGCGTCGCTGCTAGCCGACCAATCTTCGTAACGATCCTCGACAATTTCGGCAATCTGCTCGTCGAACAGTTCCAAATTGCTGGCCTTGCGGGAAATGATACCATCGGTTTTGCCGGCGTGCATCCAACGCTTTTGCCACTCCTGGCACCGAGTATTTCAAAAGCGATTGACGTAACACAAATCGCGGCTCGGGGCGATTGGACGTCGACCATCGAAGGCAATAGTGGCAACGACACGATCGTAGGTTCTAAAGGCCGCGATCGCGCTTCGGGTGGCCCAGGCAGTGATAAAATCTACGGTTTGGCTGGCGATGACCGGCTATTGGGTGACAATGGCGACGGCTTCACGACGGATACCGACAATCTATTCGCTGGACAAGGCAACGACGACCTGACAGGCGGCCAAGGCACCAACTACTTGTACGCTTGGTCGTTGGATCCTGACCAAGGTGGTGAGTTCGGTGTGTTCGTGGCTGCTGACGGAAGCTTGGTGAACAATTCGGTTGGTGGAACGCTCCTGCAGGAGAGCACGGGCCTGAACCGCATGTTAGGTAACGAAGGGACCGATTACTTATACGGCGGTACCATCTTGGATTTCATGTACGGTCGTGGAGGTACAAACACACTCTACCGATCGAACGGAATCACTTTTGAATCCTTGGGCGACTCCGTTCCAGGTGATGAATGGAAAGAATACGCTAAGGATACGGATCAAGTCTGGTACGTCGGCGGCACCAACGCCAATGATGAAATCAGTGTCAATTTTGTGACGGAACCAGGACTGCTCTCCGATCACCACTTGATCACACGGCTTACCGACAACAATGGCAACGTCACCTTCGACGCGCAAGTGCGATTGGACTTTGCAGCCACCGATAGCGATGGCAATCCGGCTTGGACGCCTGACGATTTGCTGGCAGACTACGCTGCGCTGCGTTCGCTGACCGGCAACGAAACATTGACCGACTTGGAAAAGCTCGAAGTGAAGCGGCTCGAAACCAATTTGGTGAACAAGCTGTTGCCACCTGAAGGGGACTTCCAAGCGATCATCATCGATGCTTTGGCAGGTAATGATACGATAATCGTCGGTCCAACCGTTCAGAAATCCATATGGATCGATGCAGGGGATGGCGACGACCGAGTCACGATTCGCGGTGGCAATGCGATCCTGGCCGACAAAACCGAATCAAGCAAGACAAATGGGCTCGTTGGCCGCAACGATACTGCACCGCTGGCGTATCCGCTCACCGTTCCTGCTGGCGGAGTGCAGTTCGATGGTCTAACGATCGATAACGCCAGCGATGTCGATTGGTTCAAGTTCTCTGTCCCTGCGCTGACGGGCATGGTAAGAGTTAAATCGGCTTCGCCAATCGATGATCTCAAGGTTCAAGTTTTCGCAGCGGATGGAGTGACCGAGTTGGCCAGTGCCACTGGTTTGCAAACCGCCACAATCAACTTGCCAGCTGGACTAACGGTCGGTACGCAATACTTGCTGCGTGTCCAAACCAACAAGACGCCGACGATCTACGGTGTCGAATTCAATTTGGGTGGAACGCCGCTGCCATTGGTCGATCTCGCGACACGCAGAAATGCAGTTCGTCATGACATTATCCTGGGTGGTCGTGGCGACGACATTCTGATGGGTGGTCCCGGCGAAGACTGGATCCTTGGTGGCGACGGCAATGACGTCATCAGCGGTGGACTAGATCGTGGTGCGGGTGATCTATTGCTCGGTGGAGCAGGTGATGATACGTTCCAAATCATTCCGGATGATTTGCCGCTGCTCGGCAATCAGCCGAACACGGTGTTCGATCCGGCATTGCAGACCTACCTTCCAACAATGAATGACGAGATCGATGGCGGCAGCGGTACCGATCGCATGCTGTACGTCGGCGGTAATCTCGATCGTCGCGGCTTCGAAGTGCCCGACTTTGCAGCCCTGCGCTACAACACCGGCTTCCATCGTTATGAATTCACGAGTCTCGTCTGGGATATTGGCCAGCAGAAGTTCCTACGAAACTATGTCGATACCAATAACAATGGTCGACAAGATGCGAACGAGCCGGACTTGGCAACCTATCAGCGCGACTATTTATTCTATCAAACGAACAATGTCGAAAGCACGCAAATCGAACTGCAAGCTGGCGACGATACGTTCCATGCCGATCCAAGCTATGTCTTCCCAGGTACAACCGAAGAATGGGGTATCAAGCTTGGGAATTACCAACAGGGTGCAACCGAAGCTGGATTGATCATTTCCGGTGGGGACGGTTTAGACGAACTGTTCGGCGGTGCGATCAATGACAAGATCAATGGCGGTTCTGGCCACGACTTGATCTTTGGTTCACAGGGCAATGACGAACTACTCGGCGGTAGTGGCAACGACAAGATATTCGGTTTGAAGGACACGTCGACGAGTCCCGTAACACCTCGCTTGCCAAATCAAGTGATTGCAAGGACTTCGTTTGGCTTTACCGAAGCATACAAATATGAATTGGTAACGCCGAATTTTGCATCAACCGCCGCAGCACATCCCGGAATGACTCTGGCTAACGAATTCCATCCCGCGGACAGTCAGATTGAATCAACGGTACTTCCGCTCGTGCATTTCTCTTTCGATTCAGCGTCCAATCTCGGTCGCGACGACTCAGGCAATGCAATAACGCCAACGATCGTTGATGTCAGTTACCAATCGGATGGACTTTACGCTGGTGCCGCATCATTCGTCTTGCCGACATCCAGCCTGAACCCCAATATCACCATGTTGAACGCGTGGACATTCTCCACTTGGTTCAAGGATGTGCTAAATACAGACGCTTCCAATCGACTGTTCGAAGTCGGAACAAGCATCGCGAACCAAACGATATTTGTTGAAATTGAGCCGAACACGACGCGTCTAGGCATTCGAGTGATGGACGGAGCGACGAGCACGTTCGCTTACAGCGGATTCGACATAACGCCAGCTGTACTCGCTGGACAATGGCATCAGCTCACTGTCACAAGTTCTATTTTCGGTACTGATTTTTACTTCGATGGCCAAGTCGTTGGACATGTTGCAACGGTAGCTGAGACTTTGAACGTGGGTCTGCGCATCAATCAGAGCTTCTCGACTTCGATCGATGAAGTCTACGTCTACTCTCGCGCCTTAACAGTCGAAGAAGTTACTGCGCTCTATGTATCATCGCAATTAGCTACTCCAACTATCAATACACGCGCGAATTTCCTCGAAGGTGCAAGCACAGGATCGCAACTCGCCAGACTCACAAAGATCGGAGATTTCAATGGCGATGGAATAGATGATTTCATCGCTTCGACCTCTGGAGATGGGACAAGCTACATTCTTTTTGGACCCGTTACGCTCAGCGCTACCGAAAGAATTGATCTCTATGCAGATATCGTTGTCAATTCATCTGCGCTCGGATCCCCGGCCGGTAGTTATGGCGATGTGAACAACGATGGCGTCAATGACCTCGCGTTTATTCGAAACGCTAGCGGCGTGAACTACGTTACGGTAATCATGGGCGGAAAGTCCATGATCGTCAACAGTGTGGCTCAAACATGGCCGCGCCAGTGGGATTCCACGTTTGTAGGTCAGTATGTCACCGCGAACGGTCCAGGTAGTTTCCGGACCATCGACCTATCAGGAAGTCTAACAAATAATCAAGTGGGCGTATTTTTGCTCGAGGTCAATGGCGATCTATTCTCCGATGTCGTGATAATAGCACCTACGACAACAGGTGCAAGTTCGATCGAGGTAGGATTCTACGAACTTGGGCTTATCTTCTCCGGCGCCGACGTAGAGGTGAATCACCCGAGTGCAAGCAAGCCTTCATTACTTCTAGTGGATCAATTTGCGAATATTCGAACAGGTACTCCGGGAACATACTACTCAACAGCCTCAGGAGACATCAGCGGTGCTGGTATCGAGGATCTGCTGTTTGGCAACCCATCTTTAAAGGTCGAAAAATTCAGTTTTAGCAATTCCTTTGCGAGTGCGACTCATTCCCTGAATACTGCCGCTGGTGGCTCATATCCACTTAAACTACTTCTGAACGGAGTGAATGCAACTATATCAGTTGATATTGATGGCAAGAACCCCTCCAACAATAGTCTCGCTAAAATCGTAACGCAAATCAATCAGAAGCTCTTGGCTACTCCACTATCAGGTCTCGTTTATGCGGACGGCGGCAGTCCCACACAAATCCGTTTCGGTATTGCCCAGGGTGGCAATCAAAGGTTAGTGGTCATCGGCGACGGAGGTCCACTTGGATTTGAAAAAGTAAGTACTGCACTTACTTATTCACGGTCTCCAAACCTAGTTATTCCCGATCTGTCGACAGTTTCGGATAGCAGGGATATTTATGATGAACCAGCGCTGATTAATCGCTTCCGGGTGATTTTGAATATTACTCACACGTATGATAGCGATTTAACGGCCACCATTATCGCGCCCGACGGTACACGCGTAAAGCTTTTTTCAAGGGTTGGCGGCAGCGGAGACAATTTCACTAATACTGAGTTTTTTGACGGCGCGACAAAATCGATCAACGAAGGAGCTGCGCCGTTCAATTCGGCACTTACGAACCAGTTGTATAGGCCGATCGAACCGCTGGCAGCATTCGTTGGTAAGTCCACTTACGGAAAATGGACGCTTGAAGTTACGGATAGCGCAGGAGGCGATGCTGGAGTGTTAGTTAACTGGTCATTGAAACTGGATACGTTCAAAAGACCAATCGGATCGGGGTTGGGATCGGGGAGCTTGAGCCTGGATAACACTTCAAACACTCCAACTCTTCCGGATATTCAACTGTTATTCGGCAAGTACAAGGCAACACTTGAGATCGAAGGTGGTATTTCCAATGGTCAAGTCTTAACACCGATTGGGCTTGGCGATTTGAACCACGATGGTTATGCCGATTTCGGCTTCTCTAGCGGCACTCAAATTGACATCTACTATGGTTCGCCATCGGACGTCTTTCCTGCAGTCGCTTTTACTGTGCCTGGAACGGCTATCGCAACTGGCGACTTTGATCATGACGGTGAGATTGACTTGGCGTACATGGAAACGGCTTCATCTCCGACTTTGTTCATCAACTACTCGGTTGCCAAGAAGGTTGCAGCGGACGGCGGCTCGTTCTTAAAGCGACAAACAGAAGTACGTTTGCCATTCATCGAAGAGATCGACGCGAATTCTGTTTCGGATGAGTACACTTTGAGTGCATTTGATTTGGATGGCGATCAACTTGATGATCTCGTCATTCAATCTCAGCATGCTAGCAGTACTATCGGTCAACCGGAAGCGGGAAGATTGTATGTGATCTATGGGGCGTATCGACTGACGGAGCTTGCCAAGACAGGCATTATCGATCTGGAAAACTTCTCTGTTTCAGGAAGTGGCTCTTTTGTAGTCAATCCTGAAACTGGAAGAACTGAAGTCTTCACGAATGCAGGCGAGTCTTTTGAACTCATTAATGTCAACGACGAGAAGTGGTTTCGATTCACGACGCTCGGTGATGGAAAAGCCGGTGATTCTATTCGGCTCATCGACGGAAAGGCGGGGTCGCCTTTCTACACCGAGCAATTTATCAACGAACAAGCGGTCAATAGTCCTCGTGCTGCCGCACAGAATCTTGATAGTTCTTCCAACTGGTCTTATTCGTTCAACGGCGAAATCGAGCATTCGACCAGTATCCCACATGTGAGCATTCAAGGCACGGGTGATGGTACCTACGACTACTACAAGTTCACGGCGATAGCTGGTAGTCGAGCGATCCTCGATATCGATAATAACAACTTTGATACCGAACTCTTCTTGTTTGATTCCAACGGAGCACTCCTCACCGGAAATGATGATGGAGGGGGACCTGGCGAAAATCCTGATGGCTCCGCGTCCTACATTGACTACACGTTGGTTGTCGGTGGCACGTTCTACATCGGCGTTGGCAGATTCAATTCTAGTACCTCGAATGGTGAGATAACAGGCACCCCGCCTGCTAATGGCGATGGATACATACTCAACGTCTCGGTCTCGAACCATCGTACGCCTGTGGTGCCAACTTCAGACTTGATCGACTCAAAGGGTGGGGTGATCGCAGCGAACCAGTCGGTGTTCGATCTTCGGAAAACTTCGGCCGGCACCTACTATCTGAGAGTACATACGGCATCAACTTTCACTATTGAGTTTAACGCGCCAATGCGGGGACAATACGCCGGTTCAACAACATTGCCAGATCGAGATCTCATCGATGGCGGTGACGGCGATGACTTACTGGTTGGCAATAACGATAGCGATCGCCTGATCGGTGGAAGTGGTGCAGACACTATTTACGGTGAGTTGATCGAACAACGTGACGCGAGTACAGACGATGTACGATTGGATGCGATCGCTTTAGAACTTATGTCGGCCGACCAAGCCAACATTGTCGATCCAATCACGAAGATAGAAAGCCCTCCTCTTGAACGTGCGATCGCTTCCGCACTTGGCAAACCTATTACAAACGACTTGAAGTTTGTTCCTCGGCTATTTGGTCCCATGCGGGCAAGTGAACTCGCGTCGATCGCAACGCTGGACACTTTCAACGTTCGGTCGCTGGAAGGGATTGAGAACCTAAGCAATCTGCAGTCGCTTGACTTGTCGAATGGCAATGTGTCGACGCAAGATCCTGCTGTTTTTGATGGGATCTACACCATCGTGTCGAGCGGTACGAATCTGACGCTCGACTTGGGTTCAAACAAAACGATCACTGGCATCGCGATCTATAACGGCTATGCGAACCGTGATGATGGCAATTACACGCTGAAAGATGGCGGAGGAAATGTACTCGGATCCTGGACTATCAATAGTCCTAGTAACGAGCCAGTCGACTCGTTTTGGCTCGTTTTTAATAGCCCGGTTACAACAAGCGCTTTGACGATTACAACACCGTCTGGCGAACAGGGTACATTCAGCTTCCGCGAGATCGAAGTCTTTCAAAATGGCTCTAGTGGTCCGCATATCAACCCGACGGTTGGCCACTTATCACTCACCACAACCTTTGCCTATTTGGGCGCTCACCAAACGGAGTTCGGGGCAAGTGATTCGCCGACTTCGGATGTTACCAGCGGGCTCGGGGGCATTCTCGTCCCCTATACCGTCATTGGGACGTTTCCATTGGACGGGTATGACGGAACCAAGTTGAATAATGGCGACATCACAAAATCCGGTTTCGACAAGCTTACGGTGCTGACGCACTTGCAATCGCTGGACTTAAGTAGCAATCCGAAGATTACGGACATCCAGTTGCTGACTTCTCTGACCGGTCTGCAGGATCTGTATTTGCACGGTACGGGGATCGGGGATCCGAGTCCGAATCAAATAGTTAACGAGATAGAGGGGCCAGCACAGCCAATCGACATTGCACCGTGGAGCCTGCAAGCTAACGCTGCCATTCCAACAGCGACGACCATTCCGCACATTACGATCACCGGAACGACGGATGAGTCGCAAGGGGGTGATCGCTACACCTTTACCGGATTCGCTGGCTCGCGTGTTATCTTGCGAATGCAATCGCCATCGTTCTTTGGGACCCTTGCACTGCAAACCTCCACGGGCGCAAGCGTCGGATCCGTTGAGTTTAGGAACGATGGCGTTGTCGATGTAACACTGCCATCGACAGGGGCATTTACGGTGCTGCTGTATAACTATAACCAACCGGCAGCCTACACGCTGGATGTGTCCGTAGAGAATCACAACTACATTCTGTTCGCTCCATCCGATGCGATCAGCAAGCTGAAGAATCTGCGCACGTTGACTTTGCCGATTCCCGGTATCTTACCATCCGATCAGAATCTGACATCGCAAGAAGGGCAGCCGGTAACGATTACGACTGCCACTTCAGGCGCATGGAAAGTGTTTAATCCGGCTGGAGTTTCCGTTGCCAACGGAACTGGAACAGCGATCACTTTCACGCCCATAGGATCCGGCAAATTCGCGGTGATTCACCAGTCCACAGGTGCGTTTCCATTCTTCTCAAAAAACGTTGCACCTTTAATCTCTGGTACTCCAGAGACAGTGAATCTGAATGAAGGTGACAGCCAGACCGCAGACCAGTTGCTAACAGCGGCGGGATTGACGATTACCGATGCGAGTTCAACACCGACCAAGCAAGTCTTCGTAACGGACAATACAGGCGTTGTGACAGACCTAACGACGGGTTCGCTGGTTATGTCGAATGATGTCGTGAAATTAAATCCAGCAATTTTGGATAGCGCGACCGATGTGTCGGTTG
Organism: Pirellula sp.; assembly: GCA_041752005.1. Classification (GTDB taxonomy): domain Bacteria; phylum Planctomycetota; class Planctomycetia; order Pirellulales; family Pirellulaceae; genus JBKCUI01. Next base: position 99,876 of record JBGSHV010000074.1, on the reverse strand, counting down.
CATTCTGGCTACGAACGACCTCTAGCGGATTCCAGTCCGTACTGAGCGCTGCAAACTCCAGCGACGCCAATGACCTTTTAATTGCCGTTGCCAATTCCACGATTACGGTTTTGTCAAGTACGATTCAGGCGAGCTTTACGCTCCCCAATCCGATCAACAATGACGTTTGGCACCATCTCGTTTTGGTCCGCGATGATACGCACGATACAATGTCACTGTATCTGGATGGCCAGGTTGTAGGCGAGCCTGTCGCTGGGGCACTAAGTCCGATTCGCGTAAATCCGAATGGTTTAGTCATCGGACAAGACCAAGATAGTGTCGGCGGAGACTTCAATACTTCCCAGGCACTATACGGCAATCTTGATGAGCTCGCGATCTGGCGTCGAGTACTAACGGCCGATCAAATAGCAAAGATCTACGCCGCTGGCATCATTGGTAACGAAGCTGACTTAGCCGCTTACTATCCATTCAACGAAATGGGTGGCGACATCGCCGTTGATCGTAGCGCCAACGGTCGCAATGGTGTGATTAAAGCAGTAGACACCGCGACTTCGGTCACTTGGTCTACCGACAGTGCGATTGCTGCGAAGAGTTTCAATGCAATCAACGAAGGTGACTATTTGTTAACGATTTTCGCTCACGATGCCCACGCTGCATCGGATCGCGCGGAAGTGAATATTCATGTTTCCAATGTGGCACCGACGGCGGTTATCACTCGGCTAACGACAGGTACGATTGTCGCGGGCCAGTTGAATACGTTCAGGGGTCTGCAATCGACCGATCCAGGGGTGAACGACAAACTGACCTACTTGTGGGATGTCAAGCTCGGTGGCGATGCAGCAGGCTTCGTATCCTCGGATCCGACCTTTGAATTTACCCCAGGGACCGCGGGAACCTACACCGTCAGCCTGACAGTCACCGATTCGGCTGCCGCAAGCACCACAACATCGACGAACATCGTTGTCAATCCATCGATCGTGGTTGTGACCAGTCATTCTGGCTTCGAAGGCGACACATTTGTCTTTGATGCGACGGGTGTTTCGCCTTTGGCAACCGGTGCGTCGCGCAGCTATGCATGGCGAGCTTTCGCAGCTGGACAGCAAGAAATCATTGGCACGCAATCGACGTTTGCATTCACTGCCTCTGACAACGGTGTCTACTCCGTAGAGCTTACGATCACCGACACGATTGCTACCGTGCCCTTGAGTTCCACAAGTGTCATTGCGACAGTGACCACGTCGAATCTCCCACCAACAATCGTTTTCGGGGCGACCACATTTGGCGTCGAGGGTTCGCCAATCACGCTTGCTCCGATAATTCGCGATCCCGGCAGTGCCGATACACTGACGTATCTGTGGGCGATAACGACCATAATCAACGGAAACACTCTGTCGGTGCCACTAGATTCAGCCAACAATCTGGCGACAGTCAGATTCATTCCTGCTGACCAAGGGACCTATACGGCCGTGCTGACCGTTACTGACGACGATGGCGGCGTGACGACATCCAATACCACCGTCGAGGTTTCCAACGTCGCACCGGTTGTTAACGCCGGACCAGATCAAGCGTTTGACGAAGGCTTCAACAGTAATCGAGTTTCATTCAGTGGTGGTTTTTCCGATGCTAGCCGGATCTTTTTTCAAACGTTCCAGTATGTGTGGGATTTCGGTGACGGAGCGACAGCTACAGGAAGCAGTTCCACTGCCGGTGCCTTGCCCAACATCACGCATGACTATGCCGACAGCGGTGTTTACCATGTTACAATCTCCGTATCCGACAAAAATGGCGGTATGGGTACCGACTCGCTTCAGGTAAATATTCTGAATCGCGCACCACAAAATTTGCAAATCAATGGCCCAGCATCCGCTGACGAAGGTACTACCGTCACCTTTACTGGCACCGCCTCCGATTTTAATGGATTGCTCATTGGTCCCACCGATCGTGAGCCACTGCGAGGCAAAATAGATTTTGGCGATGGAACAAGTTTACCGATTCAATTAGGCAATATGATTTATTCCGAAGTGGAATCGAACAATCCTAGAAACAACGCACAGAATCTTGATGGTCTACCATGGACCAAAATTTCGAGTGGCACGATCGAACAGTCAGCGATCATCCCGCATGTGAGCATTCTCGGCGCGGGTGATGGAACGTACGACTACTACAAGTTCACGGCGATAGCCGGTAGTCGAGCGATCTTCGATATCGATAATAATAACTTTGATACCGAACTCTTTTTGTTTGATTCCAACGGAGTACTTCTCACCCAAAACGATGATGGAGCGGGACCTGGAGAAAACTTCGTGGTCGCGTCATACATTGATTACACATTTATTACTTCGGGCACCTTCTTCATCGGTGTTGGTAAATATAACTCTAGCGCATCGGGTGGTGAAATAACCGGCAATGCTCCTGCGGTCAACGACGTTTACACACTGAATTTTTCAGTTGAAAATCATCCGCTCTCGCCAGTAATCGACTATCAGTTCTCATCGCGGCACATCTATGCCAATCCGGGCACTTACAACGTTACGGTGACTGTTCAAGACGACGACGGTGGCAGTACAACCTCTTACCTGCGGACCGTCACCATAGCCGATACGACGCCGCCATCGGCATCCGCAGTGCCGGTCTCTCCAAATCCTCGCAACACAGCCGTGGACTCGCTAGTCATCAAGTTCAGCGAACCCGTGATGAACTTTGGATTCAACGATCTGGTATTGTCTCGCGATGGTGGCTCCAACCTGCTTGCTGCGAGCGGTGCCACCCTTGCCGACAATGGCAATGGAACTTGGACGCTCGGCAATCTCACGTCGCTGACCGGTGTCGACGGAGATTACCAATTGGTACTCAATCGCACAGGCTCTGGAATTACGGACGCCACAGGCAACGCACTGGCCAACAATCTATCCGTCTCCTGGTCCTTGGACATTACGGCACCGGTAGTAACCATCAATAGCTTGATCACGATCGTCAACAGCCCGCGACTGACGGGAATGGTCAACGATCGTTCGGCTCAAGTATCGGTGAAAGTCGATGGTAACACGTACTCCGCCGAAAACATGCTCGATGGAACCTGGCGGTTGCTCTCAGGACAGATCGCTGCATTGGCCGTAGGGAGTTATGACGTCGAAGTGACAGCAACGGATAATCTTGGCAATTCCACGACGGTCACGATAAGCAATGCATTGACCGTAGTCGAGGAAGCACTCACCTTCCGAGTCAGCAACTACACTGTTTCGCCCTATGGCGTCCGTGTGCTCCTCAATCAGCCCCTCGATACCAGCGTGCTCAATCTCTACGATGGGGTCGATGCACCCGTGGATCCGGCGGACATTACGTTGGTCGGCAACGCAGTCGGCGCCGTGCATGGATCCTTGGTTTGGGATGCGGCATCCAACCAGTTGACCTTTATCAAAACCGGTTCTCCGCTTGCCCCAGATACCTACACGTTGACTCTCTCGAGTCGCATCGACGGAGTAAAACTGGAGTCAGGCGAACTTCTGGATGGTGATGGCAATGGAATCGCTGGCGAAGACTACGTGCGATCGTTCACGATTGCGTCATCGACTGCACGCGTTGTATCGATCCCGGACTTTGCACGGGGATCCACCATCACGGCCGGCCAAAACGTGAACCTGTCGTTCGATAACGGGAACCCTGGTATTCCTGTCACCCTCAGCGATGGAACCGGTGTTCTGGCGATCGATTTCGATGTCGTTTACGACCCGACGATGATTAACTTTCTGAGCACGTTCTACGACGTTCTGCCAGCGGGCTGGACGACGAGCGTGAATCTCGTCTCGTCGGGACGCATGCGACTGACGCTGTCCGGTTCGACGCCCCTCAATTCCGGCTCTCAGACCATTACCCGGCTGATTGCGACGATACCCGCCAACGTTCCGTATGGAGCATCGGAATTGATCAAGATTGAAAACCTGTCGGTCTTCACGCAAGGAGGCGGTAATATTGCCGTGCCTTCGATCGGCGACGCTGGACTGCACAAAGCGGTCTTTGTCGGCGACAACAATGCCGATGGACAATACACCGCGCAAGACGCCGGTTGGACCGCCGGAGTTCGGGTGGGTATCTACACAGGTTTCGATGCCTACAGTTGGACGGACCCTGCCATCATCGCAGATGTCAACCAAAACAGGGGACTCGATGGACTCGACTCCTCCTGGCTCTCACGCAAGAGTCTCTCCAACGCCTTGCAGCCAGAGATTCCCAATTTGCCAGCCGGTAACATTGCCATCCAGGTTGGCATTGACCCGACGATCGCTGCTGGGGACGTCACGGGACAATCCGGAACTACGGTCAATGTTCCCATCAACATCACCGACAATGCCGCCGGACTCTGGGGCGTTGACGTGTACGTGGACTACGATACGACCAAGTTCGACCTGCCCAATGGTCTCAATGCCGGCGGCATCTCCCTCGCGGGGATGTTTGCCAGCGAAGGGGGATGGGCCATGGACACGTTGGTCGAAGAATCCGCAGGCCGGATCAAACTCTCGCTCTATCGGGCGACTCCATCGACGTCATCGTCCGGCCAAATTGCGAATTTAGAATTGGCTATAAAGCCTCTAACTCCGGCAGGACTTTACCCTCTGAATGTCAGTGGATACCAAAACGTACCACCTTTCTCGTTCACATTCTTGAATGGTTCGGTGGCTGTCGGAGAGAATCTTCCAACGGTCACTGCCACCAACGCATCGGTTTCAGGCAATGTCCTGTCGACTTTGGTCAACACCGGTCTTTGGACGAGTGCAGATCCGGCATCGCTGGTGATGACGGCATCGTTGGGAACGACCGTCAAGAATGCCGATGGGACCTGGTATTGGTCTTATGTACCGCCTGCGAAACTGACGAATCAGGTCGTAACGATCACGGCGACCGATAACAATGGAGTGTCGAACACGACCTTCACGCTGACGGCATTGGTGGCGATCGTGAACCAGAAGGTGTTCTACAACAATTCTGGCTACGAAACGCAAGGTGGCGTTTCCGCGGCGCTTGATTCGGCGAAAGCCTTGCTCCATGCCAGCAACACCAGTCGAACGACAACCGCCAGCAACGTCATCAACTACACGCGTGGCATCAACGGAGTGGTTTTGGATGTCGCGGGTTTGGTAGGAACGAATCTGAGCGCTTCGGACTTCCTGTTCCGCATTGCACCTTCGGGTGCCAGTGGCGTGGTGAATCCCAGTACATGGGGCTTTGCTCCAGCGCCGACGGCCATCGCGGTTTCCGCGGGTACCAGCACGACCGCCGCGCGCATTCGACTGGAATGGGCGGATAACGCAATCAAGAATACATGGTTGCAGATCATTGTCCTGGCCAATGCGAACACTGGCCTGGTGAACCGAGAAGTTTACTACCTTGGGCATGCGCTCGGGGATGTGGACTACGTCGGGCCAACTTTCCGAGTGGCGACCAACGACGTGGCCTTGGTCCGAGCCGGTGTCGGCAACACGGTTGTCAGCGTCAACGACCCGAGGGACGTGGATAAAGACAGGCGGGTAACAACCAACGACGTGTCCTATCTGCGAGCACGCGTTGCGAATACCGTGTTGCTGCGGCAGATCACGATTCCAGCTTCGGGATCGAGTGAGGAAGGAGAAGGCCCACTGGGCATGAGTCCGGTTCTGGGTTTAGGAGTCGACTTGCCAAAGTCAGTCAGTGCCTCGGTTCGTCCGGGCTCGATCCAACCTCGCGAGAGTTACGAGAGCTTTGACGTACCGTTGCCCACGAGCATGCTTCAAGCCATTTCCAAAGAGGGCGAGGGAGTGATTGCAGGAGGAGATGTGTCCTACGATGAGGTCTGGGCCAAGGATCACGACCTGGTCAGCTTGGACGAATTCTTCAAAGAACTCGCCACAATCGACACAAGTCGAAAGGGCTGATATTTAACGAACAAGATCGGTTTCGCTGTGGATATCCCGGCGATCGGAGGGTTCGGCTTGGGCACACGAATCGAGCGATCTCGGTCGATTTGAGATGCTCCAGTTCCATTGGAATAATGTTTGCAGGGGAGTGAACAATCGTGCTCCGCGTCACAACATTGTGCATTTTTGCGCACGAGAACTCGGCGAGCCGCTGTGCGGCTAGAGAGTGGAGTTCAGAAAGTGGAAGGTAGAGTGGAGGCAGAAACAGAGACTCGATTTCGATAATGGTTCACGAGTGATCACATTGGAGGCAGGAGTGCCGGAGTGGGCGAGACTCATTGCGTAACTGTTTCTCCCGCTGACGCCTAGCGGCTCGTCGCTAAACGAATCAAAAGCAGTGGGATTCGAAACTCAGACGCCAAAGGGATCGCAACGGCATTTATCGGTTGCCACTGACAGGTCGATGGAAACCTTTCCTATCCCGCCTCGGATCGGAGTGGTGTCAGCGGAGCAAGGCAATCTAGGTCACAGGGGGCATGAGATACCACGCCCTTCGAAGACTCAGGGACGTGCCACCCGGATGAAAGACTATCGGATGGCAGGCGGCTTTGGGGGAGGTCGGGATGAAGAGGGAGCTCGATAGGAACCTTGCACTCACTTTGGAAATGCGCGCTCATATTAGAAATGCGCGCTCGCGTTGGAATGGTGGACTGCCGCCGACGACTGCCGCCGACGACTGCCGCCGACGCCTGGCGGCTTGTCGTTAAACGATGGGCAACGGTTGACTCCTTCGATGATTATTTGTCTTCGTTCTTGATGCCGAAGCCTTTGCGGTCGGGGTAGGCGGGTCTGGTCGGTTGCTTGAATCCGTTGGTTTTGATCTCTTCCTGCATCTGCTTGATCGCTTCGTCCAATTGCGGATCGCCACCGTCCACCATCAACGAGGGATCGTCCACAACCTTGATATCGGGATCAACACCGTGGCCTTCGATGCCCCAGGTCCCATCCAAATCGTAATACGCAAACGAGGGAGCCGTAACGGACGAACCATCGATCAATCCTGGATAACCCGAGATACCAATCAGCCCACCCCAAGTGCGCGTTCCAATCAGCTTTCCTAGCTTGCTCTGTCGAAACAGAGCCGGGAACATATCCCCACCGGAACCAGCCGGACCATTGATCAACATGCATTTGGGTCCTTGATGGGAATCGGGAGACCAAGTCCAGTCGCGTGCGTCGCGAAGCGCCCAGAAATTGGTTGCCGGTCGATTGAGTAACTCGATGAATCGGGTTGGGATCTGGCCGCCACCATTCCAGCGATCATCAATGATCAACGCTTCCTTGTTGATCTGCCCAAAGAATTGACGCACCAAATCGTTCTGTCCCGGTACACCGGTATTGACGACATAGATGTAACCAACCTTCCCTCCGGACTTCTCATCTACATACTTGCGCTTGGCCTCGATCCAGGCCCTGAATCGGAGATCCGAATCGCTACCGAGCAGTTTGATTACAACCTTACGATCCGAACCGTCGAGCTTAGGATCAGGGCTGATGGTCAAGGAAACGGTTTTGCCGGCCAAGCGTTGGAATTGTGCATAAGGATCGATCGATGCATCCATAGGGATTTCATTGACGGCCAATAAATACTCGCCAACCTTCACCCCATTGGCGGCAAGCGAATTGCGGGCATCATAGTCCCACGCAGAGCCTTGGTAGATGTCTGCGATTCGATAAGCACCTTCGTGAAGTTCGAATCTTGCTCCGATCAAACCTACCGATGCTCGCGGAGCGTTTTCAACATCACCTTCGCGATAGTAAGCATGACCAACGTTGAGTTCCGAGATCATTTCTCGTATCAAGAAGCTTACGTCGCGGCGCGATACGCAGTCTTCCAACATGGCTGCATAGTGCTCGTACACGGCAGGCCAATCCACTCCATGCATGTTGGGGTCGTAGAAAAAATCGCGCTCGATCCGCCATGCGTCCCGCAAGACTTGCTTCCATTCCGATCTCGGATCGATCGTTGCGTACATCCCATCTATGGGAATAGGCGCTTCAAGTTTTTGCCCAGCGGCGGCATCGACGACCCAAGCTTTCTTTCCATTCTCGAGAACAAGCAACTTTTTTCCGTCGCTCGTGATGACGAATTGATTTTTGCCATCTACGACCCCCTTTTCCTTCCGCTCGTCGTCAGCGAAATCGAATAGCTTGATCGATGCAGCATCGCTATCTCCGTCTCCGCCTTCTCCGCGAGCTGGACTTCTGGCGTAGAGCAATTGCCCTTTGTCGTTCACGGCCAGGGCAGGAAACAAACCTTGTTTGACCGGGATTTGGAATGAGCGAGCTTCGATTCCATCGGCGTCGATCACAATCGCTTCGAAGTCAGGTTTCTTGTCATCACCTGACTCCGCTTCTTTTTCCGATTTCGGTTCCCCTTCCGATTTTGAATCGGCTTCCTTGGCCGTCTTGTCGTTGTCCTGCGTGTCCTCCTTCGTGTCTTTTTCTGTTTTGTCGCCGGCCCACGATTCCTCATCGCTTTTTGGCAGGAGCGGAACCCTGACATCGGTTCGCAATGGCAAGCCTAACAATACTTCGGTCCCAGAATAGATGAAGGTCGTACCGACATCTTCGTACTTGGGAGAATTGAAGGCTCGTGCGCTTGCAAAGAATAGGAAGTCACCTTTGCGATCGAACACGGGTGCACTGTCATTGAAAAAGCCACTGGTGAGCTTTCGCTTGGTGCCATTGAGTACGTTGTAAACCCAGATTGCATTTTTTGGGGTGCGTTGATCTTCGTCCTTGGCGTACGTGACCCATTCGCTGTTGTGCGACCAGGACACGTTGACTTGGCCCGCGGTCGGGTCCCGATCAAAGTTCTTGGTCTCATCTGTCGCCATCGAATGGAGAAACATGGCTCCGGTTTTGTCGGTGAAGTAGATCCACTTTGAATCCGGTGACCAGTTCGGATTGAATCGAAAGTTTTTGCCATCCTTGGTCAGTTGCTTGGTCTCGCCCGTGCCATCGGACTGCGTCACGTACAGTTCATATTCGCCGGTCGTGTCTGCGAAGTATGCGATCCAGCGGCCATCGGGACTCCAGCTTGGGCTTCGTTCGGCAACACCGCTGGTTCTCGTCAGATTCCGAGGTGTCCCATTTTTGACCGGTACCGTCCATACATCGCCCCTGGCCTCCACGGTGACCCGCTTTGCATTCGGAGAAACATCGATCGATGCAATGAATTCGGAAGCATCCACATTCCGGGGGCGGATCTTTGGGCGATCACCAGGGACAGTAATTTGCACTTCGGTGGCTTGGCCATCTGGCAATCGGATCAGGTGCAGGCTGCTACCATTCTGAACGATGATCTCCCCCTTGCCGTCGGGTCCAGGTCCGATGGACGGGAACTTGCAATCGTCGTCCGCAAACTTGGTTACTTGAAACCGTTCCCCAGTTGCTGTGTTGTACGCCCAAATGTTTAGGCGGTGTTCTGGTCCAGCGTCCGTGACGTAGTACACCGTAGCGTCATGCCACATGGGTAGGCTATCAGTACCTTCGAAGTCGGTGATCTGTTTCGATGCATGGGTTTGGAGATTGAACAACCAAATATCGGAAGCAAGACCACCTCGGTAACGCTTCCAGGTGCGATAGTCATGGCTATAGGGCGTGTACGCCAACCAGGCGCCCGTGCCGTCGATCGCGCCATTGGTTCCATAAGGAATCGGCAATTGCGTTGGCAAGGGATCTTCTAGGCCGCGAACGAACAACTGCGCTTGGCGTCCTAGGCCCACGCGTTCGTCCGATGAGTAGATGAGTTTGCCATCCGCGGTCCAATCGCAAAGCAATTCAGCGCTCGGGTGATACGTGATCCGTTTCGAAATCCCTCCGTCGGTGGGAATCGTGTAGATATCTTCGTTACCATCATAATTGCCAACAAAAGCGATGGTCTTTCCGTCGGGACTGAATCGAGGCAGTGACTCCTCCCCAGTTGGTGAAACTAAGGGGGTTGCAATCCCGCCTGTCCGCGGCGCGACCCAAACGTCTTCGCCATAAATGAATACGATCTTGTCGGCGCTGACATCTGGGAACCGCATCATCCCAGCGTTGGGTTTGACCTGGCCCATGGAAATACTCGGGCATAGACCTCCCAATAGACAAGCGACCGAAAGGGTTTTGAGAGTCTTTTTGAACATGCTGGTGTGGCTTAGCTCGATGTGTGACAATGAAGATGTGTGACAATGGAAAAGAGTTGAGCGTTGACGCTCGATAGTAGCCGTCGCTCCCATTTTGATCGACCCTGGAAGTTTTCGCAGATATTTTCAGGAAAACTAGTCGCAGAAGCTCATCTTTTTCAGACACGCAATCCTAATTGAGCTGGAGGTGGACAAAACGATTACCAATTGTGACTCGCATGATTTTTCGGTTCGATTACGATCGATGGCTTGTTGTCTCGGAACCCGCGAGGGTTCGTTCGTCTCAATGAGTGCTTTGTGTCGTACGTATCCATCACCAGTCCCAGCAACCCACGCATCAAATTCGCCGCTTCGCTGCGCAGCGCTCGAGATCGTAAGCGGGCTGGCAAGATCGTCATCGACGGCGTGGAACTCATCGCTCATGCCCAAGCCGGCGGGGTCCGGTGCGAGGAAATCTTCGTTGCAGAATCGTACCTGACGGCGGACCGCGACGATGCGCGATGCGATCCGAGTGTTCGGGCCAAAGTCGATGCGGTCTTGGCCAACGCAACCGGGGCCCGCGTCTACTCCGTCGCCGCGACGGCCATGGCCAAGCTCCAGTATGGCGAGCGCGATGTGGACGCGATCGCGATTGCCCAAGCGCCGAACGTGGATTTGAGCACATTGCATTTGCCCAACGACCCTGGGGCACAGGCTTTGTTTTTGGTCTTGGACCGGATCGAAAAACCCGGCAATCTCGGTGCCATGTTGCGATCCGCCGATGCGGCTGGAGTCACGGGCGTGCTGGTCGGTGATCCCGTGTGCGAAGTGTTCAACCCCAACGCCATTCGTTCCAGCTTGGGAACCATCTTTCGCGTGCCCCTGGCCATCGATACCGCCCAAAATGTCGAGCGATGGCTGCGCGATCAAGGCATCTCGGTCTTCCCAGCCCGAGCCGATGGCGGTGAAACTTACTCAGCCATTTCCTACCCGCCAAAGGTAGCGATCGTCATCGGCAATGAAGCCCATGGGTTGCAAGAGCGATGGGCAGGAACACAGATGGTATCGATTCACATTCCTATGCGGGGAGCAATCGATTCGTTGAACGCGTCGGTCACGGGTGCCCTGCTGCTGTTCGAAGTCGTGCGGCAATCGAAGAATGCGTAGAGTATTTCGACGGCTTGGATGGAATTCGGAACTCAGCCTCGCCCGCGCTAATCTTCTCCTTGAGGGCATGGGACAACTCTGCTACGCTAGGGGGCGATTTCATCATCGTATTCCCAGTCTTTTCCCACTCCGTCACGTTGCCACATGATCACCCGAAAACCGATCTTCCCAAACGTCATCGAGCTCAATGTCCAAGCCGGACACTTGATCGGTTGCAATGTCTACCTCGTTTACGATGCCGACGAATGGGTGCTGCTCGATATCGGTTACGAGGACACCGTCGATGAGATCATCGATCTGGTACGCGACTTGGATTTCCCTTTGTCCAAATGCAAAACGCTGATCGCCACGCATGCGGATGTCGACCACAGCCAAGGGTTCGCCAAGGCCAAGCAGATGCTCAAGACGACGGTGACCGCTCACCCGCGAGCCGCCGATTTGTTGGAGTCAGGCGATCGCTTGCAAACCTTCGCGGAGATCGATGCGCAAGGCATTCATGAGCCGATGCCGCCTGTTCTGGTCGAACACAAAGTGAACGAGGGGAGCATCATTGAGGTTGGCAATTTGAAGTTAGAAGTTTGGTCATCGCCTGGGCATGCCGATAGCCAACTCGCCTTCCGGTTGGATGGCTTGCTCTTTAGCGGCGACAATATCTATCGTGACGGCGGAGTGGGAGCCATTGATGCGCACCATGGCAGCGATATTCCTTCGTTCATCCGGTCGCTCGAGCGGATCCGAGACGCCCAAATCGATTGGCTTCTGCCCAGCCACGGCCCATATTTCCGCAAAGATCCAGCCATGCTCGATCCCGTTATCGAACGGCTGAAGGGCTACCTACATCTATCCGATTTCGGTACCTGCGCGATCGACTGGCCGCTGATGAAGCAGTGGGAACAAGAGATCGCCGAAGGGCGATTGCCGCGTTAGGACATCGCATGAACGCCAAACCCGCATCGCAATGGGAGCAACTACTGGGTAGCCGAACCATGATCCTAGTGTTGCTATTCGGCGCCACTGGGATTCTGGGATTGCCCGTGTTGTGGATGAGTCGCGCCTTCACGACGAACGAAAAAATCCTGTGGTCAATCGTAAATAGCCTCTACACGTTGGTATTGATTGCCATCGCGGTCGGGGTTTGCTACTGGTGCTACCTGCAACTCCAAGCGTCCGGGCTCGTGTGAGCCCTTGGCTAAGTTTGGCAATGCCATTTAGCAAACGCGATTCATTCTTGTCATGCAGCCTTGTCATGCAGCTTTGCGTTGCGACGGCTCGGCTTGATTGAGTTTGTTGTAGAGGGTCTTGAGGCTGATTCCCAGCTCCTCTGCGGCGGCTGGTTTATTCCCTTTGTGACGTTGGACGGCTTCCAGGCAGGCGATCGATTCGAGTTCTTTCAGACTGATTGGCCCGGTCACTGCCGTTGAAACCGAAGATGCATTGCGGACATCGCGTCGCATGCGACGATCCACGAAGTGTCGCGGCATATGCTCGGGCAGAATCGGTGGTTGCTCGCATAGGATCGTGGCGTGTTCGATGACGTTGGCCAGTTCGCGGACATTGCCCGGCCACGAATGCTGCATGAGCAAAGCCACGGTCTCATCGGCAAAGAGTTTCGCAAGATTCGCATGTTCGGGACGGTGCCGGATGTACAGATGCCGAGCCAGAGCCATCACGTCTTCCGGCCGGTCACGCAGCGGAGGCACCGCGATCTCAAAGGTGTTGATTCGGAACAACAAATCCTCACGGAACGTGCCCTCCTCAACCATTCTTTCCAAATCGCGGTGCGTCGCACACACGACGCGTGTATCGACATGCAGGATCTCATTATCTCCCACGCGCCGAATGTCACCGCTCTCGAGCACACGCAACAGCTTGGCTTGCATCTGGAGTGGTAACTCTCCGATTTCATCCAAAAAAATCGTCCCACCGTTGGCGACCTCGAACAGGCCTTGGCGCTGCATATCGGCGCCCGTGAATGCACCTTTCTTATGTCCAAACAGCTCGCTTTCAATCAAGTGTTCGGGCAGAGCACCACAGTTGATTGCAATGAACGGTTTGTCCTTGCGGAGACTTTGTTCGTGGACCGAACGGGCGACCAATTCTTTGCCGCAGCCTGTTTCGCCTCGGATCAAAACGGTGCTACCGGTCGGAGCCACTTTATCGATGAGTTTGGCAACCACGTGCATGGCTCCTGATTCGCCCACGATCTTGGTTGGTTTGGACTGCTTGGCCCGCTCGGCGCGCTCGAGACTCGCGGTCTTCTGTTTGAGTTGACGACGTTGGGCCACGCGTCCGAGCAACTGGTCCAGTTCCGACAACCTACAGGGCTTGCTCAAGTAATCCACGACCCCAAAGCGAAGGGCCGCGATGGCCGATTCCAGCGACTGCTTGCCGGTCAGTACGATGGCTTCCGTGGTCGGAGACAAGGTCATGGCCCGCTCGATGACTTGAATGCCGTTGAGTCCTGGCATGTCCAAATCGACGATGAGGCAATCGAAGGCTTCCCGCTCCAGGGCTGCGATGGCCGTGTAGCCGTCGGGGCAGACGGTGACGCGGTAACCCAACAGCGGCAGTTCGATCCGCATCAATTCTTGAAGGGAAACTTCATCGTCAGCAAACAGAATCGACAAGGGTTCAGGCGACGGTGAGTTTTTGACGGTTGTCATAGAGTGCATCGTTGGTTGGTTGAGATGGAACGGTGACTTCGAAACGCGAGCCCATACCATGGCCGCTACTTTTGGGCGTGATACGGCCGCCATGATCGGCGATGATGCGATTGGTGATCGGTAATCCGAGACCCGTACCGCGGCCGTCGCGGCGACGGGTGAAGAATGGCTCGAAAAGATGCTTCATGACCTCTTCAGTCATTCCACAACCGTTGTCCTGGATGACCATGCGAACCGAATCGGAGTCGCGTTCCAACGCGATGGTCACATAGCCATCGGATGCCTCCGGATCGAGAGACTCCAAGGCGTTGGTCAATAAATTCAGCACGACCTGCTTCATCTCTTGAGGGCTTGCCCAAGCCAGCATTGGAGTGTCGGGTAGGTCCAGCGTGATCTTTTGGCGTCGGTAGGCACTCATATGCCGAACCATGTCGACCACGTCGCCAACAATTTCATTCATGTCAATCGACTGCTTGCGTTGGATATTTCCTAATCGCGAGAAGTCGAGCAGACGTTCGGTGATTCCCTTGCATCGAAAGGCTTCGTCCTGAATACGGCGCAGGTAGGTCCGAAGCGTTTCGACGTCGGCACCTGCGTTGGGGTCGCGGGTTGGTGCGGCGGCTCCACTGGCATCCGAAGGCACCGCCGATGGATCGAGCAATGCGGGGTGAAGGATGCGATGCAACCGGGTTTCCAGCGCCTCAGCGCTCCACGCGATCGACGCCAACGGATTGTTGATCTCATGGGCCACTCCGGCCGCGAGAAATCCCACGCTAGCGAGCTGTTCGTTGCGGATAACCTCTTCGGAGCGCTGCCGTACTTGTTCATTCAAATCATGTTGGATCGACAGGAAGCTCTGGGCCCCTAAATTGATGGCACGCGCGAGTTCTGCGATTTCGTCGGAATTGGATGCCGCGATGCGATACGAAAATTCACCGTTGGCGACGCGACGAGCTCCTTCGAGTAGCTCTTTGAACGGTCGAACGACGGCGGTGCGGGCGTAGGCAATCAACCCGACCAACATGCTGACCGAAAGGATTGCGCTGCTCCAGGTCATGACGATCCAGGTCCGATAGCGTGTACGAACCTCGTCGCGAAAACTTACCATGCGGCGCGTCAACAAGGTCGGTAATTGATGAGCAAGTTCGGATAGGCTTTCCAAGTCCTGTAATTGTTCGGCCCGAACGATGCGATGCGATTCGCCTTCGCTCTGCTGGCAGCGCCATGCGATCTCGTTGAGCAACGCGCTGATCTCGGAGGCCTGGTCCAATTCCTCACTTCGATCCGAGAGGAACTGCTCTTCGGAATTCGAGTTCTCGAGCCTGGATTTGTAGCCTGCCAATACCTCGCGCACCGTTTGCACTCGATCCAAAAATGTTTTGCGAGGGATCCCGGCGCTGAGATCGGAGGCGAGCGAATACATCTGCGGCGAATGCGATGGCTGGTTCTCGAAGTCGATCCGCAACTCATCGATGGCCCGGGTGAGTTCCGAAGTGATCGGAATCTCCGAGGCGCGGCTGCTGAGCGACGCAGCGAGTTCCTTGTAAGCATACACGCCGCGGAAACTGCTGTAGCCCAACACAGCGATGACCATCCCGAGGATAACCATTGCGATTTGTAGCTTCTTGCGAATCGTCCAGCGTGCAAACATTGCGACCCAAACAAGTCCTCAAAGTGCGCTCTCTTCCTCCGTCCAAAACAACGATCCGAGTGTAGGCCTCCGAGAGGATCAAAAGCAACACCAATCCTTCAATGCCAGCAATGCAAACCTGCCGTTGCAGGGAGGATTCTGAAGGTTACCGAAACAGCGGTCCGTCCCACGCTACGCCTCGGTAGTTGGTGTCGGGAGAGGCGTTGGGAGGGGTGACCTGAACGGGTGTCACGGCCTGCGGGACACCTTGATTGAACTGCACGAGATTGACGACTTCGTAGCCAGCGGGATTGGGCAGGTCGTAGCCATTGGTCTGATTGGTATCGAGAAGATTGATAGCATACTGACCAACCTTGATATCGATCTCGGTCGGCGGATCGAGAGCCGGCGTCAGTTGAATGATGACGTGATGTGGCAATGCCATGGAGATGGACGGGTAGTACTGATGTTCGAGTTGATTGGCGGTTGCAACCAAGCGCCCGGTCGGATCGCGGAGGATGACTTGTCGCGAGAATCCATACTTTGGGTCGACGACCAATGTCCTCGTGTAAGTCCCGGTCGGCGCAGGGACCATGGAATTGAGTTCCAGCATGCCGTCGGGTCGCGCCACGGGTTGTCCCATCAGTTGGTACGGATCGACGGCGATCACTCCCATGGCTTCGACGATCCACAAGGGCGAGACCGGCAGAATGCGCCGATTGGCTTGAGCATCGAACTCGGCATGTTGCGCGAAGTACAATTGTGGATTCATGCCATCGCGAATGGCCATCCAGAACCAATTATCGTTGCTACCCACTTCGAAGTTGTTACCAAGCATGCGCGAGATACCACCCGCCATCTTGAAACGGCGTTCGCGTTGCCAAACCAAAGTGGCGTCGAGGTTGCGCATCTTGTTCGGATTGACCGTGACGAAGTTCGATTGCAAGGACTCGATGGCGCGTGAGCGGTTGAGGGCCTCGATGATCTGGTCGGTGGAAGGCGTGGTTGTGAACAAGGGCTGAGGTTGAAATTCAGGGATCGTGCGTTTGGGCATGCACGTTGCTCCCGAAGCCACGAATGTCAATAGGACATACGTCAAGCTGAGGGCCATGGCGGAGATTCGGTGGCGAGGGCTTCTCGGCGGGCGCATGGCGAGATCAAGCCTCACAGAAGAGCAGACGAGTCAATTCTTCATGATAAAACGGGCTCTCATCGAGCGGCGGTTCACAGATAGGAATGACAAATTCACGTTGGGTGGAGGCATGCGTCAGCCGCAACCAACCATCGCTAGGAAATTCCTGATCGCTTGCCTCCGCGAAGGCTTCGGACGACTCGCTCAAGATGCGTCGTCGGACCAACAGCAATGCCAACAAGTAGGTCAATTCGCCTCGACTTGGATCATCGAGGAGTGTTTCTAGGGCTGCAATCAACACGCTGGCCGGAGCGGGTTTCATGGTGCCTTGGACTTTGACAGGCATTTGGCAAGCCCACCAGCCGATTGCGCCTTCGGGTGGTCCATCCCACGCGTCGCTCGCATAATCCATCCGAGTCACGTCGCGTCCGCGTGCGACAACGGCGGAATAGTACCGTTCGCCGGGCGCAAAGGTGCGTTCAGTTCGATGGCAACGACGTTGGCTGCGTTGGATGCTATATTCTTGCATCGTGTATCCATACGAAATCCCTGACTACAAAGAAATAGCAATCCGATCCCTTCGTGATGCCCCCCTTCGTGATGACCGAGCCAGCTTACGACAACCCACTCATTTCCCGGTACGCTTCACGCCCCATGGCCCGATTGTTCAGCGCCGAACATCGGTTTCGCTTATGGAGGGAGTTGTGGATCGTTTTGGCCGAAACGGAAAAAGAGCTTGGGCTGCCGATTACCGACCAGCAATTGGAGCAATTGAAGGCATTTCGCAACGAGTTGAATTTGGACGTGGCCAACGCATATGAGCGAAAATTACGGCACGACGTTATGGCCCAGGTGCATGCGTATGGGGATCAATGTCCCGACGCGCGTGGTATCATCCATTTGGGTGCGACCAGTTGCTACGTGACCGACAACTCGGATTTGATGATTGCTCGCGATGCGCTTCGTGTTGTCCGTGGTCGATTGCTGGCCTGCATCGAGGCATTGGCAGCATTTGCGAAGGAGTATGCCTCGCTACCGTGTTTGGCCTACACCCATTTGCAGCCCGCTCAACCCACGACCGTGGGGAAACGGGCGACGCTGTGGTTGTACGATTTGGTCCTCGATCTGCAGGAAGTCGATCACCGATTGAAGACGTTGCTGGCCAGGAGCGCGAAAGGCACGACGGGGACACAAGCCAGTTTTCTGCAGCTATTCGATGGCGATCATGCGCGTGTTCGCGAACTTGAACGGCGGATCGCGGAACGAATTGGATTTGAATCCGCCTATGCGGTGACGGGTCAAACCTATTCGCGAAAAGTCGATGCCTTCCTGTTGGACTGTTTGGGTGGCATTGCGGTCAGTGTTCACAAGATGGCAACCGACCTTAGGATTCTGGCTCATCTCAAGGAAATTGAGGAACCGTTCGAGGAACATCAGATCGGTTCGTCGGCGATGGCTTACAAACGCAATCCGATGCGGAGCGAACGCATGTGTTCGTTGGCTCGTTTCGTCATGAGTTTGCAATCGAGCCCTGCCATGACGGCCGCCACGCAATGGTTGGAGCGGACGCTCGATGACAGTGCCAATCGACGGCTGGTTATACCCCAAGCCTTCTTAGCCACCGATGCCTGCTTAGTTCTGCTCCAGAACGTCGCGCAAGGATTGGTGGTTTACCCCAAGACCATTGCCAAAAACCTCAACGAGGAACTGCCATTCATGGCCACCGAATCGCTAATGATGGCGGGTGTAGCCGCAGGTGGTGATCGCCAGGAATTGCATGAAGTGATTCGGGTGCACAGTCAAGCGGCAGCGACGCGTGTCAAGCAAGAAGGCTTGTCCAATGATCTGCTCGATCGTTTGGCCGCCGATCCCGCTTTTGCCGGAGTGTCGGTGCGGGATGTGTTGCTGCCCGAGCAGTATACGGGGCGATCGTCTCAGCAGGTGCATGAGTTTCTCGAGGAAGTGATCGCGCCGATTTTGCAATCGCATGCTTCCGACCCAGCCTTGACGGCCGAGGTCCGGGTTTAAGCGATTGCATCAGCGACGAGCCAGTTCGCTTGCAGTAGGTGTTTGAGCCATGGAGCTGCCGGCGGGTCCGGAGCTGCCATCCTTGGTTCCTGACAAGGATTCGATCCGCGTTTTTTGGTCGAGGAAGTTCATGACCGCCACGCGGACGTCGACTGGTAACGGCGACAGTTTGGAAATGTGGTACGCGACGCCTGGACGATAGACCAAGGCTTCGTACCAACCTCTAGGAATTTCAGGTTCGTAAATGTCGAGTTTTGCACCCAATTTATGCAATGGAGTTGGGTACGAGCGATGTTCGATGGTCCATGCATGGGCGCGGGCGACGTTGACCAAGCTCGCCTGTTGTTTGCGGTAGTTGGCGGCTGCTCGCGATGCAACTTCATCGCCATTTTGGTAAACCGCGACGACGAACGGTTGACTCGAGAGAACTGTGGTGCGGCGGGCTTTGGAGTTCTCGGTGCCGACGGCCTCGATGGTCACGTCGAGCAAATCGGCTCGCCACGATTCTGGGACTTCGAATACGATACGAAATTGGCGAGCTCCTTCGAGCGTCATCTGGCTCGACTGCCGCATCTTGAAATAGACGCCGCGATGACGGTCGAGTGTCCCAGAGGCGGTGAGCAACTCCATGGCCGGCTTGCGAGCAAACTGAATCGATTGGTTGCCGCTGTCCATGTGGTATGCGAATCCAGAAGCGGATCCAACGCCGGGATACCCGCCGAGTCCTTGCAATCCAGCCTCTTGCATCCGGCTGGTATCCACCGCGACTTGCATGGGTCCGAAGACATCCGTTTGCATTTCGGTGCGCGGTGAGAAGTCCGCCACCACGACGTCTTCGTGCCGGCTATGGACCCGGACTGTGACTTCGGAGACGTTGGCCGCCGAACCTGCTTGAAACAACGCCGATGTCTCGAGTTGCACCTCAACAAACCGCGAGTTGGGCAATCGGGCCATCATGCCGTACTGTTCAACGTTCCACGCCGGTACCAGCGCATTGACGTCGAATACGACCTGTCCGTGGGCCGAAGGTACTCGCCCAAACTGGACCAGTCCCAACATCACGCAGAAACCGAATTTCAACAGCCAGTCTGTTCGAATCGTTTGAATGTTCATGATTGAAAAATTATTCCTCAGCGCTTCCAACATACGTGCGAGATCGTGGCTGGCCAGGACATCCTGCCAGCGTGCTTCGTTCTCCTTGCATCGTCGATGGTGATGACACCTGAGGTCGCGATCGGAAAGGATTCGAGTTTGGCCCGAACACTTCTTCGACAGCGCGTCCCCCCCCGGAGTCTTCAGGTCGAACATGGTGGGTTCGTCCCATGCGCATTGCAATGCTTAGCTATTGCTATCGCAGCGAGCTTGAGATCCCCATGGTTCGGCACTATGCAACCACCGTTCCATCCTGGAAAAAAGATTCCTAAATCGCAGATTCACTGCGTTTATGCTGCCTGTGCAGACACTGACGGTGACGTCATTTGTAGCAAGGCTTCTTGTTGCGTTGTAATAATAACAATCCGATGCACCGAGGCAAGCGCGCGCTGGAACGTTGCACTTGGTCTTGCAATTGCCCCGTCCGCCCGATTTGCCTAGTTTCCGAAAACAGCAGCGCGGTGCGGGGCGTCGGAAGCTAATAGCTAATAGCTAAGAACCAAGAACCAAGAGCTAGGAACTAGGAACTAGGAACTAGGACTTAGGAACGAAGAGTTCGAGGTCGCTGAAGGAGCGGATCGTTGGTCCGCAATACGAATCGGGGAGTGGCGCATTGTTCGGTCGTACGCAGCCGATAGCTTGCATGCCCGCCGCGTTGGCCGCATCGAGTTCCGCGGCCACATCGGACAGGAAGACGATATGTGCCGGATCCAGCTCGCAATCGGTAGCGATCCGGGAGTAGCTGATCGCATCGCGCTTGCCACCGATGGTCGTGTCGTAGTGGGCGGAAAAGAGAGGCAGCATGTCTCCTTGAGTTGTGTGGCCAAAGAAGAGTCGCTGGGCGAGGATACTGCCCGAGGAGTAAATGCGGATATCGATACCGTGCGATCGCCACAGAAGAAGGGCCGGTAAGACATCATCGAAGACCTCGGCTCGGAGGCTGCCATCGCGGAACCCCGATTCCCAGATCAAGCCTTGCAAAGCTTTGAGCCCGGTGGTCTTGCTGTCTTCGTCCATCAATCGCTCAACCGCACCGATGGCCCAGGCAATCGTAGGATCGGAGGAAGATCCGCTGTCGGTCGTGAGTTGTCCGATGGCCAGACGGACTTGGTCGTCGTTCCAACGCTCGTTGAGGAAACCATGAAGATGATGGCGCACGAACGGAAACATCACATCGTAGACAAAGCGAATGTCGGCGACGGTCCCTTCGATATCCAGCAAAGCGCATTGCGCGGTGAGTTGCAATGGCGTTGGTGAAGTTGACTTCATGATGGGAGGGACATACCGATCACGTCTTGATGATTGGTTGGTCGTGATCTTCACGGACCGCATCTCGATTTTGCACATAGTTCGGGCCGAAGCACATGGGGCTGTATTCGGCGTGAACGCTTTCTTGGATGTACTCGGGGGTCCAGCCCGATACGTCTTCGAAGAATCGGATGCATCGAATACGGCGGGTGCTGCACAGATTGAACCAGTGCTTGGTACCTCGCGGGACATTGATCATGTCACCACTCTCGACGGTAACGCTGAATACCGGTCCATTGTCCGGATGGAGGTGGAACACTCCGCTCCCTTCCACCGTGAATCGAACCTCGTCTTCGGAGTGCGTGTGCTCTTTGTTGAATTTATTGAGCATCGCGTCGAGGTTGGGGGTGGACGGTTGGACGTTGATAACGTCGGCCGTTACGAAGCCACCCTCGGCCTTGACCTTTTCGATTTCCGGGGCGTACTCCATCAGGATATCCGCGTCGGTGGCATCCTCGGGCAGTCGACCAGCGACTTGCCATTGTTCGTACCAAATCCCAAACGGCTTGAGGAAGGCCGAGATTTCAGCGGGATCGGTCAAGGTGCGGTTCTGTTCGGGAATGTTGACCGTAGCCATGTGGAAACCTGTGTCCTTATTCCGGCGATTTGGGTTCGGTGGTTCCGCCGTCGGTGCCTTCGGTGGGCTCATCTTCGGCTGGCTTATTGTCTTCAGCAGGCTTTTCTTCAGCAGGCTTTTCTTCGGTCGGTTTGGTTTCGGCAGGTTTGGTTTCGGCAGGACTGTTCGCTTCGGGGGCGGCGCTGTCGGCACCGGGCCGCGCGTAGGGATCGCGTGAGCGACCTGGAGGCAGCTCTGCGTCGATGCGCGAGCCGACGATATTTCCACCACGGGCTTTGGCTTCTTCCTCGGCGTGGTAGATCTCAACAAGGATCTTGGGGACGGCGAAGGCAGCCACAGCAGCGAGGACCGCAAATCCGGCCAGGAAGATCAAAGATCGATTGGAGGATTTCTTTGCAGGAGCGGCTCCGCCACTCGGAGGCGAGGTCCTTGTATTGGGATTGGGAGTATTGGGATTGGGATCCGAAGACGACATAATCAAGTACCCAGAAAAGAGGGGAGGGTGGGGAAGTGAAGCAAACTCAGTGAGTCCTCAAAATATCGCGAAGGGCTGCGACTTGCAAGAATCCGCGTGGGATCCCATGCATTTTCGCGGACCGATTGCGACGAATGTGCGTTATCCTAGGAGGGATGCGAGGGGGAATCAGGGTGCATCGCGCCGGATGGTTCACCGCGCAGCTTCCAATTGTTACCCGAACCTGCGATTGTTACCCGAACTGGCAATGACCTTCAAATCCCTCACCGTACCCGCCTCGATTCCCTTTCCAGCTCGGATGCTGGCCAGCGTGCTCCAAAACATGCTCGCCATCCCAGCCAGCCATAGTGCTTGGTTGATCGACAACGGCTGTGTCGGGATCAACCAGCGAATCTGCCGTCGTCCTCGGCAGCGGCTGGAGCCTGGCGATGTCCTGGATGTGGATTGGATCCCGATGCCCGTGGCCGCCCCACCGCGCTCCCGCAAACCGTCATCGCGAGGGCCAATTGAGTTCCTGTACGATGATCCCCATCTATGCGTGGTATGCAAGCCAGCCAATTTGCTAACCGTCCCAACGCGGCACGGCGAAGGTCAAACGTTGGTGTCGCGGGTGGAGCGGCGGTTGAAGCAGACCGATCCAAATGCACAAGTTTTCTGCGTGCACCGATTGGACCGCGACGTCTCGGGGGTGTTGGTCCTGGCCAAATCGCTCGACATGGCGCATGCCATCCGAAATCAATTCGCGGCCCGGAAACCGGAGCGGCAGTATGTGGCCATTGTGGCCGGAGCGATTGACCCTCCGAACGACACGATCACGAGCTATTTGGCCACCGACAAAGACCTGAACCGATACACCGTGCAGGACGCATCCGAAGGGGAGTTGGCCATCACTCATTACAAAACCCGCACCCTTTGGAAGGATGCCTCGCTGGTCGAGGTCCGATTGGAAACAGGCCGACGCAATCAGATCCGCGTGCACCTGGCTGAGCGCGGAAACCCAATCCTCGGTGATCCGCGTTACCGGTCGGAACAAGCCACGCATTGGGCTTGGCCGTTTCGCCGCATCGCATTGCATGCCGAGACATTAGGTATCCAGCATCCTGTATCCGGGGATCGGCTACAGTTCCAAGCCCAGTGGCCGGACGAATTTCGCGAGTTCCAGCGAGCGGTCTCGAAACAGTCGGCCTCCAAAAGTGGTCGCGATCGATCGCGGCGGAGCGAGTCATGAAGCCGATGTCGCCGATCATCGGCTATTGCACCAACGTTCATGCCGGTACCGACCTCGATTCAGTCCTGCGCAATCTCGAAACCTTTGCCGAACCTGTCCGTCTCGGACTTGGGACCGACTCGCTGGGCATCGGTCTGTGGTTTTCCGAAAACGCCGTTCATGAAGCCTTGATCCCTTCCAACACCGAACGCCTGCGAGCTTCGTTGCAACGCATGGGATTGTTCTCCTATACCTTCAACGGTTTTCCTCAAGGGGATTTTCATTCGTCGGTGGTGAAGCATCGGGTGTACCGACCTGCCTGGTGGCAATCCGACCGGGCGCAGTACACCCAGCATCTGATCGAACTGCTCGATCGGTTGCTCGAGCCAGGTTGCTCGGGCTCGATCTCGACCTTGCCCATCGCGTGGGGCGATCCTGCACCATCGCGCGATCAATGGGAGCGTGCCGCAGATCAATTACTGGGAGTCGCCGAAACGCTGCATCGTTTGTTTGAACAGACTGGACGCCGGATCGTTCTGGCCATCGAACCTGAGCCAGGTTGTGTTTTGACCAACACAGCCGGCCTGCGAAAATTCTTCGACGACTACTTGTCCCCACCCCGCATTCCCCAGGAACAAGCAACCCGAGCGAGGGAGTACCTGAGTCTGTGTCACGACATCTGCCATGCAGCGGTGATGTTCGAGGATCAAGCAGTCGAACTGGAAGCATGCCATCAAGCCGGCATCCATGTGGGCAAGGTGCAAGTTTCGTCGGCCATCTCCGTCGTCTGGGACAACCTCGACACCGATGCTCGGGCCCAGGCTGTTCATCAACTCGAAGCGTTCGCCGAGGACCGCTACCTGCACCAAACCATGGTCCGAGCTCCGGATGGTTCGTTCCGTCTGCACGAGGATCTCCCGGAGTTGCTACGCACCGGGTGCAGCCACCAGGGTGAATGGCGGATCCATTTTCATGTCCCGATCTACGTCGAGGCCTGGGGGCAGATTCAGTCGACGCAATCCGAGATTACGAAGTTCCTCGCGTTGCTGTTGAAGAGTCCCGATCGATTTGGGCCTGTGCCTCATCTCGAGGTCGAGACCTATGCGTGGGGCGTTCTCCCCAAGCCCATGCGGGTTGAATCGTTGGACGCAGGTATCGCGCGCGAGATCCAATGGTTACAACAGGAGCTTAAGAGTGCCGCGGATTCGATCTGAGTCGTGGCCATTCCCCCTCTCCATTATTCCTGTGAGGCCATCGCCATGCGTTCCCATTCCCTTCGCGTTCGATGTTCGTTCGTCCTAACGGCCATCCTCATTTCTATGCCGGTCCTTCGAGGCCAAGAAGCCGCAAGTCCATCGAAGGCGTCGGCGGCCAAGGCGGGTGCAGTGGAACTCGAAGAAGGCTTTCTTCGGGTTTTCGATGGCAGCAGCCTCAAGGGTTGGAACGGCAACCGCGACTGGTTTCGCATCGAGGACGGAGCGATCGTCGCCGGTTCGCTCGAACGTGACATTCCGCACAATGAATTTCTAGCCACGGACCGCGACTACAAAAACTTTGAATTGAAGCTTGAGGTGCGATTGAAAGGTCAAGGAGACAATGCCGGAGTTCAATTCCGCAGCAAGCGAATACCCGAATCCACCGAAGTCAGCGGCTATCAATGTGATGTCGGGACCGCATGGAATCGTCCGGTTTGGGGAGGATTGTACGATGAATCACGACGCAACAAGATGTTGGCCGAAGGCGATCCCAAACGCATTGCAGCCGCCCTCCGAACGGGCGACTGGAATACACTCATGGTCCGAGCGGTCGATAACCACATCCAAATCTGGCTCAATGATCAGTTGACGGTTGAATACACCGAAACCGATCCAGAGATCGCAGCCCAAGGTGTGGTGGCCCTACAAATTCATTCCGGTCCACCCACGGAAGCATGGTACCGGAACATTCGGATTCGAGAGCTGCCAGATACGACTGAGTGAAGCGTTGCCGTTAGTCGGCAACCCAGACCATGGTTGAGCGGTAGATCAGATCGACCGTTCGATTGGCTGGTGCAATGGGGCCATCGAGATTCGGATAGACATCCTTGGGGGAATCTTTGGATGTGTCGATGAACTGCCGCCAACGCATGCCGCGGGAAGCGGGTGGGAACAGGAACGATTTGGTTTCGGGGGTGGCGTTGAACATCATCAAGATGTCTCGGCCGAACCCATCCGGATCGTCGGCTGCCGATGGTTTGCCCAACCAGCACACGAGGGTACCGTTGGGCGCCTCCCAATGGATTGGCTTGCCGGTCGATTCAAACCAACTGACATCCGGCACGCCTCGTTGATCTTGAGGTCGTCCCGTCAGGAACTGTTCGCGGCGCAGCGAAGGTTGCATACGTCGGAATTCAATCAGTGCTGTGGTGAAACGCAGCATGTCGGGCTGCTGATCCACGTTGGCCCAATTGAACCAAGAAATTTCGTTGTCTTGGCAATAGGCGTTGTTGTTGCCCTTTTGCGTTTTGCGGACCTCGTCTCCCATCACGAACATGGGGACCCCTTGGCTGAGGAGCAAGCTGGCCATCATGTTCTTGAGTTGTCGAGCTCGGATCTGTTCGACACCCTTTTTGCGCGTCGTACCCTCAACACCGTAGTTGTCACTGTGGTTGCTGTTGTCGCCGTCGCGATTGCCTTCGCCGTTGGCCTCGTTGTGCTTGTCCTTGTAGCTGACCAAGTCGTTGAGGCTGAAGCCATCGTGGGACGTGATGAAGTTGATGCTGCAGTAGGGTGCACGACCTGCATGTTCATAAAGATCGGAGGACCCGCTCAATCGTGTGGCCATGGCCCCGACCATACCTGGATCCCCGCGCCAGTAGCGGCGCACGTCATCGCGATAGCGACCGTTCCACTCGGCCCAACGCAAGTCGCCGAATGAACCGACTTGGTAAGCCCCAGCGGCGTCCCAAGCCTCGGCGATGATCTTCGTATCGGCCAGCATCGGATCCTCGGCGATCAATTCGACCAAAGGTGGGTTCGGGACCAAATTCCCATACCGATCGCGGGACAGGATGCTCGCCAAATCAAAACGGAATCCATCGATGTGGTAGTTGTGAACCCAATGACGCAAGCAGTGGAAAATCAATTCGCGGCAGACCGGATGATTTCCATTGAAGGTGTTGCCGCAACCCGAGTAGTTGCTGTAATGCGCACCCCCGGAATTGAGGATGTAGTAAACCTGGTTTTCCAGTCCTTTGAACGAAAGGACCGGGCCTCGTTCATTGCCTTCGCAGGTGTGGTTGAACACCACGTCGAGGATGACCTCGATTCCGGCTTGGTGCAGCGCTTTGACCATTGTCTTGAACTCGTCCACTTGAGCTCCAGGCGCATTGGACGATGCATAGCCGCGGTGCGGAGCGAAAAAGGCCATCGGATCGTAGCCCCAGTAATTGGGGCGTTCCGGTTGGTTGCCGTGGATGTCGAGGATTGGAAACTCATGTACCGGCATGAGTTCGACGGCCGTGACCCCCAAGCTTTTGAGGTACGGGATCTTTTCGATCACACCCAGGTACGAGCCCGGATGCTTGACATGGCTCGACTTGCTCTGCGTGAAGCCTTTGATGTGCATCTCGTAGATAATCGAGTCGCTCATCGATCGACGGATGTGTCGATCCCCTTCCCAATCGAAGGCGTCGTCGACGACCACGCACTTGGGAGGGCGGATCACGCCATCGGTCGTGTGTTGGAAGCAACCTGCCAGGGCCTTGGCGTACGGGTCGATCAGACGCGCGTTCCCATCGAACCATTGGCCCGACTCAGGATCGAACGGCCCGTTGGCTTGGAAGTGATACAGTTGCCCGGGCTGAATGCCGTGCAAATGCACGCTCCAAACGTCACCCCAACGGTCGTGCTTGCGATCGAACTCGACCACCTCGGTCGGCTCGCGATCGTCGACGCTGTGGTAAAGCAGCAGCCGCATGGCGGTCGCGGACCGGCTGAAGACGGTGAATTGCGCACCGCGTTCAGTTAGGGACGCGCCGTAAGGGAGTCGGTAGGTGAACTGGAGATCTGGGAGCGGATGCCGCATGAGCATAAAACGCGCAAGGTCCTTTCCTGCGTGGATGTGGCTGGCCGAGAGTAGGTTTCGGCATTGGAGCACACCAACCTTAGCACGCTCAATTTCACTTTCTGAAATTCAAGTCGTTGGAAAACCGGGGGTTTGTATTTAAGTCGTTCGGGATCGATTGCCTAGCCAAACTAAGGCATGTTAGGCAAACAATGCACGATATTCGGGGAAAACCCAGGCTTCGATGGTTCGTTCTCGCCTCGCTCTGCGTCTGCTAGCCATTCTCACTGTCCTTCTTTTGCGGCGTTGTGACTTGTCAATCTCCGGCCCATGGACCATCATTTTTCTGGTACGGTCCCGGGTTCGCTCGGAGTTTTTGCCAACCTCTTACGATCGCGACGAGTCAAGTCCTCCATCATGCGCAAACCCAACTTTCGCCGAATCGTCCTACTTGGATTCCTCACGACCTCCGCCAGTCTGCCTTTTGGGGCGATCGATCCGTTGTTGCAGGCTGCAGCCTGGGACGCCCAGCCCGATGCACCGGAAATCGGCACGCAGGGCACCGCTGACGCCGAGCAAGCCATCCGGTCCGAGATTGGTGTGCTCCTTCAAGAAAAGGACGGGCAGCTCATCGGTGTCGACTTTCGCAAGTGCGGCGACAAGTGGGTCGACGTCTTTCCGCGCGTCCTGGAACTGCCCTCGATTCAGTCAATTTCCGTGAGCGGACCGCTGGCCACGCACGAGCAGATTATCACGTTGGCTGCGTTGCCGAATCTTCGGGCCCTGCGACTCGAGCAATCCGCAATCACCGACGCGACGGTGCAAGCCATCGCCAAATTCCCCAAGATCGATGACGTCAATCTCGATCGCTGTCCTATTACCGATGCCTGCATGGAGTTCTTGGGCCAGTGCCCAACGATCAAACGCATTCGCGCCCCCAGGACGAAATTGTCCGATGCAGGCTTGGCCTTCTTGAAAGACACGACGCAACTCGAATTGCTCGATCTGTCGGACTGCAACCAGATCAGCGATGTCGGCTTGGGACACATCCAAGGTTTGAAGCGGATGCGCAATCTCAGCCTTTGGGGACCTCAGATCACCGATGCCGGTATGCCGAGCTTGGCTGGGATGACCAACATGGTCGCCATTTCATTCCAAGACTGTGCCGTGACGGATCAAAGTTTCGGTGCATTGTCGGGCATGACCAAACTTAAGGAGTTCGATATCTTCCGAACACGCGTCGGTAACGATGCGCTCGCTGCCATCTCGGGAGCGAAGGAGATGGCCAAAATGAAACTTCGCGACTGCGCGATCACCAGCAAAGGCATCGTCGAGCACATCGAAAAATTTCCCAACCTCGTCGCGCTCGATCTGAGTGAAACGTCGATCAAAGATGCCGCGTTGGCAGCGATCGGGAAACTCCCGAAGCTCGAGGACCTCAATCTATGGCATACTCGGGTTAGCGATGCTGGGCTCGCATCCCTGGTCGGATTGAAACTCAAGCGATTGAATTTGGATGACACCAACGTCGGCGACGAAGCGCTCGAATCGATCGCCAAAATGGACACGCTCGTCTTCATTCACCTGGGCAAGACAGCGGTGAGCGACGCAGGCATTCAAAAGTTGGCAGGCCTCAAGGGTCTCAAGGAATTGATCCTGACCAACACGACCTTGACTCCCAAAGCGGTCGAGAAATTGCAGCAGCAGTTGCCAAAGACGAAAATCAAGTTCTAAGCAGACCCCATTCTGCCCGGATCCCCAAAATTACCGCGCGGTCTCCTTTAGTCCGCGCGAATGCGCTCCGTTCGAAAACTCTATTTTCGGATGCGGAGTCAACGTTTTCACAGGTGATTCTAGATTGCTGGGGGGCCACCCGGGAAAATGGTGTTGACATGCGGAAACCAATTTTCGTACTTCCGAACGCATGCTATGGAGATGGCCGTAATGGGCCGCCTGGCGGGCGCTCTTTGAAAAACCAAGTACGAATCAATAAGAAGCTCTATCGTCGGTCGAGAATTTGCGGGAATGCTCGACCGGCCTTCCTCCTGGGTTGGAGCAGCATACAACCGGCGGTTAGTGACTACTGGGTCATTCGCTAGCGGCTGGTGCTTCACGATAGAGCTTACGACTGCGCACCGGGGCGATGCTTTTCCAGCGTTGCCCCGGTGCCAGGGACCAGCGAGCCGAGTTCATCCGAAGTCAGGATGAACTCGGCTTTTTTTTGATTGCGCCGTATCTTCTGATCCGAACCGCCACGCTGGTTCGCCCAGCCTCATGCCTTGCGCCTCGACATGCCATGCCCACCCTCGACGTGGACTTGGTATAATTCTCGAGCTTACTTTCGCAATGCTAGCAACGGCCATCACGATGTTAACTTGATAGCATCAAGGGTCGAGTTGCGCGACTGCTTTCCTTAATTCCACATGCGTCGACGCCTACGCCTTAGAAACGATTCTTCATGACACTCGCTTGGGACAAGTTGATTCCGCGTTTGAAATCTTTCCAGCGGTTTGTTTTGACCAGCCACATTCGCCCCGACTGCGATGCGCTTGGTAGCGAGCTTGGGATGGCTGGGATTCTCCAGGCCATGGGCAAGGAAGTGATGATCGTCAACGGCCATCCAACCCCGCCGATTTTGACCTTTCTCGATCCTCGTGAGACCATTCGGGTGGTGGGGGAGAGCATTGGCGCGGACGAGGTTTCCGGCGACTGCTTGATCATTCTCGATACCAGCGCCTGGGCGCAGCTCGGCCCGATGGCCGACGTGGTTCGGCGATTTCCAGGTCACAAGATGGTCATCGATCATCATGTCGGGGAAGACGACCTGGGTGCGGAGTTATTTAAGGACACCAGCTCGGAAGCCACAGGGCATTTGGTAGCCCGATGCGCCCAGGAAGCCGGAGTGCCTATCACTAAATACATGGCTAACGCGCTTTACTCCGCCATCGCCACCGACACCGGCTGGTTCCGCTTTGCCTCGACCACCAGCGCCACGTACCGCATCATCGCCGACTTGGTCGATTGCGGTGCATCCCCGTCCGAGATTTACGGTGATCTGTTCGAACGAGACACGATTGGACGCGTTCGCTTGCGCGGCCGGATCCTGGGCCGTGTCAGTGAGGAATGCAATGGGGAATTGGTTCACACGTACGTGCGGAAAGAAGACTTTGTCGAATCTGGGGCTCTGCCCAGCGATACCGAAGACGCCATCAACCTGGCATTGGCCATCGAAGGTACAAAGGTGGCCTTCATCATGATCGAGCAGCTTAAAGGTGGCTTCAAAATTAGTTTCCGATCGCGCTGCCACGTCGACTGCAATGAAGTTGCCAAGCTATTTGGAGGGGGTGGGCACAGGGCTGCGGCAGGTGCCTTTCTGGAAGGGGAGTTCCGAGATGTACAGGCCAAGGTCTTGCAGGCTGTCAAATCGGCACTGACCCGCGGGACTTGATCGCCCATCGGTACTTGCCGTCAAATATTACCCAGACTGCTTGAACTACCTATCTTTTGGGGTATTCTTTTGGAAGTGGTCTTGCGCAATGCGAAGATCGACATTCTTCCGCTGGTTGGAATCACGAGGATCGACATGAGAACGATGATGGTTCGATGGTTTTTGGCATCTGTAGCGATTACGACGGCGTGCGTCGCCGTTAATCCTGCCAACGCAGGGTTTGGATCCCACGGTGGTTCCTCCGGTGGCGGCTCGTCGGGTGGCGGTTCCAGTGGAGGCTACGGCTCGTCCGGAGCGGCCTTTTATTACGGCGGCTCGTCGGGTGGCGGTTCCTCAGGTGGTGCTTCCAGTGGCGGCGGATCTTCGGGTGGGACTGTCGGTCCGTTCCGGCGTCTTCGGGAACACATGGCGGCCAAGCATGCTCGGCATGCAGCCCGTCGCGAAGCCCGCCATGGTGGTTCGTCCGGTTACTACACCTCGGGTTATGGTTCGTCCGGCGGATCTTCGGGCGGCTTTGGCAGTTCCGGCTCGTACGGTTCCTCGGGAGGTTCTTCTGGAGGATCGTCCGGCGGCTACCATACGTTTAGCTCCGGAAGCTCCGGCGGTGGCTCTTCGGGTGGTTCCTCGGGCAGCTACAGCACACCCGCGTACAGCAACATTTACCGACCTCTGTCGGGTTCCGAATCCAACCTCAGCTACAACGCAGGCATGGAATCGGGTTACTCGGCCAGTCGAATGGTCAATCCCGAAGCGGTTGCAGCCGACGAAATCCAACTCGTGGTCAACGTTCCTAACGATGCCAAAGTTATGGTAAACGGCAACGCGACCACTTCCGTTGGGGGTTCGCGACGGTTTGTAAGCCGCGCTTTGAATGCCGACGATTCGTACCGGTTTGAAGTCCAAGCCACCTACGACGTCGAAGGTCAAGAAGTGACTCAGTCCCGGACGGTCATCGCACGGGCCGGCGTGATCGAACAGATCACCTTCGACGGTTCCGTCAGCGACGATCCTGTCGAAACCATTTTAACCTTGAACGTTCCGGCCGATGCCAAGGTTGAGTTGGCCAGCAACCCGACCAAGAGCGAAGGCAACTCCCGCGTTTATCGAACCAAACAATTGAAACTCGGTGAGGCTTGGGAAGAATACAAGATCAGTGTCACCCATAACGGGTCGACCAAAGAGAAGACCATTCGTTTGATCGGTGGCGACAAACTCGAAATGACCTTCAACTTTGAAGATCAGCAAGCCAACAAGGTCGCTTCGTTCTAGTAAGCGTCGGCTGCACCGGTAACCGTAACAATCAAGAACCTCGTCGTCCAACGGATGGCGAGGTTCTTTTACTTGCGAACGACCTGGTCCAGCGATTTTGCAGTCCGTACATTCAAGAACAACAAAAATCCGATACACTGAATCGATTCGTAGTCTTGTCTTGGATTTTCATGGAGCATAGCGATGACCCCAGAGCGTCTCGATAGCGATTCGATCGGTTCCTCGGACGGCTTTCCCCACAGTAACCTGCGGTCGAAGCCCATGTGGTGGTCCCCATTCCTCTGCGGCGCTTTGGCGGCTTGCGGACTATGTGTCCTGTTGAGCTTGGCTTTTGTCTGTGGACGTTGGACCGCCGCGTCAGGTAACGGCCTGGCCGGCTTGCCGACTTCTGGCCTGGGCCTGGCTAGCTCCGGTATGCCTGCTGAACTGCTGCGAGCTACGTCCACCCACGGGACCACGACCATGGCGGTTTGTACAGCCAAGATGGATGAGGAGCAGGACGGTTTCTTCTCACTCGATTACCTCACCGGGGATCTCAAGGGCTGGGTTTACTACCCGCGCACCGGAACATTCGGTGGATTGTTTGCTACCAACGTCGCGGAGTACCTGGGGCCGCCTGGCAAGAATCCTGAATACCTGCTCATTGCGGGTGATATCATCCCCCCACCGGCCGGAGCGAATATCAAGCCCGCGGCTTCGATCGTTTACGTGGTCGATGTTCGGATGGGAAATTTTGTAGCCTTCACGGTCCCATGGAGCAAAGCGCTAAAGAACGCGGGGGCGGTCCAGGCCGAACCGTTCGTGCCTGTGGGTGGTGACGTTATTCGTCCCGCCATCGGACCAGGCGCGGCTCGCAAGCCACCTGCGGTCAAGGCGAACCAAAATCAAGCCGACCCCAACGACCCGCCTGACAACAAGAAGTGATCGATCGAAATGGCCATTAGTGAATGGGTAAGCGGACGGGTCTTTCGATTCGTCCATGGAAACAATCTTGTTTACAACACCTGCTGGGAAGACCCGCGTTTGGACCGCCAAGCGCTGGAGCTGTCGTCGCAGGATCGGTTGTTGATGATCACGTCGGCCGGTTGCAATGCCTTGGACTACTTGCTGTGCGATATCGGTCATGTCTACGCGGTGGACATGAACCCTCGGCAGAATGCATTGCTGGAGCTCAAGGCGTCGGCCATCCGCAACTTGGACTACAGCTCTTTCTTCAAGATGTTCGGGCACGGTCGATTGCCCGGAGCCGAATCGATTTATGCTTCGAAACTGCGTCAGTCCCTATCCTCGACCAGTCGCAAGTACTGGGATCGTTGGATTCGCTTCTTCGATCATCCCAAGAAATCGTTTTATTTTCGCGGCACCAGCGGCGCGTTCGCACACATGATCGGCAGCTACGTGCACAAGGTTGCTGGATGCAAGAAGGAGATTGTCGAAATCCTCGATGCCCCGACCTTGGCCGCTCAACAAGCCCTCTATCCACGGCTCAAAGAGAAAATCTGGTCCAAGACCTTGCGCTTCGCCATGAACCGCGATTCGACGTTGAGTATGCTCGGGGTTCCCAAGGCCCAGCGACGTCAAATCGACGAACAGTACCCAGGCGGCATCGTTAAATTCATAGAAGATTCGCTCGATGCCGTCTTCTCACAAATCCCCTTGCAGGACAATTACTTCTGGCGGGTGTACATCACCGGTTCCTACACACCGACTTGCTGCCCGGAGTATCTCAAGCCTGATAATTTTGAAAAGCTTCGCGACGGTGGCTTGGACCGACTGACCATCCAGACCGATTCGGTGGAAGGTTTCCTCCGCAAGCACAGCGGCCAGATTTCTCGCTTCGTGTTGCTCGATCACATGGACTGGCTTAGCGATCATTACTTCGCATTGCTGGAATCGGAGTGGCAAGCCATCATCAGTCGAGCGGCTCCGAAGACCCGGATTCTCTGGCGGAGCGGCGGTCTTCGAACCGACTTCCTCAACGATGTAACCGTTAAACGCAACGGGCGATCCTACGTACTACCTGAACTGTTGACGTTCCATACCGAGCTGGCCAATCGACTGCATCAGCTCGATCGCGTCCACACCTACGGCAGCTTCTACATTGCCGATTTGGCCGACGAAACCTAATTGCGGCCTACTTCGGTGCATCTACTTGTTCAATAGCAGGAGCGATCGATTGTGATTCCATTGCCCAAGGGGTTTCGTTTTGCGGGAGCGTCGTGCGGAATCAAATCGCGGGCTGGGGCGCGTGATATCTGCTTGATCGTGGCCGATGAACCGTGCGTCGCGGCCGGTGTGTACACCACCAATTTGATCGTCGCCGCTCCGGTCGTCGTCTCGCGCGGCCGCACGCCTAGCGATGCGCTCCGCGGTATCGTTGTCAACAGTGGCAATGCCAACGCCTGCACCGGTAGTCAAGGCTTCGCCGACGCGATTGAGATGACCCAGCTAGCCGCCGCAGCCGTTGGCGGCCAAAGCAACATGAACCCCGAGTCTTTTGTGGTCATGAGCACGGGCATCATTGGTCGTCCGTTACCGATGGATAAGATTCGATTAGGTATCGCGTCTGCGGCAGGTCAGTTGTCGGACACCGAAGCCGGATTCCTCGATGCCTGCGATGGCATCATGACCACCGACAATGGCCGCAAGATCGCGCATCGCGAAACCCGGTGCGGTGACCGCACGTTGCGCATGGTGGGCATGTGCAAAGGGGCCGGCATGATCGGACCAAAGATGGCGACGATGCTGGCCATTGTCATCACCGATGCACCTTTGAACCAAGGCGATGCGCAGCGGATGCTGCAGTCCGCCGCTAACCGTTCCTTCAACTGCATCAGCGTTGAAGGGCATATGAGTACCAATGACTCGTTGGTATTGCTTGCACGTCAGCCTTCGCAGTCCGAACCCGCGTTGACGGGCGACGACCTGGTTGCTCTGACCGAAGAATTGACCGCGATGTGCATTGAGCTGGCAAAAAAAATTCCGGACGACGGAGAAGGAGCAACGCATTTGCTTGAGATCCGCATTCGTGGTGCCCACTGCGATGCCGATGCCGACGCGATTGCCCGTTCCATCGCTTTGAGCAATTTGGTCAAAACAGCCATCACGGGTGGGGATCCGAATTGGGGTCGCATCGTATCGGCTGCAGGCTACGCCGGGGTGCCCATCCGGCCCGATCAAACCGCATTGCATCTCAACGGGATTCCACTATTCGAAGCCGGGGAACCACTCCCCTTCGACGCAGCCCAAGTCAGCCAGTCGATCCGAGGCCGCAAGTTAACGGAAATCGATTTGGTCGTCGGTTATGGCCCCGGTCAAGCCATCCATTGGACCACCGATCTGAACACCGAATACGTCCGCTTCAACTCTGAGTACACCACTTAAAACCGCGGGCCACGTAGGCGAGTCTCTCCGAGACTCGCATGCTCCAGCGTCCCACAGGCTCTCGGCGAGAGGCTGCTACGATTCCAATCCACGACGCGAGCATTTGTCCGGTCGGTCCTTGTGGTAGGTGCGAACGCTTGTCGCACGCTTCATTACAGATTTTTTATATTTCTGGTCCATTCGTCTGACCCTAGCTAGCCGCCATTGACGCCTGGTTCTGTACGACAACTGTCGTTTTGCAGGCCTCGGGCCTCGGTGCTCCCATGTACGGGCTGCAACCTGCCACCTTTTTCCTCTTTGAAGACATCGTTTCGTGGTGCGCGTCCATGCGGCGCAATCCCATCGAAAACGTTGGCGTTGTCCCGGTCGAGTGGGTTCATGAATCGACGTAAATTTCGTCAGTTATTTCAATTCAAGTTGCGAAAAAGCAAGCGTGCTGGCTTTCGGCAACGCCTTTTTGAGGTATTAGAACGCCGGGAAATGTTGGCCATTGATGGCTGGACGAATGTTCTCCAACCGTTGAGCGTGCTGGGGGATCCACAGCAAGAAGTCTCTCCGCTGGACGCGCTCGTTGTAATCAACGAAATCAATGGCCGACGTTACAGCGATTCGTTTGGGCGATTGCCAGTAGACGCACCTACTGGAGAACGCCCTCCCTACTACGATGTCAACTGCAATGGGAGCGTCGAACCTCTCGACGTGCTCTCGGTCATCAACCATCTCAATGGTGGCCCCAAGCCCTTGGGATGGACACAACCGACCTCGGATTCGCAGTCTGGGGCGGGTTATGTCTCGGCTGCTGCTTGTTCGCCACAGATTCATGAGGGTGACTCGTTTCGTACCGAACTGGTATCCGCGATCACCTTGCCAAATGACCAGTCCGCTGTCCAAGTGGCGTTCATGGCGCCGGCCTTTGATACCTTCAGTCAAAACGATATCCGCGATGCCTTGGAAATCGAGGTAACCGCCTTGGATGGTAGCCGGATCCTGTTGCCCTACGCAGTCGACGCGGATGCGAGTTTTAATTGGAGCGAAGGTCTGCCACCCATCGCGGGGACGGGCGTTGAATTCGTGGATAGAGGATCGAGCATGCCCTCCACCGCTACCATCCATTTGGCGGGTATGGCCGCGGGCACCCAGCTTCAAGTGCGCCTGAGGTTGGTCAACAATGACCACGACAACAACACGTCGGTACGTATCCGAAATGTGCGTTTGATCGATTCGTCGATCGAGGCACCGACCAGTGCGTCATTGGCCTCTCCCACCTTGGAACCAGCGCCGGTGGATTTGGGTCAAATGCAGGACGTCACGGGCGGGGTATCGGTCCATTACGGGCGAACCACTTTGGCCGCCGATGACAATCGATTGCTGACCGATGTCCAACTGACCAACATTGGATTGCAGGCCTTTCGGGGACCACTGCTGCTTGTAATCGAACAAACGACGAGCCTCGACGTCAATGCGTTGCGCCCCGATGGCTTCACACCGGCCGGTCAGCCCTACTTTCAAATCGATTCCAGCGACGGTGTGTTAGGGATAGGACAGACCAGTAACCCGCGAGCCATCGCGTTCCTCAACGACAGCGGCCAGCGGTTCGAGTACCGTCTGAAGGTGCTCGCGGGAGTCAATGCGCCGCCTTCCGGTTTCACCAGCCTCCCGAACACCGTGATCGAAGCGGGTGCTCAATACATCTACGCTGCGATGGCCAGCGATCCCGATGGCGATTCCCTGCGCTACTCACTTGTTTCCAGTCCGACGACCGCCGCCATCGACGCAGGCACGGGATTGATGCTCTGGAGTACGACGAGCAACGACCTCGGTTCGCATCGCGTGGTAATTCGGGCCACCGATCCTCACGGACGATTTGTGGAACAAGTATATGCGTTGGAGGTTCGCGAGTCCTTGCAGAACCGACCACCAATTTTTGTGAGCGATCCTGTTACCGACGCGATCGCTTCGAGCGGATTTGAAATTACGACGGTGGCCACGGGAGCAGGGCCCGCTGGGATTGACGTCATCAGCGGCTTCCGCGGGCCTCGGTTGGTTTCGATCCATGCCAGCGATCAAACCGTCGGTGTCTACTCGGGTGAGAACAACGATCGCTTTGACGATGTGACAACCTATTCGATCGGTGAACCCAAGCCGACCGACGCCATTTTCCAGAGTGGCTATGCCCTCGACGTTGGGCTGCCCGATTTCGTTCTGGCTGGAGATGGGAACGATGTGCTGGGGATGGACCAAGGTGATTTCAACGGCGACGGCATTCTCGATCTGGTCGCAATCACTTCCTCCGATCCGTCTGGGGCAGCAGCTCGTGCATCCTACTCATTTGCGATCCTATTGGGCGATGGCGATGGAAATTTCCGCCAACCCCAGATCATTCCAATCGCTACCATCGCCAGCGCTTTCTACAAACACCTCAGTGCAGCCGACTTGAACGGAGATGGCAATCTGGATGTCATTGTCATCAATGAGACGAATGGCTCCGCGACCTCGATCCTTGGAAACGGCGACGGGACTTTCGGTGCGCTGCGAGTTCAGACGCTGAGCGTGTCAATGAACGACTATCGTTTAGCAGATATCAACAACGATGGTATTTTGGATCTCTACGGTCGCAACTTTAATCGTTCTGCGTTCGGTTGGCTGCCGGGCGTTGGCGATGGCACCTATAGCGACTTCATTGGAGTTTCAGGAGGGGGGGGCGGACCCGCTAACTCCGGTAACTACCAGACAAAACCCTATCAGGCAGTCGACCTCGAAGGGGACGGCGATCTCGATTTTGTCTTCGGCAGTTTGGACGATTCGCGTATCGAACTGTGGACCAACACCGGCTCTGAGAATTTTGTCTTGGCTGGAACTTTGGTGGGTTTGCGCCATGCGTCGACGGCACTGCAAGGCGTGAGCGATTTGCGAGTAGCCGATTTTACAGGCGATGGCCATCTCGATATTTTCTACGGTGGCACAATCCGCGATGGATATTCGATCTATGTGGGCAATCCGACGCCGTTGTCGTTTACCTACCAGGACGCGTCTGACAAAATCGGCAGTTTTGCAGGCGAGTCCAATCCGGCTGGGGACGATAGACCACTCGATATTGATGGCGACGGTGATCTTGATCTGGTCATGGGTAACGGCCACGTTGGTGAAAAATACGCTGTACGAGTACTTATCAACGGTGGGTCGGGATTCTTTACCGTCACAGACTATGCATCTGTCGATTTTCTTGGACAGCACACCGAAATTAGCCAAGAGAGTTTAGTTACCAATACTGTCGCCGGTGTCTTGGTTGGCGATTACAACCGAGATGGTGTTGTCGATCTTTTGTACTACAGTCGCGGAGACAATGATTTCAACGGAGTTGGCATTATTCCCGGAACGCGGCCGGGAGAATTCTACGGAAGCCGCACGATTGATTTCCCGAAGGACAACGAAGTCCTCACGGCTGATTTCAACGGCGATGGCATCGTCGATCTGCTGTCGATGGGATCGGCCATTATGTTCCTAGGAAACGGTGATGGTACTTTTCAGCCAGGATTTAAGGCCGTAAGTGTGTTTGGTTTAGATGCCCAGATCGCCGATTTCAACCAAGACGGAGTTTTGGATATCATCGCCAGTCGCTCTCAAGGCTTCTATGTCGCTTTAGGCAATGGCGACGGCACCTTCAATGTCAGCTTCAACACCCCCATCCTCGGTAGTTTTTATGGGTACTCGCATATTTCAAACGGCGACTTCAATAACGATGGCCTGCCGGACATCATCGCTCGAGCGGGTGTCGAGCAGTTTATCGACGTCTGGCTAAATCAAGCGAGTAATCCGGGCACGTTCGTCATTTCTCTTCACCTTCCAATTTTAGGTGCGGGGACATTAACTCGCGGCTTCCAACATGCAGTAGCCGAGGGCGATTTCAACGAGGACGGCTTTTTAGATTTCGCCGCTGGCTCGCTGTTGGAAAGCGACACCTCGCTCAATTCATTGAAGATCTACAGCGGTGGTGGTAACGGGACGTTTACGCTCACTCATGAACAAGCCACCTACAACGATGCCTTCCTGGGTGACCATTATTACCCGGGTGAACTTCAATCCGGAGACGTGAATGAAGACGGACATCTCGACGTCGTCTCTTTTACGACTGGTGGTCCGGTGGTGCATCTCGGAATCGGCGACGGGACATTTCGATTTCTCGATCAGTACTTTTCTGATTTAGGTGACGCGAGTTATAAAGATAGTTATTTGGTCGACATGGATGAGGACGGGCATCTCGATATGGTGCAACTTGTCTTTGGAGACTCTGTCAACGTCCGTAGGGGCCGTGGCGATGGAACATTCAACGACCCGATTCGCTTGAATTCCATTGGGCGTACCAATTCGGCTAGTTTTGCTGATCTGGATCACGACGGTCATCTGGATTTAGTGTATGCCAGGAGGAATACCAACGGTGCGCAACCGTTCGGCGAGGCCAATCTGTACTTCGGTGTTCGCGACACGTTGGTCGACATCTTAGCCGTCGATCTGAACGGTGATGGCAACGATGAAATCTTGGCCATCAATGAAGCCAACGATCGCTTAAAGCTGTTTGTCGGTGATAACTTAGGCGGGCTCACTCGGCAACGAGACTTGTTGACTGGTCGCGCGCCTCGCGCAGTCACGACAGCCGACCTCGATGGTGATGGCAGGCTTGAACTAATTACCGCCAACCGAGCCGGTCGATCGTTGTCGGTCTTTAGTGGTAGCGTTGCGACCGGGTACATGCCCATTGACTTCCCGCTTGAAAATGGAGCGATCGACGTTGCCGCTGCCGATCTCGATGGCGATGGTAACCCCGACTTAATAGCACTCGACGATACCGTCAATGCCCTATGGATTTACACTGGCAACGGTACCACCATCTTGTCAACTCCCGTAGCTCTGGCCCTTGGCGATGAGGCGAGCAAGTTGACACTTGCCGATGCGACGGGTGATGGACTCATCGATGCGATCATCACTTTGCCGGAAAGCAATCGCTTGATGATTCTGCCCAACGCTGGATTAGGTTTCCAGCCTGGAATTTTTGGCGATCCGATCTACCTCACCCTCAGCAGTTCCCCCAGCGACGTTCAGGCCGTTGACTTGAACGATGACGGACACATCGATCTGATCGCGACCCTGCCCAGCGAAGATATCGTCAGCGTCCTCTTTGGTCGCGGTGGAAATCAGTTCGCTAAAGCACAACAAATTAATGTCGGTTCCGAGCCAACGCGTGTTGGTTTAGCCGACGCTGACGAAGATGGACGCACCGATTTGATCGTCACCAACTCGGGCGACAATACGGCCAGCGTGATCTACAACCGTTTTGATCCAAACGAAGTTTATCGTTACGACTCCGACGCCGTCGATCCCGATGGCGACACGGTTACTTTTGCCATAATTGACGGCCCGGGCGGGTTGATCATCAATAGCGCCACCGGCCAACTGCTGTGGGCCGCTTCGCCGGATCAAGTTGGCGTGCACGACGTCACGCTCAGCGCCAATGATGGTCGTGGCGGTATAGCCACCCAGTCGTTCAAAATCCAAGTCGATCCCGCCCGTGATAATGCTGCGCCGCTGATTGCGACAGTGCCAGACACCAAAATCGGTGCAGCAGATACATTTACTTATCAAGCAACCGCCATCGACAACGATCGCGACACGATCCGCTACCGCCTCATTGATGCGCCCGCCGGAGCGACGATCGATCCGATAACGGGTCTTATCGAATGGGATGCACGGACGGACTTAGCCATTTCCACGGTTAGCCGATCGGATGGGAGAATTGATATTTCTCCTAACACGCAATTGCAATCCCCAACCTTTACATCCGAAGGCTGGTTCTACTTTGATAATCTGCCTCCAAGCAATGGTCTGACTAATTTCTTTACTCAGAGCGGTACGTACTCGCTGGGTAATCGAGGTAATTTTGCACTGCGACTCGACTTGATACACCCCAACGCGGGGCTGAAAAGCGTGGACATTCCGTTCGTTACCAAAGCGGATCGTTGGTATCACTTCGCCTTGGTCGTCGATGATAGCGCCCGAACCGTTGGCGTCTATGTCGACGGACAGGAAGTCTACTCCGCAGCCATCGTCGAAAGTCTCAAATTCGATCCAGAACAAAACTCACAGGTTGGCAGCAGCAACTCGGTTGGTTTCCTTGGGATAATTGACAACTTCCGGCACTGGACAGTCGTCCGCGCTGCGGATGAGATTCGTGAGGGGTTGGGACGGCACTATGACGGGGACACTCGCTTAGTTCTCGACTATCGCTTCGACGACCTGAATACATTTACGGTGCGTGATCATTCGCCTGCTGGGAATACTGGCTTTCGCATCATCAATGCCGCTTATCCAGAGCTTGCGCCTGGACTGGCAAATCCAGGCCTGCACTCTTTCACCATTGGAGTAGAAGACGGACGCGGTGGTTTCGATCAGCAAACATTCACGCTGGATATACTTCCTGAGTTGCGTGGTTCAATACGTGGTCAAGCCTTCAGCGATCTGGATAGCAGTGGCGTTCGTAATGGTACTGAACCAGCCCTGGCAGGTATTCACCTGTTCATCGATAGCAATGGTAATGGCTATCCGGACCCAAGCGAATCACAGACAACCACCGATGGCAGTGGCAACTATCAGTTCGTTGGGCTATTGCCCAGCCAATATGCAGTTCGCGTGTCGCCGTTGGCTGGCTTTGAGACCCCGGCGATTGGCAATGTTTTGGTGACTGCCAACATAAGCCGCGCGGTCGATTTGGCGATGGAGCAACTTGAACTGGGGCAGATCCAAGGGCAGCTTCGAACCGAAGATCTCGATGCAATCGCCTACTGGAAAGTCTATGCCGATCTTGATAGCGACGGCGAACTGGACGCAGGCGAGCCTATCGCGTTGAGCGACCGAGGCGGCAATTTTGCACTGAGTGGTCTGAGCGCTGGCAACTATACGATTCGAACTGAGTTGCCTGCGGGCTGGTCCACCGCTGTTGGCACAAACGGTCAAGCGGTGAACTTGGCAGCCAACGCTATTTCTACCGGCAACAACTTTACGCTCAAGCCCAACAACACTTCGGTAACCAGCGGCTTGCACTTTGTTACCACACCAACGCTTGCAGTCGAAGCTCGTCAGACCTTCCGCTATTCTTCCGTAGCCATAGGCATCCTGACCGAAGCAATTCGTTACGATCTCTCTGTAGCACCCGAAGGCATGTCGATCGATCCTGCCACTGGCTTGGTCGCTTGGCGTCCAACGACCGCTCAAGTCGGCGAACATCTAGTCATGCTCAGAGCCACCAGCGCTTCGGGCTCGATAAGCTTGCAAGATTTTACATTGACAGTAACGGTTCCGAATACATCACCTACGCTTAGTCAACCATCGCTTCACAATCAGCCGCAGGGCGTCAGCCCCGGTTTCCCAACCGCCTACGTCGGGCTCGTCTATGCGGTAAACTTATCCGCACAAGACGCTGAATCGCAAGAATTCACATACAGTTTACTGAGCGGCCCGAGCGCAGCAACTCTCAACGCTACGACCGGCGAGCTGCGTTGGACACCGACGTTGGCGCAAGTTGGCAATGCCATCTTCTCGATTGAAGTTCGCGACTCCCTGGGTAGCGCGACCGTTGTCAATGCAACCGTTCAAGTTGTCAATGCTCAGCCAGCTGCCACTCCCTATCAAGTCACTCTTCCCCGCATCCAAGTTGGGCTGGGCCAAGATTATCTTGCCAGAGTCGTTGGTAAAGACGCCTTGGGTCGGCCGCTAACTTGGTCATTGCAAAGCGGTCCAACCGGCATGCTGGTCAGCGAAAATGGAACCATCCGTTGGAGTCCCGGCAATAGCGATCTGGGCTCGCAATCGATCGTGCTTCAATCGGCCGATGTCGCAGGCGGCACATCCACCACTGCATATACACTGCAGGTCGTCGGACGACTCGTTAATGATCCGCCAGTCATTATCTCGCAGCCGCTAACATCAACCGTCTTGGGAAGCGAGTATCAGTATGACTTAGTAGTCGTCGATGCCAACTCCGATCCGCTTTCATACGCATTAGTCCAAGCTCCGGTTGGGATGAGCATTCATCCGACGCTCGGCACGATCC
Organism: Pirellula sp.; assembly: GCA_041752005.1. Taxonomy (GTDB): domain Bacteria; phylum Planctomycetota; class Planctomycetia; order Pirellulales; family Pirellulaceae; genus JBKCUI01. The sequence goes on along the minus strand of JBGSHV010000074.1, from coordinate 56,231 downwards.
GCTGGATTTCTGCGGTCGATCAACTCGGCGAAAGCAATGTTTCTGTGCAAGTGACCGATCCTGACGGAGCCACAGTCGAACAGACTTTCAAATTAAAAGTATCGCGTGCGGGTGGTCCACCAGCCATCACCTCGATACCTTCAACCGAGGCTTCCGTTGGAATCGGCTATCTCTACTCGATCACCGCTCGCGATGTTGAAGGCGATCCGCTGACCTTCCGACTTTTGGCTGCTCCGGCAGGTATGAACATCGTTTCAACTACTGGCGTCATTTCGTGGACACCCACGGCTGGACAACTTGGCCAACAAGAGGTTGCTATTGAAGTCAGCGATGGTATCGGTGGCGCCGTAACCCAAGCGTTTGCCATTCGCGTCTCCAGTGGCGTGTCCAATCTGCCGCCATTGATTAGCAGTTCAGCACCCAGGTTCGGAGCAGTAGGTGCGCCTTACGCTTATATATTGCAAGCTACCGATCCTGAAACGACCGCTATCACTTACTCGATGGGGCAAGCTCCTACCGGCATGACGATTAATGCGTTCACTGGCGCAGTAGCCTGGACACCGCTGGCCGGTCAAGTGGGCAAGTTTGTGGTAACGCTGATTGCCACTGATGCAGGCGGGGCCAATGCGATCGAGTCGTTTGAGTTGGACATTTTGGCTGCCAACAGTCAGCCAACGATCATTAGTGCTGCTCCGCTAGAGGTAGCGGGCGGAGCATTGTTTACCTATCAAGTAATTGGACGCGATGTCGACTTGGATCAACTGACGTACACACTGACCGCTGCACCAGTTGGCGCGGCGATCGACACGTTTGGCAAGATTACTTGGCCAACTACAGTGGCGCTCATTGGCTCACACAACTTCATCGTGCGAATTAGTGATCCGCGGGGCGGGGTTGTGAGCCAGTCGTTTACGCTGAGCGTGATCGAAGATGTTGTACCCCCTAAGGTCAGTTTGATTGAAAACCTGGGCGACGCCAATCGCAATATTTTGCCGTGGCAAGGACCGTTTGTTGTCTATGCACGAGCCATCGATAACGTGGCCATTGCCTCGTTGACATTGACCGCAAATGGTCAAGACATTCCGCTCAGCGCCGCAGGCACGGCGACATTCACTTTCGAAGATTGGGCGTTTCAGCAAATCAACGCCACGGCGACAGCCACTGATACCAATGGAAACGTCACGATTCGTACGATAAGCTTTGATTACGACTTCCCCTTTGGTTGGGACGGCCCAGGTGCAAACGACATTCCCACGGTAGCCATTACCAGTCCCACTGATACTGCTGCTGTGTTTGGCATGGTCTCGATCACTGGCACCGCTTCGCACGCCAACTTTGCCGGGTATAAGCTGTCCTATCGCCGCGTGGATGAATTGACTTACACGCAGTTCTTTGAAAGCACCACTGCCGTTGTCAATGGCCAGCTGGGAGTTTGGGATACAAGTCTGTTAATCAACGACGAGTACGTCATCCGAGTCGAAGCAGCTACCAATAGTGGTGTTGTCAATATTGTCGATCACAACGTAGGTTTAAGTGGCGAATTGAAGTTGGGTAACTTGCAACTCTCGTTCACCGACATGGTCATCCCCGTCGCCGGTATCCCCATCGAGATCACTCGGATTTACGACACGCTGCACGCGGATCGCGAAGGAGATTTCGGTTACGGATGGCGGCTGGAGTATCGGAACACGGACTTGCGCGTCGGGTTGCCCAAGAGCGGGCTCGAAGACATCGGAATTTTCAGTCCAATGCGCTCGGGTGTGAAAGTGTACCTCAACGTCCCCGGCCAGGGACGCCAGGGGTTCACCTTCAATCCCGACGTCCGAGTATTACCCGGTTGGGGCGGTAACAACCTCGTCCTCGCTCGCCCTCGGTTCACCCCTGATCCAGGTGTCACATCGACACTTTCGGCAGGCACGAGCGGCTACCTACAGGTCAATGAACTCGGCGAGCTTTTTGCTCCCGGCGGCATTCCGTACAACCCTGCAAGTCCTGACTTTGGTGGCGCGTATGTGTTGACCACGCGCGATGGATTCACGTACCGCATCGATGGCGTCAGCGGCGACCTGTTGTCAGCGTCCGATCGCAACGACAACCGTTTGGTTTTCAGCAACGACGGTGTCAAGACCGCGGACGGTTCGGTCGCAATCACGATCCAGAGGGATTTGGCTGGCAGGATTGCATCGATCACCGATGGCGTCCACAACCAAGTGCGCTATCAATACTCCCAAGGTCGTTTGTCCGCGTTCACGAACGCCACCGGAGCTCGCTATACGTATCGCTACGGGAACCAGCCGCATCCGTTGCTCGACTCGATCGTAGACACGGTTGGAACCACGATTCTGCGAGCGGTCTATGACGCGCAGGGACGTTTGGTTTCGTACAGCGACGCGGAGGGCAATCGCGTCGACTTTGAGATCGACCCAAACACGTTGCGGGAAGTCATGGTCGATGCGTTGGGCAATAGGACACAACTGTTCTCCGATCCGATGGGCAATCCGATTCGCTCCATCGATGCGATGGGAAATACCATTTCGAGAACCTTTGACTCCAACGGCAATCTGACTTCGATTACGGATCCCTTGGGCAACACGACGACGTACGTAAACAACGCGTTCGGCGAAGCCATCTCGATCCAGGATGCGATGGGGGGAATCACCCGAATACGTCGCAATGCGAGCGGCGACGCCCTCGAGACCATCTCCGCGATGGGGCGGGTCTTGACCACCGATTTTGATGCTCAGGGGAATGCGATCCGCCTCAGCGATCCGGTGGGATTGGCAACGGAAATCACCTACGATCGACGAGGCAATCCGGTTGGTTTTTCAGGCGCTGCGACGGTCGAATCATTGGTCTTCAATCGCTTTGGAGCAGTGACGAGACAGATCGATTCCAGTGGTCTGATCAGCGACTATGATTTCAGTGATTCTGGCGACGTCCTGCGCAGCCGAGAGCATGTGGGTTCTGTGATTCACGAAACGGTCTACGCCTACGACGTTTCCGGTCGCCTGATCCACCAGACCAACCCGGACGGCGGAATAACCCGCTTCGAATACAACACCGCGGGCGAACTTGTCGCAACGGTCTCACCGCTGCTGCAGGTGACGCGCTACGTGTACGATGTCCGCGGCAGGCTCATTCAAACCGTCTTCCCTGACAGCACTCCGCAAACGTTATCGGACAATCCCAGGATCGTCTACGAATACGATGCGCTAGGACGGTTGGTTAAGGAAATCGACGAGCTTGGATTCGCCACGGAGTATGTCTTCGATTCGGTCGGTCGGTTGATCGCGACCATCTTGCCCGATGACACTCCCTTGGATGCGAGTGACAACCCCAGGATCTCAGCCGTGTACGATGCCCTCGGACGGTTGCTTGAGGACGTGGATCCGCGTGGGAATCGAACGCGGTACGAGTACGACGCATTGGGAAATCTCGTGAAAACGATCGCTCCCGACGGAGCGGTCTCGCGATACGAATACGACAGCGACTCGCAACGGACCCTCGCGATCGACCCGCTTGGCGGCCGACTGACGATCGAGTTCGATGCAGCTGGGAGACTCGTAGGAAGCGTCGACTCAACCGGCGTGGTCATCGAAACGGTCGCCTCGGCGGCAGCCCGCGAGGTTGAACTTATCGCGCAAGGAAGACTTTCGAGTCAGATCACACGCGACGCAGCCAATCGACTTACGTCAACGACCGATGCGCTCGGAGCACGATGGACGTACGGCTACGACGAGAAAGGGAATCTGACGGAGACCCTATCACCGGAAGGCGTTCTGACCCATCACGTATTCGACTGGGCGAAACGGAGTTTAGGAACGGAACGAATCGATGGGTCATCGAATTCGCGAGACTTTGACGTCGCGGGGAATTTGGTCCGCTCCACTGACTTCGATGGCCGCTCCATCGACTTCGTGTACGACGAACGAAATCGTCTGATCGAGAAGCGCGTCGATGGTCAGCCGCCGGTTCGCTACGCGTACGATGCGGCCAGCAACCTCCTATCGATTGTGGATTCGCGGGGCACGATGCGTTTTGAATACGACGCTCGCAACCGATTGATTACCCAAACCGATCCGCAATCGGGAACGATCGAAATCGCATACGACGACAACAACAACATCGTCCGGATGGTGCATTCGGGTCGAACCGTGGACTACGTTTGGGACGCCACGAACCGGCTAGTCTCGGTCGCGACGGACGGCGACGTTACCGGTTACCAATACGATCTGATCGGCCGGCTCATCCGTCTCGAACGGCCCAACGGGGTGGTTGAAACCCATGCGTACGGAGCCAACGGCCGATTGGCGTCGATCGCCCTGTCCAACTCCGCAGGTGAAATCTCAAGCACCTCATACGATTACCTCCTTTCCGGCTCCATCGCTCGCATCACGGAGCGCCATGGGTCGGACGTTTATATCAAGGCGTACAGCTACGATGTGATCGGCCAGTTGACTCAAGAAGTTCATGAAAGCAATGGAGTCATCAACCACGCAGTACGGTACGCCTACGACCGAGACGGCAATCGAATTGGGATGGATACCAACGGCATCCTAACGCAGTTCGTCTACGATGCCCTCGGACGACTATCGCACACGCTTTCGCAAGGCCAACGCATGGACTTTGAGTACGATGTGTCAGGTAGATTGACATCCGAGCGCATCGACGGAGCCCTTGTCCGAGGTTATGTGTGGGATGCGCAAGATCGATTGATCGCTATGGACAATGACGGGGATGGGCAATCCGACGTCGAGTACCGCTACGATGACTTCGGCGACCGTGTGGAACGGCGCGAAGGTACCCGCAGCACGATATACACGGTCCATCGGCTTGGGGTCATCTCGCAAGTCGTTCATGAACGCAGCGATGGCGAAGATGCGTTTCTGGTTTACGGCAACGGGCTCTTGGCCCGCGAATCGGGCGGCGAAACGGTCTATCCTCATTTGGATGCCCATGGAACAGTAACAGGTACCTCCGGCGAACTCGGACAGTTCGCAATGGTTCCTCGTTTGGATGCGTTCGGCAATCGTCTGGACGGTTCGGACAGCCAACTCCCGTTTCAACAGATGGACATGGATCCGGCGAGTGGATTCTATTATGCACGAGCGCGGCACTACGCTCCGCATCTCGGGCGGTTTGTTTCGCCGGATCCACTTCCCGGGAACATCGGCCACTCACCGACACTCAATCGCTATGCGTATGCGCATAGCAATCCTGTGAACCGGAGCGACCCGTCGGGATACACGACTAGTTTTGAAACGCTGGTCACAAGTGCAATCCAAAATATCGTGTCTAAGGGTCTTAATATCTATAAGACCTATCAAGCCGCGAAAACGAGAGGCCAAATCGCGCAGCAATTGGGCTGGTTTGTTGGTGCTGGCGTGTCGTATGCCATGTTCGAATTTTGGAATGATCTCCGCGGTGGTGAGTTCGCGTTGCCCGGAAAATCCGGCATCGAGTTATTCGAGTTCAGCTGGAAATCGGACCTTTGGGTCAAAGGATTCAAAATATCAGTTGACTCTAAAGGAAAACGCAAGTTCGAGTACGATCTTGGAAAACTCGGCGGGGACGCCTCGAAGACCTCGGTCAAACTGACGTTTGCGTTTTGCGGCAGTAAGTTCTGTGGTGGCGGGGCTGGCTTGGAGTATGTGATCCGCGAGATTCCTGAAAGCAATCTCGAAATAGGTCCCAAAGAATTTGACGACAGCAAGGGTAAGTTCTTATCCGTCAAGGCCTTTCTTGAATTGGCTGCTGGCTATCCGGAACAGCATAAGGATATCCCCGTGGATCTGATGTTCACCGTCAAGTTCAAAGCGCTCTCGACATTCAAATACGACATCATTTTTTCTGGAAGCAATTTGTATCGCTCAGGAAGAAACCAATAGTCTCGAGCTCATGCGAGTCGGAATGAGGCGGCGAAGTTTAGGAAATTTACGGATAAGATCACCCGATTGGGACGGCCGAGCGACTCATGTTGCCTTTAGGGAAGTGATTAATTTCAGATCGGCTTCGTATCGCTTAAGTTCCCGATGATAGGAATCTGTCGTCTTTGTAAACTGCAAGGCATATCTGTTGCCCATACGAACCTGTTTGGAAGTAACATCGAGCCTCTTGCTTTGCAGGATGTGTTCCAGGTGACGGCGATCCCGTTCCGCAGCCTTGATTTCAATTTGAGATTGTTGTGGATCACGCAGAAACTGGCTCAGCAGATCGCAATACTCGCATTTGCAATCGGTCACCGCCCTTCTGGCTTGGTCCGTTGGCAGTTGCGGCTTAATTTCCGTATCTCGTTCGAGTTGTTTTCGAATCGCCTCAGTCCAATCGACAAACGCTTCGGATCGTTCAGCGTCTGCCTTCGCACTCCAAGCCTTGAGTTTTATCGCCGCCGGAACTTGAACGGCACGCAAGTCGAACGACTGCGGGAACTCGCTGGACAAACCCAATAGATTTTGCAATCGCTTTTCATCTCCGTTGTGTATGCAAGCTCTGATCAGTTGCAACCAGGCTGATGTCAGTGGTCCGGACCTCGATCGATAGTCTTTTTTCTCCAGCTTCACCAACAACGCCCTCGTTTTGTAGATAGCGATGTCAATCAGTGTCGCTACCTCAGTGGTTTTGCCGAACACTTTCGACTGTGTCAGCTTGCAAAGCCACAACGCATCTCTCTCCGCGAGCCCTTCGTGAAAAACAATTCCATACTCGTTCGGTGGTTGTTCATAATCGAGCAAGTCTTTTAGCAACGGGAAAATCGCATCTCCTCCCTTCACTTTTAATGCGATCTGAATGAATTGAATCAGGGTGAGGTGTCGATCTCGCTGTGCGACTGTACGCAGAAAACCGCCAATCAATTCCAGATTCTCCAGTGTCGGCACCGCCTCGGCGAACTTAGCGTGCAACGATTCTTTGTCGTCTAGACTTGGATCGACATAAGTTCGATCCGGCCAGCGTTGAAGAATAGCTCCGGCCAATTGGATGCATTCAGCGGTCGTGCTTTCGCGTTTTTCGCCCTTGAGCTTTTCTCGCTTGGCAACCAGCTTCAGAAACTGCTCGATGGCATACTTGATCCCCATCTGAGCGATGATGTTGAATTGCTGAGAACTGGGCCAAAGCGCGATGGCCGATTTGTGATACCATCGATCCAATGTATTTCCCGCGTTGCCGGTATAGCCTTCGTAATCCTGCTCGGTTGGAACCCATTTTTCCACTGGGGTTATGCTGATCAATTGTTGTTCATCGCATGCGAGGCTTGGTAAGCGTATCGACTTTCCATGCGAGTCCTTCCATCCGTCAATGACGATTTCATCGTCGTAGACTTCGCCGATATTAAGCTCGCTATAGTCGACGGAAGGACGTCTGCGACCGCGACGACCGTATTGAAAACTTCCGTCATCCGCGTATTGGCAAAGGTGTCGAGATACTTGTCCAAAATGCAATTTGCACTGCACATCTTCTGCAACCGAAACCAATTCGGCGAACAACTGCGAGTCTGCTCCTTTTAGCAAACTGGGAACGAGGCCATCGCTCGTGTAAAGGTGTTCGAGAGCGAACACCATTGGTTTTTCGGCTCGCTTCGCAATCCAACCCTCGATCGCTTGTCGAAGTCTTGCATCCGACTTTTTGTTGCCCTTGGTTTCTACCGATTTCGATTTGGGCTTCAGCATCAAGTTGTACGCGAGGCAAAGCCGGATGCCCGACGTCACCTTCTTTACTTCATGTTGACAATCGGCGAAGAAGGCAACGTACTCGGCTTTCGTTTGACTGCGAGCCGCATCGAATGCAAATCGAGAGAATCGGCCATCGTGTTGGACGAGCAAATCGCCTCCGTTGAACTTCGATGGCAACACGACGATCAAGGTTGCGACCATGCCTGGCTTCTTTTCGCTATCGCGATGCGGTAGGAAAAATCCGCCTTTGGTGTAGATTAGCAGCTTATAGAGTTCACACTCCAACCGATCATGGTCTAAATGGAGTTGCGTCGCAATGTTCGCAAGCACGCCCTTCATTTCCTCATGAAGTTGTTCGCTATAGGTAACTATGTCTGCTCGGATTTCCAAGGTGTCACGAACGTTTGTATCGACGAGCGTTTCCGTTTTTTTTCCGTAGGGAGCTTGCACAGCCACTTGACTCAGTATGCGAGCATCGGCTACCCGGAATGGAGGCCTGAGCCGCCCAACGCCCTTGATCGAGATTTGCACGCCATCAAAGTCAAACGAACCCTGCGTACAAAAGCCTGCTGGCTTTTTTGCTCGTTCTAGCTCTGAGACGATCCGCTTGAGAAGATCGGTGGGTGCCTTTTGGTTTTTCTCCTTCATCATCCGCTCCTAGAATCCTTTGAGTCGATTCTTTTGCACTTTGCGTGGTAATGGTACCACTGTAGGGGGAGCACGGGTGGCGCGCTCAGAGCGTCGAGCGATGGGCGTGGTGGTTCAGACACGCCCTTCGAAGACTCAGGGACGTGCCACCCATGATTAACATTGGGATTGGCATCGTTTTCGAACTAGAAGTGGATGTCGAAGGACTTGAACGGAGGACGTCAGCCTCCAAAACGCTCCGCAATGGGCGGTTCATTGGCGTAGTGGGTGACTTAGGATAAAGTTGACCCCGCTAAGCGACTCGGTTATACTCCAGCGGTCGGATTGGGCAGTAAATTGCTGTACAACTCACGACCAACCCCGCCATCTCCAAGCTCCTACCTACCCTACCCATCCGCGACGATCCCAAAACTTCGTACGGCTCCAAGAGGGCCGATGAGTTTCGTTGAGGACCCGTCCGCTGGATGCATGCACTGGATTTGCTATGCCCGTGAATGTTGTGCCTGAGAACGTCCTGCATAGGACTTCGATTCGAATGTGTGCACCGCGCAACTTAGGTTTGGATCGATCGCTGATTCGAAAATCAAAGGTTCGAAGTCTCCCATACGGCATGGCCGTTTTGAGATGCCTGTCGTTGTTGGTCAGTGCGCTAGGCGGGCTTGTGTTCGGCGGCCTTGCAATTGGGGCCGATGCTACCGATGCCGTGACTCCGAGTTGGTCGCGGGATGTCTTGCCGATCTTGCGCGCGAACTGCTTTGCGTGCCATCAGGAGGCGAAGCAGCAAGGCGGATACTTGATGACCGATTTTGCCCGACTCCTAGGGGGTGGTGAGTCAGGCGATGCGGCCATCGTGCCTGGGGATGCAGCTGCCAGTCATCTCATGCGCGAGATCACTCCGGTCGACGGCAAATCAGAAATGCCGAAGAATGGCGCACCGCTCAAGCCATCCGAAATCGATACCATCGCGCGCTGGATTGCGGCGGGTGCTGTCCTCGACTCCGTCGATTCCGCTCCTAAATTCAATGCCGAACATCCCCCAAGCTACACCCGACCTCCCAACATCATCAGTCTCGATGTGTCTCCCGACGGCTCTCAACTGGCCGTCAGTGGCTTTCACGAAGTCCTCGTCTTCTCGACCGACACATGGCAACGTACGAGCCGATTGATCGGATTGAGCCCCCACATTGAATCGGTTCGATTCTCGCCCGACGGAGCGCTGTTGGCCGTGGCCGCAGGTGAACTGGGCGTGTCCGGTGAACTTCAGCTCTGGAACGCAACCACCCACCAGCTCGAACGCAGCTTGGCCCTCGGCAGCGATACGTTGTCAGGCTTATCTTGGTCGCCAGACGGCGCGTTGATCGCGCTGGGCATGGCCGATAACTCCATTCGCGCCTTGGATCTCGAAGGCCGACAGAAGTTGTTCCAGCGGGCTCACGAAGATTGGCCGCGAGCTACCATCTTCACCGTCGATGGCAAGCATCTGGTATCTGTCAGTCGTGACATGACCGTCAAGCTGACCGAGGTCGAAACGGAACGCTTCATCGACAACGTGACGTCGATCACCCCGGGCGCGCTGCGCGGAGGCATCCAAACCGTGGCCCGACACCCGCAACGCAACGAAATTTTCGTAGGGGGGGCCGATGGTGTCCCCAAGATCTATCGCGTCTTTCGTCAGACCGCCCGCGTCATCGGCGACGACGCGAACTTGATCCGCAAACTCGAGCCCATGCCCGGCCGTATTTTTGACGTGGCCGTCAGCCACGATGGCAAGTACCTCGCAGCGGTCTCGACGCTCGACAATCAGAGTCAAGTCAAGTTGTGGTCTTACGATGTGGATGCCCAAGTCCCGGACAATATCAAAGCCATTCAAGCCAAACAAGTTTCGGAGCGGTCCGTAGATGAAATCAAGCAACTCGATACCTACGTGACATCGGAACCGCAGTCGCTTGGAACTTGGAACGTGCCGGACGCGGCCGTCTACGCCGTTACCTTCGATCGACTCGGTCATGTAATCGCCGGGGGATCCGATGGACGATTGCGGATCTGGAACATCGCAGATAGTCAATCGATTGCAGAGATCGACACGACCCCGGAGTCCAACGACTCGGTGACCGGTCAAGCTTCGTTGGCCGCGTTGCGGTTGGAACGACTCCACGCACTTGGCCTCGAGCAACGCGCGGAGCGAGAGGCCAACGCGTCCGTCAACCAAGCCGGTGATGCCAAGCCAGCCGGTGAACTGGTCCACACGCCCATCCCTCTCGATCGAATCGCTTCCATTGAAGTCCTCCCAGAACAACTCAACTTTGATGCGTGGAACGACTCCGCCCAGATCGTTGTCATGGCCACTCTCGACACCGGGGAACGGGTCGATGCCACCTCGCAAGCCAGTTTCACCGCTGCCAACGACGGTATTTGGGTGTCCGATCGCGGCTGGGTGCAGCCACTCGCTTCGGGTGAATCGCGAATGGCTATCCAGCTCGGTTCGCATGCACAAGAGATCCCGGTCCGGTCAACGGTTCAAGCCGACTACCCAGTGGACTTCATCCGCGACGTGAATCCCGTGCTGTCAAAGCTAGGTTGCAACTCGGGCACATGCCATGGCGCACAGGCTGGCAAGAATGGCTTCAAGCTATCGCTTCGCGGATACGATCCGCTTTACGACGTACGGTCCTTGGCCGACGATCTGGCTGGCCGCCGCATTAACACTGCATCACCTGCGGACTCCTTGATGCTCACCAAGCCGTTGGGCAAGGTCCCGCACGTGGGTGGCAAGCTCATGGAACTAGGGGACAACCATGCCTTGGTGCTGTACCAATGGATCGCATCGGGGGCCAAGTTGCACACCGATCGGCCTCGAGTCACCGGCATTTCCTTGTCCCCGTCCAATCCAGTCATTCCGCTTCCCGGCGGCATTCAGCAACTACGCGTGGTGGCCACCTACAGCGATGGCAAAACACGTGACGTGACCCGTGAATCCTTTTTGGAATCGGGCAACATCGAGGTTGGATCGGTTCTCGACGGAGGGCGCGTTCAAGCCTTGCGACGAGGCGAAGTCCCCGTGCTGGCGCGCTACGAAGGTGCGTACGCTGCCACCACGCTCACCGTCATGGGAGATCGCAGCGGTTTTCAACTCGCAGCATTCGACTCACAAGACCCGATCGACCAGTTCGTGGCTGCGAAATGGGAACGCCTCAAGATCCAGCCGTCGGGGACCTGCACCGACGCTGAGTTCCTGCGCCGCATCTACCTTGATTTGACAGGCATGCCACCCTCCGTGGACGCCTTGCGAGCGTTCCTGGCCGACACGAACGACTCGAAAATCAAACGCGAGCAAGTGATCGATGAACTCATCGCGAGCGAAGCCTTCGTGGACCACTGGACCAACAAATGGTCGGATCTTCTGCAAGTCAATTCGAAGTTCTTGGGCAAGGAAGGTGCACAGAAATTCAAAGACTGGATTCGCACCTCGATTGCTACCAACAAACCCTATGATCGATTTGTGCATGAGATCCTCACTGCCTCCGGATCCAATCGCGAAAATCCAGCGGCATCGTATTACAAGATTCTGCGGACTCCCGAAGAAACGATTGAGAACTCCACGCATCTATTCTTAGGGGTTCGCTTCAACTGCAACAAGTGCCACGACCATCCGTTCGAGCGCTGGACCCAAGATCAGTACTACCAGGCTGCAGCCTACTTTGCACAAGTCGGCTTGAAGAAGGACGACGTCTCAGGCGATGCGACCATCGGTGGAACGGCCGTGGAAGGAGCCAAGCCATTGTGGGAAGAGGTGTACGATACCGGCAGCGGTGAAGTTAAACATCAAAAGACTCAACAAGTCGCTGCACCGAAGTTCCCGTTCGATTGCGATTACGCAACCCTCGAAGGTGCATCGCGGCGATCGGAATTTGCAGCTTGGGTTACCAGCCCTGACAACCCCTACTTTGCGCGCAGCTTTGCCAATCGCATGTGGGGCTATCTGTTAGGCAAAGGCTTGATCGAGCCGATCGATGACATCCGAGCCGGCAACCCGGCGTCGATACCCGAATTGCTCACATTCTTGGAGACGGATTTCCGCGAGCACGCCTTCGATGTTCGGCACCTGATCAGGACGATTTGTCGCTCGCAGGTGTACCAGATGTCGATCGCCACCAATGAATTCAATGCCGACGATGACCGAAATTACTCGCACGCCATGCCTCGACGACTGCCGGCTGAGGTTCTTTACGATGCCATTCATCGCGTCACCGGTGCCACCTCCAAGCTACCGGGTTTACCGCCCGGTTCGCGAGCCGCCAACTTGGCCGATGCCGATTCGGGACTGCCCGATGGATTCCTCAATAACCTTGGCCGACCCGCCCGCGAGAGCGCCTGCGAGTGCGAACGGTCGAGTGAGTTGCGATTGGGGTCCATCATGGCCTTGGTCAGCGGTCCAACGCTCGGCAACGCCATTGCAGATTCGGAGAACGCCATCCATGATCTCGTCGCCAGCACACCCGATGATGCGACCTTGGTGAACGAACTGTTCTTGCGCATCTTGAGTCGCCATGCAACGGCGGACGAAATTTCTGCCACGCTCTCGACCATAACCTTCATCCAGCGGGACCATGAACGACTTTTGAAGACGTTGGCGGAGCGCGAGGCATGGTGGGTCGACGAAAGGGTCAAACGCCAAGCGACCCTCGACGCGGATCGAGCGGCCGCCGATAAAGCCTTAGTCGACCGACAAGAAGCCATGCGACCTGAGCGGGAGGCCGCTGAAAAAGCTCGGCTCGATCGCTTGGCCGCCGCCAACATGGCTGTAACCGATTTCGAATCCGCCATGGAAGAAAAACTGCATGCCCGGATCGAAGCCGGTCGCAGTGGTGCATCGTGGCAAACGCTCGCGGCACGAAAGACTGAGTCCACCACGGGCGCGGTTCTTGTACCACAAAGCGATCGCTCGATCCGAGCCAATGGTGCAGCGAGCAAAGGGATTTATACGATCGATACCCTTCCCGCCGGGACCGCAATTACTAGTGTACGGCTTGAAGCCCTGACGGCTCCCGACCTTCCCTCGCAAGGCCCAGGCTTGCCACCCAACGGCAACTTCGTTGTCACCGAGCTAGAACTCTTTGCCGGAGCGCTAGACCAACCCGCCGCGATGCGCAAGCTGAAGTTGGCCAAAGGACTGACAGACTTCGATCAGCAAGGCTTTTCTGCGACCGCAGCGATCGATGACAAACTCAATGATCAAGGCGGATGGGCTGTGTTTGGTGCGACCGGGTCCGAGCACTGGGCGGTGTTCGCCCTGTCCGAACCGCTGACATTGCAGCCAGGTGAAATCCTGCAATGGCGTCTGCATCAGAATCACGACGCCGAACATCATCGGTTGGGACGGTTTCGATTGAGTGTCGGTACCCACGAAGGGGAACTGCAACTCGGCCTGCCAGAATCGCTCACCGCCCTAGGTTCAGTGCCTCGGACGGTTTGGAACCCTGCATTGATCCGAGAGGGTCTTGAGTACATGAAAGCGTCCTCACCCGAACTCATTGCATTGCGGGCCGCCGTGCAGAAGGAAACTCAACCGCTGCCGCAGGATGAACAAGTCGTCGTGCTCAAGCAGCGGATTGAGCGGCTGTCGCTACCTTTACCTGAGGATTCGCGATTGCTTCGATTGCGGGCCGATGCAAAGGAAAGTGAATCTCAGATGGCCGACGCGCGCCTGACCGCCGCGGAGGACTTGGCGTGGGCGTTGATCAATAGCCCGGCCTTTTTGTTCAACCACTAACGCATGCTTCGCCGCCGGCTCCAACGCTCGGTAACATTTTTCAAGGAAATCTAGACTATGTGGCGCATCACCGGTTCGGCGGCTAAAGATTTGTGCGATCGGCAGATTGGAGTCACCCGCAGGGATGTGCTCCGCGTCGGTGGCTCGGGATTGTTCGGTATCAGTCTGGCCAACTTGTTGAAACTGCAACATGCTCAAGCCAGCGAGTCGTCCGGAGCTCCAGGATGGAATCGTGCGAAGCGCGTCATCTTGGTCTACCTCCAAGGTGGACCAAGTCATTTGGACCTTTGGGATCCCAAGGACAATGTGCCAGACAAGGTCAAGAGTGTCTTTCAACCGATTTCAACTAAGATCCCGGGTACACAGTTCACCGAGAACTTGCCCAAGCTCAGTCAGGTAAACGATCGATTCACCATGATTCGATCAATGAGTTATACGCCTAATGGACTGTTCAACCACACCGCTGCCATCTACCAAATGATGACCGGATACACGACCGACAAAGTCAGTCCATCGGGGCAGCTCGAGCCGCCCAGCCCGAAGGATTTTCCGAACTTCGGTTCGAACATTATCCGTTTGCGTCCGGCCGACGAACCGATGTTGCCGTTCGTGATGTTGCCGCGTCCGTTGCAAGAATCCAACGTGGTCGGAAAAGGCGGCTCCGCTGGCTTTTTGGGCAAGGAGTACGATCCTTACACTCTATACCCCGACGGCGATGACCTTGACATGAACAAGATGGATCGGATCAACGTCAGCGACCTGCAACTCAGGCCGGAGGTTTTTTCCGTGCGACTGCAACGGCGAGCCGCACTCCGCGATCTGATCAACAAGCAGATGCCGACTATCAACGCAGCCGTAGAAAATCAACAGCTTGACGAATACTTTTCGCAAGCGTTGTCGCTGGTCGTGTCGGGCAAGGCCCGCGAGGCGTTTGATTTGAGCCAGGAGCCCGAAGTGTTGCGCGATGCATACGGTCGAAACACGTTTGGCCAAAGCTGCTTGCTAGCGAGGCGATTGGTCGAGGCCGGGACACGCGTGGTGGAAGTCGTTTGGCCCAAAGTCGCCAATAGCGACAACCATTCGTGGGACCATCACGTCGACCTATCCAAGCGGATGAAGAACCAATCGGCGCCGATGCTCGACGCAGGTCTTTCGACCCTCATCGAGGACCTCGATCAGCGCGGCATGCTCGAAGACACTTTGGTCATCGCGGTCGGCGAATTCGGTCGATCACCCGAACGCGGAGTGAGCACCAGCGGTAACGGCAACAGCGACGATGGTCGCGATCACTGGCCGTATTGCTACACCGCAGTCATCGCCGGCGCGGGAATTAAGCGAGGCTATGTGCATGGCAAGAGCGATAAAACCGCCAGCGCTCCGCTGGAGGATCCGGTCCATCCGGCACAGCTCCTGGCCACCATCTACCATGCCTTTGGGATCGATCCCGAAACGATCGTGTACAATCACCTGAATCAACCGCGCGAACTCGTCAAAGCCCACGCCGTAACGGAGCTTTTTTCGTAACGCTTGATGGCCAGATCGCAATAAGCACAGAACAGATTCTCATTTCCCAACATCGAAAAACAACATGCGTAAATCTTTGAATGCCTTCCTGCTGGGATCCCTTGTGTTGGGCATTGGCCTCGCCAATGCCACGTTTGGCCAAGGTCTCGGAGCCACGCCTGCCAAAGCGTTTCGAGTACCGAAGGGATTCGAAGTCGAACTCGTATACGATGTGCCTTTGGGCGATCAGGGGTCCTGGGTTTCCATGTGCGTCGATCTCAAAGGTCGACTGATCGTCTCCGATCAATACGGCAAACTGTACCGCGTCACGCCCGCCGCTAGCGGCGCCGCGAGCAGCGAAACCAAAGTTGAGGTGATCAACGTCAATCTCGGCATGGCGCAAGGGCTGCTGCACACCAAAGATGGGTTGTACGTGGACGTCAACGGAATCGGCACAGTGCGTCCGAAACCGAAGAAGGAAGAGTCGGCACCCGGTGAAGGAGACAAAAAGGGTGATGGAGACGCTAAAGGTGAAGAATCTAAAGCTTCCGCTAGCCAGGAGGAGGTGACCAAGCCCGAGGATCCCTCGGGACCAGGGCTCTATCGCCTTCGCGACATGGATGGCGATGACCAATTCGAGCTGGTCGAACGGATCTACCCAATGGAAGGTGGCGGTGAGCATGGCCCCCACGCCATCATCGAAGGACCCGATGGACGGCTCTATCTATGCGCCGGAAATCAAACCGATCTTCCTCATCGCATCGATCATTCGCGTACACCGAGGCCGTGGGGCGAAGATCATCTGCTGGGTCGTATGCCCGACGCACGCGGTTTCATGGCCGCGCGATTGGCTCCTGGCGGTTTTATCCTGAGCATGAAGCCCGATGGCACCGATGTGGAATTGATCGCCAACGGCTTTAGAAACGAATACGATATCGCCTTCAATCCTTTGGGGGATCTGTTCACCTACGACGCCGACATGGAATGGGACATCGGTACTCCGTGGTACCGCCCCACCCGCGTCAACCACGTGATCAGCGGCGCAGAATTTGGCTGGCGCAATGGGACTGGAAAATGGCCGGAATACTTTGCCGATAGCTTCGGCGCTGTCGCCAATATCGGGTACGGTTCCCCAACCGGCATCGCGTTTGGCACCGGTGCCAAGTTCCCTGCCAAGTTTCAGAATGCGCTCTACATTGGGGACTGGAGTTACGGCGTGGTTTATGCCGTGCACATGGAACCCGAAGGGGCTAGCTACCGCGCCACGTTCGAACCGTTCGTGAGCGCTTCGCCGATGCCGGTCACCGACATGGTGATTCATCCAACCGAAGGATGCATGTACATGACCGTGGGTGGTCGCAAGGTCCAATCCGCCCTGTACCGGATCCGTTACACAGGTGACGAAGGTACACAGCCTGCTAAGTATCCAGATAACACGGCCGCAGCGGAGGCCCGAGCCGCGCGCCGATCTCTTGAGGAAATGCATCGAGTCGGAGCCAAATTCGATCTGAGTCTCGTCATGCGAAATATAGGCAGCAGCGATCGTGCATTGAGGACTGCGGCCCGTGTAGCTCTCGAGCATCAGGAGTCCAAGCTGTGGCGCAATCCCATCGATCAAGTACTCGCACCTCAAGCCACCATCACCTTAGCCGTGGCATTGGCTCACAAGGGTACGAGCACCGATCAATCGGATGTTCTAGGTGCATTGTTGCGATTGCAATGGGACAAACTGTCCTCGAATGAGAAACTGGAATTGCTTCGCGCCTATCAACTGTGCTTTTTACGTTTTGGCACGGTCGATGAGTTGCTCCAGTCGAAGATCATCGAACAACTCGATCCCCAGTTCCCTTCGCCCAGCGGCGACGCGCTGGTCGATCGCGAACTGGCTCGGGTCCTGATTTACCTCGAAGCACCATCGATTGTTGATCGTTGTGTCGCGCAAATGAAATCAGCCAGCTCGGCCGATCAGCAGATTCACTATGCGTTCTGCTTGCGGGACGTGCAGAAGGGTTGGACCGAAGACAGCCGCCGCGCGTACTTCGATTGGTTCTACCAAATTGCTTCGGCTCGAGGCGGGGCATCCTTCGGTGGCTTCATTGAGAACATTCGTCAAGTAGCGATTGGCTGGCTAAGTGATGCCGACAAGGAAATGCTCGGTGAACTGATCGGGCCGCCTCCCGCTCCCAAAGATCCGATGGCCGAGTTGGAACCCCGCGCCATGGTCCAGCAATGGACCGTTGAAGAGTTGGCCGATAAGTATGTCGGAAAGAAATCGGGGTTCGACTTCGAACGCGGTAAGCAGATGTTTGTGGTCGCCCAGTGCTACAAATGCCATCGCTTCACCGGCCAAGGCGGGATCCAAGGCCCGGATTTGACCGCCTCCAGCCAACGCTTCAGTCCGCGTGACATGCTGACGGCAATCGTCGAACCCAGCAAAGAGATCAGCGACCAGTATGAGGCCACCATCTTTCAAACCGAGGAAGAGGTCATCATCGGTCGCGTCGCAAACTTGAATGGCAACATGCTGATGGTCGCGACCAACATGCTCGATCCTGGAAACTTTGCCAACCTCGATCGCAACAGCATTATCGACTCGAAGCCGAGCAAGGTATCGATGATGCCTTCGGGATTGCTCGACACGCTGACGGCCGATGAGGTCGTCGACTTGTTGGTCTACCTGCAGTCCGGCGGCAATCCCGAAAGTGATCGCTATCGCAAGCCTTAGCGGTCGATTGAGAATCCTTACTCGCGACGCTTCCTACCGACCCTTGTAGATCTTCTTGATGGTGAGTTTTTTATTCATCACCAAGAGATCGGCTTGTTTGCCCACGGCGATGCTCCCCACACGAGCATCGATCCCGATCCGTTCGGCGGGGGTCAGTGAGGCCATTCGAATGATGTCCTGTAACGGTATGTGGGTGCGTTTGGCCAAATGCTGCACCGCATGGTCCATGCCTTGAATGGCACTGGCCAATCCGCCATCCGGACTGCGGCCGACGACTCCGTCGCTGACGATTTCAACGCCTTCATCCGGGTGTCCGAATGCATAACGGCCCGGTGGCATGTCCATGGCTCGATTCGCATCGGTAACCAGGCACAGCATCGTCGGGCCTTTCATTTGCCAGGCGAACTGAAGCAACTCGGGAGCCAGATGGCTGCCATCGGCAATGATCTCGGTGCTCATGCTGCCGTGCCCGAGGACGAACTCGAGCATGCTGCCTTGCATGGGCGTTCCGAGTCTGCCTCGTACGGAAGCGACCGAAGACATAGCGCACCAAAAGTGATCGACGTGGCTCATGCCTGCCCGGTGGGCAGCAGCCATCTCTGTCCAGGAGGCATTGGAGTGGCCACAGGTCACCAAGCAGCCTCGGCGTCTTGCGTAGCGATAGAACTCGATCGCACCTTCGAGTTCTGCGGCGCATGTTGCGATACGAATCTGTTTCGTTCGGAAGTAACCTTCGAACTCCTCGCGTTTCGGAGTCCGGCAACCGGAACGGGCGTGGCATCCCGCCTTCTCCGGTACAAAGTACGGACCGTACAGATGCACACCTTCGATGTGCGGGAGATCATCGCGAGGTTGGGTCGCGAGCGTATCGAGGGCTTTCAGGAGTTGATGGATGCGGGCTTCACTTCCAGTCGTCGTCGTAGGACAGATAGAAGTTGTTCCGTGCATCAAGTGCGAGTGCGCGGCCACCGCAACGGCTTCGCACGTGCCATCCATGAAGTCGGCTCCCGCCCCGCCGTGAACATGCAGATCGACAAATCCAGGAGCAACATAGCCGCCGTCGAGATCGATGATTCGTGTCTCTTTCGCCATCCGCTTGGGAGTCGCACCCACGCGCACAATCCGTCCGGACTCTATCTCGATGCAGCAATCATCCAAGAGACGATCGGGCAGAACGGCCGTTCCGCCTACCAGCGCCCAGCGCTCCGTGCTGTGCGGCCAAGCCAACAGAGAAGGTGTCGAGGAAGATTTCAATCGATGCTCGAATCCAAAAGGAAAAAGCGTATACGAGGCATTTAGCGCCAAAGAACAACGATCAACGTGATTGTCAGCGAGAGCGCGATCGTCAGCAGCAGCCCCAGCACCAGCCAGGTTCGGATTCTTTGCCGTTTGCGTCTATTGGATACGCTGGCTTTAACGGCTGCCAACGATCCTCGCGAAGCTTCTTTCGCCAGTTCGGCATCGGGTGTGACTGAATGCGGCTGGGTGACAGGCGGCAGTGCTTCCATGCCCATGTCGGTCGGCGCGAAGGCTTCGGGGACAACGTCTCGGGCGATGATCCATTCGCTTGTGCCATCGCGACGCAAGTGCGATTCTGGAGTCACGCGATGCTCAGCAATCCATTCGACCAACATGCGTGTCGTGGCAGGCCCGTATTGGCCTCCGGTGGGTGGACTGACATACCATTGAGCATCCAGGAGCGGAATCAAGCTCGGTGGTAGATCAACGACAGGAAATTCGGTCTTAGATAGGTCGGACTTAGTGACGCCGGTCTTCGTCGTTTCTGTTTTCGTCGAATCGGTCCTTTGTGAATCCCTCTTCGAGACTTCAACATGGGGTCTGGAGGTCGTGGGTTGTACGTTTGAGGGGGACGCCGAGACCTTTGATTTAGGCTCGGGCAGGGCAGATCCAGATCCAGAGCCAGAGCGAGCGCGCGTTGTGACTAACGCGGCGTCAGGTACGGATTCGTCGATCGAAAGGGAGCGCTTGGCATCGCGGTCGGGAATACGAAATGCGCCATCGCAATTCGGGCATTTGCCCCTCCGTCCGGCTTGAAAATCCTTGACGTGCAAACTGTGCTCACAGTAGTGGCATTGGAAGCGAATCCCCATGAGTAGGACATCCCTCGTGGCGTTATCGGTAGGTGTCGTGGCACTTGTTGCACGATTGGTCGATGCGACTGACGGCGGTTCTGGCCATGTCGGCATCCTTGATCTTCACGGCTTTCAGGACATCGCGCGAAGCGGTCACCATGGCTTTGGCGAGTTCTGTGTAATTTTCGTCGTCGGCATCCGTCATCCCTTCCTGCTGCAAGATTTGGCCATAGGCGGCTACAAGCTCCGCATATTTGACAATATCCTCCTGAGTGTCGTTGAAATTATCCTCGTTGCTGGTGGCGGGAGCCAAGTTGTCTCGCAGGGACCATTCCAGAATCTGCATGCTCGGACCTCGGTCGGCGATGTCCGGCCAGGCGGTCTCCTCTGCCGTCGCCGTGAGTTTCGATCCTTTGAGCAGATCCTGCAAATCCTGATGTCGAAGTTTGGCTTCGTTGTACACCGGCTGCGTTCCCACCTTGCAATTGGCCGCCATCCTAGCAAACAACGTGCGTGCAACGGTCGACGAAGACTTCCATCGCACGTCCTCCGGATACTCCGAAATGATTTCCATCAACGAAGCCAGCAGCGTGAACTCCTTGCGAGATTCCGCGTACCCGCCTCCCGCGAATTTGGCAGGCGTCGTGATCACGCCATCCAACCGGGCCTTGGACTCTTTCACCAAATCCTCAATGGTCTGACGACTGATGAGCTCCTTCCAAACTCCTTGACCCGTCCCGAGCGATTCACTTTCTTCCGAACCTGCATTCATGGACATTTGCGAATTTGCAGCATCCGATCCGGCAGGGCTGGCGGCGGCGGGCTTGCCCTGAAGCTGGGCGAGAGGATCCGTAAAGAAAACTCCCGAGAATTCATTGAGTTGGAATTTTGGAGGGGCCGCCCGCACGGGCCGCCGGACCATCTTTTGCGCATCGGCCCAATTGCCGATGGCAATCGCAAGTACCGCGACGGTAGCAATCCCCAGGGATTTGCTTCGTTGGATTCGTTTCATACGCAGTGTGGTCTCTCGATGCGAGTTGCGCGGCATAGCTCTGAGAATCTATTTTCATCGAATCGCCCCAACAATCAATGAGGACGCTGGCCGTCTCGCCGGTTCAGAACGCTGGCAAATCCAGCGCAGAACAAACCATTGACCATCGAAACGGTGACAACGGTGGTGATCGCAATGGCGCCGAACATCGACCCTTGGAGACTGCTACCTCGATAGACGTTTTGGTTGAACGGGACCATCCAGAAAATCGCCCCGTTAAGCATCACCGTCGAGATGCAAAGCAACGAGCTGCCGAAGCCAATTGCGTAGGCGCGGGTCAGACCGCGTCGTTGCACCGCCAGGGTGATCGCAAGCCCCGCGAGGGTCGGCGTCAGAAGAATCAACCAGTAGGAAGGGACACCGATCAAGAACAGGATAACCAACACGAGTTCCATCACCACCCAGGCCACGAAGCTGAAGCCCAACAGCACTAACCATTCAGACCTTTCGATCCTTGAGGAAGAAAAGCGCTCGCTCAATGCGATGACTTTCGGCCCGCGCAGAGCTGCGAAGATCACGACGCAGGACAGGAGCAACAGTCCCATGCCGTAGCGATTGGCGGCCGTCGCCCACCCTTCGAGCACCGGGTCACCCATGACATTGTTGCCGATCACGGAACCCAAGAGTGCGATGGCGAAGGAAACAGCAGCTAGGATGACACCGAAGCGCAATACCCGCGGATAACTATCGCGCGGCGTTGACTCAAGCTGCTCCTCGTGCGCTAGGATGTCGTCAAAGGGACTGGAGTGGTCGTCAGGAGGAGGCATACGGGTCTCGTTTCGCGACGCTTTAAGTGATTAAGGCTTGGACGACTTCGCCATGCACGTTGGTCAATCGCCGGTCAATGCCGTTATGGTAGTAGACGAGCTGTTTGTGATCGAGTCCGAACAAATGCAAAATGGTGGCGTGCAAATCGTGCCACGTGACTGCATTCTCGCGGACCTTCCAGCCAATGGTATCCGTTTCCCCGTAGGCGATGCCCGGTTGCAGTCCGGCCCCGGCCATCCATATGGAGAAGGCATAGCGATTGTGATCGCGCCCGGCACCGACGGTATTGGCATCGGACTGCGTGAACGGTGTTCGGCCAAATTCGGTCGTAAAAAGTACCAGTGTATCCTCGAGCATTCCTCGGGCTTTGAGGTCGGCCAGGAGGCCGGCCACCGGTCGATCGACTCGCAATGCTTCGGCCGTATGATTCTCCACAACATTCTCGTGTGCATCCCAGCTTGATCGCGGTGCACCCGCGATCGGGCCCCCGGAATAGAGTTGCACGAAACGGACTCCTTGCTCGAGCAAGCGTCGGCCGAGTAAGCAGCGGCGTCCCATGTCGGCCGTAGCTGGGTCGTCCACTCCATAGAGGTCGCGGGTGGTTTGGTTCTCCTGATCGATTTGATTGACCTGCGGCACAGAGATTTGCATGCGGGCCGCAAGTTCGTAGCTTTGCATCCGCGTGGTGAGCAAATCGTCATGGCCATGCTGTTGGAGATGATTTCGATTGAGCAGTGCGATCATCTCGCGGGTGGCCGACTCCTCTTCATTCGCAATGGCCCGCGCGGGAGTCAAATCCCTTACCGGATGCGGGCCTGGATGAAACACGACGCCTTGATGCTGGCTTGGCAAAAATCCATTCGTCCAATTTGAAGCGCCCCCCATCGGGCCGCCGCGGCCATCGGGGAGTACGACATAGGCTGGCAGTTCGTCGGTGATCGAACCCAAGCCATACGAAAGCCAACTTCCCACGGATGGAAAGCCATTGAATTCAAAGCCGCTATTCTCAAAGAACATCGCAGGTGTATGGTTGGCCGAATCGGTAACCATGGATCGGACGACCGTTAAGGCATCCGCATGCTGGGCGATGTGCGGGAACAGCTCCGAGACCCACAGTCCGGATTCGCCGCGCTGACGAAACTCCCAATCACTTTTGCGGAGCAACCCCATTTGACCAAAGAAAATATCGGGTTGCTCTTCGGTCTGCAGCGGGGTTCCATGCAGGTCGACCAACCCAGGTTTGTAATCGAACGAGTCGAGATGGCTCAGGCCACCGATCAGACAGATTTGGATCGCCCGCTTGGCCTTGGGGATGCGTTGGCCAGAGTTGTCAGACGATTTAGGATCGCTCGCCAAGATGCGCGTTGCATCGTCGCGGGCCAGGAGCATGCACGCCGCAGTGGCGCCCAATCCGCGTCGACTCCAGGACAGCCATTCTCGACGCGAGGGGGTGGGGGACAGGAATGGGCGCATGGGGTATCAGTCCTGAACGAGGAACTCGTTGCTGTTGAACAAGGCGCGGGCCAATGCCGATGGACCATGCCGCTCGAGAAACGCGACCGCAGGAGACCGTTCGTCTGAGGTAGGAAACCGCAGGAGAACTTCGCGGAACATTCGCTCCACCAACATGTCATTGTCTCGGTTCGCATGCGGATCCGTCGTGAGCTTGGCGGCCAACGCATCGGACATGGCGAATACGAATGGATTGTTGAGCAAACTCAAGGCCTGGAGGGGCGTGGTAGTTTGCGCGCGGCGCGGGGCTGTGGCGGACGGATCTGGGCAATCGAGTACATCCAATAGTGGGGTCCGTTCGCAGCGCGGATTGAAACGGTACACCGTCCGCCGAAAGTTCGCGGGCTCTTCGATCTCCTTGGGATCGTAATAGGTCGTGCCATTGAACTCGCGAAACCGAACGTCTTCATAGCCCGGACCACCCATCTCGGACCTTAGAGCGCCCGCCGTTTGTAGCATGGCGTCTCGGACCACTTCGCCATCGAGCCGTCGCATCGGGTAACGCCATAAAAAACGATTCGATGCATCGATCGCTAGTGCACCTGCATTGGGTGTGGAAGATGTCCGATAAACGCTGGAGGTTATGATCTGACGCTGAATGCTCTTAAGGTGCATGCCGTTGCCCAGGAGCTCAGCCGCAAGGTAGTCGAGCAACTCGGGGTGCGTGGGGCGACCGCCGTTGAAGCCAAAATCGTTGGGGGTGTCAACGAGTCCGGTACCGAAATGGTAGTGCCACAATCGATTGACAATGACCCTGGCCAGCAACGGGCGATTGACGTGTGTGACCCATTCGGCCAAAGCCATACGACGCTGACCATCGCTTGACGTGGCATCGAGTCCGAAGTCGCTTCGCTCCTTGCCCAAACTCAAGATCCCGCCGGGCAGGACGGGTTGGCCTTCGTTGAAGACATCGCCACGGACCAGCAATGCGGTGGGGCCGGGGTTGGCGTTGGAAAGTACGGTGTAAATCTGCTTGGGAGTTCGCCCAGCGAGCAAGGCGAACGAGGATTCAGTCGACGATTCTATCGGGTCGGCGATAGGCCGCAGTCCATGATCGATCCCTTGCAACGTTGCAGCGACTTGGTAGTAAGACTCCGACGAGACCGGATCGAACTTGTGATCATGACAGCGGGCGCACTGAGCGGTCAGACCGAGAAAGGTTTGGCACAGCGTCCCGACTTTTTCTTCGAGCTCATCCTGCTTGGCAATCCGTTTCATGCGCTCGCTCGACCCGACCACGGTGTTATGGACGCCGGTTACCATGAAGGCGGCAGCGGACAAACCCGTTGGGCTGGGATCGATCAAATCACCGGCGATTTGCATACGAACAAATTGATCGTAGGGCATGTCGTCGTTCCACGCAGCGATGACCCAATCGCGGTACGGCCAAGCGTCGGACCGCGGGTAGTTTCGCTCAAAGCCGTCGCTCTCGCCAAAGCGAACCACGTCTAGCCAATGCCGCGCCCAACGCTCGCCATAGGCGGGCGAAGCCAGCAGTTCGTCTACGATGGCTTGGTAAGCGATCTCCGAAGGATCCTGCTCGAAGCGATCGAGTTGTTCGGGAGTAGGGGGCAAGCCGATGAGGTCGAAGTACACTCGCCTCAGTAAACTACGCGGTGCAGCGGGCGGATTCGGCGTGAGCCTTTGTTCGTACAACGCATTCTCTATGTAAGTATCGATCGGGGTCGCCATCCATGATGAATCAACGTTTAACTTTGGCGGCACTTCGTGCAGCGGTTGCAAGGACCACCAGTCATAGCCGGCGCGATAGCTGGAAGTGAACTGAAGACGATCGATCGGCGTTTCGGGCAACGCCGCCCCGCGCTGTATCCAATCGCGGAGCGATTCTTTCTCGGAATCCGTCAGTGAACCCTTAGGTGGCATCCGCTCCGTTTCGATCACTTCCCAGAGGAGACTTTGTTGCCAGTTGTCAGGGTGGAGAACAGGTCCTGATTCGCTTCCACGAGTCAATCCATTGCGATGGCTGAGATCGAGTCCGCCTTGGAGATCGTTGCCACTGTGACATTCCAAGCATTTTCCGGCGAGCAGCTTTTCAATGCTCGATTCCCCAGCGTGCGACGATGCATCCAAGGGAATGGAAGCGATCCAGGCGCTGGCGACGATGCATAGAGAACGCAACACGGTGGGTGACTCGTCAGGTAGGAGGGAGCGATCATCCGGTTTGAGTCCAAGCCACCGTATGAATCAGGGAGTAGGCATGAGTATAGCTCATTCGCTAAAACGCTGCACTTTAATAAGCGAGTGGGACCTGCGAATACGTAGGCGAGTCTCTCCGAGACTCGCATGAGAATTGCGATACCCATCAGCCTCTCGGAGAGAGGCTGCTACATTTCCCACCCCCCCATTGCCGACAGAAATCCATCGCGAGAATCCGCGATTTTGGCTACGCTCGTCGAGTCGCATCTCCTTCGATTCGTGCGCAACTCGATCCGTATGCTGGCGTATGCGAATCCTGGCGATATCGCGGACAATGACTCTAAAACGATCACGATCTCGTGGTAAATCGTTCCCACCCAATCAAGCCGATTAGAAAATCGGCTTGATCCCGTACTGTTGATGGATCTGATTGCAACCACTGGGGGACAAGCGAAGACCGTGCGCGAGTTCCTTCAGGTAATTGATCTCCGAACGTTGATCGATGGAGATGCTGGCGATTGACGCTGCGTAGACCGCAGTCTCCATCCCGAAGGGGACCGACCAAGCGAAGTCGCGAGCGGTCGTCGCGTTGGCGAATTCCTCGCGCAGAAATTGGATGGTGTCGGGTTGGGTATTGCCGACCTTGTCCACGATGGCTTGCTGTTCTTGGGCGTCGATACGGCCATCCGATTTACCTGCATAAATCATCGCGCGGATCAGCGTCACGAGTTGCTCATGCTCTTCTTTGCTGAGTACAGGTGGCTTCGGTTTCGGGGGCTCTTGTCCGAAAATATCCCCCTGAGGAATTGTCGAGGACGGTGCATCTTGACGACGCGAACCACTGGTGGGAGGGACCGGAGTTCGCGTTGGGGCTGATGGTGCTGCGTTCGAGCGACCGACGCCGAGCATGTCCTCGAGATCAGAGGCCGAAGGGCTATCGGAACTACTTCCCGACCCGGGACCTTTGCGAAACACTCCTGGAAAGTTGATGCCACCCGACGTGTTGCCGCTGCCGCCCGAGGGCGTGCCACTGCCGCTTGATTTCGGGCTACCGCCCAGAATATCTTTCAAGATGTCGGTGCCCGGGGAGCTTTGTCCTCGACGGCCGGCCCCGGCTTTCATCAGTTCACCAAGGATGTCGATCGGATTCATTGTGAATCTCCTTCAATGCGTGATAGAAAAATGGAAACACTAGCTCATCAAGTGGTTGCGACTGCCCAAGCTTGATCAGTGTGTCGTTTGGCACCTCGGGCCTCACAAATGAACGAGTTGGTCGCCAGCAGGATCATGGTGCGTGTGAAACTCAACGAACGAACTTCACGTATACCAGCCACACCACATTGTAACATCTTCATTCGAACGGAGATTGTCTCCTGCTTGAAGGTTGTCGAAAGTCATGGAACATCCCTGACCAGTAAGTCTCCACACGCACCGCCAGGCATGTCCACGTCGAGCGAAATCATAACGGTGCGGGGCGCCACGTCAAAACGTCAAAAATGGACGCTCGGCAGAAAGACGAAAATTTAGATCGCCCAATCGCCGCGGCTTTTAATGCTGCGATGGAACTACCGAAAACCTTCGGCAGTGCCATTCGTACCTGACACCTTTTCAACGCACGATTGCGTCAGCGACTAACCACTGAATGCCGAATTGAACAACGAGTTTGGCTTCAAATAAATGCAATCATGCTCTTTGTCGATGATCCAGTTGAATCGCTTAAGGATCTCGACACCGAGCACGCTGATACGCTGAAGCCGGGACGATCCGTCAAAAAAACGACTCGGTACGTCGCTAAAACGAAATGCTGCAATCGAAAATGAAGGAATCTGAACATCCTTCGTTTTCAGAACATTTCCTAAGGCATCACTGAGTTGGCTTTCACCTACGGTTTTTAGTTCTTGAGCCAAACCATTGGAAGCGACGAACTCATCATCCATTACAACTGTTCCACCAAAGCCCGTGTGCAGCAAGAACCGATTTTCAAAGCGCTTTGCTTCAGTTTCGACTGCAGCAAGCACAAACATGTTGCCGCGATCATATTCGATGGCGAGTCGTTGGTACTTTGGATCGATTGTATCGGGCAATCTTGAATGCAAACGCAACGATTGATGCTCAAAATCGACCTCGATCACGTAGCCTTTAAAAAGGTTGGGACCGAATTTTCCGTCCGTGTGGCTTCCGGATAGCTCGTCCTCAGTAATCAATAGATTGTCCCATGTCAAACCAGCGAGCTTCAACGAGTTGGACTTGCTGAATCGTCCTTGCGATTCGCCGCCCCAGCTTTTGATCGTTTCGACGTCGTCCATTTTGACGCTGGAAATCCTTTTTATCGATTCCTTGGTCAGTGAAAGCGAGTCGACGGCTGTATGGAACATCAGGTCGGCGGTGTCCGTACCGTTAAGAATTCCTCGCACAGACAAAATGTTTGCACTAGTCAACGCGAATGGGATTTCGATGGCAGCTACTTCTTCCTGCAAGTGCTGGCCATCGGAAGTTAGCGATGCGCCGTTAGGTGGATCTCCAAGCGACTCATTTTCAACACACCACCACACCAAAAACACAATCAGCAATCGGAAGTTCATAAGACTGAGCATTGAATGACTCCACTGATACGATTTCCCCACCTGCCATAGTGGACAACTCTGATAAACGCTGAGTTCGATCTGTTCATCGATCTATCGAACAGAACCATCCGCAAAAAGGAAATTGGCGAATCCAAAGTGAGGGTCGGAAACATTGCGATCATCCGAGGTGGAATCATTGGGACGATGCGCGGGCTGGAATAAAACCATATGACCGTGGTCGTCCGTCTGATCGTTGATGTCCTGAACTGCACCTACCCAAATCGTCTCGTACGAAAAGTGAATTCCGTATACGCCGCCCCGACGAAACGGGCCGTTTTGCCGCTCGCCACACTCGAGGGTAATCAAAAAAGGTACCTGACACCTTTTCAACGCCTAATGCACAAGTTTTTTGTAGCGGAAGCGTTGTGGTTCGTCGCCTGAAATACCGAGCCGTTCGCGACGCTGATGTTCGTAGGTGTC
The DNA here is from genome assembly GCA_041752005.1 of Pirellula sp. Classification (GTDB taxonomy): domain Bacteria; phylum Planctomycetota; class Planctomycetia; order Pirellulales; family Pirellulaceae; genus JBKCUI01. Next base: position 27,293 of record JBGSHV010000074.1, on the reverse strand, counting down.
AAAGTTTCCTTCACACCAATGAACGTAACCGTCCCCTTCGAAGGCCAGAATATGGGTGGCGATCCTGTCGAGGAACCAGCGATCGTGGGTGATGACCACCACACAGCCCGCGAAGTTGAGGATGGCCTCTTCGAGCGCTCGCAATGTATCCACATCAAGATCGTTGGTGGGTTCGTCGAGGAGCAGAACGTTGCATCCGCGTCGCAGCAGCTTTGCCAAATGCACGCGATTGCGTTCACCGCCGGAGAGATCTCCAACCTTCTTTTCTTGATCGGTCCCTTTGAAATTGAACTTCGATACATAGGCCCGCGAATTCAACCGCTTGCCACCCATATCGAGCCAATCGGTTCCTCCGGAGATTTCTTGATAGACCGAGTTGGTATCGGTCAATGAGTCGCGCGATTGATCGACGTAACCGAGTTCGACGGTATCACCGACCCGAATGGTGCCCGAGTCCGGTTGCTCGGTCCCCATGATCATGCGGAACAAAGTCGTCTTGCCCGCTCCGTTGGGTCCGATGACGCCAACGATACCACCGGCGGGCAATCGGAAGGTCAAATCATCGATGAGGATCCGATCGCCGAAGGCTTTACGTACGTTCTTGGAATCAACGACGACTTCACCCAAGTGCTTGCCGGGTGGAATCTGAATTTCCAGTTCTTCGGGTCGTTCCTCGAACTGCTGCGCAGCCATTTGTTCGTAAGAACTGATCCGAGCTTTGTTCTTAGCCTGTCGAGCGCGTGGGGACATGCGGATCCATTCGAGTTCGCGATCGAGGGTCTTTTGACGCGCGAGGGCCGACTTCTGCTCCACCTGCAAGCGTTTCTTCTTTTGCTCAAGCCACGACGTGTAGTTGCCTTCGAACGGAAAGCCCGAGCCGCGATCTAGCTCGAGGATCCACTGCGCGACATTGTCCAGGAAGTAGCGATCGTGCGTCACGGCCACCACGGTTCCGGCGTATTGGGCCAAATGCTGTTCGAGCCAGTGGATGGCCTCGGCGTCCAAGTGGTTGGTGGGTTCGTCGAGCAAGAGTAGATCCGGTTGTTCGAGCAGCAGCTTGCATAGCGCTACGCGGCGTCGCTCTCCCCCGGACAACCTGGTGACATCCGCGTCCCCGGGTGGCAGATTCATGATCCCCATCGACATTTCGACATGCCGGTCGAGATCCCATAAGTTCTGCGCGTCGATCACGTCCTGCAGTTTGGCCATTTCATCGCACAGCTTCTGCATCTGCTTGTCATCGGTGACTTCTCCGAGCAGATTCGAGATCTCATTGAATCGATCTAGGATTTTGCGCTTCGGCGCGACGGCTTCCTCAACGTTCTCTTGGACGTTTTTTTCGGCGTTGAGTTGAGGTTCTTGGGATAGGTAACCTGCGGTGAAGCCATTGGTCAGTCGCGCGACTCCTTCGAACTCCGTGTCCATGCCGGCCATGATCCGCAGCAACGTACTTTTGCCGGCACCGTTGGAGCCCAGTACACCGATCTTGGCACCTGGATAGAAGGCCAGGAAGATCTCCTTGAGGACTTCGCGTTGTCCATGCCGTTTGGTGAGGTTTTCAATTTGATAAATGTATTGGCGATTCATCGCTACGTCTTTATTCCCATTCGATGGTGGCAGGAGGTTTCGAACTGATGTCGTAACACACGCGGTTGACTCCGCGAACCTCATTGATAATGCGGGTGGAGATCTTGGCCAACAGATCGTAGGGCAAGCGACTCCAGTCGGCTGTCATGAAATCGTCGGTATTGACGCATCGCACGGCCACGGCATTTTCGTACGTGCGGGCATCTCCCATGACGCCGACGCTTTGGGATTCCAAGAGGACGACAAAGGCCTGTGAGGTCGAACGATAAAGGTCGGCGTTCTTGATTTCCGAGATAACGATTTCGTCGGCGTCGCGCAGGATATCGAGCTTGGCCTGCGTGACTTCACCCAAGCAGCGGACGGCCAATCCCGGGCCTGGGAACGGATGCCGCCACACCAAATGTTCTGGCAGTCCCAATTCAATGCCCAGCCGACGGACTTCGTCTTTGAACAAATCCCGCAGAGGTTCCACGAGATCGAACCCGAGTTGTTCCGGGAGTCCGCCCACGTTGTGATGCAATTTGATGGTTGCCGCTGGGCCATCCGGAGCCGCACCGCTTTCGATCACATCGGGATACAGCGTGCCTTGGGCCAAGTACTTGGCGCCATTGATCTTGGTGGCTTCCTCGCGAAAGCATTCGATGAACGCATGGCCGATACGCCGCCGCTTCTCTTGCGGATCACGAATCCCATCGAGTACGGACAGAAATTGATCCTTGGCGTTGACGACCCGCAGGTCGGCTTTGAAGTGGTTGGTGAATTCCGAAATCACGGCGGACTGTTCGTCTTTGCGGAGCAAACCGTTATCGATCAAGATGCAGGTCAGTTGCGGGCCGATGGCTTTGTAGAGCAAAGCGGCGGTGACCGACGAGTCGACCCCTCCAGAGAGTCCGCAAATTACGCGATCGTCGCCGATGGAATCCTTCAGCGAAGCGATCGTCTGCTGGGCAAAGTTCGACAGATGCCACAGGCCTTCGCAGCCCGCGATGTTGTACAAGAAATTATGGATCAGTGTCCCGCCGAGCGATGTGTGCGATACCTCGGGATGGAACTGCAAGCCGTAGATGGGCAACTCCCGATGCTTGACCGCTGCGAACGGGCAGGTCGGAGTGGCGGCCAGGGCTTCGAAGCCTTGGGGCAATGCTTGAACCTGGTCGCCGTGGCTCATCCAAACATCGATTTCGTGCGGGAACCCGGCAAAGAGTTTTTCCATGTCGCGGATCTGGAGCCGAGCCCGACCGAACTCGCGGGCCGGATAGGGTTGGACCGATCCGCCCATGCAATGCGCTGTCAGTTGCATGCCGTAGCAGATGCCCAGGATTGGGATCCCCAATTCAAAGAGTCGTGGATCGCAGCGTGGAGCTTTGGGCTCGTAAACGCTCGAAGGTCCGCCCGACAGAATCAACGCCGACGGCTTGCGTGCCTGGATGGCCTCCGCGGAGATGTCATGCCGCACGATCTCGCAATACACGTTCTGTTCGCGGACGCGACGTGCGATCAATTGGGCGAACTGTGAGCCGAAGTCGAGAACGAGGACTCGCTCGCTCAGCAATGGATCGACGCGGCTTGACGATGCGGTCTCGGTAGAAAGAACATTCATGGAAAAAACGTTGCGCGTTCCCGGATGATCGAAAACGCAAGAGTATATCGTTTTGTGCGGCGGAGACCACTCATTTTGCGACTATGAAGTGGATCGCCTGGCCCGCTGGGCAGCCCATTGAGCCAACGATTCCCTAAAAATCTTTGAATTATGGCGGATGTCGGTTGGTAACCGCGTCGGATAAACCTCGAACGACTCGACCGCTGCCTCAGGCAAATGATCCGCCAAAAGTTGTCTCCAGGCCCTTTCATGGCTATCTCGGTCGGCTTGGACCTCGCGTCGCTTTTCCGGCCACGGTTCGACAATGACCACGGGCGATTGGTGCGGAGCGAGTCCCACCGGGACCAGTGCTGATCGGTACACAGCCGGATGGGTGTTCACGATGGCTTCGATCGGATCGGTGAACAGAGTTCCTGTAGCCGTCCTCACGCGATGACCCTTGCGACCACAGAACCAGAAGCGATCGCGTTCATCGAGATATCCCACGTCCCCCATACGATGCCAGATGCTGTGTGATTGGCCTGGATGGTTTTCCTGGACCTTGTGAAATGCATTTTGGTCCGTGCGGGTTACATAGGTTTGAGTGACGACCGGACCTCGGACCATTAGCTCGCCGATCGTACCGATTGGGACGTCTCGCACGCCGTCGATGGTTGCGATCGGGTCGTCGGTGATTTCGATGACCCGCCAATCGATGCCGGCAAATCGATTGCCGACACAAGTTCCTGCGCCCGCCCGCGTAGCGGCTGCGGTTTCTTCGAGCACGGTACGTGATTCGATCGACGCAATCGGCAATGCCTCGGTCGCTCCGTACGGTGTGTGCATCGTACCTTCGGGATGCATGGCCGCTCGGATCTGCTCAAGTACCCGCGATGGAACCGGGGCACCGGCCGAGAGGGCTCTTCGGAGCGATGGCATCATGCGCCCTGTCTTTTGGCAATGTATGCCAACCCGTGTCCAAAGTGCTGGCGATCCGAAGGACTGATCGATCTGCCATTGGTCGATGGCATCGAGCAATCGCACCGGATCGACATCGGCGGGTCGAATCGGATTCATGTCGGGCAGGACCGTGCCGGTACCCATGACGGCATTGAAGAGTCCGAACAACGGAAATCCGCTCAGGTCCAATCCGCCAGGAACAATTCCATAATGCGCTGCGATCATGTCGACTTGCGCATTGAACGTTTGATGTGTGTAGAGAACACCTTTGGGTGGTCCAGTGCTGCCGGTGGTGAAGATGATCGCCGCCGGGTCCGTCAACTCGGTGAGCGGAGGGCGGAAGCTCGATGGGCTGTTGCGTTCCAGATCGGCCAGGCTCGGTGCTGGGAGCCAACCGAATCGTCGACCGACGGTGACGTTCAGTTTCGCTTTTGGAAACTGCGAACGGCGGGTCATCAAGATTGCATGCGCGATAGGTATGGCGACGAATCCATCGGGTTCGGATTGCGCCAAGCATTGGATCAAGTTCTTACGACCCATGCCTGGGTCGATCAGGATCAAGGTCGCGCCACACTTGAGCAAGGCGAAGACCAATGTGATGAAGTCTTCGCCAAAACGCACCAACAGTCCAATCCGTTTCCCAGGCCCGATCCCCATTTGTTGCAGACCAGCCGCGATCGATGAGGATCGCAAATCGAGATCGCGGAGGCTGATGGTTTCGTAGCGACGATGGGTTCGCTGGCGATGCGAACCCAAAGGCGAAGCGATCCCCAGATGATCCGGCGCTCGTTGGGCTTGTTCCGTTAACCGCAGCCCAATGTTGGCAATGGTCTTCGTATGGGCGAAGGAGGAAGAATGCATCGTGCGGTCGATTGTGGCCTAACAAGAATGTTTGGAATGGAGGACGGGATGTAGGCCGTCTCGAACACAGCCAGCGTGTTCAATGCAACACGATGGATATCACTACCGATTCCTCGTCGGGCAGAAGGGACACGTCCAATGAGGATTGGTTGATTGCGGACTGTTCGAACGAAGGTGGGCCAAACATTCCGCGTGGATTGTTAGAAAAGCCATAGGGTTCGGTGGGTATCCCCAGCGCGTTCTTATCGAGTTTGCCGTTATCGTTCCGATCATGATGGGCAGCAATCGCTAGTCGCTCGAAGGGTAATCCGTTGGGATCGGTAGGCCATGGCAATTCCCAGATGAGTGCCTCCGTGGTCACGTCGATGGCGGTGCGCTCCAAGGATTGATCCGGGTCATTGAACCCTTTTGCGCTGCAGTAGATCGCCAATCGGCAGACTCCCTTCAAATCCGCCAATCCGGAGATCTCCACCCGCAGTTTGCGAGGCGCAGATGTACTGGCTGCAGGTGGGCTGGTTTCTGAACAACCTAGAGTGCAGAATCCGCACCCGATCGCCCCGAGGACTAGCAAGCCAGACAGGATGGGAGATCGCAGGTACACAAAACTGGCCGATGGAGCAAAGCGGGCTGCGATGGGAGACATCAAAACGGGAAGCGAAGGGAATTTGGAAAGGATCTGAGTACACCTGAGTGTAGCGAATTGTTACCATGAAGGGAGATGAGGCGAATGAAGTGAGCCGTGTGGTGCATTGGGGGAATCGATGGCGGAACCAGGAAACGAATTTGAGCAGTTGGACCTGGGCCTGCCTGGATTTCTCGAGGCAGAAGTGAGTCGCAAGCCGACCGAACCCGACCTGAAACCGGCTGACGGGAACGCCTCGCCTGCGAATGCCAAGAAACCCAGCCTTAAGAAATCGGGAGCGGCCAAGTCGGAACTTGCCAAGACGGAATCAGCTAAGACGGTTGCACCGAAGCAGTCAGCCGCGAGTCAACGCCTGCCCGCCGATCCGACCGTTGATCCACCCACCTTTGAGACGCATCCTCGTCGTTCGTTCTGGAGCATGGTCCCTAGCTGGGCCATCAGCACGGCGGTGCACGTCGCTGCGCTGCTGATTCTCGCGGCGTGGAACATCGAGCCGATCCAGAAAGAATTGAGTCTTTTGCTGACTGTTGGCGAGGCTTCCTCCGATAGTGACGCTCTCGAGGAATTCGACATCGACAGCTCCATGGCCGAGTTGCAGAGCGAGCCGACGGACGAAGCCCCTTCCAATATGCCGATCGTGGATCCCACAGTCGTCGATGCCAAAGTCGAAGTTGACATGAGCAGTATGCTCGCGGCGGTGCCCGATGTTTCGATGCCCAGCTTGAGTCAGTCGCTGGCACCCTCCTCTGGAATTGCGGCGCAGAGCACGGCTGCTTTGCGAGCCGCTTTGAACAGCCGCTCGAAGGAATCTAAGCGAGAGTTGCTCAAGAAGTACGGTGGCACTACCGAGACCGAACGGGCGGTCAAGATGGCGCTCGATTGGTTGGCGATGCATCAGAATCCGGAAACGGGCGCTTGGAATTTGAACCATACCTTGATCTGCGGTGGTCTTTGCGATCATCCGGGGCGACGGCCGTCCAGCCCCAACGCCGCAACCGGAATGGCCTTGTTGTGTTTCCTTGGAGCAGGCCAAACACATCTCGAAGGCGAATACAAAGACACAGTATTTAAAGGTTTGAGTTTCTTGATCCAGAGCATGCGCGTCCAGCAGAACTACGGTGCGTGGTACCGGGGCGATGGTCATGGCCAGGGACTGGATGACATGTACGCGCACGGGATTGCATCGATCGCCATGTGCGAAGCCTATGGCATGACGCACGACGAACGGCTCTTAGAGGCCGCCCAGCTGAGCATCAACTACATGACCTATGCGCAGAACCCAATCACCGGAGGCTGGCACTATTCTCCCTTTCCCGTCGGGGCATTGCCTGGAGATACGTCGGTCGTGGGCTGGCAGATGATGGCCATCAAGAGCGCGGCAATGGCCGGCCTCAACTTCGATCTTGATTCGGTGCGTAAAGCCAATCTATTCCTTGACTCGATGATGGTACCCAATGGGTATGGTTACCATTACGCCATGGAATCTAAATTGAGAAACCCAGCGGATTACCGCCCGGCCATGACCGCTTGTGGGGTTCTCTGCCGCATGTATTCGGGTTGGAACAAGGAAGAGGAGACTATTAAAGCGGCGGTCGCGAAATTCAACGCCGACGGTCCGAGCCCTTCCGATAGCTATTACAACTACTACGCCACGCAGGTCATGAAGCAGTACGGCGGGCCAGAGTGGGAAAGTTGGAACGTCCGGAATCGGGATCGAATCGTTTCCAGTCAGGTGCAGAGTGGCCATGGGGCCGGCAGTTGGTACATCGACGAAGGACTCAGCTCGGACCAAGGTGGACGGCTGTACGTGACCTGCATGCAGACCATGATGCTCGAGGTTTACTACCGTTACATGCCACTCTACGGCGAGCAAGGGCAGGACGACACGTTTCAGTTGTAATCAACTCAATTGTAATCAACTCAGTTGTAATCAACGGGCCCAAAGAGAATTTGCCAAATTCTTTTTCTTCCCTGTAGATAAATCCTTGCCCGACGCGCATCCTCAAGGACATGACGAATCCATCCGACCCCTTTTCTGAATCGGTACGCGCGTGTGCGGAAAGCATTCGCGAGGCTGGTCCTGTGGCGGTGGCGGGTCTGTACGATTTGACCGCCCTGCGCTTGGTTCGTTTCTCGACAGCCATCACGCGGAATCAACAGGACGCGGAAGATGCTGTTTCGGCGGCTTTGCTTCGGGTCGTCTCCGATTCAGCGTTGTTGGCCAATGCCATCGCTCCTTGGTCGTATTTGCTTCGCATGGTGCGCAACGAGTCGCTGGTCATTCTGCGGCGGCGCAAACGGTGGTCGATCGCCAAAAGTTTGGTCGATCTGTGGACGTGGACTCGGGTCGATGAGCTCGAGCGCGAGGAAAGCATACGAGCGGTCTGGTCGGCGCTGCGAACGTTACCTACCGAGCAATCGGAGGTCGTGGTGCTAAAGGTGTGGGAGGGATTGACCTTCCAGCAAATCGCTGATGTGCTCGAGATACCGGCACCCACCGCGGCTAGCCGGTACCGTTACGCGTTGGGCAAGCTGTCGCATTTGCTTGAACCCGTCGTGATGGAGGTGCACGATGAATGACGATCGCTCCTCGAGAGAGTTCGGTGAATTTGAAAGTGGCTTAGACGAAGCGATGCACAGCGCGCTCGAAGAGCGCATGCGGTCGGCATCGAAGTTCGTCCAGCCCAGCGACTCCTTGCGCGCCCGCGTCATGGATCAAGCCCGTGATTGGGCGGCTGGCGACCGCGCCGAACGCACAGTACTTCGGTCGGCATTGGCCATGGCCTGTTGTACGATCGTGACTTTGGTCAGTTGGCGGAGTGTCGAACCTTGGTTGGAATCTCGCTATCAAACGGTCTCTTCCGAAGACATTCGCCAGCGTGCACACGAACTCGCCGTGCGCTATCGCACGAGTGAAGATGGTTCGCTGTCCGAAGCGTATCGAGAATGGCGCGAGAATCTTGCTTCCCGATGGAAGTTTGGCAATTAGACAGCGATCCAACGCTTGGCTTTCTCCGAGGGAGTTTTATTCCTCGTTTCTCCGATCGCGATTCAATAAATCGCACCGCCCCGCGCATCCGTAGTATGTCGCTGCAGCACTCCAACTGTGCTCGTACTCCTACTGCCCTATGGGCGAAATAGGAGTTCGCGATTTCCCTACGATCCCGATTGAGTTCCCGATGAACGTGCCCGAGCCATTCCTACCTTCACTCGCCGATGCGCTTGCGTTCAATGAACGACTGCGTTCGTTGTCCGAGGCTGGGATCCCGTTGTTGCTTGAATATCAAGCCGGCGAGGCCAGCCTCGCGATCGACCGCATCAATGCTCGACTGGCCATTCGCTCGGGAAGCGGTGAAAGCCTGCCTGCGATTCTGGATTCCGATTCTTTGTTCAGTCCTCAGTATCGAAAAGCGCTCGAGGATTGGGTGCAGTCCGATCGATCGATGGCTGCGGCCCAACCGTTGGTGAGCGCCGGCCAGCGGTGTGAACGCCTCGTATCGAACTTCAATTTTTCTATGGGGAGTGTTGCGATTCTTTGGTTGTTCGCTTCCTTGTGCCTCCTGCTTTTGGTGTGGCGGTTGCCCCCGGAGATCGGGAGGCTCTACGAAGTGTCTCAGCGTCAACCTGGGATCGCTTACAAAGTATTGGATTTCTTGCATCAGAATCTGGCTTGGCTGTCGGTACTCGCATTCTTGATACCTCTGATCGTTCTGTTCCTCTGGCGTTGGTTTGCTCAAAGCGAGCCTTTGCACTCATGGGCATTGCGAAGTGGTACACCGCCCGATCGATCGGACGACGTCGCGACCCCATGCAATTCAAATCTTTGGAAATCCTTGGCCTCGATCGCGAGTGCTCAAGCCGAACGGCGCTTGCGAACCAAACAGCGCTGGCTCCCCTTCGTGTTAGGACTGCTCGCAGGCGGTTTGATCGTGCTCGGATTGGGCACCATTTTGATCTGGCCCATGGCGGAGTTGCTCAATGAGATCGCGAACCCCATCAGGCGGATCCGATGACCCACCCATCCTTAACTGTTCCACAACCGATTCTCGATCGAATCGATGCCTTGATCCAAGACAGCGGTTCCTTGCAAGCCTGCTTGAAAGCCGCTGGAGAGCAGTGGCCTGGTCTTTCGAGAAGCGACGTCGTCCAGCGCTTTCGATCTGCTCTGGAGAAAGGGACGCCGGCACGCGATTGGGTTTCCGATCCGTCGTTGGCTTCGCTCCTCCCGGTATTGATTCGTTACCATCAGCCTCCCACCGATGATGTTTCCCGAGCCGAGTTTTCGCTGATGCTCGAGGGTTTGATTGGCAAGAAGCCTTCGGCATCGGCGTGGCTGCGATCGATTTCGTATCCATTCGTGTTGGTGATCGCCGTGTTGATTGTGACCGGCGTACTCTTGGGGGTCGCGGTCCCGGTCTATAGCTCGATGTTTGATGAATTTGCATTGCGAACGCCAACCTCCACTCGGATGTTGATCTTTCTTAGCAACTCCATGCTCATGCACCCGGTTGGATTGCTTTTTGCGGTACTTGGTTCTATCGCGCTGGCCTGCGCCGTGGTCCTTGGAGGCAGGTGGTTGCTGGATCGGTTTCAGTGGATCGCATCGATCGGAACTTGGTCCATGGGAAGCCGAGGAAATCTGTCGGCGATGGCGCGTTGGGTGTCCACCTTGGCGGAGTTGTTGAACTTCGATGTTCCGCTCGGGCCCGCCATCGCAGTTGCAGGTGTGGCCAGCCGCAAGCCGTTCTATCGGGATCAATCGCAGAGAATCGCCACGTGGATGGAGAGCCATTCGGGTGGTCTCACGGGCGAGTCGATTGCGCGAGCGTTTTCACCGGTCGCGATTTCTGCGCTTTACGGAACGGCCGACGGCAAGCCATCGGTTTCCGCATTGCGAGGCATCGCTGGCATGTATTGGGAGCGTCTCCAGGGCCGCGGTCAACGAGACTTCTCGTGGGTCGTGCCTGTGTCGGTTGTGATCATTGGAGGATTCGTTGCCTTTGTGGTGGTGGCGTTGTTGATGCCGATGGTGAGCTTAATCACGAGTTTGAGCGGTTGAGGGAACGCGGGCTTATCATGGCAGTATCATTGACGAAATTGGTTCTTGGCGACGATGCATCGGTGTTTCAAAGCAACGGTGCCAAGTTTCGAATTGCACGTCGCTTGGCGCGCGAATCCTGGTCCGATCAACAGCGGTCTCTTCTGAGATTGCTTGCCCTCTCGCATCGTGATGGACTCGATGCCACCACCCTGGTGACGGCATTCGTCCATGAGAATCGCGGTGCCTATCGATCCGTTTTGCGTCGATTGTCGCGTCGGATGCAAAGCGGCCTGCCGTTAATCGAAGCGTTGGAGCAGACGCCTGAAGCCCTCTCCGATGACGATGTACTGGCGCTGCGTCTGGGCAATCGATCGGGCACATTGAACTCCACCTTCGCCATGCTCATGGAACAAGGGGAGACGACGGAACAGCCGATGGGATTGAAAGGTCGCTCGCTGCTGGATTACTGGCTTTTGATGGGTGGTTTACTGATCGTACTGATACTGTTGTTCAGCTATTTCATCAGGCCTAATATCCAAGACGTTTTTGATGAATTGGGCGATTCTGAGATCGGCAGCGGAACGAATTTCTTGATATTGTCGGAGTGGACCTTCAAAGTTGGAATGTTTTGTCTCGCCTTGATCGTTGCATTGATCCTCATCGGTTGGTCGCAGCCGATCCGCGTCGCCGTCCGCCGTGCACTGTCGTTGCGTTGGACCGCGACGGTCAGTCCCGTCTCGACCGCGTCGGTGCTCCGCGTCTTGGGAGTCTCTGTTCTCAATGGGCGACCGCTCGTTGGGTCGCTTTCAACGTTGGCCAAATACCATGCACAGCCTCGGCTTCGACAGCAATTGTTATTGGCCCGCAATGAGATCGAACAAGGTATGGATGCATGGGAGAGCTTGCGTCTCGCACGCATCCTCAAGCCCTCAGAGTGCAGCGCGCTACGAATGAACGAAGAGCCTGCCTCTCAATCATGGATTTTGAATCGACTGGCCGACAAACGCGAACAACTTTCCGAACGGCGGCGATCGCTAGCCATCCTGTTCCTCCATCCCATATTGGTGATCATTTTCGGTCTGTTAGTGTTTTGGCTTGCCTACTCCGTGCTCGGAAACCTTTACGGACTCACAACGTCATTGGCATCATGAATCTCATCCTAAAACACCATTGTTTATCGGACCTTTGGCGGTCGACACGACGTCGAGCAACACAGCGTCGAGCAACACAGCGTCGAGCAATACAGCGACGGGGGCTGTCGCAGGTCGAAGTCGTCGTGGGAGCAGGCTTGTTGACTGTGCTGATCGGAATCATTCCGTCTCTGAACCATCACCTACAACGGGTGGCCAAGGAGACCCGGAATTACAGAATCGCCGTGCACGAGCTGGCCAATCGACTCGATGCGCTGACGGTTCTCGATGGCGAGTCACTGAATGCGGCTTTGGTCGATTTGCGGGTTGCCCCGCACGTCGCGGAATCACTCGGCGACCCGAAACTACAAGCCGAGCGGATCAACGACGCCAACGGAGCGCGCCTTGTTTTGACGATGCAATGGACACGAACGGGTTCCCCACCACCACTTCAGTTGATCGGTTGGCTGCCCGTCGACACGGGCAGCGATGTGAGCCAAGAGCCAGATTCAGCCACCCAAGGAGGCTCCCCGTGAATACGAATAGACAAGGCATGATGTTGATCGAGACCGTCGCGGCCTTGAGCGCTGGCAGCATCCTGATGATCGCAGCCATCGGCGTAATCCATCAGTCGATGGCTTGGTCGCGGCGCGCTCAAGTTCGCAACGAACTCCAATCCTCGTTGGAACGGCTTGCCCGGCAATGGCGGATCGATACCCACGGTTCGGAACGGCTTGAGCTGCTCTCGGCCGATCACGTGCAACTCGTTGGACGAACGGGAGAGCGAACACAGTACCGTTGGCAAAGTCCAAATTTGATCCGCGAGCAATACGCAGCTTCTTCTCCGGAGGCCAATCCGATCCACCGCGAACAATTCGACCTGAGCGACGATTGCAAGCCAGGCTTTGAACAAATTGATGCACCGAAGCGAGGGCGATTGGTAATTGTGCGGCCGGGGCCAGTGGCGGACGAAGATCGAATCGAACTCGAGATCAGCGGCGTGATCGATCGCTGGTCTTTCGGAGGGAGCGAGTGATGACCCGCGCGAAACCAGGTATTCCAAATCGAAAACCATCCGCAGGTGTCATCCTCATCTGCGTGTTGGCGGCCATGGTGGTCGTGACCACCATCGCTGGTGTGACGGTGCGCAGCACGCTTCGAGCTCGGCAAATGTGCAAGACCGAACGGGACTTGATCCAGTTGGAATTACTCATCGATGCCGGCATGCAACGCGCCCAGCAACGTCTGGCCCAAGACGCGAACTACGCCGGTGAAGATTGGCTCGAGCTCGAAGGGCCCGTGCCCGGAAGTTTGATGCACGTCGATATCAAGGTGTTGCCTGAGGGCAATTCCTCCCTCACTGCGAGTGAATTGAAAACGATCCAAGTCCACGCTCGGATCGATGGACGCACCCATGACCCGCTGACCATTCAATGCACGCGAAGTCGCGTATTGGAACTACCTTAACCCGCGAACCCATCCCTTCTAAAAGGTCCATCTCATGAAAGTTATCTACGCGCGGAGCGTTCTTCGCAATGCGTTTACGTTGGTCGAGTTGCTGGTGGTGATCGCCATCATCGGAATTCTGATCGGACTTCTGTTGCCGGCCGTTCAAGCGGCACGCGAGGCCGCTCGACGATGTAGTTGCGCCAACAACATGGCTCAGCTCGGTTTGGCCCTCCACAACTTTGAGTTCGCGGCGGAGCATTTGCCGTCGGGTGTGGTCAATGACAGCGGCCCTATCCGCAATGAGCCCATTGGTACGCATACAAGTTGGATTGTACAGATCCTGCCGCACATGGAACAAACCTACCTATACCAGTCGTTGGACCGGGCAGCGGGAATGTACGCGCCGGCGAATTTGAAGCAACGGCAGAGTCGGATGGCAGCGATGATTTGCTCGTCGTACCCCGATTTGACGCAACCCAGCGAACCCGCCATTTCGACTTACGCTGCTTCGCATCACGATGTCGAGGCGCCCATCGATGTCGATAACAACGGCGTGTTCTATTTGAACAGTCGCACCAAGTTTAGTGAGATCCGCGATGGATCCTCGAACACGATCTTTGTTGGAGAGAAGATAGCACTGCCCCTCGATCTGGGATGGGCATCGGGAACACGGGCCACGCTGCGCAATGGCGGATCTTTCGTTCCGCCAGCCCCGGGTCAACTGCGGCGAAATGAAGATATGTCAGCGGAAGCCACGGGAAGTTTGCAGGTCGGCGGATTCTCAAGCTTTCATGGCTCGGGTGCCAATTTCGTTTTTGGTGACGGATCGATTCATTACCTCCCCTTTTCGGCCGAACCCATCGTCATGCAACGCTTGACCAATCGTGATGACGGCCAATGGATCGATACCGGTTCTTGGTGGTAAATCCACTCGGAGAGTTCTCGTGGCATGCCACTCCAACTACTTGGCCGGACCTGGGTTTTGCTCGCTGGGTTCGGCGGGCAATGGATCGTGGCCATGCTCGTCGGTGGCTCGAAAAACTGGGTCGGCCCCTTGGACCTCGAACCAAATTTGGTTGTCTCCCTTGGCCTCGACAGTGAATACCAATTCCGATGTGGCGTACGAACTGTACTTGCGATTCACGACTCCGAGCGTGCTCGGCCGATAATTCGGAATCTCTTCAACGGGGATGAACTGCACGATCACGCACCGATGGTCCCCGGCAACCGCGCCGTCGTTGGTTTGATAGGTGGTCAATTGAAAGGTACCATCGGTCGCGATCGATCCGGAGGCTTGAACACCATGCAAAATCGACTTGGTCTCAATCGTCCCAACGCGTACAGGGCTACCGTCGGGAAAAACAACCTTGCCCTGGACTGGATACGTTTTCAAGCGATTATCGGTGCACCCTAAGCACAGCAACATGCATGTACACAGGGCGATTGGGTGGGCGATGGATGGAAAAGAAGTCGAGCGAGACATGGTTTAGGTAGATCGCTTTGGGGATCGGATCAAGATCAAGGACGTTGAATCGCTGTGGTCAATCGTCCAATTGCACCGTGGTTCCATCCCCTCGATTGCACAATCGACCCAAGGTTTCGGTGTCGATGTTGTTGCTCAAGACGCGGATGCTGCCATCCCCGAAAGCGAACTGGCAATAGCCGGTGTGCCAACTTCCGAAGCGAACCAAATCGCTTGCTTCGCCGCGTGGATCTCGGGCGATGGGTGCCGTCGGACCACCGATGCGGGCCAGATTGTAGAGCTTGTCACCGTTGTAGATGAAGGCGTCTTGAGGCGACTGACCGAGCTTGCCGATGGGGACGTGCATTTCGCCCACCAAGATGGTATTGCTCAGTCCATCGACAACATGCCGAGCCGAGATGCGATCGAACCATTGCTTGGGCACGCCATCGGTGCATTTAGCGCGGCTTGAAATGATAATGCCGGTGCCGTTGCCACCGAAATTGAAGTCGGTAGGCAACCCGGACGAGCCCGGAGAAAGGTCACCGTGGTTGGCACCGTAATCACCCACGGCACCCGAAGCCGAACCACCTCCTCCGGGCAACGGATACTTGCATCCACACGGCAACGTGACCCATATCGTACCGCCCGACACCAGATCCCCGAGTCCTACCGCATCGCCAGCCGAGCGGCGGGATGGGCAGCAGTACATCGGCAGATTCTGAGTCCTTATTTCTTCGGGGTTGTCACCATAAGGGATCGAGTAATCCCACTGTTGCTCCAGATTGCCGGCTTCGGCGTAAGGCAGGATGCGGACCAGCCATGTGGTTTCCGCTCCTCCGCACGAGAGCGACGCCGGGTCGCCTGGCCGAGGTTGGTAGCGAGCAGGCGGGTAGCATTTATTGGCGCTGTCGAACATGTCAACGGCCAACGCAATTTGATGCAAGTTGTTTTTGCAACTCATCGCGCGGGCGGCCTCTCGAGCCGACTGAACGGCCGGTAGCAATAGACCGACCATGACACCGATGATGGCGATCACCACCAGAAGTTCAACCAGGGTGAAACCGTTTCGGGCTCTCATGGAGTTTACCTCGTCAATATCCAAACGTTGTTTTAGGAAAGTCGTAAGGCGGTTGCACATTCGACACCTGAGTCTTCGAGCGATGTGGTTTGCCCGTCCACCCATTCTGTCGCGTCGCATTCCGGGAACAGTACAGTGTCCGGAAATTCAATTCTCGAATTCACTATACTAGCGATCCCAGGAATCCGCTCGTTTTTGAGGTGCATCTATTTTCCCAAGACTTCTCGGTCTGAGTCCTTCATCCTAATTCGAGGGTGCAAGCGTGTGGTGAAATCCTCGAAATCGCGTGAACGATCTCGGTGCCGACGCCGTGCGCCTGTGCAGATTGTAGAGATGGTGCGCGTTGGATGGGAGTACGCCCGTATCGTGACGGCGATTCATTGCGGCAAGTGCATTGGGCCCAACGGCTCGCCGCGAAAGTCTGGACGTCTTTGAGCGCGGGGTCTGTCAATGTGCGGCGTGCGAGGTGGCTTGCTAGAAACCCCATCATCCCTTGGATGTATATTAGCGTTGTGATTTATCCGTGATTGCGCGATTCACTTCCAACTACGGTTGAAATGCAAAAGGCTGCGTCCAGGCTTGTTGCCGTTGATCGTCGTACACCGGATCTTCCGGGCGGGCGCTGCTGGTAATGACGGCTCGCACGATCGATTCACTGTCGGCCAATCGGTACACGGATTGGAGTTCATCCGATGTGGCTGCTACGCGACCGATGCGGTCTGCATCCACAGCATCGCGATCGGTGACCACGAATTCGGTGGTGTACGTTTGTCCCGGCTGAGGGTCGATCGCTACCGATAGCGTCTTGTTGTCCGCATCCCACCGAACATCGCGCAGCAACACGCCGCTTGAGGAATAAAAATCGCCAGCCTTCATCGCGCGAATCAAGTGTTCGGGTGTTAGGTATCGGGCTCGGACCATGACCCAGCCTCGACCTGGCCGACTCCCAGGCTTGCCAAAGTACTCATGACTATCATCGGTGGCGACGCCCATCAGGAGCGAACCTCCGAGTTTATTGACACGGAGGTGATTGGCCAAATCCCACATGCGTTCGATGCCGGGATGCGTGTCATCGCCTCGGTGATTCACACCAGGATGGCCATTGTAAACTTCGAAGTAACGTTCTCCCATCACGGCGGCCAAGTCCTCGAAGGTGATGCCATAACCGAAGTTGGGGTGGTTCAGATGCGGCAGGATTTCGCGGCCGAGTTCTTTTTCCTGTTCGAGGATCGATCGCAGATTGTTCTCCATGGCCTCGCGCACGGTTTTACCCCCCAGCGGTTGAATCATTTCCGCGAGGTTGGTGGCATTCATATGCACCGGTTTCCCTTCGGCTTTGTCGGTGATCTCTTCCGCAGGGATCAAAATAAACTTGCCTTGTTCTTCCAGCAAATAGCGGTACTCATCGAGCGGCTTGAGGCGGACCTCCATCGCCTCGGAGCCGTCCTCACCTCTTGTTTCCACCCAAGCCTCGCCGAACCGAGCGCGGTAGGCGGCGATAGCTTTGCCCGCCCCTCTGGAGGCCAATTGCGAGAGACGCATCCAGCGCATCCCCTCTTGAAGCACATTGTGATCGGAGATCGCCAAAAAGTGATATTCGCGTGATCGATACCAATCGGAGATCATCTCTGGGAAATCGTTCCCGTCGCTCCAAAGGGAATGCGTGTGCAAATTGCCTTTCCACCAGCGTGGTTCTGGAGACTCTTGTCCATACGCACTCCCGACACTCAGCGCTGTTGATCCAAAAATGAACAAGCCGATGGACCAAAGTGCGCGAAGGATGCGTGGCATGGGAGACCTCCGAAGATTCAGAAATGAAAAAAGGCGGGTTGGTGCCTACGGTAGCTGAGAGCAACTTTCATTGCAAATGGGTCCATGGCAGAAAGGGTGAGATCTTAACATTGCGTTTGGGCGTTGAGGTTTCTGGTTTCCAATTGTGCCCTCCACCCTGGCAAGCAGGGTGGCAGGCGGCAATTCAAAACGGCGAGATGGTTCGCACCGTAGCGGAGAGCACTGAATGCAGTTGACCCGTTGCATCGGTGACTTGCAAGGCACCGCGGGCATCGATGCCACGGGCCTGCCCAATCCAGACGCGATCACCTTGGGTGATTTCGATCCATTTCCCGTCGAGCCAACTCCACTCAGGCCAGGCGCGGTCCATCCAACCGGGATCTTGTATGGTTCTTTGTTGGATGGCCATCCACTGGTTCAAAAAACCAACCAGGACGGATTCAGGTGTGGTCCCTTCCGACTTGCCGATGGCCGCGCGCTCATGCAAGCTGATGGCGGTGCTGTGCAAAGCTTGCGGAGCATCCGAGAAATCGACTTGGCAATTGATCCCGATGCCGATGATCGAAACCGCTTGGGCATCGGCTCCTTGCAGTCCGCGTGTGGAGGACTCGATCAAAATGCCGCAGACTTTGCGGTCGCCTAGGTAGACATCGTTGGGCCACTTAACCAGCGGCCTTTCCGACGTGACATTGGCAAGCGATTCGGCCACTGCCAGTCCAACCCGAAGGGGTAACCGGCCCAAGTCGGAGGTTGAAGTGGGCCAGGCCGCGGCCATGGAGAACATCAAGCAGCCAGTCGGAGACCACCAGTCGTTGTTCCCCCGGCCAACACCCGACGACTGCGCGTCGGAAACGATCAGTGCCGGCAACGGCAGTGGACTAGCTGTCTTGAGTTCCCTGGCCAAGTACCGATTGGTCGAATCGAGCGTGTCATGCCACTCGATTCTACGGAAATATCCGATCGCATCGATCGCATCCAACGCCGCATTGCGTCGCAGTTTCGCGAGCATGGATCACACGTGCTGGCTGAGTCGAGCGGCGAGCCGTTTGAGGGTATCGCTGGCGTCGTTCTCAATCAGCTTGGCATGGATCAAATGCAATTGAGATCGATCGGCCCATGCAGCGCTGAAGGCTTCGTCGAATTCGGCTTCGTTGGTAACCAGATACCCGCGGCCACCGCCGTAGACATCGGGCAATTTCGAGTAATTCCAAACGTTGATTTCGTTGTATTTCCAAGTGCCGGCTTGGAGGAATCGTTCGGTTCCGTAGCCGTGATTGTCGAGCACGATGATGATCGGGGAGTAGCCGAGTCGGATCAGCGAGGACATTTCCTGTCCCGTCATTTGAAATGCGCCGTCCCCAACGATTACGAGAACGCGATCCTCGGGCTTGGCAACGCAAGCGCCCAAGGCGGCGGGTACCGAAAAGCCCATGGACGTGTAATAAGCCGGTGACAAGTAATCGGTTCGATCACGAATGACCAATTCCGATGATGCGAACAGCGAGTCGCCGATGTCGGCGATAACGATGGTTTGATCATCGATTTGGCAGTTGATACGCTCAACAATTCGCGTCACCTTCAACCCTTCATCTGTCGAAACGACGAAAGGGCCTGGTTCCTTCAGATGCATGTCTTCTGGAATATGACGTCGCGCCGGTGTGGGATGCGCGGCGATGATCTTATGGATGAAATCACCCAAGGGAACGTTGGGGTATTGGTGGTAAGAAATCTGCAGTTGTTCGCTCGTGGCATAGATGCAAGCGCGAACGTCGAGTTTCGCGGTGTAAATGCCCAGGTTGATATCGGTCATGAACGTTCCCAACAGCAAAATGCAGTCACTGTCTTCGACGTACTGCGTCACTTCCTCGCGACCCATGGCTCCTTCGTACAGCCCGACGAACAGCGGGTGCATTTCGTTGACGACGCTTTTGCCCAGGATGGTTGTCGCGATGGGGATCCCAACCTGTTCGGCGAGCTTGATGACTTGATCCTGCAAGCCGAAGCGATGGATTTCTACGCCTGCGATGATGAGTGGCTTCTTGGCTTGATTGAGGCGCTGAACCGTATCGCGGACCGCTTCTTCGAGGGCCGCTTCATCGAACGTTGCGATAGGACTGCGATACGAATGGGTGACCAGGGGGACGACATCGACCATATCTCGCGGTAGTTCGATGTAGACCGGACGTTTGAATCGGAAGCAGGCATCGAGCACACGATCGATCTCGCTGAAGGCGGTGGCGGGATCGTCGAGTTCGGTTGCGGCGATGCACAATTTCTCAAAGACTTCGCGCTGGGTGCTGAAGTCCCGGACCTTGTGGTGGAGGAGCGGATTGTTGATCCGCTCTTTGAGACCAGGCGACCCGGTCAGGACAACCACAGGTGATTTTTCAGCGAAGGCACCGGCGATGCTGTTGGCCACCGACAGACCACCCACGCAGTAGGTGACGCAAACGGCCCCCATGCCGTGGATCCGTGCATACGCATCGGCGGCGAAACCTGCGCAGTCTTCACGCGTGCAGCCCACAACATTGATGGGGCTCTCTTCGAGCATGCTGTAAAAATTCAGGATGTAGTCGCCCGGGATGCCAAAGCAGTCTCGAATTCCATAATCTTCGAGACGATTGATCAGATACTGGCCGATCGATAGATCCTTCTGAGTACGGCGACGAGCCGACGCGTGTTGGATCTGCGATGCGGAGTCCGACGGTACGATGGTCTTAACCATGAATCCTATTCCAATAGAACGAGAGTAAATGAATCATTAAGAGGATTTTGGTCGTTCCGCAGGCTCAGGCAGAACCGGCCTGCGTTTTGATCGCGACGAGCGGTTGCGATTCGAGAGGTTGCTCGTCGATCATCTTTCGGATGTCTTCGGTGATCCGCATCGAACAGTATTTCGGACCGCACATGCTGCAGAAGTGCGCGCTTTTGAACGTGTCTTGAGGCAAGGTTTCATCGTGGTAGGCTTGGGCAGTCTCCGGATCGAGCGACAGTCGGAATTGCTCCTTCCAATCGAATCCGAAACGGGCGCGGGATAGCGCGTCGTCGCGATCTTGGGCGCCCGGTCGCTTGCGAGCCACATCGGCCGAATGGGCAGCGATCTTGTAAGCGATCACGCCTTGCTTGACGTCTTCGCGATTGGGCAGCCCCAAATGTTCTTTAGGCGTCACGTAGCAGAGCATGGCAGCGCCGGCCCAACCGGCCAATGCGGCACCGATGGCGCTGGTGATATGGTCATAGCCAGGAGCGATGTCTGTCACCAAGGGGCCCAGGACGTAGAACGGAGCGCCATGGCATACCTCGATCTGCTTTTTGATGTTCATTTCGATCTGGTCCATGGGAACGTGGCCCGGGCCCTCGACCATGACCTGAGTGCCTCGTTCCCAAGAGCGTTTGCATAAGCGCCCGAGGACGTCAAGTTCCGCGAACTGAGCTGCATCGCTAGCGTCCGCGATCGAACCGGGGCGCAACCCATCGCCGAGGCTCCACGTGACGTCGTATTGATTCATGATATCGCACAAATCATCGAACGATTCGTACAGTGGATTTTGTTTGCGGTGGGCTACCATCCACTTGGCGATCAGCGATCCACCCCGACTGACGATGCCGGTTACGCGAGTGGTGGTCAGGTGGAGGTGTTCGAGCAAAACACCGCAATGGATCGTCATGTAGTCGACCCCTTGTTTGGCTTGATGCTCGACCATGTCCAAGAAGTGTTGGGGACGCATGTCTTCGATGCTCCCCCCGAGTTCTTCGAGCATCTGGTAGATCGGGACGGTTCCGATCGGGACAGGACTTTTGGCGATGATTTCGCGTCGGATGTTGTCGATGTCCTTGCCCGTCGACAGATCCATGACCGTGTCCGCACCGTAGTGGACCGCGACATGCAGTTTGTCGAGTTCCTCACCGACGTCGCTGGTCACGGCCGAGTTTCCGATGTTGGCATTGATCTTGCACTTGGCAGCGATCCCGATGCACATGGGCTCCAAAGCTCCGGCGGCATGAACATGGTTGGCTGGGATGACCATCCGGCCGGCAGCCACCTCATCGCGAACCGTCTCAGAGGACAGTCCCTCGCGGCCGGCGACGAATTCCATCTCTCGGGTGATTTCGTTGTTTCGGGCCGCTTGATATTGCGTGGTCACTATCAATACACTCCTGATGAGCTTTGTTTTTTTGCATGCTGGGTTGGAAACCGCTTAAAGTGTAGCCACCCAACGGACCCTGGCAAACGGTCCAGCCCTCCTTGGTCCAGGGCTGTCCTGGAATTCTCCCATTCGACGAGCGTTTTTTCAGCATGAACACCTTTTTTGCCTTGGCCGCTCTGCACGCCGCTGTGACTTGGTATTTGGTGGGACTCATTTGGGTCATCCAGCGCGTGCATTATCCGAGCATGCTTTTTGTGGAACCTTCTCAGTTTTCTGCCTTCGAGGCACAGCATTGCCAACGGATCGGTCAGATCGTCGCACCGGCCATGCTGGTCGAGGGTTGTCTAGCCGCCGCCTTGTTGGTCTGGTCCACGGGTCCGACGACAATGTTCTTGTCGGTCTTGGGCTTGGTCCTGGGAGCGACCATTTGGATCAGTACCGCTTGGATTCAAGTCCCGTTGCACGCGCGACTGCAGTTGGGTTCAAATCCCGTTACAATCGGACGACTCGTGCAAACCAATTGGATTCGCACGCTAGCCTGGACTCTACGAGGATGCGTAGCGTTGGGGATGCTTTTTGGGTCTTGAGGGCGGGATGCCCGGCGGATCGATTGAGGGACCAAGATGAGCGAAGAGCGCGCGCGACGACTGCGTACGTTGATCTATTCCATCCAAACCGAAGACCCCTTCAACGTCGATTGGGCCAAGCATCAATGCCAGTGCCATGACATCTCCCCGGGTTATGTGACGCGCGTAATCCGACAGTTGGCTCGGGCGGGGCATCTGGATGAACGCAAGGAACAACGCACGACCGTGTATCAATGGCGGCGCGATCCCGCGCATCCGGTCGACACCTGGATCGATGCGCAAGTCTTTGGCGACCAAATCAAACAGACGCCGTTGTCCGATCGGCCTCGCGAACATTTGCTCAGCGAAGGGCCCGCGAAACTAAGCGTTGCACAGCTCATCGCCATTCTGATTCGCGTGGGTGTGACGGGCGAATCGGCTGTGCAGGCCGGAAGTCGTGTCGCGAACCGATTTGCCGACCAAGAACTAGCGCGATTGTGCGAAGCCAGTCTGCCGGAATTGAAGTCGATTTCCAAAGCCATCCGCAAAGACAGTTACTGCCAAATCATGGCTGGGATCGAACTCGGGCGACGCATCGCCGCCCACCGAGACGATCCAGCCAACGTACCCGATCGTATTCGTGGCTCCGAGGATGCCATCACCTACTGCATGCAGCGGTTCGCACGGTTGGCATTCGATGGCAAGCAAGAAGAATTCCATATCGTAACCCTCGATACGCAGCACGGACCGATCAACAGCCATCGCATCACCGTCGGTACACTCGATGCGAGCTTGGTCCACCCGCGCGAAGTTTTTCGACCCGCTATCCGCGATAGCGCGTCTGCTATCTTGTTGGTCCACAATCATCCCTCAGGAGATCCCACCCCCAGCCGTGAAGATCATGCCGTCACCGATCGTCTGACCAAAGTAGGCGAGCTGATCGGCATTCGCATTTTGGATCACATCATCGTATCCAAGCAGCGAGGTCTCAGCATCATGGCCGATCGATGACAAAGACCGATGACAGTGTTCGATGACAGTGTTCGATGACAAGGTTTTTCGCGATTGCCCACGGAACGGACTCCAACATTCCCTGCTCGCATCCTCTCCTCCCCTCGCGCCCCCCCTCCAGAAAGAAAAATCCTTCCATGCCGTTACTTACCCTATCGTGTGATTCCTCCAACGGGTTTGCTTCGACCTGTCGAAGCCCCTTGTGCTTGTGCATGCTCCGTTACTTATCGATCGTATCGGCGTGGCTGTTCGTTCTGGCGCTGCCTGTATTCGGTCAATCGACTGCAACGAACGAAGTGACCCGCGTGGATAGCGAAGGAAATTTCCCAGCCTCTCCGCCAATATTCATCGACACGCTCGGCGCAGGTTGGACAGAGCTCGGGAGTGACGATTTCGTGCGCGCCAATTGCGACGAAGCGACGTGGGTATGGGAAGGACCTCAGGTGCATTGCACGGGTCGGCCGGTGGGGGTTTTGAGATCGGCCAAGAGCTACAAGAACATCGAGTTCGTGGGCTGGTGGCGGCATCTCTCCAAAGGCGGAAACTCGGGTTTCTTCCTGTGGACACCGCCATCGGCATTGGAAGGATTGCCCCCCGATCGACTGCCCAATGCAGGGATCGAAGTCCAGGTACTCGATCATGGCTATACCGAGCAGTACGAATCGAGCACGGGCAAGCCGGGTAATTGGTTCACCACACACGGCGACATATTCCCTGTGGGCAAATCCAAGTTGAAGCCATTCGCTCCGTTGTCACCCGATGGGTCACGCAGCTTTCCGAAATCCAACCACAGTCTGCCGAGTCCAGAATGGAATTTTTATTACGTCCGCGCGATCGATGGCGAGGTTCGATTATGGGTCAACGGGCACGAAGTGTCTGGTGGTTCGGGTGCGCAGCCCGCCGAAGGATTTTTGTGTTTGGAATCGGAAGGTGCGCCTGTTGAGTTTCGAAACATCCGCATCCGTGAGCTGCCGTAATGATCGCGAGGTAATTTATCAGCCCAACTAAGAAGGGAATCCACATCAGCCGATGTGCGTTAGCACCCGGTTCATACGTGGCGGAACATTTCGAAAACCGGATGCTAACGCATTCCGGCTAATCACGACTTTTCGTGTCATCAGCCGATGTGCGTTAGCACCCGGTTACCACATCTCATCACATCCCTTTCGGTTCTGCGCCTCGCTGACGTATAAAATCACTTGTTCCAGCTCGTCCTCCGTATTGATGCATTGCCAGCCGCGCAGGTCGCCCTGCAGAAACGTCCCGTAAACCGTCCGCGTGATAAAGAAAGCGATCGGATCATCATTGTTCATGGCATGCACCCACCAATATCCGTTGCCATGTCCCCATCAGCCGGAACGCGTTAGCGTCCGGTTGCCGTGCCGTGTTGTCGTGCAAAAACCGGGGGCTAACGCCCTGCGGCTGATTTGATTGGGCCTTGTAAGAGTCCCGACAGCCAACGAACTTTGTTTGGCACCCTGCGCCGTCCGTGTCTAAAATCCGTGGACCTATTTGGTTTTGCGGTCCGCCGTTTTTCCCCTGGAGTTTGCCCGATGCTTCGCCTGGAGTTTTTCTACGTTGTTACGGCAGTTCTCCTTGCGTCGTCGCCATCCCAGTGGGGGCGATTGCATGGGGCGCCGCCGGAGGAGTTTGCAAGCGATCGCATCGGCGCCAGATTTTATCCATCGGACACGATTCGGTATCCAAATAATCCGGCCATCCTCGATGTGACCAAGGCTCCTTATGGTGCACGCGGGGATGGACGGACCGATGATACCGAAGCCATTCAACGGGCTTTGAATGACATGATGGGCCGTCATCAAGTCCTGTATTTCCCGGAAGGGACTTACGTCATCTCTCGAACATTGATGTGGTCCAAACTCAATACGTCGGGTGGCGAAGCGTGGGGATTCAATTTCCTACAAGGCCAGAACCCATTGAGGACCATTCTCAAACTGAAAGATGGTGTGTTTTCCGATGCTGACAATCCGCAAGCGATGATGTGGTGCGGTGGATTCGGGTCGGCCGATTGGTTCCACAATCATGTTCATGACCTGACCTTCGACGTCGGGCGTGGCAATCCCGGCGCGATTGGCTTGCAGTTCTATTCCAACAATACCGGTTCGGTTCGCCGTTGCCGATTTCTAGCCGCCGCCGAAAGCGGGAGCGTGGGACTGGATTTGGCTCATCGAGACATGAATGGTCCGCTATTGATTCAGGATGTCGAGGTGGTTGGCTTTCGTCGTGGAATCAATTCAGGGGGAGCCGTCAACAGCCAAACCTTGGAACGCATCACCTTGCGAGGACAATCGCAGGTTGGGTTCGAAAACTCTGGGCAGGCGATTAGCATTCGTAGTTTGCGGAGCGAAAACTCCGTCCCTGCGATCCAGACCTACGGGACGTTTTGTTTGATCGAGGCCCAATTGACCGGTGTCGGTCAGGCATCTCAAGTACCCAGTATCCTCAATTACAACGGTGGACGTATCTTCCTGAGAGATGTGGAGACTGATGGTTATGCGCGAGCGATTGGGGATATCGTATCCCCCGACGTGTATGCCGCGCGGAATATTCGTGGCGAGGACAAAGCTGGAAGTCTCGGGCCAGTGGTCGCCGAGTACGCTTCGCATGCGACCACCAGTCCCTTTGCTTCCGCTCCAGGTTCACTGCGACTTCGTGTTGAAGAGGCGCCTTTGGTACCGCGGGATCCGCCCGAGGTCTGGGCCAACGTCGATGCATTTGGCGCGGACCCGACAGGCAACATAGATTCCTCGGGTGCCATTCAACGCGCCATCGATTCGGGCGCGACGACCGTTTTCTTTCCTGGCTCCTACGCACTGGCAAAAACTGTCCGCGTTCGGGGCAAGGTCCAGTGTTTGCGAGGCGTGGGTGGATCGATCGACTACAACAAGCAAACCCATCCCGACTTCGTTTTTGAGGATGGTGAAGCAACTTCGGTCCTTATCGAACACATGACTCCCATCCACGGTGGAATCGAAATCAACACCTCCAGGACGGTGGTGATCAAGAGCTGTGAAGTCTCAAAGATCGTCTGCAGCAAGGCTGGGGATCTGTTTCTTGAAGATGTGGTCACAGGCGATCTGCGCATGCGTCCTTCACAACACATTTGGGCGCGGCAACTGAACGTGGAGAATCAGGGGACACATATCACCAACCAAGGTGGACAGTTGTGGGTGCTGGGTTACAAGACCGAGCGCGGCGGAACGCTAGTGCATACACTCGCGGGGGGAGCCAGTGAGATATTGGGCGGGTTCAGTTACACCACCACGGCGGGCGATTTGGCACCTATGTTCGTCACCGAGGATGCGGCGGTGTTCGCATTCTTTGGCGAGGTTTGCTACAACGGCGATCCGTATCAAATGCTCATTCGTGAGACGAGGCAATTGACGACCAAGACCGTCGCGAGAGGAGAAGGTGAGACCATTCCTTATGTATCCTCGCCGGTTCGGCCATGATGGTTGTGGCAAGGTTGGTAGAGATAACCAGCAACGTACACGCCCTTCGTTCCTCAGGGACGTGCCACCCCGCTTAGGTGGCCGCCCTGAATCGCACTTTGGGCTGGCTTAGGGATTAGCGATCCCAACCGCCAGAGGATGTGCTTGACGACTCGTCCTCTTCGTCCTCTTCGTTTTCCTCTCGAACATCATCGCCGAGCCAAACTTCGTAGTCTTGGCTCGCGCCGCCGAGTTCGCTTTGGATGGGCAAGTTCGGATCGGAGATGAGCCGTAACTCTTGCGAGAACTCTTTGCCATCGACCGTCATCACCACGCGGTACGTACCTGATTCGGCAGCCCGAGGTCGGGCTTGTCGAGGTTCCGGACGTGGTGCAGGGGCCGCTGGCGGTGCGCCTTCGGCTGGCGTTTCACTCGAAGCAGCCGCTGCAGATGCAGTTTCTCCGCTAGCTGCGCGTGCCGCACCGCCGCGTCCACCACCACCGGGGCCACCTGCGCCGCCGGGGCCTCCACC
>JBGSHV010000073.1:0-91158 GCA_041752005.1 Pirellula sp. | reverse complement strand
TGATCGACTGCAACCATTCCAGCGATTGGTCGCGCAAACTAGCCTCCCCACTGATCGGTTCGCCGAGCAAGTCTTGCAGAGTTTGAATGAGCCGGATCTCACCCTCCTCGCGTCCTCGTGCAAGGCCTTCCTCACGGCCTTTCTCAAGGCCCTCCTCGCGACTGGCGTTCAATGCCCACTGCCGGTCGCGAATGGCTTTTTCTCGGGTATCGTACATGGCCTTATCCTAAGTGATTTCCGCGATGCGGGTGATCGTGTCGGTCGCTTGCTGGAACGCGGGTTGGGGAAACAAGCCCGCAAGTGATTTCGAATCGTACTCGTGTGCATGAAGCAACCAATACAACCAAAGATCCAGCAGACTCGCTGTGCCTAGGTCGCTCTCCCTTAGATTATAGCATCCGAACTCCAGAGTGTGAATTTCCAAGGTCTCGTCCAGGACACGGCTGGAATCGCGGTCCATGAAGCGAAACGTGTGATGCACCTTGACCGAATCCTGCCAAAGTCGTTCGTGGGACGGATACCGATGGGCATGATGGACGTGCAGGGAAGGAGGAAAAGGGACTATAGGTCCAACGCGAGTGCGACTGACCCATGAGCCTATCCGATTCGATGGTCCTCTGCGGTATGCCGGACTTCAAGTTAGCATTCGCAACCGATACTGCACCGCGACGTCGGCGTAATGCGATTGTGGGTAATTCTCTTCACCACCCCGACGAGCGGGGTGGGATCGCGCGGCGTGCGGTCACGCATTGATTTCTGGTTGCCAAGTGAGGCCTCCACCCTGGCGAGCAGGGTGGCAGCCAAAGAAGCTCGTTGTAGGTACCACTTAGTCTTTGCTTCGCTCTTCATCACTAGAGGGCAACATACTGCGATTGGACTACTTCGCTGCAATCAGCAGTCCAATGGCAGCTTTCTTTCTCAGTTCGTGGTTTCGGTAACATCCGGCGTTGAGGCAACGCGCATGTCAATCACGGTGATACCAGGATTGGGGAAAGCATCCAGGCGTGTGAGCAACTCGGCTCCTTGGCTTAGTGAGACTGTGTTGCTGACCAAGGCCGATGGGTCCAATCCACCGTAGGCCATCCATTGAAAAACCTTCGTATACTCGATGGGCTGCATGCCGTGGCTACCGAGGATTTCTAGCTCGCCAGCAATGACCGCAGCCATCGGAATGGGGGGAGCCGATTGATCGCCGAGCATCAATCCCACTTGAACATGTCTGCCCCGTTTTGCCAAGCAAGCGATCGAGTTCCAGCAGGTTTGGTGGTGCCCTAACGCATCCAGCGAAACGTGCGCGCCACGGCCGGTAATCGCACGGATCCGGGCGACGACGTCGCACTGTGTGGCATCGATGACCTCCACCGCTCCAAAGCGTTTGGCCATCGCCAATCGTTCTGGCTGAACATCGATCGCGATCACTTGCGCGCCCACTGCATGCGCAATCATGACTGCAGACAAGCCCACACCTCCGCATCCATGGACTGCCAACCATTCACCCGGCGTTGTTCGCGCCTGATGAACCACTGCGCGAAAGGAAGTTACGAAACGACAACCGAGACTGGCCGCCGCCACAAAATCGACGGCATCGGGCAATGCGACAAGGTTCACATCCGCATGCCGAATCTCGACTTGTTCGGCAAACCCTCCCCAATGAGTGAAACCAGGTTGTGTATACGAATCGCAGATGTGGGAGTTTCCAGTTCGGCATTCGGGACATGTCCCGCACCCGCAGCAGAAAGGTGCCGTAATGCGATCCCCGAGTTTCCAGTTCTGTACCAGATTTCCCTTGGCCAATACGGTGCCCGCCAATTCATGCCCTGGAACGTGTGGCAATTGGACTTCGGCATCGTGTCCCATCCAGGCGTGCCAATCACTGCGGCAAATCCCGCACGCCTGGACCGCCATGATCACTCCATCCTCATGCGGATCGAGATCCGGAACTTCACGCACGGACAAGGGGCCTTGAAATCGTTCGAAAACTGCTGCCCGCATTCTTAGCTAATCTCCCTACCGAAAGTCGATCCCACGCAGCCTATAGATTGCTGTCAAATCGCCGTGAGCCGCAGATGGCTAGCATACCTATAGTCGAGGTTGTTGTCGTCTGCGGAAGTTGCTATTCTCCTCTCCGATAGCGTTCGCGTGGAAAGTCACAGAGGATTTTGGTTTCTGCGTGGATGGCGGTACGGATAGAACACGGTGTTAATGAAATGCAGTTTGGATGGAATCTCTAGGGGCATGGATAGGCCAGTAGCATGGGATCGCCGGCGAAAAAGAATACGCGTGTCATGGACGAGCGACGCGGGAGAATTGCGCGAGGACGCGCGATTATCCAGCACGGCATGGCCGCGCTGGCTGCGGTTGCCGACGGGCTCGACGACGAATTTGCGATTGCCGTCGATCGCATCGTATCGCTTCGCGGATGTTTGGTTGTTTGCGGGATCGGCAAGGCTGGCTTGATCGGTCGCAAATTGGCGGCCACCTTTTCTTCCACGGGTACACGCGCCCATTTTCTGCATCCGTCGGAAGCCTTGCACGGTGACTTGGGTTGTATTGGATCTACCGATTTGGTGCTCATGCTCTCCAACAGCGGAGCCACGGCGGAGGTCGTTGACTTACTCCCATTCGTCACACGGAGAGCCGCTGGTTTGATTGCCATCACCAGCAGTGCCAACAGTCCATTGGCGCGAGCGGCGGATGTAAGTTTGGTGTTGCCGCCCATGCGCGAGGCGTGTCAGCACAATTTAGCGCCCACCACCAGCACCGTAGCCATGTTGGCTTTGGGTGATGCGTTGGCGATGGTGGTCAGCGAGACAAAAGGCTTTGACGTCAGCGACTTCGCGGAGTTGCATCCCGGCGGTTCGCTAGGGCGCAAATTGGCCTTGGTCGACGATATCATGCGTCCGATTGTGGACTGCCGACTATGCCCTGAAAATCTTACAATTCGCCAGATGTTTGTCGCCGGATCCAAACCTGGGCGACGGACTGGGGCGATCATGATCACCGACTCCGCGCAGCGGCTCAAGGGGATCTTCACCGACAGCGATTTGGCGCGGATGCTCGAACAGCGACGCGACGCAGAACTCGATTCCTTGGTAGGTGCGTCGATGACGACTTGCTTTTCTGCCATACAAAGTGGTGCTAGGCTGAGTGATGCGATTCAGATCATGAGGCAGCGGAAGATCAGCGAATTACCCGTTATCAACGAGTCCGACGAGCCAGTGGGGATGATCGACATCACCGACATCCTCGGACTCGAGCCAGGCACGGTTGAGGCACGGCCGGGGGTAAATGGCGAGCAATCGATCGCGCGCACCGCAGCGTCGGAAGTCAACGATGAGGATAATGAGGAGCAATGGATGGAGAGCCCGACGACTCTCCGTATTTTCGGTCCCTTGAGATAACCACAACATCGAGAGCTATTTTGGCGCCACGCGATATTGATATAGCAAAGCCGATTCGACTGATTTTGTCGGATGTGGACGGAGTGCTGACCGATGGGATGATCACTCTCGACAATGCCGGCGTCGAAAGTAAATCGTTTTATGTCCGGGATGGACATGCGATCAAATTATGGCGCAAGGCGGGATTCGAGTTTGGGTTATTGACCGCGCGCAATTCACAAGTCGTCAAATTACGGGCCGCCGAGCTCGGAATTCAAATGGTGCGTCAAGGGTATTCCGACAAGCTGCCTGCCGCCAAAGAGATGATGCAGCAGGCAGGCGTCGATCCGAGCGAAGTCTGTTACATCGGCGATGACTTGCCCGACCTAGCAGTCATGTACGAGGTTGGGCTGAGCGTGACGGTCGCCGATGGCGCCCCGGAGGTCAAGCAAGCGGCGCGTTGGGTGACGCAAGCAGCGGGTGGACGGGGTGCAGTCCGTGAACTCATCGAGCGCCTACTGAAGGCGAAGAGTCGATGGGATGATTTTATTCCCAATCGACTCACATGAAATTTTGGCGGCATTACTTACAGGTCCTCATTCCGCTCGCGGTTTTCTTTGCTGCGTACGTCGGGTTGGTCGTTCCCTGGATCGAGCCCCCGGAAATAGCTCGCGATGGTCGCTTGATCAGCTTGCGATCAACTCCCCGCGAGGAAACCCGATGGTGGGAAAGTTATTTTCTCGAGGGTTCGTGGCAACGCAATTCGCCGTTGGTTATCGAACGCGATCAGTGCATTCTGCTCTACCAAGAGCGCGAACAGATCAGCGACACACGTTGGCGGTTTCGCCCGCTGACCATCGTTATTCCTCAGAGTAGCGAGGGTGGTGGCAAGCGAGCCATCTTCATCGAGAACCCCAAAGGAGCTGAGATCCAGTTCAAATCGGCGTTCGATTGGACGTCCGGCCATCCACCACCCGTCGTCAATGGACAATTGATGGGGGACATCAAAATCTATTCGCCCGCCGACGAGAGCAGTTCCAGCGGAGAGCTGTTGGTCGAAACACGCGACATGCGCATCGACAAGCGGCAGATATGGACCACCGAGCCGATCAAGATGAAGTTGGGAAATTCGTATGTCGAAGGTCGCTATCTGTCGATTTATATGGATCGTGATTTACTATCCGAGGAGACACCTCAGGAGTCGGCGGACTCCTCTCCCTTCAGTGGTTTGGATTTTCTCGAGTTGTTCTATGTCGATCGGGTCGAAATGGCGCTGCGTCCTGGTGGGCTTTGGCCGAGCCGCAAAACCGAGTCGCAAGGAATGCGTGCCGCTCAGGCGACCCTGAAGTGCGGTGGCACATTTGTGTTTCAATTCCATCAAAGTCAAGCGACCCTCAAAAATGGAGTGCACATGGAGCACCGCGTCGAGGGAATGCCGGTCGATACATTTGACTGCAATGAATTGAAATTGACGTTGGGGTGGCCCGACAATAAGTCAGCGCCCACGGTAGCTGCTTCACCCGCCGTCCCGGCGGATTCCAACAAGTGGCGCGTGGATCGATTGGAGGCGACCGGATCGCCAGGCCGGGATGCAGCCGATCAGTCGACGTGGATTCGCATGTCGGCACCCGGCATGGAAGCCGAAGCTTTCGGACAGCACTTGATTATGGATTTCATCCATGGCATGGTCACGCTCAGCAATGTCTTACCGGGAACAGCCCCTCGCAATTCCTCGCGCGTGTTTTTGAAGCGAGAGTCGTTTCAAGTTTCGTCACCACAGGTTCAATTCCAGAACTCCGATCTTGTGCATGCAGCGGGCGGTGGAAAGTTAAAGCGGCTGGGCTGGGTCGTGGCCGATGGGATTGGCATCGCCCAGTTCGAATCTCCGGAGGATTCATGGAGTCTTCGATGGAGCAAGCGATTGGTGATTCGTCCGCACGATCATCGCGATTTGATCATGATTGAAGGTGGAGCCAACGTAAGCAGCGCGCAGCGCGGTCGATTTATCGCTGAGAAACTAAACATGTGGGTTTCACCGGTCACTGGCGAGTTGGCCGATAGACTCATGCCCTATTACCGTGATCGACCACTGCCTGACTTTGTTCCCGATACAATCTCGGCGGAGGGGGAAGTCATGGTGTCGACGGCTGAATTGATCGCACAAGTTGCGACGATGGTGGTCCGCTTCACCTATCCGATGCCTCCCGACCAAGTGCGGTTCCCCGCGCCCATCGCTGCCACCTCCGCAGCATCAACTGTTGGGGACGTGGCCGAATCGACCGCCGGATTGCAAGGTTCCGGTGGGGGACTGATGTTGAGTCCACCTGCACCGCGCAACCAGGCATCCGACGCTCCCGAACTGGCCATGATGCAGCCACTCGCGGTGTCCAATACGAACGGTGATGCCAATACATCGCGTCCCAACAAATCCAATCCGATCAATGTTCAAGGGAGAAGCCTTGAAGCGGAGGTCATACGCTTGGGCAACGAGAGTGTGATTGACGGATTGTCGATCGATGGTGATTTCACGCTGACCCGTGGTCGTGTGACGGATGATTCGAATATGCCACTGACGGCGACGGGGGATCGGCTGGTTCTGCAAAGCGAATCGCAGGACGTCACGAACATTCAAATGGTTGGGAATCCCGCCAAGGTGGCGGTTGGGACCGGCTGGGTGATTGCCAAGGAGCTGCAATTGTCCCAAAAGGATCAGCTCTTTTGGATCGATCATCCGGGCGAACTCGTGATTCCAACCGAAGCCATGCAACCCAGCGATGGAACGCCGTTGGTGAACAACGGGCCCATTCCCAGTTTGTTGGCGTCCGGCGGTGTCTCCCCCAACAACCCTGGTGAGCGGCCGAATCCACTGGTCTGGACGTCCGCACCCCGCGTTCAATGGGGTGAGCGAATGACGTTTGATGGCCGCATCGCTCGTTTCGGTGGTGGCGTCACACTCGACTGTCGAATGCAGACGACACCCGATACGCTCTGGCATGTGATGGCCAGCGCATCGACGCTGACCTTGGATTTGGCGAAACGCGTGCCGTTGAAGTTTCAACAAGAGCGGGGAGAGAGAGCGGCGTCGCGTGTCAACGAGGAACCTCCGGAGCTGCAGTTGGTGCGACTCGATGGAGACGTCGACATCAAGGCTGTTCAAACCGATTTGCAAGGCGTCCGACGCTCGACCGAGAATTTGATTGTTCCGCGGATCGAGTTCCATGTCCCTTCGCAAACCTGGTTGGGTTATGGTCCAGGTCAATTGTGGAGTCGACGCATGGGGAATTCGAATCTTCTCGACTCCCGAAACTTGCCCGGTGCCAGTCCAAGCGTCGCACCTAGCCCACCCGCAAGCAGTAATGATCGGCCAGCAGCGCTACAGTGCTTGCACCTCACGTTCCTAGGCCGCATGGAAGGCTCCGTGCAACAACGTTTGGTTTCGTTCTACGACAAAATTGATTCTCTTATGGGACCGATCGCTACTTGGGATGATGTCATCGACGTCCGCAAAGCCGAGACGTTGGCACCCAATCAGACAAGATTGCTATGCGACCAATTGAATCTATTCGATGCATCGGGGCTGAGCTACAACCAAACGCGAAATGGAACACGCGAGGCGGCGTGGGAGCTCGATGCGTTAGGCAACGCGCAATTGACCAGTCGTACGGATTCTGGAGATGTGATTTTGGATGCCAATAGGCTCGGATACGCGGCCCTCGACGATGCCGTACGGATCGAAGGTACCGCTCGGCGCGGTGCTACGATTCGTCGATTGCCACTCGTCGGCGCGTCTCGTCAGTTCGATCAAATTCAGGTTAGCTCGGCTACGATGCGTTTGAAAACAGGGCAGCTCGATGCGCAAATTCGGAAGATCGAAGGCGAGCTGCCGCCGCAGTTCCAACGTTCGCTTGACATGCTCAACCCAACCGCTCCGGGCAACAACTCAGCAACCCCGCCAGGAACCTCGACCCCTGCGCCGCCATCGCTGCCGTCGCCGCGCGATTTCAATCCGCTTCAACCCAGGTCAGGGCGTTAGGTTACCTATGCGATCTATCCCCTTCGTGACCTTTCCTAATAAAGAACACCGAGAAATTTCTTGCATTCCCTAATCTAAGGGAAATACTCTCTCTACGGGTTTAGTAAATATTAGGAGAGCGATGCGAAATGCAACGATTGAGCAGTTGGATCTTGGTACTCACATTGCCCATGGCTTTCGGATGCAGCACGGTACGAAGCATTGAGCAATGGAAATGCGACAACTGGGGCATGTGCCATTTTGGTATCCAACCATCCAACGCGATGATGGATCATGGCTGCGAAACCTGTCCGCCCATGAGTGGCACGGAACCCATGAGTGAGATGACACTTTCGAACGATTGCCCCGATTGCAATCGCTGAATCGATCCCGCAATGCTGAGCGACGCTCAAGGGACCAAACCATGGCGAGTGCCATCGCGCAGGGGAGCATTTTCCCAGTTCTGGCGACGGACCCAACCGGCAAACCCGCAGGTCTTGAGCAATTGCTGGACTGGTGTCCGGTGGATGTTGGTTTGGGCGCACCTCTCTACTCGGCTTTCGATCCTGCGACGCAATCCGCAGTTCTCGTGCAGTGCATCTCCCATTCCGCAGTTCATCCGGAACAGATTGAGGATGTCGCTTGCCAGCTTCGCTTGATCCAATCCCATTTTGGATTGGTGTCAGGCGTACGTGATGTTCGATTGGATGCCGCGCGTCCCTATGTCGTTTTTTCGCGCGAAAATGCACCTACCATCCGCGAGTACCTCGTCACGTCCGACGTTTGCACACGCTTGCTTTGGCTATCCGATTTTTTGGAGGGGGTCCAACAATGCTTCGGCAAACGACTTTACCACGGCGGATTGTCGCTTGACAGCGTCCGAGTTCATGTCGGGAGGGATCCCAACTTCAGCGCAAACTATCTTTCGCGATTTCACGGTGAGAAATCTGTCGACGCGCGACCTACGTATTTCGAATTGTATCGGCGAGATCTGCTAGGGGTATTGAGTATCGTTGATGCTGTTGTCCGGTCTCTCGACGCGGCAGCACCCGTACATTCATCACCCGAGGTTTCAACGGAATTCATTGGCTCCTTGAAAGCTCGATTGGTTGCACGAGGGGAAGCCAGCGACTACGACGCGCGATTGGACGACTGGGCAGATCTGCTCCGTGCATGGTCGGACTCCCAACGCGGCCAAGGCGATCGTTCTGGTGTCAACGACGACGGTACGTTTGCAGCGGATATCAACGTGCATACGTTCCGGGGGAATCTTGAGCCTGGATCCCGATTGGGGCGTTATCGGATCGAGTGCAAGCTTGGCCAAGGGGGAATGGGAGCGGTTTACCGTGCGGTGGATACGGACACGAGTGAGCCGGTCGCCTTGAAGGTTTTGAGAGCGTTTGGTGTCGGATCCGAACAAGCGGTCCATCGATTTCGTAAAGAGTCTCGCATCCTAGCGCACGTTCAAAGTCCGCACGTTACTCAATTGATCGAGGTAGGTAGCGAGGATGGTCTGCACTACCTAGCGATGGAACTCGTCGATGGAATTGACCTGAAGCGTTGGCTTTCGGATCATCAACCGTTGGACGAACGATCGGCGCTCGAAATTGTTTCTCGAATTTCGTCGGCTCTGATCGGGGCGCACGAGCATGGCATCATCCATCGCGACCTAAAGCCCGAGAATGTCTTGGTGCCGAAAGCCAATCATGGGGAGGAATCGGTCGCTGCGAATTCGTATTCGATCGATCGATTGAAGTTGACCGATTTCGGCATTGCGCGCCAGATTCAGCAATCGGAATCGATGGCGATGACTCAGGCCGGCGGACTGCTTGGAACACCAAGCTACATGTCGCCCGAGCAATTCAAAGCTGGTAGCACGCTGGACGCGCGCACAGACATCTACGCGCTCGGCGTCACACTGTTCGAAATGCTGAGTGGACAGGTGCCTTTTCATGATTCGGATTTCATGAAGCTCGCCGCGATGCACTGCTTCGATCCGATCCCAAATTTGCGCCAACTCAACGCCAACATCAGCGAAACGACTTGTTTGCTGGTGAATCGCATGTTGGCGAAATCACCTTCGGATCGGCCCGGCAGCGCTCGGGAATTGATTCGGGAGATCGATCGTATCCTAGGGGGTGAAAGTAATCAGTTTGCTGCACATCCTTCGATGCCAGCGATCGATTCCAAGAAGCTTTGGGAGCGAACGTTTGTCTGGAATTTGAGCAGCTCCCCGACGGAACTGTGGCCCCATGTTACCAATACTGAGCGGCTCAATAAGTCGGCCGGTTTTCCGGCGGT
Organism: Pirellula sp.; assembly: GCA_041752005.1. Lineage (GTDB taxonomy): Bacteria > Planctomycetota > Planctomycetia > Pirellulales > Pirellulaceae > JBKCUI01. The sequence continues at coordinate 81,465 of JBGSHV010000073.1, read as the reverse complement.
GCAGTATCGATTGGTCAAGGATCCGGTTTTGGGAACCAGGCGATTCGGATCGTTCCGATTGGCCGGTTTATCGATTGAATGGGAAGAGCATCCGTTTGAATGGATTGAAGGACACCGGATGGGAGTCCTGCGCGAGTTTTCAACGGGTCCTTTCAAATGGTTCATGAGCTCTGTGGAGTTGCGACCGCAGGTAAGTGGCGGGACGCAATTGGTGCACCAGATCCGAATTGAACCGCGGAACACGCTCGGGAAAATTGTGTCGACGATTGAGGCAGGCTGGAAAGGACGCGCCGCCTTGGATCGGGTTTATCGACAAATTGACGCATCGCTGCAATCGACTAGAAGGTCAGCGGCTGAGGACGTTTTCGCGGAAAAGGCTTCTATCGGACGATCGCAATCAACGCGACTGGAGCAACGAATTTCCAAAATTGTACAGCAGGGCGCAACATGGGAGATCGCGGATGCCCTCAGCGATTACCTGCGTGCGGCTCCGGCCCAGGAACTGCGTCGAATACGGCCCAGTGCGTTGGCGGAGCGATTGAATATGCCAGGGAATGCCATGCTGGAGACCTGTCTGTTGGCGGCCTGCCATGGAGTCCTCGAGCTACAGTGGGATCTTGTGTGCCCAACCTGCCGTGTCGTTAGTGCGACTGAGACACTGCTGTCTCGCATACAAGAGCATACTCAGTGCGAGGCGTGCGATATTCAATTCCGTTCCAACATCGGAGATGCTATCGAACTAACGTTTCGAATTCATCCCGAGATACGCAAGTCGGATGAACTGAGCTATTGTATCGGTGGACCTTGGCATGCGCCGCATGTAGTAACGCAGTTGCGATTGGAGCCAGGTGAACGAATTTGTGTGCCCCTGACGTTGTCTGAGGGCCAATACCTGTTGCGGTGTATTGGTGGAATGCAGTCCCAGGTTTTCTCCGTACGCAGCCAGGACGGGGTCGACACGTGCTTTTGGCGGAGTGATGAGGCAGACAGCGCGCGAGTTCCCAGCGTGCTGCGGGCCGGTACCACCGATTGGACCTTGTTGAACGCGTCCGAGCATTCATTAACGGTTCGGCTGGAGCGGATGATCGAGCGCAAGCATGTGACCACGGCCACTCAGGCCATGACGGCAGCAAAATTCCGTGAGTTATTTCCTGAGCAATCCTTTGCCAGCGGATTGCCGATGGAGGCAAACCACTTGACGATGTTGGTCGCGCGTTTGAGCGATGTCGCAACTCACATGATCGACGTAGGAGATGATCTGGCCTACCAGTGTTACCAAAACGCGTTTGACATTTTTGACCGCATGATTGAGGCCAAGAACGGTTCGGTGGTACGAACCACGAGCGATGGATTGGTCGCGGTGTTCCAAGAATGCGTTGATGCATGCGATGCGGCAATAGGCATGGTCCAGGAGTACCGTAACCAGTCCGACCCAAGTCCGATGCAGTTGCACGTCGGGATCCATCGCGGACGTACGCTGGTATCGCAACGCAATGGTCGAATCGATTACTTCGGTGCAACCGTTCGACTCGCGGTTCGATTGATTGAAGAGGATGCCAGTAGCATCAGTCTGTCCGAGTCCGTGCATTCCGACATTCGCGTCCAAGAGTTTCTCTCAAAGCGAACGAGTTTCCTGTCGAGTCGTTTTGAGCCGCTCGCGGGAGTGCCTTCGCAAATCGTTCAGCGAATGGACCTATCGAGCCAGGCTTGATGGTGCGACTGTGTCGTCAAGAACATTCCAGGGTGGCGACGATTGTAGCGCTCGCCGACGATGAAACCAAAGGAAACTTGCATCCGCAGGCAAGGCAATCCATTGCACCGACCAATGTTCGCTCGCTGTCCCCGTCAGGGCCTCCCATCGTTCCTTCAATCCGTGAGATGCTAAGCGATGGCGAAGGTTGGTTGTAACACCAACGAATTGCGGAGGTTCGTCAATGGTTGTGTCTTCGTTCTCTGCAATGGCGTAAAGCGTGTTCGTTGTCGGCAAGGATTCCAAATCCAAATCGATCCATTTCCTCCAGGGCGCATTTCGCCACTCTTCGTCGAGGCTTGCTAGGGTGGGCTCTGGGATTGATTGGTCTGGCATGGATTGAGCGCTGCGGATACGTTGGCGAAGCGCCAGTGCTACCCAGCGGTACTCGAGTGGGCTGCGACCGGGCGCATGATCGCTGGCAATGCGGTCAAAGGCCTCGGCCAATCTCGGATCGCAAAAAAGTTCTTCTAGGTCGACGCGGTATAGATCCGACACACGTCGCCAAGCGATTTCGGAGGCGTGTGCAAATCGGTCAACTTCGGACCACTTCGGTGCAACGATTTGTTCTTCTGTGAGCGTGAATGATTGGAGTTTTCCAATTTTGCGGAGGCGAAGCAGAGTCCGGTTTCGATCCCGTGGAATGCCTCGGATCTTGCGAGCATCGCAAGCGAGCTGAAAGTCCTGATTGAGGATCGGATCGATAATCACTCGGTCTGGACTGGCGCCGTCGAAGGTAGCTTCGTAAGCGTCCAACAATCTTTCTTCATCGTCGAATCCCTCCGTTTCTTGTTCGTCCACCTTCAGCAATCGGTCAAAGAGGGGCATGTCGATTGTCTTGGATGCTGTCCTGGATCGTCGACCGGTGACGTTGTCGCGACGTTTGCCTTGGTCGGTCGATGGAGCGCTGACCTTGGGTTCGCTGGAACCATCGAGAGCTTGTCCAACGGCAATGCGATTGAGACGATCGGTGCCGAGGGATACGTATTCTGTAGAGAGGTCGAAGCCTATGAACTGGCGTCCTAGTTTTTTCGCGACGGCCACGGTGGTGGCGCTGCCCGAAAATGGATCCAGAATTACGTCGTTGAGACTTGAGCACGCACGGAGAATACGACCCAGGAGTTGTTCTGGCATTTGGCAGCCATGGAAACCCGCGCGTTCCTTAAAGGTACCATTCACGCGAGGAATGTACCACGTATCTTCGTTAGGCGTAAAGGATTCGATGCAGTCCTGTGGGCGGAGTATCCAGGTGTCGTCGGGCGTGCGTCCCTTGGGGTTGGCGCGGGCGTCGGCGTAAACGAGTTGACGGGCCGACGGGACTGCGATTTGATCCGCATTGAACAGAAACCTTTGGGAGTCTTTCACGAAGTGAAAGAGGTGAGCGTGGGAGCGCGTGAACTTGGCTCTGCAATGGACACCGAAGGTGTAGTACCACACCACCCAGCTCCGGCAATGGAAGCCGAGTTGCTGGGAAATCACTTTCAGTTCCGCGGCGTACTCATCACCGATGGCCAACCAAAAAGTACCGGTAGGGGCCAGGATGCGGTGAACCTCTTGGATCCACCGTTTGGTCCATTCCAGGTACTGATCGTATTCGAGTGAGTCATCGTACACATCGTAGTCGTAGCCGATATTGAAGGGTGGATCGGCAAAGACCAATTGCACGCAACCGTCGGGCAAAGCCTGCATGCGTTCGATGCAATCCCCTTGGTGAATGGCACCGAGGAAGGATTCGGGGACGGGATTTAAGGGGATGGGTTGAACGTCGGAGCAGACCTTTTTCGTTTTCGCCGGCATTACGACTCCTCGTCGCTGCGAAGTTTGGCCAGGACGCTGAAATCTTCGAGGGTCGAGGTATCCTGTACCGATTCACGCCCGGAAGCGATATCGCGAAGTAGTCGGCGCATGATCTTGCCGCTACGAGTCTTGGGCAAGGAGGTCGTGAAACGGATATCGTCGGGCACGGCCAGGGCACCGATTTCTTTCCGGACGTGTTTCTTCAATTCGGCCCGCATGGCTTCCGTCGGCTCATGCTGTTTGAGCGTGACGAATACCGCGATCCCTTGTCCCTTGAGATCATCGGGTCTGCCGACTGCGGCAGCTTCGGCCACGGCCGGATGACTGACCAGCGCACTTTCGATTTCGATCGTGCTGAGTCGATGGCCCGAAACATTGATCACATCGTCGATGCGTCCCATGATCCAGTAGTAACCATCCGCATCACGGCGAGCGTTGTCGCCGGTCAGGTACATGTGAGGCACCTTGCCGTAGTAGCCATCGCGATACCGATCATCGTTCGCCCAAATTCCGCGCAGCATGCCCGGCCATGGTTTTTCGATGCACAGCATGCCGCCTTCGTTGGTCCCAACATCCGAAAAATCGGAGTGGACAATCCGCGGAACGATGCCGGGTAGCGGTTTGGTGCACGAACCTGGTTTGAGCGCGATGGCTCCGGGCAGAGGCGACATCATGATGCCTCCGGTTTCGGTTTGCCACCACGTATCCACGATGGGGCAACGCCCGCCGCCGATTTTATCGTAGTACCACATCCAGGCTTCGGGGTTGATACCGTCACCGACACTGCCGAGCAATCGGAGTGAAGACAGATCGTGTTTCTCCACATGTGCGTTCCCCCATTTGATGAAGGCACGGATGGCGGTGGGAGCCGTGTACAAAATCGACACGCGGTAGCGTTCGATGATTTCCCAAAACCGATCTTCCTCGGGCCAGTTGGGCGCCCCTTCGTAGAGAATTTGAGTGGCGCCGGCCGATAGCGGTCCGTAGACAATGTAGCTGTGCCCGGTGATCCAGCCGCAATCGGCAGTGCACCAAAAGATGTCGTCTTCGCGATGATCGAAGACCCATTGAAACGTTCGCTTGGCGAATAGGTTGTAGCCGGCCGTGGTGTGGCGGATGCCTTTGGGTTTGCCGGTCGAACCGCTGGTATAGAGAATGAAAAGTGAATCTTCGCTGTCCAAAGGAACGGCGGGAAAGTCCTTGGGTTGGTCGGCGACCAGATCGTGCCACCACACGTCGCGCGGGGCATGCATGGCCGGTTGATTGTCAACGCGTCGAAGGACGATGCAATGCTCCACCGAAGGACTTTTCGCCAACGCTTCGTTGACGGTTTCTTTGAGGGGCAGGATTTTCCCACGCCGCCATCCACCATCAGCCGTGATTACCAATTTGGCTTGAGCGTCGTTGTTGCGATCGGCGATGGCCTCGGCACTAAACCCGCCGAAGATGACCGAGTGGATAGCTCCGATCCTGGCGCAAGCCAACATCGCGATTGGGAGTTCAGGGACCATCGGCATGTAGATGCTGATGCGATCCCCTTTCTGGATGCCGAGTTGTTGCAGGCCCGCCGCTAACTGAGAAACCTCTGCCAAAAGCTCCGAGTAGGTTACGGTTCGTCGATCACCCGGTTCGCCTTCCCAATGGAAGGCCACGCGTTCGCCGCGACCTGCGAGAACGTGTGCATCCAAGCAGTTGTAGGAGACGTTGGTTTTTCCACCGACGAACCATTCCGCAAACGGTTCGTTCCAGACGAGTCCAGTATGGAAAGGCTCGAACCAATGAAGGTGCTCTCGGGCTTGGTCCTCCCAGAAGCCGACGGGGTCCGCGACCGACGCATCGTAGAGTGCTTGATAGGCTTCGATGGATCCAATGGCCGCTTGGGAGGCGAACTGCTGGCTCGGTGGGAAGAGCCGCGTTTCCACCATGACATTATCAATCTGGCCAGAGGAGGCATCGGACGCAGGGTCGTTGTTGGGAGAGGAAGGAGGGTTCACGTGTAGAAACTCCGGCAGCAAGGTTAGGTTGCGAGGGAAGAGGAGCGTAATTCGATGCGTGTTCGGCGGGAGTGCGAATCCCGACCTGCATCATTCGGCGGGAACAAATTGCGAAAGATAGCGATAGCTTTGCGAGAGCGATGCGATGCGATCCTCGAGACTGCCTTCGTAGGCGCGATCTTCGACCTCGATGCAAACGGGACCGCTATACCCTGCATCACCAAGAACCGAGAAGAAGCGGCCCCAATCGACGTCTCCTAATCCCGGTAGCTTTGGATGGTGGTAGAGATTGGGGTAAGCCAAACTGCCGTGATCATCCAAAGCATGCGAGTCGACCCGAACGTCTTTTGCGTGGACATGAAAGATGCGGTCGATGAATTCGCGGATGGGTTTTAGGTAATCCATGTGTTGGAAAACCAGATGCGACGGATCGTAGTTCAGGCCCAGGTTGGGACTGCCCAAATCGGTAAACAATCGACGCCAGATCACCGGAGTCGAGGCCAGGTTTTTGCCACCGGGCCATTCGTCGGCGGTGAAGAGCATGGGGCAGTTTTCAATACCGATCCTAACCCCATGCTTTTCCGCCAAATCGACAATGGGTCTCCATGTTTTGAGCATGCGAGGCCAATTGTCATCCACGCTCAAGGTATGGTCGCGACCGATGAAGGTATTGACCTGATGCATACCGAATCGGGGAGCGGCTGCAATGACGCGTTTCAAGTGTTCCACGCCACGTTCCGCTTCGTCGGGATCGTGGGACAAGCAATTTGGGTAGTAGCCCAATCCGCTCATCGATACGTTGGACTCCTTCAACGTATGCTGGATCGAAGCGATCGAAGATTCGGAAAGTTCATTGATATCGACGTGCGTCACCCCGGCGTACCTTCGATCGGCTTTGCTCGGTGGCCAGCACATTAGCTCAACGGTTCGGTAGCCGATACGGTTCGCGACGTCGACTACCTCGCTCAGCGGCAGTTCGGGGAGTATGGCACTGACGAAACCGAGTTGCATCATTGCTTTAGATCTCCAAGAACAGTCGCGAAGGATCCTCGATAACTTCCTTGATGGTCTTCAGGAAGGATACGGCTTCGCGACCGTCGATGATGCGATGGTCGTAGGTCAGGGCCACGTACATCATCGGACGAATTACGACCTGTCCGTTCAGCGCAATCGGCCGTTCCTGGATGGCGTGTAGGCCTAGGATTCCGCTTTGGGGAGGATTGACGATAGGAGTCGAGAGAAGGGAACCATAAATACCCCCGTTGCTGATTGTAAAGGTTCCGCCTTCGAGGTCCGTGGGCAACAGTTTGTTGGCCATGGCACGATTCGCGTATTCGCCGATGGTGCGTTCGATTTCCGCGAATCCCATCCGTTCGACGTTGCGAAGGACGGGGACGACCAAGCCCTTGCCGCCACCGATCGCGATACCGATGTCATAGTAATTGCGGTACACAACATTGTTGCCACGAACTTCTGCGTTGACCGAAGGGTAACGTTTGAGTCCTTCGCAAACGGCTTTGGCAAAGAACGACATGAACCCGAGTTTCACGCCGTGTCGTTCGTTGAAAACGTCCCGATATTTATTGCGGAGTTGCATCACGGGCTGCATGTCGACTTCGTTGAAGGTCGACAGCAAGGCTGCGTTGTGTTGGGCTTGGACCAAGCGTGTGGCGATGGTGCGGCGGATCATGCTCATCGGCTTGATCTCTTCGCTGCGATTGGGTCCTCCTTGTTGAAGCCCACCCGTTTGTCCCTGTTGAAGGCTAGCCTGGGTCGGTTGCACTGCTAGGGGTTGACTGCTCGTACGGGGTGCGGGTTCGAGGGTTGAAGTTGTGGACGTGGTCGCTTTGGCAGTCGGTTCGTCCTTGGAAATTGCGCGGGCAACATCTTCCTTCAACACACGGCCACCGGGTCCAGAGGAAACCACGTCAGCACTGGCAACGCGGTGGTCATCCATCATGCGACGGGCCGCAGGCATGACATGACCTGCGGGAGCATTCTTGGAAGCGGATGGATTCTCCATCGGGGGAGTGGCATCGGACGTTGACGGGGCTATCGCGGCCGCGTCATTCGCGGGAGCCGATCCACCCGAAGTTCCTTTTTCTGCCGGTTCGAATTCAGCGATGGCTTCTCCGACGGCTGCGAATTGATCGTTCGGCTTGAGGATCTTTTTGATGTATCCGTCAACGGGAGCAGAAATCTGAACGGAGGCTTTTTCCGTTTCGAGTTCCACCAGATCGGTGCCGGCGGCGACCCAATCCCCCTCTTGCTTGAGCCATTGACTGATCTGGACTTCAGAAATACTCTCGCCGACAGCAGGCACTACAATTTCGGTCATTGGAAACAGACACAGTTCGCGGAAAAACAATTCACCTAAGCAACGCGCAGCGCCACAAATCATAGTCCATCGCCCGTTTCCCTCCAACATGGTCACCATGCCGATTCCTACGCAATCCGACGATGATTTTCAGTCACTGGGCGCTCAGCCCATCCGACTCGGCAAATCCGATTTGATCGTTAGCCGGATCGGCCTGGGGGCTTGGCCCATGGCCGGCCTGACCAGTCTCGGGGTGACCGATTCGGCGTCGATTGCCACCATCCGTCGCGGTCTTGATTGCGGGATCAATCAGATCGATACCGCTTATGCCTATGGAATCGATGGACGCAGCGATCGGGTCATCGCAGCCGCGCTCGAGGGGCGTTGCGATCGGGTTGTTTTGGCAAGCAAGGTCGGGGCTCGACTGGATGCCAACGGGGTTTGGATGAGCGATGCGCGGCCTGAGTCTATCCTTGAGCAAGCGCGTCAGATTCGGGACCGACTGGCCGTGGACGCAGTTGATTTGATGTATTTGCATGCGCCTGATCCCAAGGTCGCGCTCGAGGAGTCCGCCGATGCCGTGCGGGAAGTGGTTGCTCGAGGCTGGGCGCGGTGGGCCGGTGTTAGCAATGTTACTGCCGAGCAGGCCCGCGTGTTTCATGCTCGATGTCCGGTGGTCGCCATCCAAACGTATTTCAATATGTTCCAGCCCGAGAGTGTCGAGGGCCTGCGGTCTTTTTGCCGAGCAGAATCGATTTCGCTCGTCGTTTATTGGGTCTTGATGAAAGGGCTATTGGCCGGTTCGATGACTCGGAATCACCGGCTAGATCCATCGGATCGAAGGCTCAAATATCCGATTTTTCAGGGGGAACGTTGGGAGGCAGCGCACGATCTCCTGGATCCCTTGCGGGAATTTTCACGGCTGCACGGCTGGACCGTGGCTCAAACCGTCCTGGCTTGGTCGTTAACTCAGCCCGGCGTTGACGTAGCGTTGGTCGGGGCCAAAAGGCCCGAACAAATCGAAGAAACAGCGGCAGCTTTGCAAATCACATTGGCTCCGGAGCAAGTGCAGTACCTTGACGGGTTGGTCGCGAATTGCCGAGCCCGCACGGACTGGTCGCGGTGAGCACCAGCGACCGCACTCCGATGGGTTTGGGGTTTCGAGGGCCGGCCGAATGACGTGTGACGAGGCTGCGATTTCGGTTGATGTGCTATCCGAGTGCCATATTTTAAGGAATTCTTAAAAAAGAATTGATTTTCTCCCGTAAGTGCCCTTTCTCGTGAGGCAGGTCCCGCTACACTATCCCGCGTGGACGAGGGCATGGAATGAAGATCGGCGGATTTCGATCGACTTGGGATGCGTCACTCGCTCTTTCGTTGGCCAACTGGGGGACGTGCTTTGGACCTTTTTTTCGCCGTTCAATGTCACTCAACCGGTTTTTCTCGGCCATTGCCTCCACGAACTTCAATTGCTCTGCACCGCGCATTTTTGCGTGCGTTTCGCAGGGTGTCGTCGAATCTTTCGTCGGCCATTTTGATGGCTGTACCGATCAAGGCTTACCCGATCCGCTTGGGTTCAAGCCGCTTGGGTTCAAGCACTCGATTTCGCCTGATGGATCGGGCTTGCCTGTTGGATCGCGGCGATCAGGGGAACAATTGAGTTTTGGCCCATTCTCGGCCGTCTCGAATTGCTCCTTGATTCTCCCGTCCAAAAACGAATCTTTCCCGCGTCACTTTTAACCATCGTTAGTCCCCATGGCAACCTCCGCAAAGCGACGACTACAGACTTCCGAAATCCGTACTTTTGGAACTGGCCGCAGCCAGTTTCCCATTCCGAATTTGACGGTGCTGCAAACGGCCTCCTACGAAGCCTTCTTGCAGGAGGATCTCACCTCAGATAAACGCAAAAATCAGGGCTTGGAAGCTGTCTTCCGCGAAATTTTCCCGATCGAGAGCTACGACAAGTCAGTCGCATTGGAATACCTTCGCTACGAGCTGGGCAAACCGAGGTACACACCTGAGGAGTGCCGACAGTTGCGATTGACGTACGGCAAGCCGCTGAAGGTATGGCTCCGTTTGAAGCGGGAGCAACCGCTTGAGGAAGAAGTATATCTCGGGGATATCCCCGTCATGCTGGGTGGTGGCGAGTTCATCATCAATGGAGCCGAGCGCGTCGTTGTCAGCCAGTTGCATCGATCGCCTGGCGTGGATTTCGTCGAGGAAACGGAAGGGACTTCGGATCGCAAGCAGCCATCGTGTCGAGTTATTCCGGAGCGCGGTAGTTGGATTGAGATCAACGTTACCAAGAAGGACTCGCTTTCGGTCCGGATCGACCAGAGCGGAAAATTCTCGGTGGTGACTTTGCTGCGAGCCATGTCGCCAAAGCTCAGTACCGATACCGATTTGTTGGGAGCCTTTTACGAAATCACTACGGAGAAAATCTCCGATGGTCGCAGCGTGCCGAAGATCGAGAATAAGGTAGCGTGCGATGACGTGGTTTATCCGCCCGAGCACGAACGAGCCGGTGAGATTGTGATTGAGGCTGGCCAGAAGGTCACCAAGGCGATCGCCGAACTGATCTGTTCGAGTGGCGTGAAATCCATGGAAGTTATGGAGTCGCCGAAGTTCCCGTATATCCTCAATTCGATGGCGGAAGACAATACGAGCAGCCACGAAGAAGCGTTGCTTCGCATTTATCAACGGTTGCGTCCGGGCAATCCGCCAGCGTTGGAAAAAGCCAAGCTTTTGTTTCATGAGAAGTTCTTCGACATCAACCGCTACCGGCTCGGTCGCGTGGGTCGGTTCCGAGTGAATCGCAAGTTGAAATTGAGCGTGCCTGAGGACGAGATGGCGCTGCGGCCCGAAGATTTGATGGCTTCGATCAAGTACTTGATCAATCTATTCGATCCCGATTCCGATGCTCGTTTCGATGACATTGACCACTTGGGAAATCGACGCCTGCGGACCATCGATGAGTTGGCTTGCGAAGAACTGCGTAAAGGGTTTTTGAAACTTCGGCGGACCGTGCAGGAGCGAATGAGTCTTAAGGAAGTCGAGGACATGACGCCTCGATCGCTCGTCAATCCGAAGAGCATCAGCGCAGCCATCGAATACTTCTTTGGACGTGGCGAATTATCGCAGGTGGTCGACCAGACCAACCCGTTGTCGCAGTTGACGCACGAGCGTCGGTTGTCGGCCCTCGGCCCTGGTGGTTTGAATCGGAAACGAGCCGGGTTCGAAGTTCGGGACGTGCATATTTCTCACTATGGTCGAATTTGCCCGATCGAAACACCGGAAGGTACGAACATCGGCTTGATCAGTTCGCTTTCGATCTACGCGGGCGTCGACGAATACGGCTTCTTGGTGACCCCCTATCGCAAAATCGATGGTGGCAGGGTGACCGATGACGTGGTTTGGCTGCGTGCGGACGAAGAGTCGGACGCTTACATTGCTCCTGCTGACTTGGCGGTGAAGGATTCGGCTTTGGTGCCAGGTCCTGGTTTGATCGCTCGGCACCGCAGCGACTTTGAGATCGCCGCGCCGGAGACGGTCGAGTACATGGATATTGCTCCGAGTCAGATGATCGGGGTGTCCGCCGGTCTGATTCCGTTCCTGGAGCATGACGATGCGAACCGTGCGTTGATGGGTTCCAACATGCAGCGGCAAGCGGTTCCATTGTTGGTGGCCGAGCCACCCATTGTCGGTACGGGACTTGAGAAAGAAGTCGCTGCGAACAGTTCCATGGTGGTGCGGGCCCGGCGGGCTGGCAAAGTAACGTTTGTCGATGCGACTCGGATCGAGATTGGCAACGACATTTACCACCTGAAGAAGTACCAAGGGCTCAACGAGCGCACGTGCCTCAACCAACGCCCGATCATCAATATTGGGGACAAGGTCGAGAAGGGGCAGATTATCGCGGACGGCGCTTCGACACACTTGGGTGAGCTGGCTTTGGGCCGCAACGTCCTCGTCGGATTCATGTCATTCGATGGCTACAACTACGAAGACGCGATCATCATTAGCGAAGAGTTGGTCAAACAAGACGTGTACACGTCGATCCACATCGAAGAGTTCGATGTCGAGATCCGCGAGACGAAACTCGGCCGCGAAGAGTTCACGCGAGACATTCCCAACGTAAGCGAAAAAGCGCTTCGAAACCTCGACGAAACAGGGGTCGTTAATGTTGGGACATACGTTCGACCGGGCGATATTCTTGTAGGCAAGGTTTCGCCGAAGAGCAAAACGGAACTGACGCCTGAAGAGAAACTGCTTCACGCGATTTTTGGTCGTGCCGGCGAGGACGTAAAGAACGATTCGTTGGAAGTCAGCTCGGGTGTTGAAGGGATCGTGATCGATACCCAGAAGTTCTCCCGCCGAATGAGTTTGAGCGAAGAAGAGCGAAAGGAGTTCGAGAAGGAACTCAAGCGGGTCGAGTCCGAAGGCAACAAGGACATCTCGACCGCCTTCGCGTCCTTTGCGGAAGAGGTAGAGAAAGTCATCGGAGGTAAACTGACCGATGACGATGGAACCCCTCTGACCGGTGGTCAGGATCCGAAGTTCATCGCTGAAAAAGCGCAAACCTTCAATCTGTCTCGGCACTTGAACCGTCTCGACGTCGGATTGCATGCCGAGGTTAAGAAGGTGCATAAGAATTTGTGGCCGGCAGTTGAAGAGTCATTGGACATCCGAGACCGTCGACTCAACAGCATGAAGCGGGGCGATGAATTGCGCAGCGGTGTGTTGCAGATGGTCAAGGTTTACATCGCAACCAAACGCGTGATCAGCGTCGGGGACAAAATGGCCGGACGTCACGGCAACAAAGGGGTCATTTCGAAGATCCTGCCAGTGGAAGACATGCCGTTCCTACCCGATGGAACACCGATTCAAATCATGTTGAATCCACTGGGGGTTCCGAGCCGTATGAACGTTGGTCAGATCTTGGAAACCCACTTGGGATGGGCCGGCGCTATCTCCGGTTTCCAAGCCATTACACCTGTGTTCGACGGTGCAACGGAATCGGACATCAACGAAGCATTGGCAGCAGCAGGCTTGCCCTCGCACGGCAAGATTCGGTTGTTCGACGGTCGAACCGGCGAGGAGATGGAGCAGGAAACCACGGTCGGCTACATCTACATGCTCAAGTTGCACCACTTGGTCGACGACAAGGTCCATGCACGGAGCACAGGTCCTTACTCCCTCATCACTCAGCAACCGCTCGGTGGCAAAGCCCGGTTCGGTGGACAACGCTTCGGGGAAATGGAAGTGTGGGCTCTCGAAGCATACGGGGCCGCATACATCCTGCAGGAACTCCTCACGGTCAAGAGCGATGACGTCGAGGGACGGACCAAGATTTACGAATCGATGGTCAAGGGAGAGAACACACTCGAAGCCGGTACACCCGCTAGTTTCGACGTGTTGACGAACGAAATTCGAGGCCTCGCCTTGAACATGCGGCTTGAGAAGCGAAGGCTCTAGCCGCATGCATCGCCAGCCATGGTCTTTGCACCGTCACCCATCCCATGGGCGACGGTGCACGAGGCCTGGGCCTGACCTGACCGACGCCAACCAACCACCCAGATCCAATCAGCCTTACTCATAGCGTTTCCAGGAGCAACTCGTACATGGCCACAGCATCCGAAGCCACCTACGATCGCGTCAACGATTACACCTCGGTCAAGATCTCTCTAGCACGGCCTCAGGACATACGTTCTTGGTCGTTCGGTGAAGTCAAAAAGCCGGAAACAATCAACTACCGAACGTACCGTCCCGAAAAGGATGGATTGTTCTGCGAGCGTATTTTTGGCCCTGAAAAGGACTGGGAGTGTGCATGCGGCAAGTACCGGGGCATGAAGTACAAGGGCATGATCTGCGATCGCTGCGGTGTAAAGGTCACGCACTCGCGAGTGCGTCGCAAGCGGATGGGGCATATTGAGCTCGCAGCGCCGGTGGCGCACATTTGGTTCTTCAAGGCCATGCCTAGTCGGCTTGGGAACCTGCTCGAGATGAAGACGACGAGCTTGGAAAAGGTCATCTACTTCCAAGACTACGTGGTTGTTAATCCCGGTACGACCGATTTGAAAGCACAACAGATGCTGACAGAAGAGGAATACAGGGCGGCGCGGGCTCAATACGGCGATGCCTTCGAAGCCGACATGGGCGCCGAAGCGGTTCGCAAGCTGCTTCAGAATCTGGACTTGGTCAAGCTGTCCGAAGAGCTTCGGGTCGAACTGTCCGAGACCAGCAGCAAGCAGCGCAAGAAGGAATTGATCAATCGATTGAAGTTGGTCGAGTCGATTCGCGACAGCGAGAATCGTCCAGAATGGATGATCCTGGACGTGATCCCTGTTATTCCACCGGATCTTCGTCCGTTGGTATTGCTTGATAGCGGAAACTTCGCCACATCGGACCTTAACGATCTCTATCGCCGAATCATCAACCGGAACAATCGGCTTCGCAAGCTGGTCGATTTAAACGCCCCGGAAGTCATTATCCGTAACGAAAAGCGGATGTTGCAACAATCGGTCGATGCACTGTTCGACAACGGACGCTGCAAGCGACCGGTACTGGGCAGCAGCAACCGTCCGCTCAAGTCATTGACGGACATGATCAAAGGCAAGCAGGGCCGGTTCCGAGAAAATTTGCTCGGCAAACGTGTCGACTATTCGGCGCGAAGCGTGATCGTGGTCGGGCCGCGTTTGCGTTTGCACCAGTGCGGCCTGCCGAAGAAGATTGCGTTGGAACTCTACCAACCCTTCATCATCCGCAAGCTCAAGGAACTCGGGCACGCCGACACAATCAAGTCGGCCAAGAAGATGCTTGAGCGCAAGGATGAAGAGGTTTGGGATATTCTCGAACAAGCCATCCGCAACCACCCGGTTCTGTTGAACCGAGCACCTACGTTGCACCGCATGGGCATTCAAGCGTTTGAACCGACCTTGGTTGAAGGCAACGCGATCCACCTGCACCCGCTCGTATGCAAAGGCTTCAACGCCGACTTCGACGGTGACCAGATGGCTGTGCACTTGCCTCTTTCGATCGAAGCTCAGGTCGAAGCCCATACGCTCATGATGAGCACCCACAACATTTTTGCACCGAGCAATGGCAAGCCGATCATGAGCCCGTCTCAAGATACGGTTATGGGTTGCAACTACATCACCATTCTGTTGGCGGACCAAATCGGCGAAGGGATGATTTTCTCGACACCGATGGAAGCAGACTACGCCTACAGCCTCGGAAAGATTGCGCTGCATGCGAAGATCAAGGTGCGGTTGCCTAAATATCAAAAGCAGAAGAGTGACGAGCCGAACGCCAAGGGTGGCGCCATTATCGAAACCACCTACGGCCGAATCCTGTTCAACTCGATTTTGCCCCAAGGTATGGACTTCTACAATCAACCGTTGCGGTCCGGCGATTTGGCCATGGTCATCAGCGATTGCTACCAATTGCTCGGTCGCCGCGCGACCATCAACTTGTTGGACGACATGAACCAATTGGGTTTCCGCGAGTCGACGCACAGCGGCTTGTCCTTCGGTGCCGACGATCTGGTCACCCCAGATTCGAAGCAGAAGCACATCACCGAAGCCGACAAGAAAGTCATGACGTTCCAAAAGAACTACCTCAAGGGAGTGATGACCGCTCAGGAACGGTACAACCAAGTACTTGACGCCTGGACGGCCGCTCGCGAGTTGATCACCAAGGACATGATGGCTGCCATGGAGACCGACCAGCACCGTGGCCCGTGGTACGTCAACCCGGTGTTCTTGATGGCGTCCTCGGGTGCACGAGGTGGGATCGAACAAATTCGGCAATTGGCTGGGATGCGGGGTCTGATGGCCAAGCCGACCGGCGAAATTATTGAAACACCGATCAAGTCGAACTTCCGCGAAGGTCTGTCTGTGCTCGAGTACTTCAGCTCGACGCACGGTGCCCGTAAGGGATTGGCCGACACGGCCCTCAAGACCGCTGACTCAGGATACTTGACCCGTAAGCTGGCGGACGTTGCCCAGAACGTGGTCATCACCATGAATGATTGCGGCACCAACAAAGGCATCACCAAGGGAGTTATTTACCGTGGTGAAAAAGTCGAAGTCCGTCTGACCGAATCGATCACCGGACGTGTCAGCCGCCAGAACATCGTCAATCTGATCACCTCCGAGACCATTGTCGAAGAGAACCAGATGATCACCCGTTTGATCGCCACCAAGATCGAAGAAATGGGACTGGAGAAAATCCAGGTTCGGTCTCCGATGACGTGCGATGCACCGTTGGGGGTTTGCCGCACGTGCTATGGAATGGATATGAGCACTGGCTCGCTGGTCGAGGAAGGCATGGCCGTTGGGATCATCGCCGCGCAGAGTATCGGTGAACCTGGCACACAGCTCACCATGCGTACCTTCCACATCGGTGGTGCGGCCGGTACCACGGTCGAAGAGAGCGATACCAAGGCCAAGAAGTCGGGTTTCGTCAAATTCATCAAGATGCGTTTCGTACGCAACGACGATGGACAAGACGTTGTACTGACGCGGAATTGCGAAGTTGCCGTCGTCGACCAACGCGGTCGCGAACTCGAACGCTACGAAATTCCTGTCGGTGCCCGCCTGATGGTCCAAGAGGACAAGGAAGTGGCCAAGGGACAGGTACTGTGCGAGTGGAACCCGCACAAGATTCCAATTCTTTCGACGGTCGGCGGCAAGGTCTCGTATGTCGATATCGTCGAAGGTGAAACGCTGAAGATCGAAAAGGATCCGAGCGGCAACCTGCGTCGTCGCATCATGGATTCTCGCGGCAAGTTCCATCCGCAAATCGTGATCGAGGACGCCGATGGCAAAGCGGTCGACGTTCACTACTTGCCAGACAAGGCCGTGATCAACATCCCCGAGGGTCGTAAAGTCAATGCGGGTACCGAGCTGGCCGAAATGCCACGTGAGGCCACCGGCGTTAAAGACATCACGGGTGGTCTACCGCGTGTTACCGAAATTTTCGAAGCTCGTAAACCAAAGGATCCCGCCGTCGTCGCAGAGCTCGATGGCCTAGTAGAGATTTCGAAAGACCGCAAGCGAGGCAAGCGATCGATCATCGTTCGCAGCGAAAGCGGCGAAGAAGTCGAACATTTGGTACCACCCGGTAAGCGGTTCCTGGTTCACACCGGAGATACCGTCAAAGCTGGACAAGCATTGGTCGAGGGCCCGCTCGTTCCGCACGACATCCTGCGTGTCAGCGGTGAAGAAGCGGTTCAACAGTATTTGCTGCACGAAATCCAGCAGGTCTATCGTTCGCAGCGTGTGGAGATCAACGACAAGCACGTCGAGATCATCATCGCTCGAATGCTGCGCAAGATGAAAATCACCAATCCCGGTGACACAAGTCTGCTCGCAGGTTTGGTCATGGACCGCTTCGAATTCAAGAAGCACAACGACCATATCGCCAAGTGCATCAAGATCAACGATCCAGGCGACAGCGAATTCGCTGTCGGAGCTGTTGTTCCGAAGGAGGCTTTCGAGACCTCCAATGCCCAGTCCGAAGGATTGGGTGGAAAGGCCGCCAAGGGCAAGAAGCCAAAGTCGGCACACGGCGAAGTGCAATTGTTGGGGATCACGAAGGCTGCGGTTCAAAGCAACAGCTTTATCTCGGCGGCTAGCTTCCAAGAAACCACCAAAGTCCTCACCGAAGCCGCGCTGGCGGGCAAGGTCGACCGACTGGTTGGTCTGAAGGAAAACGTAATTCTCGGTCACTTGATTCCGGCCGGAACCGGCTTCCGAGTCTTCCAAGATTCAGAAGTGAGTTACCGCAAGGAAGCCCTTGAGGATCTCGTTAACCGAGGAACAGCCGCCGCCGAACAGTCGTTCCCTCTCCTCAACGATGCCCCACGGCCGCAGGTTGCCGGTGACCTCAATTCCCTGTTGGATCTGCAGCCAGAACCTGAGGTCGAGCAACCTCCCGCAGACATGGATGTACCGCATACGGAATCTCCGGTTTCGGAATCTCCGGTTTCGGAATTACCGGCTTCGGATGAATCGGTTTCGGACGATTCGGTTTCGGACGCACCGGTTTTCGAAGAGTAGTGTTGGAGGATTATCGGTGGCTGACATCCTCCGCAGGGATAGACGCTTGGCGAACAGTGCTAGCGAACGACTCGAGCGTCAGCCCGGGTCAGATCAGGGCACTGGTCACTTGCTCAGAAAGTCGAGCGCGATTGCTCATCGAACAACGCGCCTTGGCCCATGTGAAGGCCAAGCGTAAGGTTCATGACCCAGCCTCCTGGTTGTGGACATCGCAATTGCTGGAACAAGCGTCGGATGAAACCACGGCGGAAGAGACGGCACGGGATTTTCCGTCCTCGGAAGCAGTCATCGATGTTTGCTGCGGCGCCGGTGTGGATGCCGTGACTCTGGGACGCAGCGGCCGATCGGTCCTTGCATTGGATCAAGACCCCATTGCCTGTCTACTTACCGCCGCCAACGCTTCCATGCATGGATTGAGTTTGGAAAGTGCGTGCCGTTCATGGAGCGGCCACGAGGGGCCTCTCGATGCCTTCCTGCATTTGGATCCCGATCGCCGGGCCAATGGGACGCGCACAATTGAACCGCAAGCCATGAGTCCGACGTGGGACGTCATTGCGCCAGTGGTGGATCGATACCGAGGCGTATCCATCAAGGTGGCACCTGGATTTCGGGCGGATCCAAACTTTCCGTGGCAACCCGCATCGCCACCGCACGTACTACGCTGGTTGTCGGTGGCGGGGAGCGTTCGTCAGCAACGCTGGTATTGGAATATCGAGCGATGGCCAGTCGGTGCGAAGGTGCTGAGCAGCCATTCCAAGCGTGACGGCTGGCAGCATGAAATGTTCTCTTGCGAAGAATTCGAAGATCGGCTGGGACTCGATGGCGGCTGGGGCGAGGAGCCCATCGGACCCTACGTGGCCGATCAAGATCCGGTGGTGCGCGCTTCCGAACTGACACCCTATTTGGCGAGGCGTCTGAATCTTGGACTCATCGGCTCTGAGTCCGGTTATTGCCACGGGCCTGAGTGCACCCCACATCCGATGTTGCGTTGGTTTCGCGTGTTGGATGTCCTATCCATGGATTCAAAAAAAATGCGGGCTGCGGCGCGCGGATTCTCCGTTCGCGCCTGGGAATTAAAAAGTCGTGGGGTCGATATCGATTTGGAGCGAATGCAACGTGTGTTGTTTACGGATCCATCGTCGACACAGAAGATGACCATCCTGTTCACGCGGCAGGGCAAGCGGCACATCGCCATATTCGCAGAACGGATCAGCGATCATGAAGGAAGTGATGCACAAGCCTGAACGAGGCTGTTTTGTTGCAGGTACCGACACGGATGTAGGCAAGACCTACGTTGCGGTGCGCTATGTGCGAATGTTACGGGAACGAGGCATTCGCGTCGGAGCGTACAAACCGGTCGCGAGTGGCGGCGTGACCGCAGAAACCAGCGACGCGCACTGCTTGTGGCAAGCTCTCGGTGCCCAGGTACCCATCGAGCGCGTCAATCGTCAGTCGTTTACCGCACCGCTAGCGCCACCAATCGCAGCAGAGCAAGAAGGGCGAACGGTCATCGAGTCGTCGCTGCTCGACGGAGTTTCTGCGTGGACGAAGGATTGCGATTATCTGGTTGTGGAGGGCGCTGGCGGATTGCTCTCCCCCATTTCGTGGTCGATGACCAACGCCGATCTGGCTCGAGCGATCGGCTATCCTTTGGTTCTGGTGGCTTCGAATCGGCTGGGCGCCGTACATCAAGTCCTAGCGACGGTGCAGGCCGCACTGACGTATGAGTTGGAGTTTGAATCCATCGTGCTAAACGATGTGCAACCCAGCCAGGCTGGGGACGCCCAGCAAACCAACCTTCGGCTACTGCTCCCGTTTGTTAGACGACTGTGCCCCAACGTGCCTGTAGTGAGAATGCAGCATGGGGCAGACAAATGGTGCCCAGTCGATCAATCCGGCGAAACCAGATTGGCCACGGGTTCATCCTGAGGAATGAGTGCCTCGGGTTGGGTCAAATGTAGATAGTGTCCGTGATCGGCGGTCACAATGACTAGCGATTCATCCCACGCGTTATTACGTTCGATCCAGTCGAAGATACTTTGTATGGCAGCGTCGCCACTGAGCACCGCACCGATGGAGTTGTCGACGTTGTTGGCGTGATTGGCCCAGTCCACATCGCCGGCTTCGACCATCAACCAGAAGCCTTCCGGGCGTTGTTCAAGAACCGAAATAGCCGCTTCCGTCATTTCCTTGAGGGTTGGGTTTTCGACGATGTCAGCTTCCGTATAGATTTCGGGGCCTTTGATCGAGGCCACAGGTCGATAGTCGCCGTTGGCGGTACGGAAGGGTAGATGTCCATTGATCCCGCCGAAAAATCCGAGCAACCGATGTCCACCTTGAACGGCCTTCTCGGCCGCTTGGGCGAGCACAGAGGTTCCAGTCTCACCCGATGTCCGTTGTGCGACAACATAACGGGCGTGAGGACCGCCATTGGCGACATCGACCGCATCGCGATCGACATCGGCGAGAAAGCGATTGCCAGGAATGAAATTGGCACCTTGTCCAGCACCATTTTCCGTCGCGTCGCCGAATCCCGCACCCAGAACCACGTCGAGCCCAGGGTAGGGTTTGGATCGATGCGAAACCGAGGGGAGTCCCAGCATGTCGCGCGCGATGTCCTGATAATCATCTCGGCTGACATTGACGGCGTACGCAGCAGCGGGCGTGGCATGGGGGATGGGAACACTAGTCACGGTTCCGACGGCGAATCCATGATCGCGCTGGGCCCACTGCGCGATGGTTTCCGCTTGGCGTTGATCGGGAAAAACATTCAACGCACCGTTCAGGATTTTGATCCCCGAGGTCATCGAAGAGGCCGACGAAGAAGAATCGGTGTAAGCATGCGAAGACTGCTTGTTGCGACCAATCGGGTACTCAATGTCCGGTTCGGTTTCCCAAGGCGTGCTGCCACCGAATCGCCAATCGTAGCCACCGAGCTTGGATGGCGGCACCTTGTCGATTTGCGCGTCTACGTCGGTGGCAACCTCATCACCCAGAGGGGCAGTCACGATGAATCCAAAATCGGTCGGGGCACCGTCGTAGTCTTGGAAGACCAAGCCACTGCCTCGCCCTGAATCGTAATGGACGCCTCGGGACTTGTAGATTGCGGCGGCACGGGTCGTCTGCCAGTCCATGCCGTCGAAGACGACCAGGAACACAAAGCGTTTGCGTTTGCTTTCGATCGCTTCGCGTTGAAGGCGATACACGTCGGTTTGGTCAAGATATTCAGCGTTGGGATTGACCGTATTCGTCGGTAGAAATCCATACACTTGTTCGAGTTTTTCTGGGCTCCGATAGACGCTATTTTCACCTGAGTAGGGGGCCAGGGAATCGCCAAACACGTAGATCGGGATCAGGCGATTGGAATGGTTGGTCCAACTACTGTAGCTGCTGGGGCGAAAACCCCAGTATCCCCAAGGAGCGGTCAGCGCCGTGATGGCCACATGTTGCAGGCGGGCCACCGAGTCGAGGCCTTCGGGGATGACCACGTCCTCAGGCCTTGGGGGCGGTTCGGACGTGGTTTCTTGACCAGCCGCCAATCCAAAACCCAACCATGGAGTTGTGAGCAGAAAGAGCGATGAGGCACGAAACTTGCGTTTAAGCGGGGACATGCGCGGCTATGATGGCAGGAGTTAGGAGGACTTGCTACTCAATACGAATGAACCGTCCCCCATATTACGTCCTTTGGCGAGTGCATAGAAGAGAGTTAACCAAATCTTATTTCCGGTGACCTCAAAAGCCACCGGGAATCTCAACGAAATGACTGAGCGATGCCTTAGTATCAGCGACGCCTCAGTATCTAGGTACAGAAGGGTCGATCTGCAGGCTCCACGCATCGATTCCACCCGCCATGCTCATGGCATCGGCGAATCCGTTCTTTCGCAGCCAGTCGGTCACGCGCAGGGACCGCACACCGTGATGGCAGTGAACCACCACTTGTTTGCCTTGCATCGCATCCCAGATGTCGGGGGCTGGCGGCCACTGGGTCATTGGAGCCAGTGTCGCACCGTCGATTCGAGCCGCGTCCCATTCATTCGGTTCACGACAGTCCAGCAGGAAAATCGGTTGGCCTGCATCAGTGGCACCAGCATCCAACCAATGCTTTACGGTTCCAACATCCACTTCCATGCTCGATTTGCTCCCGATCGTCCAGGAAAGTTGCGTGCCCAGGGGGCAGCGCGTGCTAGGTCTAATGGATGGAAGGCAGGATTACCAGTTCGACCGGGATTCGGATCCGTTTGGCATCGCGGAGGACGATCACTTCGATGGGCCGACCCACCGACGACAGGCCGACCATTTGGACGAGGTGTTCATCGTTTTCGACGGGATTGCCATCGAACTCGAGGATCACGTCACCGTAACGCAAACCTGCAAGCTCGGCAGGGCTGTTGGGTTTGATGACCTTCACAAAGGCACCGCGGGGCCGTTGAACGTTGCCACCCGCAGTCGAGTCGGTATTGAAAGCCCGCTCAACGCTCACGCCGAGATACGATCGCTGCAGTTCGCCACGTTCAACCAATTGATTGGCGACGTTCACGGCCAAGTTGATGGGGATTGAAAACCCAATACCTTCGTTCCCGCCCGAGTTACTCGCGATGGCCGTGTTGATACCGACGACTTCGCCACGCATGTTCATCAAGGGTCCGCCGCTGTTGCCAGGATTGATGGCAGCATCGGTCTGAAGGAAGTCTTGATAGATGATGGCTCGCGTGCCCAATTCCAGATTGCGTCGTCCCTTGGCGCTGACGATCCCGTAGCTGACCGAGTGGTTCAGTCCGAAAGGACTACCGACGGCGAAGACGTGGTCTCCGACCTCGAGCAAACGACTATCTCCGATTTTGGCGGCAGGCAAATCGGAACGAGCTACGTCGATAACCGCGATATCAGTGGAGGGATCATCCCACATGCGTTTGACACGCAATGGGATTCCTTCAAACGTCTCGATGCGGATGTTTTGAAGCAGGGCCGATTCAATCACGTGGCGATTGGTCAGTACGTAGTTGTCGTTGCCAATTCTCAGCACGACGCCCGAGCCCGCTTCCTCGACCCGTTGCGCGTCGGCCTTGGACACGCCTCCATCCGAGCGGCTCGTGTTCGGCGCTTCCTTGATGGCTTCGATATGAACGACCGTTGGAGTTACCAGACCGACGGCCCGTCGGAGCAACAGCGTTTGCCGTTCGAGCAATGTGACTTCTTCTGCCAGTTCAGCGTACTGAGCGTCTCGGTTTTTCCAAGGAACGGTCCCGAGAGCAGGGTTGGTTCGCGACTCTGTGGACGGCTCACCGAGACGCGAAACGGTCCCGAACTCTTGACCGAGAACAGGTGCTTTCCACCCTACGATGGCGATCGCCAAGTAGGCCAGAGAGCGAGCAGATCGGCAAATACTTCGTTTCATCGTTGGCAGGTAAGCTCGGAAGAGATGAATACGGATCACGGCGTTTCCTGGAAGAAAACCCTTCAGAGGGTTCCTCGGATCCTACCTCCGAATACTTGCAGTCGATTCTTCCAGGATTGCTATCGTCGATACAATTCACGACGGTCCGTGACAGAACGTCACGGGATAGCGGATGTGCCGATTCTGAGTGGCGGTCGGAGGAATCGGGTTGAGCCTAACAATCTATCGCCCGAACTAGGTTACGGAACTGCGTGTTTCCGTGGACCTGGGACCTAGGTTGCCGTAGCGATGGTAATCGAACGAGATGCTTTGTTCGATCACATACCATAAGAGTTCCAGATGGGACGTAACTACGGGTGCGTCGGCGATGTACACGAAGTTCGCGTTGGCCGCGCGGCGGATGGATAGGGGTACGCGATCGGGAGCTGCATAACGAACGCGCGGTGCTCGACCGTCGTGGATTGCGGCTTCGAGTTCGTTGTCGCTTTCATCCAAAAATTCGATACGACCCGCCCAGGGTAGGGTCAATTGTTCGAGAGCATCGACGAGTTGGGGCGAGACGTCGCGGCCATAAGAAACTGCCGCTCGACAGCCGACTGCGATAGCAGCAGCGCACCGCGCTACGATTTGCCAGGGAAGGTCGTCGGCGTGAATTCGAATTCGAATGGGTGAAACGGGTAGATAGCGACGGCAGTTGTCTTGACCGATCAGCCGGAAATGGTCGTGTTCGATGAGCATCTCCTCGTTCGCGAATCGATCGTACTGCGGCAATGCGAGTCGGACCCGAGTCAAGTCTTCGGGACTCGCGTTGGGCAAGTTGAGTAGCAGTCGGCTCGAGGAATCAAGGCGATTGGCCAAAGATTGGAGCAGGGGTGATCGCAGTTTGGTATCTAGGTCCGGAGCTGCCAGAGTTTCAGGTTCCGTAAAATCCATTAGCATCGAAACATAATTTGGGCCACCCGCTTTGGCGCCCGGACCAAAGGCGCTTTTGCCCATGCCTCCGAACGGTTGACGCAGCACAATTGCTCCCGTGGTGGGACGGTTGATGTAGAGATTTCCCGCGCGGAGGCGTTGCTTCCAGTGCTGTTGTTCACGATCGTCGAGCGACTCCAAACCGCTGGTCAATCCATAACCGGTGGCGTGCACCAAATCGATGGCTTCATCGAGCCGACGATAAGGCATGACGCCAAGCACGGGTCCGAATAGCTCGGTCATGTGGGTAAAGTTTCCGGGTGTCACGTTCCATTTTACGCCAGGGGTGTATTGGCATGGGTTGTCCCCTAATTGGGTTGGCATCACCAGCCAATGTTCGCCATTCTCTAACTCCTTGATGCCTCGCAAAAGGTCCCCGGCGGGTGGGCGAATGAGGGGGCCCATTTTGGTCGCAAGATCCCACGCCGAACCGACCTTCAAACTCGATACTGCGTCGGAGAATTGCTCGCGGAATTCTTCGCTCTCATATACCTCTTGCTCGAGAAGTAGCAGTGAGGTCGCGCTGCATTTTTGACCGGCGTGTGAGAAGGCGCTGTGCAGAATGTTCTTAACGGCCACATCGCGATCGCTCAGTCCACTAACGATCGTCGCATTCTTGCCTCCCGTCTCCGCGAGAAGTCGGAGGGCTGGATTGGTTTGCAGCATGTTCATGGCGGTTTCAGTGCCGCCGGTGAGGATCAGCCGCGCAAGCCCCGGGTGTCGGAGGAGAATTGGACCAGCTACCGAACCGCTACACGGCAGAAACTGCAACGCTTCGCGAGGAACTCCAGCACGCCAAAAGCATTGGCACATCACGTACGCGGGGAGTGTGGTGTCGGAGGCGGGTTTGAGGATGACTGTGTTGCCTGCGGCGAGGGCGGCAGCGATGCCTCCGCAGGGAATGGCGATTGGGAAATTCCAGGGACTGATGACAACCACGGCCCCGGCGGGTTGGACGCCCAAGTTTCGGTCTTGGTAGGCATCGAGTGCGCACCGAGAATAGAATTCAACGAAGTCGATGGCCTCGCTGATTTCGGGATCACTTTCCAGAATGGTTTTGCCGGCGTCCGCCATAGCGGCTCCCACCAGCTCGCCGCGAGCGACCCGAAGCTCCTGGGCCACGTTTCTGAGGATGCGAGCTCGCTCGGATGGATCCATGGTTCGCCACTGCGACGGGTCGGCGGCAGCGGTATCCATTGCATATTGGATTTGCCCCTCGTCGGCTTGACGATAGACCGCTGCTACGACGCCGGGCCGGGACGGGTCGAAGGATTGAGATTCATGGCCTCGACCTTCGCATTCCTCGCGGCCGATCGAAACAGGCACGCGAGTAGCGTTGGCATCGCAGCGTCCGATCCAGCCGTCGATGATGCGTTGTGCCCAGGCGGCATTGTGCGGGAGCGAAAAATCGGTGTCCGGTTCATTGACGAGGGCTTGCCAACGCGGAGGCTCTGGAGGCATGGCGGGTGTTTGATTCCGATCCTGGGAGCGACGCGGTTGGATCGACACCTCGGGGATCCGTTGCACGGACTCCAAGAATCCGTTTTCAAGACGTTGCCAAGTGGAACTGCCGGCCTGGATTTTGAAAGCGTGGCGGAGGAAGTTGTCGGGTCCGGTGTTTTCATCGAGCCGTCGGATCAAGTATCCGATGGCATTGATGAATTCTTCACGGTGGCAAGCGGGAGCGTACAGGAGCATGCTCCTTGAGAGTTCGAACATGGCTCGACGTTGATGGTTGGCCATGCCTTCGAGCATCTCGAACTGGACACGGTCCATGGCATTGGTTGCAACCGCGAGCACCATGGCGTAAGCGAGGTCGAACAGGTTGTGGGACGCCACGCCTAAATGGACGGCTTCGTTGTGTTCGGGACGCATGCCATAGCGAAGCATGCGTTTGTAGTTGGCGTCGGTTTCAACCTTGGTTCGGTAGGGCGCTTGCGGCCAACCACGCAACGAGGCTTCGACGCGTTCCATCTCCATGTTCGCGCCTTTGACCACGCGGATGGTGATGGGGGAGCCACCGTTGCGATAGCGCTCGAGGGCCCATTGGGTAATCGATTCCTGGACGATGGAGGAGTCGGGCACGTACGCTTGAAGGGCGATTCCGCCTCGGACTTTTTCCATCCCTTTTCGGGATAAAGTCCGCATGAAGATGTCCGAGGTTAGGTAGAGATCGCGATACTCTTCCATGTCCAAGTACACGAACTTCGGAACGCGCGATCCGTCGGGGCGCACGAAGATTTCTTTGGCTGCAGCCCGGTAAAGTAGTTCCAATCGATCGGCGACGATGCGGATGGTGTGTTCGCGCGACAAGGGCGAGATCTGGGAGTAGAGGGTCGAGATTTTGATCGACACACATTCGATTTCTGGCAACTGCAGGATGGACAAATAGCGATCCAATCGCCGCCGAGATTCTCGTTCACCGAGGATGGCTTCTCCTAGGAAATTGACATTCATCCGGACTCCTTCACGCGTCCGTTCGCGGAGGTGGCCAGCGAGTTTATCTTTCTCGGCGGGCAGAATAACGTTGGCTGTCTCTTTCCGCATTTTCTCCTTGACCATCGGCACGGCCACGCCGGGTAGGTATTCGCCGAACGATTGAAATCCCTTCAAGAGGGCCTGATCGAAGACACTGAAGAATCGCGGAACACCCTGCACGTCGAGGATGTGCACCATCTGATCCACGACGCGACCGGGTGAAATGCTCCGGAAGCTCTGGTCCGTGATCTGAGTCAACGTGGACTTGTCCTCCGGATGTTGCAGCATCCGATCCAACTCGGCCTGTTGACGCCGTTCCTGAGGCGTCTGAAGTTGGGCGGCACGCTCCTGGAGAATCCGTGCGAGCGAGAGTGCCGCCTCGACAAGACGCGGATCCTCGACCGCAGGAATCGAGACTGCAGACAATCCCGTCATCGACAATACATCGCGAACACGGTCGATCCTCAGTGGTTTGCCAGCTAGTGCGACATCGGTCATATGCAGATTTGTCCTAGTGGCTGCGCCACCGTTAGAATTGTTATGCGTTTCTGGGTTCAGTCCAGCCAGTCATTGTTGCGCAAGCGTTCTGGCACGTACTGCTCGGTGACGTAGCTAATATCGCGGCTGATCAAAGCTTCGACTTCGAGTTTGAAGCCATTGCTGATCATCTTATTGATTTCGGTCTGCCAGTGCTTTTTGTCCCGGAACCACGGGTACTGAGCGATCTGCTTGGCTCGATTTCGATCCTTATCATCCAGGCGAATGGTGACATTCTCTTTGAGTTGGCAACGTTCGTAATCGATGCTCCGCAGTCCAATGAACTTGGCTTCGGGGATGGCCATGCGCATGCTTTCGAAGGCCAGGTTGATTGATCCCTGCTTGATCACGCTGTAGATGTAGTATCCCCAGGGGTCGTTATCGAGCAAGCAGAAGATTGGCAAGTTGTGTTCGTAGTGCAGGCGGTGCAGCAAACGGCGGACACCCCGCGAAGGTTGGCCGGCTCCGTGCGAGACGATGCACTGATGCTTTTTCCAGAATTTGTCCTCGTTGAAGCGTTGCCAAACCGTACCCTTTTCGACGTGCAGGATGAATTTTGCTTCGCATCGTTTGATCTGCACTCGATCGGGTTCGACGATACTCGGGATCGGGTAGCCCGCCGCTCCCATGCGGGCCGCATCGAGTTCATTTTCGCCGTCCACAAAGACCACGGGACCGGCAAGCGCACCTTTTGGCTCGGCGTACAGATGCAGCTCTTCGCGCATCGCGCCGGTGATGACCTCGAGATCCTCGATCACCGCGTCCGATTCTCCCTGGTCCTCGAACGTGTTTTCCTTGGTTCCCTCAATCGCATGCTTGAGCATGTAGTACATACCCCGGATGCTTGTCGACTTTCCTTGACGGAGCAACCGAGTGCAGCCGCTGCCTACTAGCAACGTTTGCATGTAGGACCGCGCCTGGTTCAAATTGAACAGTTCTCGGCGATTCGTCTTGGCCCCCATTTCGATCAATCGCTTCTTGCGATTAAAATGGCTGTTGGAGAGGGATCGCGAGGGTACTTCGAGGTAAGGATCACGTCGTTTCTTGGCAATTTCCGCCACCGACCCAGCCAATCGTTGTAGTTTGGCCATGGTATCGACGTCTTTGCCCTGAATGGGGACTTCTTTTTCATCTTCCTCGGAGCGTTGTTTAGCTCGTTTCGCCATGTATCTGCCTTTCCAGTGACGCGTATGTTCCCTGTTTCTACTTTTGAATCCCCTGTTTGCCTAGCGTGCCGCCTGGCGATCATCTTGGGTCTGTGCCTATTTTCTCCTGCCGTGGCGCTTTTCGGCCAGGAGGCCGTTGACTCGATGGATTCAACGCGACCGGTCTCGGAGCAAGAACCGCACCCCTGGATTGCGACTGCGCCGCCGGGCTTTTCCCGCGCAATCGCATTGGGGAACGTTCGGATCGCTGTTGACGATCCTCGGCTCGAACGTGCCAATAAACAAGGTTTGACCGTGTTTCAAATTCGCGTCGATTACCGTTACCGATACGTGTTGCAATCGACCGTTCGCGATCCCGAGGATGCCACGCTATCGACCGCAACCTTCACGGCTAGGCTAACGCTTCGCGAAGTTGAGTGCGAACATACGATCCTGTTGCAAAGTCTGTTTCGGCCGAGCGATCCATGGTCGACACCCCTCCTGCAACATGAGTTTGACCACGTGTCGATCAGTACCGATCCGCGATTGTTTCGAATGGCGCGTCGATTGTTGTCCCAGCCGGTGCGCGGACAACTGCGGTGGCCGAACCGAACCGAACTCGATCCAAAAAAACTGGATGAGGCGATTAAGGAGGAAGTCTCCGCCCGAATTGCCGAGCTAGAGCGGATCGTTCAAGCCAACTACGACTGGCTCGATCGAGAAACTGGCAACGGGACTGCGAACCTTTCTAAACGGACTCGCTTCTTTCAGGAACTCTATGCTAAAGATTGGCTCCGCCAATGCGAGTTCCGCTACCTGGACATGCTGCGTTCCGAGACCGATGATGGGTTGGACAAGGAAGTCAGCGACCATTATTTACTCCTAGAACGTCCGTGAACCCTCAGCCAACGAATTTTCCTCAGGCGTCGTTATCGCCCCGTTTAAAAGCTCCCTCACGGGCCTGGATCCCGATCCTGTTGATCGGTGGATCCTACTTCATTCATTTCTTAGCTCTGGGCTTCGCATCGTTCCCGCTTCAAACGCATTTGCGGCAACTGCTCAGCCCCTCGTCTGCTAGCTTGATCGCCAGCGTTATTCCGGTCGCGGCCTGTCTGACCTACTTTATTTTCCGGTTCGCGGAAGCCCGTATGTGGACCCAATCCCCGCAGCGGTTGCTAGCCATTGTTGCGGTACTGGTGTGTGGACTGCAATGGCTGCTAGGTTGGCGATTGCAGGGCATCGGTGGGGCCGTATCCGTTTGGGATCCTGTGGTGGATGCGGCGGTTTGTTTGCTGCTGATGGGTTGCGCGCATTCGACCTGCATGACATTGCTCAACCACATTGGTATTGCGACCTTGGGCAAGCACGCATTTACGGTCCGAGCGGCTGGCTCGGCAGGCTACATGCTGGCCGTGGTTTTGATGGGGACGTTATGGTCCGACCCGCTCGACATTGCCAACCATCATTTGTTCATCGCATGCGCCATCAGTGGCCTTCATGCCGCCTTCGCGGTGGTCGGATATGTCTACCTCAGTTCGCGTCCTACCGTGCACTTGGGCTCCAGTCACGATGCGCCCGTCGCTGGGCCAGGATCGAGCGGTCAACCTAAAACTTCGAAGTCCGTGCAAGCCGGATGGGCCTGGTGGGGGTTGCTGGCACTGGTGTGGATGGTGGCCATGTGCGAGATGTCCTACGGCCTGTACGCGCATGAGTTCCTGACCAAAACGTACGGGAGCAATGGTTACTTTTTGTTCGCGGGAGCGATTGCGATCGAGATCGCTTTGCTGCTGGGAATGCCGTGGCTGCCGACATTTCATCAACGGCTATTGTTTGTCGGACCCCTTGGCTGGATGGCGCTGCTCGGCGGTTGCTTGATCGCATTAGGTGGAATTCAGTCCATGGGGATCTTTGCCCTGGCACTAGCGTTGAACTGTCCATTCCAAATCTCGGCAAATGAACATGCGCACAAGATCAACGGAAGTATTCTGGGGGTCGCGTCGATGGCGTTGGCGCAATCGCTGGGTTACATGTCTGCCACACTGCTATCGGCCTTGGTCTCAGACGCATCGACCGGCCCGCGAAACCTATGGCTTTGTACCTTGCCGATTGCCGGTGTCGCTTTGATCCTGGCGATCTACCGATTGGCCCGCGGACGGCAACCCGTTGTCGCCACGTCTCCGCTTCGGTTAGATGGCATCCAATTGGCAATCGTCGAGAGCAACGCTCGCCCCACGCCCCATGTATCGGACGTAGATCAGCAGCCGGACTTCGTTCTCGCGGCGCAGGACAGTTCCTTCGAAACCTTTGAAGATACCGCTGCGAACGCGGACTTTTTGGCCAGCTTCGAGGCGGGTTTCCGGCGCTAACGGTACGTTGGTCTGGATCAGCTCGTAAATTTGCTTGAGGTCGCAGATCAACTCTTCCGGCCGATGGACAGGTAACCAACGGCTGACACTTCCTGTGGCGACGGCATGGTATCTCGCCATTTCGTCCCCGCATACGAAGACGTAATTGGGGAATAGGGGTTCGAAACTAGTCCTCAGCCGACCTTGTCCCGAACGGTAGCGCCGACCGATGGTTGGTCCGTAGAACGGGATGTCCAATTCCACGAGCTGCCGCATCAGTTTCTTTTCGAAGCGGGGCAGGGTGTACATGGCCCACCATGGCTGCCCGAGAACCGGCGCCGCTTCCTCCGCAAAAAGATTCCCCGGCCAAATGTCTTGCTCTTGTTTGAGGAGTGGCATGGCTCTTACGGCAGGGTAGAAAACTGGAGGTAGCGATCCGCACCTCATTCTACGCTTCGAATCGTGTCCGGATAACCGCGACTGCCCTAAACGGTTGAGAGATCGTCGATCGCGCAACGACGATCCCAATTTTGGCGGACATAGCGAATGGCACGCGACAAACTGTTCTTTCCCAAATTGCCCAGTCCTACATATCGCTGCGTTGGGACGGATCACGTAAGGCGTTAAATCGATCATAACTAAACTATTTACCACCCCTTTGACAGCAGTCGGTGGGATCGACGGCCGAATCCGTCTAGCGATGCCTGCGCAAGTCTCGATAGAGTGGGTGATGAATGGAGTCTTTGTATTTAGCCACTGGGTGACCTGTGAAGCGACATCTTCTTTGCATTTGCGGCGCGATTGCCTTGATTTCCTTGGCCATTGGTTGCCAGAGTTCCCGAACCGGTGAGCGGTATGGGATCGGTACAGTTGATCGTCAGAAATCGCGGGCTGCGGATTTCGATCCCTATCCGCTCAACGACATTGGACCACCGGTCATGGGCGGTCGACCTCGCGACTTCTTCGACCCAATTCCTGAGCCTCGGCGGAATGAGCGCAAGGCACAGAGCAATCCTTGGGCTGGTTACACGCAGCGTTAGGTCATTGCCGACGCGAGCAGTGGTTTCTGACTTCAACAAAGAGTCGGGGAGACACTGCCAAAGTGAATTGTTAGGCATTGGTTCGCTTGCAACCAACCTCGATCAGAACAATTCACCCTGGGTTGCACGAACCTGTTCGCGGACTGCGAGCGCACGCTCTGCCGCTTGAGCCGCCGTATCGGCCAGAACAGTGATATGCCCCATCTTCCGCCCCTGCCTCGCATCCTTTTTACCGTACAGGTGGAGGTAGGTTTGAGGCTGCTGGAGGGCACGGTGGAAATGAGGCGACTGCGTTCCCCAAACGTCCCCCAAGAGATTCACCATGGCGGCAGGTTGAATCAAATCCGTCTCTCCCAGCGGTAGATTGCAGATCGCTCGTACTTGCTGTTCGAATTGGCTGGTCCGACAGGCTTCGATGGTCAAGTGTCCTGAGTTGTGTGGCCGTGGTGCAAATTCGTTGATCATGAGTTCACCATTCGGGCCTACGAAGAACTCGATACAGATCAAGCCTTCCAAGCGTAGTGCTTCGGCCACGCCGTGCGCGATCTCCTGAGCGGTTTGGGCGATTCCACTCATTTCCTCAGACGCGGGGCATGTGGAGAGCTCGAGAATGTGGTTGGCATGGGAATTGGTGAGCATCGGATACGTCGCCAGCTCCCCGGACGGATTGCGTGCCACGATCACGGAAACCTCAGCCGAGAATGGAATCCATTTTTCGGCAATCAACGGTTCCGGGCCGAGAAGCTCCAATGCATCGTTGGCTTCGATGAGCGACCGCACCTTGCGTTGGCCTTTTCCGTCGTAACCCCAGGTCGCGGTCTTCAAGACCAGCGGCCAACCCAATTGTTCTGAAATGGTTGGCATATCCTGGTACGAACGGGCTTCAAAAAACGGTGTGACAGGAAACCCGAGATCTCGCAAGGTTCGTTTTTCTTTGAGTCGATGCTGCGCCACCGCCAGGATATCGATCCCTGGCCGAACCGGTGTTATTTCGGACGCGCGTTGCACGGCTTCGAGATGGATGTTCTCAAACTCTAGGGTGATCACATCCACTTGTTGAGCAAACTCACGGACTGCGTTGGGATCTTGATAGTCCCCTAGAACCGTTGCCTGAGCCACTTGGCCGGCCGGGCTATTCTCCTCATCGGTGAACACAACCACGCGATAGCCCATCCTCTGTGCGGCTTGGGCAAACATTCGACCGAGTTGTCCACCGCCAAAAACACCGAGGCTTGCACCGGGCAGAATCATTTTGGAACGATCGTAGTCCATGGCCTTTACGAGGTCCCTTTGATAAGCGTGCCATTCATCACTTGCTGCGTTTGATTGTCGATGAATTGCGTCATTTTTTCACTGAGCCCGGCGTCGTTCAGGGCCAGTATGCGAACACTCATGAGCCCGGCGTTCTTCGCGCCCGAAGCCCCGATCGCCATCGTTCCTACCGGTACACCGCCTGGCATTTGAACGATGCTTAGGAGCGAGTCGAGTCCCTGCAAATGGCGGCTCGCGACCGGCACACCCAGGACCGGCAACGGAGTGCAGGACGCGATCATTCCAGGCAGATGGGCAGCCCCTCCGGCACCTGCGATGAGTATCTGCAAACCGCGTTCGGCCGCGGCGTTCGAGTACCGCACCATCCAATGAGGTGTGCGATGGGCTGAAACTACACGGGCTTCATAGGGCACACCGAACTCGTCGAGAACGCGGCATGCTTCGCTCATGGTTTCCCAATCGGATTGAGAACCCATGATCACACCGACTCGGGCCTTAGTCGGACCGAGCAGTTCGTCCGTTTGCGTCATCGCGATCCCTTTTTATTTCGAGAAGCGTAGGGGAGAGATTAGTGATGGGTATATGCCGATTCAGGAAACGGATGCGCATCGGCTGTTGGGCGGATCTCGATGCGGACGCGGGTTGCGAGCGACGCATGCCAGAATCATGCCCGCCCAGTCCTCTTTGTACAAGCCACCTTGAGACGCGACTCCCGAGCGGCGGCAATCCGCCGATGGTCGCACTCAAGTGGAGCCGTCGCCGGAGATCATGGAAGGACCAGAACCTACCGTTTTTTCGTAGGTTCCATCCCCTGTTTTGACGTATTTTGTGAAGCCGTGTTTTTCCAGCTTGTTGTCGCTTATCGACCGACCCATCGCGTCGTCGGACCACGTACCGCCAATGGCTGTCCTGGCTGGAATTCGACGGATTTTGACGCCCGTCTCAGGATGGGCTGTCAGTGCTGGATCGGCCATGCGTTGAAACAATTCGAATATCTCTCCGTCGCTGCCATCGTCTCGGACCGCTTCGTAGACGTAAATAGGCATGATCGATGGCCTCCCTTTTTCAAAATGACCGTGCAACAGTACCCCTTATCATACCCCCGGTTCCCTTCGTAGGCGAACCGCAGTCGTCTTTGGCGATTGTCTTTTGCGTTCATTCCGTTGCGTTCTGTCCAAGCCGTAACCATGCGGTCGTTAAAGGTTGCACACCACGTGCGGCTTAAGACCACGCGAACAGATCTTTTGGAAGAAAATGTCCGCACACCCTGTTCCGGCGTTTACAATCGAGTCGACTGTCCGGAGCGAACAATGATCCGGAGCATTTTTTCCTCGATTCGACGTTGTTACTTTCATGATGCGCAGCTTTGCTTGTTTATGCGGGATCGCTATCGGTCTGATCCCGTTGGTGTCAGATTCCGCACTTGCTCAAAAAACCAACGTGACACCAGATGTCGGGATCCAAGAGCATCCTATTCAGGATGTATGGGTCACCAACGCCAAGGTTGTCGTGGAACCTGGTCGAGTGATCGAGGCGGCTACCATCGCAATCGTTGATGGTAAGATCGCTCAAATCGGCACAGGCATTGTTCCTCCAGTGGGGTCAAGGATTGTCGATCTCTCAGGCAAAACGATCTATCCAGGCTTCGTCGACTTGGCGGTCGATGTAGAAATTCCGGCCATGGAGGCCGCTCGTGGCACGCCGCACTGGAACGCCGACATCATGCCGGATCGCTCGGTGGCTTCCGATGCTGGTGATGCACAAGAGACCCTATCGAAGCTTCGCAAGGCTGGCATCACAGCCGCGCTCGTAAGCCCAAGCGACGGGATTATCAAAGGCACCAGCGCGGTCGTCTTGACCGGCGAAGACTCCTTGGCGTACTCCATTATCAAGCCCGAGGCAGCCTTGCATGTGCGGTTGACGGTCTCGCGCGGTCGAGGTCGCGGCGAATACCCATCGAGTCCCATGGGAGCCGTCGCCTTGGCCCGTCAGACATTCCTCGATGCCCAATGGTACGAGAGTGCTTGGCAAGCCTACCGAGCAAACAAAGGCCTGCCGATGCCAGAACGCAACAGCGGTCTTGAAGCATTGGCAGCTCACATGGCTTCGGGAAAATTCATGGTCTTCGACGCATTGAACGAGCAGTACGTGCTGCGTGCCAATGACTTCGCCAACGAATTCGGCATTCGAGCCCTCATTCGAGGGTCCGGTCAAGAGTACCAGTTGCTCGAACCTATCGCTCGAGCAGGTCGCCCATTGATCCTGCCTTTGAATTTTCCAAAGCCACCCCAAGTCAACTCGATCGAATCCGCTCTCGATACCGAGCTCGAGGAATTGATGCATTGGGAGATGGCTCCCGAGAACCCGGCCCGAGTGGCCAAGGCGTCAATCCCATTCACTTTGTCCACGCAAGGCTTGTCGGATCCTGCCGAGTTCGTGCCACAAATTCGCAAAGCCATCGAACGAGGCTTGGACCCGACAACAGCGCTCGCTTCCATCACCACAACCCCAGCGAGTTGGATGGACATGAGCAGCCAATTGGGCAGCTTGAACCCTGGCTCCTGGGCCAATTTGGTGGTCGCTAGCGGCGATCTCTGGGATGATAAAACCAAGCTTGAAGAGGTTTGGGTTCGCGGCCAACGGCCGGGATCCGCGATCAAAAATGAATCCGACGTTGATGGATTGTGGGAACTGCAAACCATCGCCATCCAGAGCGCGTCGAAGCCCGAAAAGACGCTTCCCAAGACGCTCGAATTGCTGATCTCTGGTTCGGATAAGAAGGTCTCCGCAGCGTTCGTATTGGCAGGTGTTGCACCGACGGCTGCCACGCCTGAAGTGACCACCACGCCTGAGGGGACCACCAAGGCAGAGGGTAGCGACAAGCCTGAGAGGACCGACAAACCGGAGGCCACCGACAAGTCCGACAAATCCGAAGGGGACAAAACACAAGGCGAGACGGCCCCCGATGAACAAGCAAAAGACTCTACGACCGACGCAACCAACGATTCACCCAAGAGCAAAGGCAGCGAACCGAAGAAGAGCGATTCCAAAGTCAAGCTAACTGGCGTTCAATGGTCCGATGCCACATTCAGCGGTCAGTTCACTGCCAAGTCGGTTGCGGCCGAATCGTCGGGAGTCGCCGTTCTGTCCTTGGCACGCCTGATGGGAACCAATCAGGATGCAACGCTGATCGGTTCGATCGTCTGGCCGGACGGGACTGTTCAAAGTGTTCGCGGAGTGAAGAAACCAAAAAGCCCCGGAGAGGAGTCTGCAAAGACCAAGGATTCGAAGTCCTCTGAGAAGTCGAAGAAAGAAACCAAAGTACTCAGCAGCCTTCGCTATCCATTCGCATCGCTGGGACGCACGGGTTTGCCCGTGCAACCGGCAGCCGTTGTTGTCCAAAATACCACCCTCTGGACATGCGGTCCGCAAGGCATCCTTCGCGACGCGGACATGCTCGTTCGCAACGGCGTGATCGAAGCCATCGGCATGGATCTGCCCGTTCCCGAAGGAGCGATCGTGATCGATGGCTCGAAGTTCGAAGTCAGTCCCGGGTTGATCGATTGCCATTCCCATATGGCCACCGACAGTGGTGTCAATGAAGCGACCCAAGCCGTCACAGCCGAAGTCAGGATTGGGGATTTTGTCAACGCCGAAGACGTTACGATCTATCGTCAACTGGCTGGTGGGCTAACCTCCGCCAACGTGTTGCATGGTTCCGCGAACCCGATCGGTGGCCAAAACCAGGTCATTAAATTGAGGTGGGGCGGTACTTACGAGGACCTGAAGTTCAGCGGAGCACCGGGCGGGATCAAGTTCGCGTTGGGGGAAAATGTCAAGCAGAGCAATCGCAATGAAATAGGCACTCGCTATCCGCAAAGCCGGATGGGGGTCGAGCAGATTTTTCGGGATCGTTTCAATGCCGCAGGCGAGTATCAAAGGGCTTGGAAGTCTTGGACTCAGTCAAGCAAAGGCCTGCCGCCGCGACGAGACTTGGAACTCGAAGCCCTGGCAGAGATTCTGCGTGGCGAGCGTTGGATCCACTGCCACAGTTACCGACAAGACGAAATTCTAGGCTTGCTCCGCGTTCTCGACGATTACCACATCACCATCGGATCCCTACAGCATATCCTCGAAGGTTATAAAGTCGCCGATGCCATTGCCAAACACGGAGGCACCGCATCTTCCTTTTCGGACTGGTGGGCTTACAAGTTAGAAGTCTACGACGCGATCCCTCACAACGGCGCTTTGATGCATCAACAAGGGATCGTCGTTTCGTTCAATTCCGACGATGCCGAGTTGGGACGCCACATGAATCATGAAGCGGCCAAGGCGGTGAAGTACGGTGGCGTGGATCCACATGAAGCCCTCAAATTCGTGACGCTCAACCCGGCCATTCAACTGCGGATCGATAAACAAGTTGGTTCGCTGGAGTTAGGCAAGCACGCGGACTTTGCCCTTTGGAATGGTTCACCATTGTCGCCTCGATCGCGTTGCGAACAAACATGGATCGATGGCCGCAAGTACTTCGATCGAGAAATGGATACCGAAGTGCGTCAGCAAGACGGCCAATTGCATCGTGAATTGGTGCAGAAGGTTCTCGACAGCGGCGAAGCAGCCGGAGATCGTAGCCCATTGGCCGACGATCCATCACGATTGTGGCCCAATCATGACGAGTATTGCCACCATCACCACGACGATGATGGGGGCTTCGGCGGTGCATCGATGGAGGATCACGACCATGACAACTAGTCTATCCTTCGATTCCTTTGCGTTTGTCCTTCGTCTTTCCAACCGAGCCTTTGCCCAAGTCTTACCTGCCATGAATCGCAACCAGTTCTTCCACTACGCACTGCGTCTCTGCTTGATCGGCGGGGGCATCGCCTCTGCAAACTTGCAACCATCACTCGGATCGGACCAGATACCGGGTGCTCCACAAAAAGCACCGATCCTGATTCGCAATGCGATCGTGCATACGGTTTCCAAAGAGACTCTGCCGAAAGCTTGTTTGCTCATCAAAGAGGGCAAGATCGCTGAGATCGCCGCCGACATCGCCCAGGCCGAAGGTTATGAAGTCATCGATGCAGAGGGCATGCACCTCTACCCGGGTTTGATCGACTCGTACTCGAATCTCGGTTTGGTGGAGATCGACTCGATCCGGGCCTCAATCGATACCACCGAAACGGGCACCATCAATCCCAACGTACGAGCAGCCGTGGCTGTCAATCCTGACAGCGAAGCCATCCCGGTGGCGCGTGCCAATGGAATCCTAACCGCGCTGGTTGCACCTACCGGCGGCTTGGTTGCCGGGCGTGCATCGGTGATGAACCTAGATGGCTGGACATGGGAAGACATGACCATCCAAGCCGATTCGGCCATGATCGTGGCTTGGCCAAATTGGAGCACGCGGGCACGTCGCGGACGAGGCGGTCCCGGTGCAGGCGAAGGCGACACTGCTGCATCGGACCGTTTGGCTCCGTTGCATGCCATGATCCGAGAAACCAAGGCCTACGCCGCGGCAAAGCAAGCGGATCCGAACTTGGAAACCGATTTGCGTTTGGAAGCCATGCTCCCTGTCGTTGACGGCAAGATGCCTATCATGGTTTCCGCCAACAGCATCAAGCAGATTCAAACCGCCGTTGCTTTTTCGAAACTCCACGCGCTGAAGCTGATCGTGTTTGGCGGAGCGGACGCAGTGCATTGCGCCGATCTGTTGCGTGAAGCTAAAGTTCCGGTGGTTGTTGCGAGCGTTTACCGCTTGCCAACGCGACGCGACGCAGGCTACGACTCTGCCTATGCATTGCCGGCACAGCTCAAGGCAGCAGGAATTCCGTTCTGCATCGCCAGCGAAGGTCGTTTCGGAGCGTCGGGTTTGCGCAACCTGCCCTACAACGCAGCCACTGCGATCGGATTCGGGCTGAATGCGGACGAGGCATTGCGTGCGATTACTTTGTCACCGGCCGAAATCCTCGGGATTGCCGATCGTGTCGGATCGCTCGACATAGGAAAAGACGCCAACATCGTTCTTTGCGATGGCGACATTTTGGATGTACCCACCCATGTACAGCGGGCTTGGATCGCAGGCAAAGCGGTGGACCTGACGAGCAAACACACGGATCTCTACGACAAGTACAAGACCAAGTACGAGCAACGGAAGCCTTAGGGCAGCACCGCCAGGCTGTTGATGCCCAGGCCGTTGTACCGTTGTTCCGACCGTTAATGCATGAGTTTTCAGTGGCTGCCTGCTAAGCGCCGCTGACCACGAACATTGCGTTCATTGAACACGCGTTCGTTGGTGATCACCAAATCCATGGCCACACCCCAGCGCCCGCTTGAGTCACCGCGCACAATCCAGTGAGGCATCACGCACACACTTTGGTGCACCAACTCGAATCCGCCTTCACTTTGACTGACCGTTTCGATCGGGAAACACCAAAGTCCAGAGAGTCGATTGCTCGTCCACTGCACGTTGATCCCCAACCATTGATCGATGAGGCCAAGGTGATCGCTCGATTCGAGGTTGAGTTCCGTACCTAAGTGACCCAGCGATTTTCCTTCTGTATCGTAGAAAAAGCGGTCGTCGGCGTTGCTGGGTAGTCCTGCGAAATTGAACTCGACGCCGAAATGGAACGTCGCGTCGGGCGGAAGACCTTCGATCAGGTAGGTCAGTTCGAGAGCGCTGCTGCCACTGAATAGATTGATACCCTTGGTGATCGTCAGCGGAACTCCGAATGCGTTCCCGTAGCGTTTCAATTGCACTTGGATTTTTCCGTTTGCCCGCTTGAGCTTCGCGTCGTAAGGCAAGGCCGCGAAATCACCGCGCTCCATGGCTCGGGCACTGCGAATCTCCTCGAGGGTAACGTCCGCATCGAAGAAGTGATCGATCAATGTCTTGCGCGGGTAGGCATCGTAATTCAAATGTTCTTCGAGCCCCGATTGTTTGAACACCACTCGGTCGTGAATGCTCGTACCATCATGTTGCCCTTCGGCCCCGCGCCGGACCTTGGCATGGTACTCCTCAGGCCGACGTTGGAGGGTCGCCAACAGGTTGTGCTCGGCATCACGGAGATCCAACTCGTATAGCATTCCTCCGCGGGCAGGTGCAAAATAAGCGATCATCTGATCGTTTGACAATCGAATCTCAGGGAATAGATCCTTGTCATAATCCTCAGTCGCGACATCAACCCATTCGCCGGAACGACCGATGGCGCGTTCGATCAAATTGTCCGCCACGATCAATTCGCGGTAGTTCGCATTCCGCAAATGAGGCAGATAGATCCCGCCAAATGCACCGTGCCAGTAAGGGCAATTGCATTGGCTGCGATACAAGTGATCTTCGGCTTTGGCCAGCAAACTGCGATCGGCGGAAGTCCGACGTGCAAATTCCAAACTCCGGCTGACCTCGAGCATGCGGCAATACATTTCGTTGGCTTCGCTGTACTTGATTCGGAAGTTTCGCCAATAGCCACCACGGACAACCTGACGAATCTGTGGCCATCGCGAATCGCTCTCCAACTCGTCCACGATACTGTGGTAGGAAACCTGACGTTCGACTGGCAATGCCCATTCGGTCATTTCTCGATAGCTGCTGTCGGGCAAGAAGATACTGCCTGCAGGCTCCGTTTCGTTGATGGCGGCCGAAGGCGTGGTGGTGATCAACCAATCTCGGTTGCTGGTCAATAGATCAAAGAAATTGCCGAGCCAGCCGCGCTCGTAGACGTGCTCTTGCGTGTTGGGCCAGGAGCCGAATTTTTCGCCATCATCGCCGAATACCAAGGTCGCATTCGGATGCCGCGAAGCCACGGACCGGCAGTACTCAATGGTATCGTTCGGCGGTGCGAAGGGGATCAGATAACGAAGCCGTTCACTCCCAGGAAACACGCGCAGCACATGACCATCGTCTTCGGTCAAGAAGTAGTTGACAAGTTGTGATTCGGACCAGCCGGCAGCCAGAAAGTGACAGTCGTCGAGAATCGTGTATTGCATCCCCGCAGGAACGATATCGCGAGTCAGTTGACTCTCCCAAACACGTTCCGGCATCCACATGCCATAGATGGTGCACTCAAAACGTGCTTGCAACCACCGACGATACTTTCCAATTTGACCGATTCGATCGCGGCTAGGCAACATGGTCAGGATCGGTTCGTAGATTGGCCCGCCCAGTAGCTCGATCCGATCTCGAAGAACGAGATCATGGATGCGTTCCAAGTAATCCGGATGATGTTCGGCCAGCCACAGCATCAAAGGCCCGGACGTATGCAACGCAATTCTGAGGCTTTCGTACGGCTCAAAAACGTCCAGGAACGGCAGGTAGCTATCGCGATACGCTTGTTCAATCACATGGTCAAAATTGCCGATCGGCTGATGATTGTGTAGGACGAGGCATAGGCGAATGCTATTGTTCATTCGATCGTTCCAAAACAGAAACCAGCGGAGTAAAAAATCGCGGGGCCGGACGGCCTGAGGATCACGCGGGTGCACCCTGGCAACGGGGGCAATCCTGACGTCATTGGATCTATCGGCAGAACCATCACAATTGTTTCATCCGTTTCCAAAGCATCTGATTTCCTAACCAGGTTCTGCGTGATTCAGATTCTTCTTGGGCAATGAAACCTAATTTTTAGAATACCAGCATTCCTTTTTCGGGCCGTCCGAGCGGAGGATCAAGCCGGGCGGAGGACGCTGTCCCCGTGCCCCAACAACATGAGCACGACCCCAAGACGCAGTTTATGTCGCGAGCGACGGAATCAACGGAATCTACGGCAAGACCATCAACGGCAGGACCATGGGATTCGCCTCTGGTGTATCGCCAACATTGCCATCGACTGCGGTATTGGGTCGTGCTGCTAGTCACCGGCGCAACGCTGGGTTGCAGCGACCCGGTGGAATATGAGTATCGCAACACTTCGACCTCGGTTCTCGTTGCGACCCATGCAGAGAAATCGACTGAAAGTGTTGAGGTGCGTTCCGCGTCTCGTGCACATGCGGAAGTCAGTCCAGCAGAACCCACGCCGCAGACTCGCCCTAATGAGGGGGCACCAGAATCCTCACATCCGCTGAGATTGAGTCGCCCAACGGCGCTCAGTTCCGGTAGGCCGCCCATGCTGGCCATTCGTACGGTGGATACGCAGTTCCTCGGTTTGCCGATCGGACTATTTCTGGACAAGACTCTCCTGATGTGCCCCAACGGTTGCATTGAGTACGTAGACAATTCGGACATCGTATCGCAACGCATTACGACTCGACCTTTTGAGCCGCAGGCCGTCATGGGTCTGACTACCGAATTGCAAGCCGAGTTTGGGCCCGAGTATCGCGTTCGTAACGCGAGTCCTTACCTCATCGTCGCTCGGCCAGACCGGATTCGAACCTGGGGCGATCGCTTTCAGAGATTTCATCAGTCGATACGACTTTTCGGACAGACGCATGGCCTGACGATGCGGGCGGCCGATTTTCCGTTGGTGGCTGTGGTGTTGGGCAGTCACCGTGAGTTTGAGCAGTATGCGCGGCTCGATGGCTCGAACTTGCCCGACACGTGCTTAGGATATTACTCTCAACGCACCAACCGCGTTGTGATGTACGACGATCCGCGGAGTCAGGCGTCCGATCAAGTACTCGAAACCATTTGCCACGAGGCGACGCATCAACTGGCGTTCAACACCGGCATGCACCAGCGATTGGCGGAGACTCCATTGTGGGTAGCCGAAGGATTCGCCGTCCAGTTTGAGGCACCCGCATATTGCAACTATGCGCAGCGGGATCGAACGACACACTGGCCGACTTCTCAGCGGAATGCATGGGAGCAGCTAAAGAGCGATCCACGGCGTCTCGAGCAACTGCTTGAGAGTATCGTTCGCAGCGATCTGAAGTTCGAAACGGACACTCTCGACGCTTACACCGCTGCATGGGCCTTG
Organism: Pirellula sp.; assembly: GCA_041752005.1. Taxonomy (GTDB): domain Bacteria; phylum Planctomycetota; class Planctomycetia; order Pirellulales; family Pirellulaceae; genus JBKCUI01. The sequence goes on along the minus strand of JBGSHV010000073.1, from coordinate 38,451 downwards.
AGCAGTTACCTGTCCCAACGTCGAAGTCGACAGTATGTTGCCTATATTCAGCGGATTGGACAACTGGAGCCTTTTCAGACCTATTCGGCGGGTGATCGACTTCGCGACTTCGTGGCGGTATTCGGAAGCGAACTCCCCATAATCGTTCGTCAAACGATTGCTCACATCGACGGTTTGCGTTAAATCGCGAACCGTCTTGTTGGCTGAAGCCCGTGGGTCATGAAACCTTCGGAAAAAAGCCTGTCTCCCTTGCTCAACCCTATTCCCGGCGACCCTACTTGCCCTCCCCAATCCGTGTGTACGATATAGGGCGGGAAAGTGTCGTTTTTCGAACCACGATGGGAATGGGTTGTTGCAGTGCGAATTGTGATCTTGGAAACAGTCGACGAGATGGCCCGTGCGGCGGCCGATGAATCGATTCGTGCTATAGGGCTTGAGGTTAGAACCGAGCCGGTCGATACAAGAGATGCCGAACTCTTCGGTACAAGAAATACAGTCATCGGATTGGCGACAGGCGGTACCCCTTTGGGACTGTATCGGTATTGGATCGAGCGCTATCGCGCGGGTTCGATTTCCTTCGCCGAGGTGACGACGTTCAATCTCGACGAATACGCGGGCATGAGTTCGGAGGATCCGAGGAGCTATCACGCCTACATGCGCGAGCATTTGTTCTCACACATCGATCTCGATCCAAAGAATTCTCATCTTCCCAAAGGGGATGCCGAGGATCTTGTCGCCAGCGCCGATGAGTACGAATGGGCGATCGAACGTGCCGGAGGGATCGATTATCAGATTCTTGGGATTGGCGCCGATGGGCACATCGGATTCAACGAAATTGGCTCCTCGCTTGCTTCGCGAACACGCGTCAAGACATTGACCCATCGCACGCGTACAGACAATGCGCGGTACTTCGAAAGCGTCGATGAGGTTCCTCGAATGGCGATTACCATGGGTATTGGTACCATCATGTCGGCCCGTTCGATCCTGCTGCTCGCAACGGGGCAGGGCAAAGCGCATGCGATCCGCGATGCCATCGAAGGTCCTGTCACGGCTATGGTCCCCGCATCCGTTCTCCAAATGCATCCAGATGTCACGGTGATGCTCGACACCGAGGCCAGCCAACTGCTCGCGCATCGCAATTACTATATGGAATCCGAACGCAATCGTGCTTCGATCGTGGCTAGCGAGAGACCAGCAACATGAGCAAATCGATGGATCCGAGCGCCGTTGCCTTGTCGGTCGAACACACCGCGGAATTCCGTCGGCTGATGGAATCCAAAAAACGATCTGCCAATTGGCAGCGTTGGGGGGGCTATCTGTCCGAACGCCAGTGGGGCACCGTACGCGAGGACTATTCCGAGAATCAGGAAGCGTGGTTTTTTCTACCCCATGACCATGCGCGAAGCCGCGCCTACCGATGGGGCGAGGATGGCCTGCTCGGGATCTGCGATCGCGAAGGGAGGTTGTGCTTCTCCTTCGCCTTCTGGAATACGCGCGATCCCATCCTAAAGGAACGGCTATATGGCCTTTCCGGCCCCGAGGGGAATCACGGTGAGGATGTCAAGGAATGTTACTACTACTTGGACTCCACCCCGTCTTATTCCTATATGAAGGGCCTGTACAAATACCCGCAGGGGAAATTTCCCTACGACGAACTTCGCGAGGGGAACCGAGAACGTTCAAGGTTCGATACGGAATTCGAAATCACCGATACGGATCTGTTCGAAGACGGGGCATATTTCGATTGTGAGGTCGAGTATGCCAAAGGCGACCCCGACGATTTGCTCGTACGTTTGACCATTCACAATCGCGGCCCTCGGGCAGCGGTTATCCATGTTTTGCCTCAATTGTGGTTTCACAACACTTGGATCTGGGGGTGCACGCATGATGGCTGCACCGCCAAACCTCGATTGCGACTTGTCCATACTCTAGATGAACCCCACGGGCTGGTTCTGTGCGACCACGAAACGTTGGGGCACTTTGAATTTCATGTCCAATCGGAGTTGGGCGGCGAACAACCCGCTTGGTTATTCACCGAAAACGAATCCAATCCCGAACGCCATCCCGGTGCGATGACGACTGGCAAATATTTCAAGGACGCGTTCCACAATTACGTTCTCGAAGGAACGGCCAATCAGATAAATCCCAAAGGCATTGGAACCAAGTGCGCGGCCCACTACGTCGCCATCGTGCATCCCGAGACGCCTTTGATCCTGCGATGTCGATTGTCCTCGCGCGGTGAACTGAGCCAGATACCAATCGCGGCATCGGATTCACCGATTGTGTTTCAAAGCGCTACTAAGATTGACGATCAATTCGATTCCATTGTGGCGGAACGCATCGCCGAGGCGGATGAATTCTACGACGCCTGCATCCCCAAAGAATTGTCCGCGGAGCAACGTGCGGTTTCCAGGCAAGCCTACGCGGGTTTGCTGTGGACCAAACAGTTTTATTACTATGTCGTCGAACCATGGATGCAAGGCGATCCCTCAGGTACTCCTCTGAACAAGGATCGATTGGTCGGTCGCAACAGTGACTGGCAGCATCTATTCAATCGCGACGTGATTTCCATGCCCGATAAATGGGAGTATCCCTGGTATGCAGCTTGGGACCTCGCCTTCCACATGATCCCCATGGCTCGCATCGATGTTGAGTTCGCCAAGAACCAACTCATTCTTTTTCTGCGCGAGTGGTACATGCATCCCAACGGGCAGATCCCTGCTTACGAATGGGCATTGAGTGATGTCAATCCGCCGGTGCATGCTTGGGCGTGTTGGCAAGTTTACAAGCAATCGGGGGATCGCGATTTTCTAGCCCGCACTTTTCAGAAGTTGCTGCTCAATTTTACCTGGTGGGTTAATCGCAAGGACACGCGTGGTCAACACGTATTCAGTGGCGGCTTTCTCGGGCTAGATAATATCGGAGTCTTCGATCGCAACAAACCCATGCCCGGTGGTGGAACGCTCGATCAAGCCGATGCGACCGCTTGGATGGCATTCTATTGCGGCGGCATGTTGCAAATGGCTTTGGAATTGGCTGGGGAAAGCCAAGCGTACTCCGATATGGCCAGCAAGTTCTTCGAGCATTACGTCGCGATCTCGGAAGCCATGAACTCACTGCATGGCGCAGGCCTTTGGGACGAAACGGATGGCTTCTACTACGACCACCTCTTTCGCGATGGAAAGAGTACCGCTTTGAAAGTGCGATCGCTGGTCGGACTGATTCCGTTGTTTACAAACGTCATTCTGTACGAGAACACTCTCAATAAGCTGCCCAGCTTCATGCGACGCATGAACTGGTTCTTAAAGAACAAGCCGGAGATGTCGAAGTACATGACGTATCTGGAACGCAAATGTCCTGAGGGAAGCGATGCAGGCATGCGATTGCTGGCCATTCCGTCGACGGATCGCTTGCGGCGCATGCTGGGTTACATGCTCGACGAAAAGGAGTTCTTGTCGCCATTCGGTATTCGTTCCCTCTCGGCAGTTCATCAAGAACACCCCTTCGTTTTTGATTACGTCGGAGGTACAAGCTCGGTAGGCTACGTCCCAGGAGAAAGCAACTCGGCCATGTTCGGTGGGAACAGCAATTGGCGAGGCCCTGTTTGGTTTCCGCTCAACTATCTGATCATCGAATCCTTGCGCTCTTACTACACGTACTTTGGCGATTCAGTACAAGTTGAATGTCCGACAGGTTCGGGCAAAAACATGAATCTTCGCGAAGTGGCCGACGAAATCGAACGTCGTTTGGTTCGACTGTTCCTGCGCGATGAGCATGGACTACGTCCCTGCCATGGCACGGATCCACGCTACGCCAACGATCCGAATTGGCGAGATTTGATTCTGTTTTACGAATACTTTCACGGCGACAATGGCAAAGGCCTGGGTGCCTCGCACCAGACTGGATGGACCGCGCTCGTTGCAACCATGCTAGAACATCAGGCCATGTGCGGATCGAATCGCTAATGCGAATCTGCCTACCCTGACCGCGATGCGTTCCATGCTCTTCCCATTCTTTTGCACGGAGTAAATCTCATGCTGCCTAGGAACCCGCTTGCTCAATTCTTGCGATCCTTGTTCGCGACTAGATCTTTATGGGCCGTTGCCCTAACGGGATTCATCGTTTGGAACATAGGTAGCGGGTTTGGTCTGCCGTCCGCCGGTGCCCAAGAAACTCGGCAGGCGCCGAACGTCGTTTTGATCCTATGCGATGATCTAGGGTTCTCCGACTTGGGCTGCTATGGGAGCGAGATCGAAACTCCGAACCTTGATCGCTTGGCTGCCTCGGGTGCTCAATTCACGCAGTTTTACAATACAGCCCGATGCTGGCCAACGCGTGCGGCATTGTTAACTGGCTACTACGCCCAGCAAGTGCGTCGCGACAAAGTCGAGGGACTCCAGAGCGGCAATTCTGGAAGACGGCCATCGTGGGCCAAACTGCTGCCCGAACGACTGCGGCCGCTCGGGTATCGATCGTACCATTCCGGGAAATGGCACATCGATGGCCGTCCGATGGCCGAGGGGTTCGACAGCTCGTATAGCCTCGATGATCATGATCATCACTTTGGCCCAAAGAATCACAGTTGGAATGACACACGCTTGCCGCCAGGCCAGGAAAGCGATGGTTATTATTCCAGCACAGAAATCGCGAACCGGACATTGGAGCAGTGGGAGTCGCATCGTGACACTCACCCCCAGTCGCCTTTCTTTTCGTACGTTGCCTTCACCGCACCGCATTTTCCACTCCAAGCACCGGCCGCCGCAGTAGCGCGTTGCATGGACCGTTATCGCGAGGGTTGGGATCGCTGCCGTGAACGGCGTTGGGAGCGGATGAAATCGCTACAACTCACCGGAACTCTATCCCCTATCGAACGCCAATTGGGACCTCCCTACGCGTTCCCCGAAGCGATCGCGCAGCTTGGTTTGGGTGAAACAAATCTGCCCAACGTGTGGCAGGAGTTAACACAAGAACAGAAAACGTTTCAAATCCAAAAGATGGCCGTGCATGCCGCCATGGTCGAGTGCATGGATCAAGAAGTCGGGCGACTAATTCGTTGGCTCTCCGAACATCAGGAATTGGACAATACAATTCTGATGTTCCTATCGGACAATGGAGCCAGCGCTGAGATCATGGTTCGCGGGGATGGGAATCAACCTGGCGCCGTCGCTGGTTCGTCCGATTCTTTCCTATGCCTTGGGCCTGGCTGGTCCAGTCACTGCAATACACCCTTTCGCAAGCACAAGACTTGGGTGCACGAGGGAGGCATAAGCACACCGTGTATTGTTCATTGGCCTGCTGGACTTGCGCCGCAATTACAACCGATCGCCACGCCACTTCATGTGATCGACGTTGTTCCAACATTGTTGGAGCTGGTATCGAACGCCAGCGGTCGGTCATCGCCGAGTTGGACGGGACCACCCAGCCCTGGCGTGAGTTTTGCAAAAATTCTGAGGGCGGACGCGGTACTTAAAGCGGACGCTGTACTGAAGGACGATTCACTCGGCCAGAGCGAACGCACGCTGTGGTGGCAGCACGAAGGCAATCGGGCCTTGCGCGTCGGGTCCTGGAAGATCGTTGCCGCGGGTGCCAAAGCCCCCTGGGAGCTTTATGACTTGAGTAGCGATCGCAGCGAAACCAAAGATCTCGCGAGTGAAGAACCTCAACGAGTGGTGGAGATGTCTGAGCGATGGAACACGCTGCTGCGAGAGATCACGGAACTAGCCAAGCAGGATGATTGGCTTCCGTGAACGTCGCATCGGTGTTCGCGGTACGCTCAATCTAGAAATACATGCCTTGGAAGGCGAAGTAGCCTAGAGCAGCGACGGTCATTGGAATACCGTAGGGGAGCAAGTACATCTTGGACTTGCGTTCCGCTGCCCGCTGGTACAAAGCCTCAGGATCTTTGACTTCGATGAATTCACCGATGAGCATATTGAACTGTCGGAAATGCTTCTTCCATCGGCCCGAATAAGCGATCATAAGCAACGCCATAATCCCTCCAACGATGGCCGTCGTTGCGAAGATATTCCAAGTGTGATGGGCGTGAACCCAAGCGCCGATGCCTGCCAGAAGCTTGACGTCGCCGGCGCCCATGCCACCGACCATGTAGATGCCGTAGAGCAAAGCCAGTCCGAAGAACGTTCCGACAAGACTCCAGCCCAAACCTTCCCAGCCGCCGGTGATTCCACTGTAAAGCCAGCCGGTCGCAATCATCGGCATGGTGATCCAGTTAGGCACCTTGAGCTTCCAGCCATCGATGACCGCAGCGACCACCAAAACGATGGAAACAAACCAGACATGCCAGTGTCCGAGGACCCCTTGAATCATTGATGCTGCATCCATTTGACATTAGCCTCGTGCACTAGAAAACCGGAAGGACCAGAAGATGCGAACCGCTCGATAGTGTTGCGAATCGCTAGTAAGCATTTGCCTCGAACGACAACTGCACATGAATACTTAACGCGGAGCAAACAAACAGGTAAGTGCGGCAGCCACCAAGGTGGCGGTGCAGCAACAAACTTCCCACAGGTTTCCGAAGGCTTCGATTGGATAGTAGGATGGCACCATCGCACGGAACTCACAGAGAGTGTAAGGATTGATTGGAGATTCGAGTCCGGCGACCGACGCAATCACGTCGGTCGCCAGTCCTCAAAATCTTAGTATGCTTCGATCACCCCATCGGAGAGATCGCATCGGTTCGGTATCGGTCATGACCGCTGGTCATTGGCGACACAGAACCGCAGCATCAGCCCGCAGATCCGAGCTGGTTGGCAACGCTCGTGAAAGTCGATGATGCGTTGGTTCCGATGCTCGAAACCGCTGTGATACAAACGACGATAATCAGCGACAGCATAACCGCGTATTCAACTGCGGTTGGTCCGTCTTCACTCTTCAAAAAACGCTTCAGCTTCATGGCGAAATTTTTCATAATACCCTCCGAGTCGCTCGGTATGCCCGAGCAAATGACTTAGCAAGCTCCTGTTTCGAACGCTCGATCATCGTCGCCACGACAATCCGTTCAATCCAGGCACACAACCTAAACTATAGGTCTGCGTTCAACTTTGAACGCTGAAAGAAACTTAGGACACGATTGGAGACAGTCAAACCTTTTGCTTTAGGAAACTTGAAGGAATCCTGCCGAGAAAAGTACCTAGTCGCATGAATGAGTTTTTTAACTCGCAACAATCGCTTCCATCGGCACAATGCGATGCGACACTCGGGTGAGAACTAACGAGCCACGAACTTGCTGACCAGTCATCCCTTGCATGGCAGTTTCATGTCCGCCACGCGCGACATATTGCGCCGCGTCGCTCGTATCCTTCGCGGCCCTTAAAACGAAAAAACTCCCGCGAAGCGGGAGTTTTACACGTTTTCCGTTGTATCAAGCGATACCGTTCGATCAGCCCGATGCACCCAATTGATTGGACACACTGGTAAAGGTCGAACTGGCGTTTGTTCCGATCGATGAAACTGCAGTGATACAGACGACAATGATCAACGATAGCATGACGGCATACTCTACCGCTGTTGGTCCGTCCTCATCCCGCAAGAGATGTTTGAAACGATTGATTACCTTGCCCATGGATGATCTCCCAGGAAGAGCTTTGTTAAACCGAAACAGTCAAACCCAACAGTCAAACGCTAGGTCGATTCCGAAGCCTGTGCCGTTAAAATTTCGGTTTCATCGGCTTGGTTTCGTCACCTGTCGAGAAAAATGTTGGAATATGCTGCTCAATCCGGAAAACTCGTACCGTCGCTATCCAGTTTGCGCACCGTCGATTGACGTCTCGAAGTGCATGCCTGACAATGCGTTAAGAATCGTACGGGATTCCAGGTCCAACTACATTTTCTTCATTTCCAGAAACCCATCGCAACTCATGTCTCCCCTACAGTCACAAGACCCTGAGGTTTGGTCGACCATCGAGTCCGAGTCCATCCGACAACAGGAAGGGCTTGAAATGATTGCCAGCGAAAACTACACGAGCCTGGCTGTCATGCAGGCAGTAGGCAGTGTGCTGACCAACAAGTACGCCGAGGGGTACCCTGGGCGGCGCTACTACGGTGGCTGCGAATTCGTCGACATGACGGAGAATCTGGCCATCGATCGAGCCAAACAGCTTTTCGGTGCTGAACACGCCAACGTGCAGCCTCACTCGGGTTCGCAGGCCAACATGGCGGTTTACCTTTCCCAACTCCTGCCCGGAGATGTGGTCTTGGGATTGGACTTAGCCCAAGGCGGCCACCTTACGCACGGCATGTCGCTGAACATCAGCGGGAAACTGTACCGATTCTTCTCCTACGGTGTCGATCCGGTAAACCATCGCATCGACTTTGACCAAGTCGCTGCGCTGGCTCGGGAGCACAAGCCGAAGTTGATCGTGGCGGGTGCTAGCGCCTACCCACGCGAGATTGAACATGCTCGCTTCGCGGAAATCGCCCGCGATGTCGGAGCCAAACTCTTGGTCGATATGGCCCACTACGCAGGGCTGGTCGCGGCAGGGATTCACAATTCTCCCGTACCTCACGCGGATTTCGTGACCACCACCACGCACAAAACCCTGCGAGGCCCTCGGAGTGGTTTGATCCTATGCAAATCTGCCCATGCCAAGGCGATCAACAGCGCAATCTTCCCAGGTACTCAAGGTGGACCTTTGATGCACGTCGTGGCCGGCAAAGCCGTTTGCTTCCGCGAGGCCATGCAACCCAGTTTTCGAAAGTACGGCGAGAGCGTGGTCGCCAACTGCCAAGCCTTGGCAGAGGTACTGCTCTCTCACGGATTGCGATTGATCAGCGGTGGTACGGATAACCACTTGGTCCTGGTGGATGTGACGAGCTTTGGTATCGGTGGCAAAGTTGCCGAAACCGCGTTGGAAAAATGCGCCATCACGGTCAACATGAACATGATCCCCTTCGATACGCGAAAGCCGATGGATCCAAGCGGAATTCGAATTGGTAGCCCTGCACTCACAACCCGAGGCATGGGGCTGGAGGAGTTTCGACAAATCGGACACTGGATTGCCGCCGCTCTCAAGGCCCATGACGACCAAGACGCATTGAGCCGAATCCACGGCGAAGTGCACGACCTCGCCAATCAATTCCCCGTCCCCGCCGCTGGCCTCGCGTCCGCTGGATTGCTCTCTTAAGGTACCGGTGGATGACCACACCAAAAATTCTTATCGCGGACGACAACGTTGCAAACCGCGAACTGCTTGAAGCATTGTTGGCAAAAATCGATTGCGAAACCGCTCTCGCCGTCGACGGCCAACACACCTTGGAACAAGTCGATGCGTTTCACCCAGATCTCATCCTGCTCGATGTGATGATGCCTAAACTCAATGGATTTGAGGTCTGCCGCAAACTTAAAAGCGATCCCGCAACCTCCAGGATTCTGATCCTGATGGTGACCGCGTTGAGCGAACTTGGGGATATCGAGCGGGCCGTCGATGCCGGGACTGATGACTTCCTGTCCAAGCCGATCAATAGTTTTGAGTTTCATAAGCGGATCAAGAACATGCTGAAGCTCAAGGGAACAGAGGATGAGCTCGAACGTCTCAGGGCCTACATCCGTGAGATGGAAGAGCGGACGTGATCCCATGCTAGCCGCACCCGATCGGTCGTTCGCCTCGCTGTCGCCTCTCCAACAACGCCAGGCCCAACAACTGCTTCGTCGGTTGCAGCGATTGGTCTCGATCGAGCATGTGCATACTCGCATTGCGGACGTCGACTACCCATGGACTCGGGTCGTCGACACGGATCCATTGCTCGAATCCGCGCTCCGCAATGCACTCCGCAATAACGTCGATGAATGTGTCGAACAAGATCCGTTCTGGGCCGCCACCTGGCGTGCCGCAATCGGGCTTGATCATTTCCTGAGTTCATTCGAGGGACTCGACGGGCTGGATGTGCTCGAGTTGGGAGGTGGGAGTGGACGCGCCGGCATTTCGGCAGCGCTTCGGGGTGCACGGGTCTGCATCACCGATGCTTCGAACATGGCATTGCTCATCTGCCGCTACAACGCGCGGTTCCTGGCCGATCGGGTCGCGGTCCGACGATTGGAGTGGAGTCAGCCAACGGAATTGCACCGCCGGTATTCGCTGATTTTGGGGTCCGACATCGTTTACAACCCGAACCTCTATCCAATTCTTGAGCCGTGCATGAGGCAAGCCGTCGCCGACGATGGAGTTGTTCTGCTGAGCGAACCGCAGCGCCATACCGGCGATCGATTCGAGAAGTGGATCCGTGCCGCCGGTTGGCGATGCGACTCGACGTTGCTCGAATTGGGCGATGACCAGCGCGCGATTCGAATCTTTCAATGTCGATTGGCTTGAAACGATGGTCGTCCATATTCAAAATCTAGTTGCGATCAGCCCTCCATTTTGGACGTCTTGCACTGGCAGAGTCGTACAGGCGAACCTACGAAAACATACAGCATCTGCCGTCGCATTGCTCTGTTTGATGCTCATCGGCTGTGATAACTCGCCTACGCCTACAGAGAAATCGCAGCCGGTTCCAGCCGAAGCGGCGATTTCCGCGGATGACGATCAAGATCGCACGGCGTCCTCATTCCGAGCATTGAAGTTGCTTGAAGGGAGCAAGATGGATCAGGCTTGGGAGGAGTGCCAACGGGTGCTTCTGGCCGCTCCCTCCGATACGCGAGCTCTGTACGTCGCAGCTTGCGTTCTCCATGACCGTAAAAAACTGGATCAAGCGTTGCAGATGATCGATCGCATCCCGATTGCCGATCCGGAATTCGGTTTGGTCGCCCATCGGGACGCGGTGAATTGGACCAACATGGCTACCCGACTCCTCGATGCCGAGACGCGTGCGGTTCAACTGTTGAAAACCTATCCAAACGATGTCGACACCACGCGAATGTTGGCTGCCCTGTTGGATCTTCAAGGCCGTAGGTTCGAGTCTTCGAAATGGATGCAACGGATGGTCAGGCTGGGAAATGTCGACATTAGTACATTGGTGCTAGCTGTCGATACCGTCAAACCAGTGAACAGCGATCCCATCGTAGATAAATTATTGAAGGAGCATCCCGAGGCCGTTCGGCTCAAAGGCTCGTTGGCCTTTGGCTTGCTTTACGAGCAAAAGCCAGAAGAAGCCGAGTCCCTTTTTCGAGAGATGATTTTGGAGCCCAACGCGTCTCCATCCAGCTTCATCGGGTTGGGTTTGTCCCTGCTCGAACAAGAGCGTTATGAAGCATTGCCCGCTTGGCTGGCCAGCGTACCGCGTCCAGGAGCGGACCAACTCCCCGCCTTTTGGCGAGTTCTTGGGAGTTGGTACCAGATAGAACAGGCCTATCCGGAAGCCATCTACTGCTTGAGCCGTAGCATCGCTCTCGATCCGATGGACTATTTGGCACTTGGACCACTAGCGCAATGCCTTTTGGCGAATGGTCAAAAGGAAGACGCGGCTCTCGCCGAGGCCATGTTCCAACGCATGCAGTTGGCCAACCGCAACATCAACTACGCGCGCGACGGATTTCGCAAGCCGGAATGGATGTTCCAAATCGCCGATGCACTGACTTTGGTCGGACGGCAGGTCGAATCGTTGGCGTGGCGTGAGCTTTGCGAACGAGCAAATGACGGAGATTCGAAGACCCTCGCGCGATTGCAAACGGAGCGCAGGGCTCTCGCGTCCCAAATGGGCTCGAATGCAAGTACTTGGGAGTTGCCATGGGCCGTCTCGATGGACAAGCCACCCGATCTTGAAATTCTGGCAACCGAAATTCGCAGCGCCAGTTCGACCATAACAGCAAGCGAATCTGGCGGTTCGAAAGCAGGCGGAGTGAGTGCCCAGTTGCGTTGGAACGAGGTCGCGGCTGATCTGGGTGCCAATTTTCGATACGACAACGGCGATGATCCGTCGATCGTTGGAATGCAAACCTACCAAAGCAATGGTGGGGGAGCGGGATGTATCGATTTCGATCGTAATGGATGGCCAGATCTCTACGCTCTACAAGCCGGAGGAGACCCGCGCCAGCCAGCTTCCAACGCGCCGTGTGCATTGTTCCGCAATCTGAGTGGAACGGGCATGGTCGATGTGGCCGCCAAAGCCCACGTGACCAATCGGGCCTATGGTCAAGGTGTTGCGGTCGGGGACTGGGATCAAGACGGATTTCCAGATCTGTGGATTTTGAATTTCGGCGAGAACCGACTGCTGCGCAACATGGGGGATGGAACGTTCGCGCAAGTGGACGTTCCCGCGATGCGTCGCGATGTTCTCCAAGATCCCGTGTGGAGCGTGAGCGGGGCCATCGCGGATCTAAACGGCGATCACCTCCCGGATCTGATCGAAATCAACTACTCGGCCGGTATCGACGTCATCACCCATCAATGCTTCAGCCAGCAGAAAGTGCTGCAGGTGTGCCGTCCAACGGAATTCCCTGCCTCGAAAGACTACGTATATCTCAGCGACGGAAGTGGTGGCTTCACTATCGCCAACGACTTATGGAATTTGACTTTGGACGATGGTCGTGGTCTGGGATTGATCGTTGGCAATCTCGATAGACAGCATGGCAACGATGTGTTTATCGCCAATGACATGTCGCCCAATAACTTGCTCATGAGCAGCCCCAATCCTCTGGGAGAAAATGCATTTCTGCTCTCCGATGAGGCCGTCCGGCGCGGGTGTGCTGTGGACGTTCAAGGCAAACCGCAGGCCAGCATGGGTGTGGGCTGCGCAGACGTCGATCGCAACGGCACTCTCGATTTGTTCATGACCAACTTCATCGATGAATACAATGCGCTGTACCTGCAATCGGACACCCACTTTTATCAAGACGCATCGCGTCGCTATCGATTGATCGATCCGAAGAAGAAGACGCTCGGCTTCGGTACGCAGTTGCAGGATTTGGATCTCGATGGTTGGCAAGACATCTTCATTGTGAATGGCCATGTCGATGACTATCGCGCCCTCGGACAACCCTACGAAATGCGTCCGCAGGTTTTTCTGCAGCGCGACGGCGCGTTTCAAGAACAGGATAGCCTGCGCATGGGCGATTTCTTTCAACGCGAGTTCCTATCGCGAAGCCTCGGTGTTTGGGATTTTGACCGCGATGGAAGACCAGATTGGTACATTACCCATCTGGATCAACCGTTATCGATTTTGCACAATGCCTCGAGCAGCAGCGGGCACTGGCTCATGATCGAACTCGTCGGGATCGACTCGGAACGCGACGCAATCGGTGCAACGATACGACTCCGGGCGGGCGAGGAGGTTTGGGTGCATCAGCGTTTGGCCGGCAATGGTTTCGAATGCAGCAATGAACCTTGGATCCATTTCGGTCTTGGAAACGCCATTACGGTGGACTCCATCGAGATCGACTGGCCGAGTGGCAAGACAACGCAGATTCGCAATGTTCAGGCCGATCGTCGGTATCGAGTCTTGGAAGGGTTGGATGCATTGCAGGAGGAACTTCTTGGAACCGCCAATCGCTGAGAGTCCACGATTCGAGTTGTCGCCTCGCGTAAAATCCTTGGATCAATTCCGAGGCTATGCAGTGGCAGCGATGATCTTGGTCAATTACCTCGGTGGCTTTGCCTGCACGCCGCGATTGCTTCGGCACACCAATGATTACTGCAGCTATGCAGACACGATCATGCCGAATTTCCTTTTTGCAGTCGGTTTTGCCATCGCGATTGTCTGGAGCAAAACGTCGGGTACCTCGGCCGCGCAGCGCGCAGTCAACATGCGACGCATTACGGGGCGATTGGTGCGACGCAGTCTGGCCTTGATGGGCGTGGCATTCCTTCTCTACTTCCCATGGCAACGCAACGATCTTGCATCGGAATGGATGCAGTCGCACTTCTGGTACGGCGTTTTCAAAAAAGATTGGTTTCAGACCCTCACGCATATCGCATGCACGACGCTTTGGTTGCTGCCTGCCATGCGATTTGGTTGGTGGGTTCGATGGAGTTGGCTGATTGCGGGCATGGTGCTCCATGTTGCGTTATCGGAATGGTTCTATTTCCATTGGGTTCACGAGTCGCCTTCAGGGATCGACGGCGGCCCGTTGGGTTTTCTGACTTGGTCGGTGTCTGCCTGGATCGGTGTTTGGGCAGGAGAAGGTTTCCTGCGGGCAGTTGGAAATGCTCAATCAAGTCAGCGGGAAGGACTGCCCCGAGCGTTGTTTTGGAATTGGGTGCTGGTGGGTGGATTGCTGATGATGGTCGGATGGGGAGCTTCCTGCCAAACACGTCGCTATGATCGAAGCCTTAACTCGGACACTGCCGTCGCGAAGTTAGCCGATCACCCTGTCTTCGGTCGCGAACATCCGCGTGACGAACCAGCGTATTCCGCGTTCCAAAACTATTTCGCCGAACCTCCGTTTGTTCCACCACCACCGTATGAGCAACGCGCTTGGAACTATTGGATGATGAGTCAACGGGCCGGTAGCGTGTCCTACCAGATGTTTGCAGCAGGGTTGTCGTTGCTCATGTTCTTAGGTACCGAAATGGTCGTGCGAAGTACTGAGATCGTGATCGGTCCGCTGCGAACCATGGGGCGAAACGCCTTGATTTGTTATGCCGTTCATGGCTTCGTCATCGATGGCGTGCAACGCTTTCTCGAACGAGACTCGCCAGCGCTCCATGTACTTTTGGGGCTGGCGGTCGTGATGCTGGCCGTCTACGGATTGGCCAAGGTCCTCGAGACCTTTCGAATCTTTGTGCGGTTGTAGCGATCATGAATTCAGCGAACGCGTGGACTAATGCGATGCGGCCGAAGCGATTTGTTCGATGTACGTCGAAGCTTTGTCGCTGATGTCCTTGCGACACCAAGCACCAGGCCATCGGATGGCCTGGACTCCTTGGTAGGCGTGCAGTTTCGCTTTGGCTAAGGAATCGCCGAGCGCGGTCACTCCCAGAACCCGGCCACCGTTGCTAAGAGTACGCCCATCCTGAAGTTTGGTCCCCGCATGGAATACCTTGACATCGGGAATCGCATCGGCATCGGCGATGCCGGTAATCTCGTCACCGTTTGTGTAGGAACCTGGATAGCCTGCGCTCGCCATTACTACGCAGATGGCAGGCCGCGGATCCCAAATGGGCGGTTCGATCGAATCGAGTCGTCCATCGACGGTGGCTTCGAGCAAATCGAGCAAGTCGCTTTGCAAGCGCATCAGAAGCGGCTGGCATTCGGGGTCACCGAAGCGAACATTGTATTCCAGGACGCGTGGACCGCTTTGTGTCAGCATCAGGCCAGCGTACAGCACCCCGCGAAATGGCTTTCGGTTCCGTTTCATGGCATGGATTGAGGGGACCAAGATCTTATCTTCGATCGTCTCCATGAGTTCTTCGGTCATGATCGGCGTCGGAGAGTAGGCTCCCATGCCCCCTGTATTGGGTCCCGTGTCGCCGTCGTAAGCAGCCTTGTGATCTTGGGCCGAGGGCAAAGGCACGATGGTACGACCATCCGTAATGGCCAATACGCTTACTTCAGGGCCTTCGAGTCGCTCTTCGATAATGAGTTGCGCACCGGCCCGGCCGAACTCATTTTTGCGACTGATGCGATCGATTGCGTCGAGAACTTCGTCCCGGCGACTGCAAACGATGACGCCCTTGCCAGCGGCCAGTCCATCGGCTTTGACCACCAATGGCGTCCGTTCCCGGTCGCTGGGGTAGCGCGATTTCACATACCGCATGGCACTGTCGGCGTCTCGAAACATCTGATACTCGGCCGTTGGCACGTCGGCTTGTCGCAGCAGCAGCTTGCAAAACACTTTGCTGGATTCCAGTTGCGCGGCGGCACGCGAGGGACCGAACGCGCGGATACTCTCGGATGCGAGGGCGTCAACCAATCCCAGAGAAAGCGGCAGTTCAGGGCCGACTACGACCAAATCGACGGCTTCTTTCTTTGCAAAGCGGACGATGCCTGGCAGATCGTCGGCTTCGATCGGGACATTTTCGCCTTCGTTGGCGGTACCGGCATTTCCAGGAGCGATCCAAAGTCGCTGGATGCGTGGACTTTGCGCCAATCGCCAAGCCAACGCGTGTTCGCGACCACCGTTACCAACCACCAAAACTCTCATGTTTCGCCCTGTTCCGACACTTGCATGCAAAACCCCTATTCTATGCCTTTTTGAACGGGGCTATAGGCCAAAAAAGAAGCAGGCGGCCCCATGGGCAGGCGGCCACCGAAAGGCGGGAAGAACCGACACGGGCCTTGGCTTGCTGCACAAAGAACATCAAATAGACCGAATTGGAGCGTTTGTCGGGAATTCTAGGGTTCGTTAGCGGATAGATCAGGAACGTAATGATCCAGAATAAGGCTAAAGTCGAGCTCTATCGAGACCATCGGCGTTCTGCAAAACACTGGACGTCTGACTAACCGTAACAAGGACGTCCGCGACCCAATCCGTAACACTCTCGACCGTCGCCCTGCAGTAAAGACGCGATGGACTGTTCAATGCAAAGCCGCGTGATCGGCAACCCCGGTTCACCGAGTTGTTCGCCGCTTGTAAAAGGTTGTGCAGACGTACACAATGAACGGGAGGAATAAGGTAAGTGTGGAACGAGTCGCATTGGTGAGTTCGGATGACCATGTCCAAGGAATAAGATTCCAGCGAGCCGTGGCAAATGAAACGACGACATGGGACATGAACGTGATGCCCGCAATTATCCACCATTGCCACTGGGAACGATCGGAACGAATGCATTTTGACGCAGCGACGGCAACAAGGATCGCCAAGACAATATTGGGAGTGAATGCTGCGATGGAATTGACGCTTATTTGGCGGTGCATTCGCGCGACCCGTTCCAAATTGTCCATTGCTGCCGGCCACCCATATACGATCCACGACAGCAGTCCAAGAGCAACAATGGGTGCGAGATATCCCATGAGACCAGCCCCGACTATCAATCCGATGAACGTGGGCCATCGTGCCGGAGGCATGGTTACGGTTCTTTGTTGCGACTGTACATTCAGTGTTGTATCTTCGTAGGGATTCATCACGACACCCTTGCGGCGAACGTTGGAAACACACGACGATGCGAGGGATGTGGTAACCACGGTTACGCGATCCGACGCGCAACTCCGGGGCATTCCTTGTTCGTCGGACTTAGGTCTGTGGCGTTTCGTGACCGAAAACGGCCGGCGATTCGTTGTCAGTTTAGCGTCCAATGATGGACCGTGCGCTACATTGTTCGGGCCTATTGCACCGCCCTACGTCAGCATGAGGCCACAGGTCGGCGGCTGTTGATCCCGAAGGGGTCCACTTCAGTCGTGTCACATCCTCTTTCTCCAAACCAAATCCGCTCTACTTACTACTTTCTCAAATCTACTTTCAAGCCGCTCAGCGGCTGGCCGAGTTCTCGAACGCAAAAGTGCCGAATGTTGTGGCGCCGAGCTGTGCGACGATGTCCACCAACACAGTGCCCCTTCCGATGGTTGATAGCGGGGCAATTCGTGCCTAGCACTGAGGTAAGCATCAACACACTTCGGCGTACAGCCGTGTTATAAAGCGTTTTTGGTTCCTGACACCTTTGATCCAGACCTGACACCTTTGATCCAGACCCATCCGGGTGGCACGTCCCTGAGTCTTCGAAGGGCGTGGTATCTCTTGCCCCCGGTGACCTAGATTGCCTTGCTCCGCTGACACCCCTCCGAACCGAGGCGGGATAGGAAAGGTTTCCATCGACCTGTAAGTGGCAACTGATAAATGCTGTTGCGATCCCTGTGGCGTCCGAGTTTCGAATCCCGACGCTTTTGATTTGTTTAACGACGAGCCGCTAGGCGTCAGCAGGAGAAAGGAAAGAACAGGAAAGAACAAAGCAAAGAACAAAGCATAGAACAAGGACATGCATTGCATTGTTGCAGGTGCAAACGGCATTTGCTAGGTTGATGGGGTTCTCAAAACCACTTTTGCCCGAAGGGAGGTTTTCACCGTGACCCAACCACGCTCAAAGATCGTCGATCCTAGCGTTACACGCTGGTACCACTGCATCTCTCGCTGCGTTCGCCGCGCGTTCTTATTTGCCGAGAACCATGAGTTCGACCGAAAGGATTGGCTCAATGGTCGGCTCAAGGAACTGGACGCCATCTTCGCCGTCTCCGTCGCTGGTTTCAGCCTGATGGACAACCATCTCCACCTTCTCATGCGGATCGATCCCGAGGTCGCCCAAGCCTGGACACCCATGGAAGTCGCACGCCGCTGGCTGACCCTTTTTCCGCCTCGCGTGAATCGAGTCCCTGTCGCACCTACCCAAGCCGACTTGCAGCGTTTGGCCGACAATCACGACTGGGTTGAGCAGATGCGCTCCCGACTAGCTTCGTTGAGCTGGTTCATGAAATGCCTGAAAGAACCCCTCTCACGCAAAGCAAACCGTGAGGAGCATTGCCGTGGCACATTTTTCGAAGGCCGCTTCAAATCCATCGCCATCCTCGACGAGGAGTCGATTCTCACGGTCGCTGCCTATATTGACTTGAATCCTGTCGCTGCGGGTATCGTTCCCCTGCCCGAACAATCCCCGCACACGTCGATTAAGGAACGGGTCGAGCACGTCGTGGCCGCAGGCCGACTGCAAGACGTCCAGCAGATTCGCAATGGAAGCGTGGCCGCCCAGCAAGTCAGTGAAGGGCTCGAGGACGATCACTGGCTTGTCCCAATCGAGAACCGCCGTCAGCAGGGTGCCAAACGTGAAGGGATCAAGGCAGGATTCACCGTTGGCCAGTACTTGATGCTGGTCGACTGCATAAGCCGCTCGGTACGCGATGGCAAAGCCAATATCACGCAAGATGTTCAATCGATTTTTGACCGACTGGAAATGGATGCCCATCGCACTCTGGCGCGCGTGACCAATTTATTGACCAGCCATCGCTTCTATGGCAGCTTCATGTCCGCAACGCGAGCCACGTTACGCTGCATCGCGCGGAAGCTAGGGTTGAAGCAGCTAGCGAACACGGCCTAAGCGATCCGCTAGCACGCCAAGCTCTTGACCACGCGACCTCTCCCAAGCCACTCTGCGATGACGGTACGCGCAAACCTGGGCCAAAGTGCATCATGAAGGCCTCTACAAGCACGCCCAACTGTTGCAACAAGGCCCAAGAAGCGACATTGGATCCCACAACCACGTCTATCGACCGTCCAAGCAAGCATTTCAGTGACGCATCCGGACATCACGCAATGCATGTCCTTGTTTTTTGTTGTTTTTTTGTTTTTCTCTCGAATGCAAAAGTGCACAATGTTGTGGCTCGGAGCTGCTCAAGTAAAGTCTGGAACGACTATACTGTCGGCTTCTGGTTTTCTCCCAAAGACTCCTGAGTGGAAAGTGTTATGGTCACCTCGATCGAACTATCAGAGCAGGAATTAGCCGAGCTACGTGAACTGACCGAGCAGAGTGATTCGACGGAAGCGATTCGTGTAGCGATGCGAGATTACGTTCGCTACGCACGCCGAATGCGACTCAAGCAACTTTCTGGTCAAGTTGAAATGCTCGATAACTGGCGTGAATTGGAGAAAGCTGAGATTGGCAATCAACATGACAATCTCTCGAAGTGAGCTCGTTTTGATCGATACTTGTATTTGGGTTGGATTCTTCAATCGAAAGCAGTCCAACGTACGCAGCATCGTTGATCCTCTGCTTGATGACGATCTTGCCGCGTTGACCGGAATGATCGTGGCAGAGATCTTGCAGGGCTTTCGCCGAGATGAGCAAGCCGATTGGGTTGCATCGTCACTAAAGGGTTTGCATGACCTCGAGTCGACTTGGGACGACTGGCGAGCGGCTGCGAAACTTGGTCGGCAACTTGTTTCTAACGGGCATCGCCTACCACTGACCGACCTTGCAATCGCCGCCATCGCGCTCAGAAACGACTGCGCTGTTCTCACGACCGATCCGCATTTCGATCTCATCGCTAACCAGAAACGTTTTCCGCTGACATAAATCTGTCGATAGAGACCAAAATCCCTCGCCGGAAACTGACTTGCTTCCGAGCGACAACTGTCTCCACGTCCGCGCACTTGCCGCAAAATGGCCATTTACGGGGTCATGTCGCATCATCTTTCTCCAAACCAAATCCGCTCTACTTACTACTTTCTCAACTCCACTTTCTAGCCGCACAGCGGCTGGCCGAGTTCTCGAACGCAAAAGAGCACAATGTTGTGACGCGGACCAGGGCAATTCAAACGCCGTCTAAACGCGATCACAGAAAACGAAAAAACCCTTGGAATCACTTGGAAACCAAGGGTTTTTAGCAATCGGGCCGGCGGGATTCGAACCCACGACCTCTACCACCCCAAGGTAGCGCGCTAGCCAGGCTGCGCTACGGCCCGATTTCTGTTGAGTCTTGCGACTCGACGTCGCGTCAGTCTACTCGAATTCCAAAATTCGGCAAACGGTCTCTCCCGCTTCTCGTCTCTATCCAACTTCATCCAACTTCCCCGATCGGTTCCTCGATGAAGAAAAACGCTGTCGCCCGTGCATGACGGTAAAATGCGGGCACTGTACACTAGAGACGGTCCACTCGAATCTCAGCTAACCCAGATCTTAGCCGCGTTGATTTTTTTGTCCTGACCTCAATTCCAAACGGATGTTTTATATGGATCGTTTGTCCCGTATCCACGCCCCTCGAATTCTCTGCATTTGTCTGGTGGGATTCTCGATTCTGCTTGTATTCGGATCGACGCGTGGCATCGCCGATGACGGCTCGGCCGCGAAAACCAATACAGCCTTTAACGCTGCCGAAGCTCGAATCTTCAAGGACATCTCGCATCTGGCATCCGACGAGTTCAAAGGCCGATCGGCAGACACGCCAGGCATGAAAATGGCCTCAGAGTACATCGCCGAACGGTTCAACGAACTAGGACTCGTGACCGATTTATTCGATGGTAAGCCCTTCCAGGAATTTCAACTCAACGGTGCTCCGGGTACATCCTCCGAAACCAACCATTTGACGGTGAAACAGCCCGACGGCGCGACCATTGTGTTGACGAAGGGTGAACAATTCCAACCGCAGAGCCTTGGCTCCAATGGAACCTTCGATGCTCCCTTGGTTTTCGCTGGTTACGGGATAACGGCCAACGACGACAAGATCCAGTACGACGATTACGCGGACTTGGATGTGACGGGCAAGGTCGTTTTGGTGCTTCGTAAAGAACCGCAAGCCAATGACCCGAACAGCGTTTTCGCTGGTACGGACCCCAGCAATTATGCCTTCTTCACGTCCAAAGAAGAGAACGCTGCCAAACACGGTGCGGCTGCCTTGATCCTAGTCAACGACACTTCGTCCGAAGAGCCGAATCCAGGTGCGTTGCTGCCAGTCACAGGGGCAGGTCGGGCCGCCACCGAAGATACGATCCCGACGATGTTCGTAAGTCGCAGTGTGGCCGAAGCTTGGCTCCAGCAGTTCGGTAAATCACTCTCCGCCATCGAATCCGAAATCGATGGTGATTTGAAGCCCCGATCGTTTGAAATGACCGGTTGGTCGCTGGCCGGACAAACGGACATCTCGTCTTCCAAGATCCCGTCGTACAACGTTTTGGGGTATTTGCCTGGATCCGGTTCCTTAAGCGATGAGTTGGTCGTGATCGGGGCCCACTTTGATCACGTCGGCATGGGAGGTGCCGGATCGCTGGCCCCGGGGACTTACGAAATTCATAACGGCGCCGACGACAACGCTTCGGGTACGGTTGGTTTGCTCGAAACTGCACGTCGTTTGACCGAAATGTCCAAAACCATTCCCGCCGATACGCCGCGCCGCAGCCTTCTGTTCATTGCCTTTTCCGGTGAAGAATTAGGGCTTCTGGGGAGCGAATACTACGTCAATCATCCCCGTTTTCCACTTGAAAAAACCGTGGCCATGCTCAATCTGGACATGGTGGGCCGCGTCTCCAACAACGAGTTAACCGTGTACGGAACTGGAACAGCCCGAGAGTTTGATGCGTTGCTGACCGAAGCCAACGAAGCGACCGCGTTCGAGATCAAACGGCAGCCGGAAGGAGTTGGTCCGAGCGATCACCAATCGTTTTTCATGAAGGGCATTCCGGTTTACCATTTCTTTTCCGGTTTCCATCCGGATTACCATCGCCCCAGCGATGACTTCGACAAGATCAATGTCAACGGAATCGGACGTGTCGTCGATATGGTGACCTTCATGGCGGATCGGATCGCGAGCGCTCCGGATCGTCCTTACTTCCTCAAGAGCACCACGACGCGCGTACGTTTGGGGGTCCGGATCAAGCAATCGGTGCCTGGACTGGTGATCGATCGCGTCATGCCAGGTGGTTGGGCAAAGAAAGCTGGCATTCTGCCGGAAGATCGCATCCTAAAGATCGGTTCCCAGGAAATCGATGGTCGTGAGGCGATGGACGAAGCATTGTTAAAGTTCAAGCCAGGGGATGTGCTCGAAGTAGAAGTCCAGCGTGGCGAAGAAAAAATTGTGATTCAGTCGGAGATTGGTTCTTAGAATCACTCGGATCGCTCTTTACGCAGGATTTTCTTTTCGTCAGAATCCGCGACGGATTTTGAAGAGGTCGCAGGTCCGCTGGTTAGGATAACCGGCGGACTGGCTTGTTCGAATTCGCAAATCGTTATGCCCTATAGGCAATCGTAGGATTTGGCCTGCACGAAGCAGGTAACCGCAAGCAATGGAGTGCTCAAAAGTGCTGTTCCGAATTCGTACTGCTGTTTTCTGCGTTCTGACCCTCTTTAGCTGCTCGGCCGCATTCGCCCAAATTGGGGCCCAAACGCCGCAGGCTCAGACCACCGCCATCGCCGTGGTCGATATCGACCATGTGTTGGACAACCATCCAACGTTCATCGCTCAGATGGAGGCCATGAAGGCCGAGTATCAGAAGACTATGGAAGAATTCGAAGCCCGTCGCAAGAAACTGGCCTCGGAAGCTGAGCAGCTCAACGGTGCGCTCAGTCCCGATTCGGCTGAGTTCAAACAGAAGCAAGAGTCGTTGGTCGGACAGGACAGCAAAATGCGGCTGGACGTCATCAACAAAGAAAAAGAGTTTGGCGAGCGTCAGGCCAAGTTGATCCTCGACACCTACAACCAAATCGTCGGCGCCGTCACCGGAGCTGCGACTTACTACAAGTACGATTTGGTCGTGCGCTACAGCCGCAAGCAGATTTCGAACATGAATCCCAAGAAGCCGCAAACCGTTCCGATGGGATTGGATCGCGAAGTCATCTACTTCAATCCACAACACGATCTGACCGATACCGTGGTCGCCATGCTCAAGCAGTACGTACCGGCCAACAACAGCGCACCCGCCACATCCAGTAACAGTGGTGGCACGCAACTCGCATCGCCAATCAGCGGCAACCAACGTAAGTAATCACGCCTGCTGATTAACGACGCGATGAACTTCTCACCGGACTCAGCGGTTACGATGCAACCCATTCCCTACCAACAGACGATTGCCCATATCGCCCGTGTCAGCGGCCGCGGCTACTGGTCGGGCGAACCGGTCACGGTCTCGCTCTTGCCAGCGGCGACCAACACCGGCATCGTGTTCCGCCGCGTCGACTTGACGACCCGTCCGAGCATTCCAGCTCTGGCTTCGTACCGAGTGGATACCAATCTTCGTACCAGGCTCGAGTGCCACGGAGTTTCGGTCGAGATGGTCGAACATGTCATGGCAGCTTTGTATGGAATGCAAATCGACAACTGCATTGTCGAGTGCGATGGCTCTGAAATGCCTGGCATGGACGGTAGTGCTCTGCCGTTTGCATTGGCCATCCAAAACGCGGGTGTTACCGTGCAATCGGAATTGGCCGAAGTGCTGACCATTGAGGACACGTTGAGCGTGGGTGATACGCAATGCGGCGTCTTAGCAACACCTAGCGGTTCGCCCGGTTTATCGATGGCTTACCATTTGGATTTCGGGCCTAGCAGTCCAATTCCATCCAGCTCGTCGATGTTCGAAATCAATGCAAATGAATTCATAAACAGTATCGCACCGGCTCGCACGTTCCTGTCCGAGTCCGACGCCAAGGAGTTGCAGCGACGCGGAATCGCCTCGCATGTGACCTATCGCGACTTGCTCGTATTTGGTACTCACGGTCCGATCGACAACACACTGCATTTCCTTGACGAGTGTTCGCGACACAAATTACTCGATTTGGTCGGTGACATCGCCCTGTGTGGCGTACGTATCCACGGCGTGATCAGCGCTCATCGCAGTGGACATAACCTGAATGGCCGGTTGGCAGAACGATTGATGGCGATGCACGCTTCGCGCGAACGCCATTGGAGTCGAGCCGCTTAGTTTCGTATTTTTTATATGATTTCACGATAGAGAGTGGATTCACGACATGCCAACCATCATCGCTCATACCGCAGTGGTTGATCCTCGATCTGAACTCGATGATGATGTTCGGATCGGTCACCATTGCGTGATCGGACCCAATGTCCGAATCGGTCGCGGCACTCGGTTGGAGAACGGCGTCACGCTGACCGGACATACAACGATCGGCCGCGACAATCGATTCTTTCCTGGGTGCGTGATCGGGGCTGATCCACAGGATTTGTCTTACCAAGGATCACCGACGCAGGTTGTCATCGGCGACTGCAACGTCTTTCGCGAGTGCGTTACGGTAAACCGAGGTACCGAAAAAGATCTTGGCATCACTTCCGTCGGCAGCAACTGCTACTTCATGGCCAACAGCCACATCGCGCACGACTGCGTCGTCGAAGATCGTGTGATTACGGCCAACAACGTCATGTTGGGTGGCCATGTGCGGGTGGAACACGATGCCACGCTCAGCGGAGGGGTTGCGGTCCACCACTTCGCATCCATCGGTTGCTACAGCTTCGTGAGCGGTTTGTCGCGCGTGCTACAAGACGTACCACCGTACATGCTGGCTGAGGGATTCCCAGCCCGTCCGCGATGCGTCAACGTGGTGGCCCTCAAGCGCAAGAATTTTAGTACGGCTGCGATCCGCGCGATCGGCGAAGCCCATAAGTTGTTGTACCGGTCCAAGGTAGGAATGAAGCACGCCCGTGAAATCCTTGAGACCGATGGCATCTTGCTGCCGGAACTCGAGGTGCTGTTCGCGTTCATCGACAACTCTCAAGAAGGTCGACACGGACGCGGCCGCGATCGCCGTTCGGCAGCAGCGTAAAGGGATCGGTCCATACTCGACGGTTCGCAGGGTAGGCAGTCATGGTGCAAGCACACAATGCAGGGGTTTCGACTAAGGAATCGAGTCGAGATCGTTTACGAATCGCCGTCATCGGCGGTGGTCATCTGGGCCGGATCCACGCAAAATTGCTGGCAGCTCGAGAGGATGTTCAAATGGTCGCGGTCTGCGATCCGATCGAAGTCACTCGGATGCAAATCGAGTCCAACCTAGGACTAACCACGCGCGCCGAACACGCATCACTCGCCGGACACATCGACGCGGCAGTGATTGCCACACCCACCACATTGCACCACTCCGTCGCGATGTGGTGCCTCAACAACGGCATTCACGCATTCATCGAAAAGCCGATCGCTTCGACCGTCGACGAAGCCGATGAGCTGATCCGAACAGCGGATCGAAACGATCTACGTCTACAAGTTGGACATGTCGAGCGTTTCAATCCCATTTGGACCGAAGTCCGATCGACTTTGGACCCTACCCAAATCCAACACATCGAAGCTCGCCGCGAGGGAAGCTACACAGGTCGCAGTACCGACATCGGTATTGTATTGGATCTCATGATCCACGACATCGATTTGATTCTGAGTCTCGTCGACAGCCCGGTGCAATCGATACGCGCGACCGGTCGATGTGTCCTCGGGGATCATGAGGATTTCGCCATCGCCGATTTGGTCTTTCGCAACGGTGTGAGTGCCCACGTTCGGGCGTCCCGCCTGGCCGCGAACCCCGCTCGGTGCATGGAGATCCACTGCGACTCGCGTTGGTTCGATGTCGACTTTGCGAGCGGTACGGCCCATCGAACGCAACCGTATCCTGAAGTTGCGGGGGGGCAGCTAAGAGCCGATCAACTTCCGTTCCAAGAACGGTTGACGGTTAAGGACGAGTTGTTTTCACGCTGGCTCCAGCAGGAAGCATTGGTGCCCACACCTGACAACGCAATCGCCCTCGAACACACTGACTTTATTCATTCCATTCGACATCACAAAGCGCCGCGCGTCTCAGGACTCGACGGTGCTCGAGCCTTGTTGGTCTGCACCGAAATCGCGGATCAGATTGCGGAAAAAACTGCCCGACGGAATGGGATCATTCCCGCCGAACGATTCGATGCGGCACGACGCAAAGCTGCTTGATTGCATGGCGTTGTTTCGACCAAGCGCCACGCCTTGCGCTACCATTCTAGAATTGCCACGTTCCGTTAGCGCGGGTTGTCGTTGCTACGGGTCGACAGGGCAGGGTGTCGATGACGTGTGTTATTGGGGTTGCAGGTAAGGACGTTTGCGCTGGAATAGGGCACGCTGCATGGCGATCTCCTTGCGTAGCCCTGAATCCGTCGTGCGCTTCATGGCGTCGTCCAGCGTGACGATGGCCGATGCAAAATCTCCGGCGGCCGCTTGGGACACACCGAGCACCTGAAGTCGATGCACTCCCGGTTCCCCCTCCGTCGCATCGATCGCACGTTGAGCGGTCCGTAACGCTGCGTCGGGATCGCGGTACGTTTCGTCTGGGCAGGTAGCCATCATCCAAGCCGCATTTTGAAGTGAGCGAGGGTTGGTGGGGGCCAGTTTCATGGCTTTCTGATACGCCGCAGCGGCTTCCTTCCATCGACCCAGCGATTGGCAACAGTCCGCATACGACGTTGCGACATCGCTCGACTCTGGTTCCAGTTCCATGGCGGTTGCGTAGTCCGCCAAACTCCCTAGGAGATCTTCATTGGCGGACTTGGCACGCGCCCGAGCCGAATACAGTGCAGGATCTTTCGAGGCCAGTTCCAGGGCTTGATCGAAATCTGCAAGGGCAGCCGCGACATCGCCCAGCTGCATCGCCAGCTCGCCGCGGTTGGCCAAGGCATCGACGAACTGCGGTTGGAGATCTAGCACCGTGCTAAACGATTCCATGGCCTTCTGCGAGTCACCAGTCAACGCGAGTGCGACTCCCAAATTGTGGTGGGCACGCCAGCGGCTCGCATCGTGTTCGATGGCCAATCGGAAATCATTCAACGCCATTCGATCCAGTTTCAAGGCTTCATCGATCCTTTGTTTCTGGACCAGTTCCCCGGCCAGATCCGAACGGGTTTCTCCTCGTCGATTTGCGGCCCAACTCAATGTCTTTTTTGCGTACGTTTGCTCCTCGGGCGATCGGGTCGTGTCACCCGCAATGTTCCGGCAGGTCTCGATGATGCTCGTCAAATCGCTCACGCTGGTCGCGGAACCCGTGCGGTCGTAGATCGTTTGCACATCCGATGCGACCGGTGCAGTGGCCACTTCTGCCTGCTCAGAATCTCCCCAGCCGGTTCGTGGCAATTGTTGCTGCGACCAGCCACAGCTGCTCCAACAAGCGGTTCCCAGACCGGTTAGAATGATCCATTTCCATTGCGTTTGTTTGCTATTCCTGCGGCTCATGGGCGTCTCCTGTGAATCGATGTTTCCCCACTCCATTTCAACAGTAACATACCAAAAATCGCGGCTGGTTTGAACAAACGGTTGCGGGTACATTTTGTGGTCCGCAAGTTCTCTCGTAACGCATTGGATTTTGAAAATGCCTGTTTCCGACGCTGTTCTCCGTCGACTGCACGAATTGATCTCACGTGTAGCGGACATGAAGTCGCAGATCGAACGAGGACCGAAACAAATCCAGACCGCGCTGAACCAATTGCAGTCGGCCAAAGACGCGGTGTCGCAATGCAAAGACGCGATCAAACAGAAGAAAATGGAGGCCGATCGCAAGCAGCTATTGCAGCGTGAACGCGAGGCCAAATTGTTTGAATGGCAAGGGAAACTCAACGGGGCTAAAAACGATCGCGAATTCCAAGCCGTCAAAGATCAATTGGCAGCAGATAACCAAGCCAACAACGTTCTGTCGGATGAGATCCTGGAAGTGCTCGAGGCCATCGACGGTTTGCAGGTGCGATTGAAGGACTTGGAAGCCAAGCTGGCGACCGCCGAATCGGACACTGCCAAGGCGGAGACACGCATCCGGGAACGTTTGATTTCACTCGGCGGGGATCTCGCTCGAGCCGAATCCGAGTTAACTGTGGCCGAAGCGGACATCCCTGGCGATTTCATCGACGCCTACCGACGCATCGTCGAGTCTCGCGGGCCCGAAGCCATGGCCCCCTTGGATGACAAGTCGTGTGGCGGCTGCAATACCGGCCTGACCATGCGGGCCATCGACCAATTGCGACTTGGCAACCCGATAACATGCTCTAGTTGCGGTCGATTGATTTATCGACCCGAATCCTAAGGGCTGCTTCGGTTGCGACGCAGCGGAAAGAGTTCAGCTTCGTCGCTCAACCGGAATTCAAAATGCCCCGTTCTTTCCAGCCCCAGGCATTGCCCAGTGACCTGAAGGAAGCCCTTTCCGCGTTGCCGGAGCATCTCTCGGAACGCGTTCGCCACCTGCAGGGCAATCAGCTACGCGGCGCTGCCAAGCTATCGGGAGCCAAAGCGGGCAGACCGAGCCCGGGACCGATCGTCTATTGGACGCATCATGCACAGCGAGTCGATGAGAATCCGGCCCTCGACGTGGCTCGACTACTCGCTTCGTTCTTGTCCAGACCGCTTCTGGTCTATCAAGGGCTGAGTCAAACCTACTGTTTCGCATCCGATCGGCATCATCGATTTCAGTTGGAAGGAGCGAAGCAGCTTGAACGTCGATACAGGGAATTGGGGTTACGCTACGTACTGCATGTTGAGACCTCGGATGACGCGATTCCAGCACTCTTACAGGTAGCGCGACAGGCCAGTGTTTTGATCACGGAGGACTTTCCTGGCGAACCTACAGGTCGCTGGATACGGCGACTCATCGCCAGCGTACATTCACCCATTCTGGCTGTTGACACTGCCTGCATTGTTCCGATGCAGCAGATCGGACGCTCGTACGATCGGGCTTTTGCATTTCGCGATGCGACCAAGCAGATGGTTCGAGCACGCATCGATCGTCCCTGGCCGACGGAGGTGTCCGATGCTTCCGAGTATGACGGTCCATTGCCGTTTGTTCCCGTCGATTTGGATTCAATCGACCTGGGCGAACTCGTGGCGGGCTGCGCGATCGATCACGGAGTTGCCCCCGTGGCTGATACCCTGGGAGGAACCGATGCCGGGTACGCCCGCTGGGCCGATTTCGTCGCAGGGCCGATACGGCAATACGCTGCAAAGCGCAACGATCCGTGTGCGGACGTGAGCAGTAAGATGTCGGCTTATCTGCATTACGGCATGGTATCCCCGATGCGTCTGGCTCGCGAAGCCAATGCTATGCGGGCTGACAAATACCTAGATGAACTGATTCAATGGCGCGAGTTGGCTTACACCTATTGTTTCTACAACCATGATCACGATCGCGTGTCGACGCTCCCCACATGGGCTTTGCGGACGTTGAGCAATCATGAGGCAGACACGAGACCGGCGATTCTTTCATGGGAAACGTTGTCTCGTGCGCAGACGGAGGATCGTTTGTGGAACGCATGCCAAATGAGTTTGATGAGGCATGGCGAATTGCACAACAACGTCCGCATGACCTGGGGCAAGGCTTTATTGCAATGGACCCGCAACGCCGAACACGCACTGCGTTTGCTGATCGACCTCAACCATCGTTATGCGCTCGATGGTCGAGACCCGGCGTCGTACGGTGGAATTCTGTGGTGTCTAGGTCAGTTCGACCGCCCCTTCGAACCTGAGCAAAGAATCTTGGGAACAGTACGTGGTCGATCGTCCGAGGAGCATGCAGGTCGACTTCGGCTCGATGCGTACGAACGCCGTGTGCAGCGTCCGATAGCGCGACGGTCGATGCGGGTGGCGGTTATCGGAGCTGGCGTCGGTGGAACCATGTGCGCGCGAACGCTGGCGGATCATGGGCTCGACGTCGTCGTCTTTGAAAAATCGCGCGGGCTAGGTGGTCGCTGCGCGACCCGAAGAACCTCGGACGGCGGCATGGTAGACCATGGTCCGCCTTACCTCGTTTTTCGCGATCCACTGTGGTCCCCTCACGTCGAGTCCTGGGCTGAGGATGGGATTATTCAACCCTGGAACGGCACGGTGGTTCGGATAGACTCCGACGGAAGTACGCGACCCACACAACCCGAAAAACGGTGGGTGGGTTCGATCGGATTGAACGCCCTCGGTAAACATTTGGCGCAAGGGCTGTCGGTCCAGCTCCAAAAACGTGTTGTGTCGGTCGTTCCCGAGGCAGAACAGTATCGCCTCATGGTCGAGCCTACCGACAACATCGAATCAACGGATGGAACCCATGTCACCCAAGTAGCCAGCGATGCAGGCTGGTTTGACGCGGTTGTTTGGAACACACCTCCGATCCAAATCGAACCGCTGATACCAGGTGAATGTTCCTGGCGACAGTCGCTAGACAAATACGCAATGATTCCACAGTGGGTAGTGATGGTGTCGCTAGCTGACCGCTGGCCAACACCTTTCGATGGTGCTTGGGTATCCGATGACACCATTGCGTGGATAGGGCGAGAGACTAGCAAACCAGGGCGTAGAGGGCTAGGCGAGCATTGGATCGTGCACGCAACTGGAGCATGGTCTCGTGAGCATCTCGAGAATGCGCCCGAGCAAGTTGCAGAAAGACTATTAGAACGACTGCAGCGAATCGTCCAGTTGCCGATGCCAGCCATTTCGAAAATCACCTCGCATCGTTGGCGTTACTCCCAAGCCGAGGCTCTAGCAGACAATCTTAAGAAAACGGATTGTTTGTGGGATTCGCATCGACGGCTGGGGGCGTGCGGTGACTGGTTGCGAGCATCTGGGGTCGAAGGGGCGCTGAGCAGTGGCCGAGCGATGGCGGGCCGAATCCTTAGCGATCTCACCCAATCCGGACCAGGTGAGAGCGCCCGCCCAGGCTTCCAACAACTGCGTCTCTTTTGAATTTCGACTTTCGTCAGCGGACGAAACAAGTCTACTCGGCTAACTAGTCAATTACACCCGGCGACCGGGACGATATCCAAAGCCGGGTCGATCTCCATCGGGCCGGTTTTCGCGTTGACTTTTCTTACCGCTCTTTTTCTTCGGCGCATCTGCTTGTTTGTTGTGGGAGGAATTGTTTGCCGTGGCGCCGTTTTGAGAAGAAGTGGATGCATTGGGTTTGGCGGCCGAAGGAGAATTCGGGTTTGGAATTGTATGAACGTATTCTCCGCGGAATCGTTTGTTGGCATCCTCGCGGCGGCGATCGATAGCGTCTTTGGGTGGCTTCGATGGGATCAAGCAATCACAACCTTCACCGATCAGATCGCTACGGCCGGCTTCCCGCAATGCATCGCGAACCTCGAAATAGTTTTCGGCTTTGAAGAACTGCATCAAAGCTCGCTGCCCCTTGCGATCGCGAAGGGCCTTGGCAATGAAGACTTCTTTGAGCGTGAAGGGATCGAGGCCGGTGTAGTACATGCTCGTGGCCACATCGAGTGGTGCAGGAATGAAATCCTGGACTTGGTCGGGTTTGTAGCCATTTCGTTTGAGAAAAAGGGCCAGTTCGATCATCGATTCGATGGAGCTGCCGGGATGGGAGGCGATGAAATAGGGGATCAGGTATTGTTTTTTACCTGCTTCGGCGGAAGCTTCTTTAAATTTTTCGGTGAAGAACTCGAAGTCGTCATTGGCCGGCTTGCGCATTTTGAACAGCACATCCGGATCGACATGTTCCGGAGCTACCTTGAGGTGCCCGCCTACGTGATGCTGGGTCAACTCCTCGATGTACTCAGGGGAATGGCGGGCTAAATCCATGCGGATACCGCTGGCCACGAGTACCTTTTTGACACCTGGCAATGCGCGCGATTCACGCATCAGTTCGATGACTGGCGTGTGATCCACGCCGAGCAGTTTGCATACCTTGGGGTGAACGCATGATTGTCGGCGGCATTTAGCCTCCACCTCCGGACGGGTGCAACGCATGTGGTACATGTTTGCAGTAGGGCCGCCGATATCGCTGACGATGCCTTTGAAATCTTTATCGTTCGACATCTGCCGGATTTCGTCGAGGACCGATTCCTTGGATCGCGACTGGATGATGCGTCCTTGATGGGCGGTGATTGAACAAAACGTGCAACCGCCGAAACAGCCGCGCATGATCGTTACCGAATTTTTGATCATGTTGAAGGCAGGAATCGGCTCGGTATAGCTCGGGTGGGCTTTGCGGGTGTAAGGCAGTCCGTAGATGCGGTCCATGGCTTCCTGACTGATCGGCAGTGCCGGCACGTTGCACACGATGGCTTGATTGCCGTGCCGCTGCACTAGGCGACGCGCATTGAGCGGGTTGGTCTCGTTGTGAATCATGCGGGTGGCCATCGAGAACGCGATCTTGTCCGCGACGACTTCTTCGTAGGATGGCAACTGCAATGCGTCTTCGGGGATGGCCTCCGAGGCACCTAGGGCGTAGGCGACGCCGCGCATGTCGCGCAAATCCTTAACCGACTCACCGGCTTCCAACCGACGCGCCATTTCCACGATTGAGTTTTCTCCCATGCCGAAAGCGACCAAGTCGGCTTTGCTATCGAGCAAGATGCTGCGCCGGACCTTGTCGCTCCAGTAATCGTAATGGGACAAACGCCGCAAGGAGGCTTCGACGCCACCGGCGATGA
This sequence comes from Pirellula sp., assembly GCA_041752005.1. Taxonomy (GTDB): domain Bacteria; phylum Planctomycetota; class Planctomycetia; order Pirellulales; family Pirellulaceae; genus JBKCUI01. The sequence goes on along the minus strand of JBGSHV010000073.1, from coordinate 5,769 downwards.
CTGGAACCCCTTTGTAGGCCTGTCGGGCTCTCTGGCAGTAGGCCAGGGTCGCGCGATCGGGTCTCAAGCCAATTTTTCCGCCTGGAGAGTAGGCATCGTCGTTGCGAACTTTTTTATTCGCCGTGTAATGGTTGATCATGCTGTCCATGTTGCCAGCGCTGATCCCGAAAAAAAGTCGCGGACGGCCGAATCGCTGCCAGTCTTCGCAGGACTGCCAATTGGGCTGGCTAACCAGGCCAACGCGGAAACCGGCGGCCTCGAGTACTCGGCCGAGGATCGACATGGCGAAGCTCGGATGATCGATGTAGGCATCGCCTGTGACAAATACAACGTCTAGTTCGTCCCAGCCACGCGCCCGTGCTTCCGCCATGCTCATCGGCAATGGAGCTTTGGCCAACGGTCCATGCGGCTGCCGATCACCCAAATTGTCCAAATAGCGAGAGACCACACTCCCAGCAGCATTGGTACCCACGCTGGCGCAACCCGAATCGGGTTGAAATTCCTGAGGTGGCAGGATGGGGAGGGAGGTCGACGTCACGTTGATCCGGGGAGTGAAAGGTCGGTTGGTAGACTCAAAAGTTGGGGATGGCCTTTCTGCAAAGCGGCACCCCGGTCCACCATTGTAGGCGGCAACCCTCATTCGTCACGTGCTAGCCTGGCAGAATATCGCACAAGCTTTCGAGGTCCGATCGATCTCGATGGGGTTAGATGGGTACAGGCATCCAATCGGCAGACCGGCGGGGAACTTTCTCACTTGCGGGGATTCGCAGTAAATGCGTACAAATCTGGCGCGAGGCACGTACCGTCGTGGCTCAAACCAACTGTTGAAAGGTACCGGGATGGCCAAAGCATCACCAAAAAGCACGCGCGAGCGCGCCTTCGAGTCCGCATTGAGTCTTGCCCCTGCTCCGATTCGAACCATTGCATCGAATCCCATCGGCATGCGATTATTGATGGTTGTTGGCTCGATTCTCATGGCCACTGGAATACTGACGATGGAATGGAAGGACGGCAAACCCCATTTCAATTTCCATCGCGACAAGGCTCAGGAGGTTCGCAAAGAATTAGTAGAAGATATCAAGGAAGGTGTGAACAGTTGGGAGCAAGAGCGAGGGATCCCTCAAACTTTTTCTGGGCAAACAACCTATCCAAACGCCCCCGCGGCTAACGGTGGCTACCCCGCTCAAGCCCAAGTGCCGCAGGGTTATTTCGTCGGAGCCACACAGCAGGCTGCACAAAACTATCCTCAGGCAGGTTATCCTCAGACGGGTTATCCCCAGACCGGCTACCCGCAAACCGGTTATCCAAATGGTTACCCAGCCAACGCCAACTATCCTGCCCAAAACAATGGAGCGCCTGCAACCCCAACAGGCTGGGGACAACCCCAGCAACCGCAGGGCGGCTATTACCAACCATCGGCACCCGGCTATCCACCGCCAGGTACTCAAGGCCAACCGGGTTATCCTCCCACCAATCAAAACGGTTACCCACAGGGCTACCGACAATAAGCGATACCACGTCACTCGGTTTCTTATCGTCGTCTTTCGCTCCGCGAAAGATTCGAGACACACTATTCGAGACGCACTACTTTTGCGGAGCAAAAGGCGACTCTCATTGACCGCAGGATGCGGCCATCATTAATACTGTCTTTCACGGCGGGTTAGCAGTGTACATGGCCAAGGTTGGCTATAGGTGCGAAATTATTCTGGGTGGCCAAGCGGCCCGCAACGCATTCAGTACCGCAAGAATATCGATGACCTCTTGCGTGACCGCCCCACTCACGGGGTTAAGTATTCCGAATGCCGCCAGAATCATGCCGACCAGGCTCAGGAACATTCCACCGAATGCGCACTGCATTGCGATGAGACGCATTCGGCGCCCGATGTGCAAGAACTCATCGACCCGTTTGAGGGTGTTTTCCATCACCACCACATCGGCCGCTTGGGCGGTGACATCGCTATTGTTGCCGATCGAAATGCCGACGGTCGCGGCCATCATGGCGGGCGCGTCGTTGATACCGTCTCCGACATAGAGCGTCTTGGCACGCGCCGTTTCGCGGCGTACGATCTCGAGTTTCTGTTCGGGCGTTTGTTGCGCGATGACTTCTTTGATACCCACTTCATCCGCGAGATAGCGGACCTCCGATTCGCGGTCGCCGGACAGAATCATCACGCGATCGATGTGGTGGTATTCCCCCAGATGCTGAACGAACTGACGACTATCGGAGCGGGGAGCATCGTGCATTCGGTAGGTCGCTGCGACGCGATCGTCGATTGCGATTACGCATTCCAAACCTTCAACCGAAGGCGGCAAGTCTTCGACCCCTTGGATCTTGGTTCGATCGATTTTGCGCCGACTTGTGACTAGGATCCGATGGCCATCAACCGTCCCAGTCAGCCCTAAGCCAGGTGCCTCCTGAACTTGCTCGGCTGTCCTCCAAGGCAAATGCTCCTTTTCCGCGGCCTCCACAATGGCATGCGCCAAGGGATGTTTGGAATAGCGTTCCAAACTCGCAACCAGCGTCAACACTTGTTGTCGGTCGAACTTCGGTGCAACGAGTTGTTCCGTCAACGTCGGTTCACCGTAAGTTAAGGTGCCAGTTTTGTCGAAGATGGCTGTCCGGCACTGCATGATCTGTTCCAGAGCGACAGGACTTTTGACGATAATCGCCCGCCGGGCGCATAATGAAATTGAACCCAGAATCGTCACAGGAATGGAGATCAGCAGTGGGCACGGAGTCGCGACCACCAATACCGAGAGAAAGCGAATCGGATCACCAGTGAAAACCCATGCAATGAAGGCGACCGCCAAGGCAACAGGGGTAAACCAGGCACCGATCTGATCCCCCATTCGTCGCATCTCCGGCCGCGTCTGCTCGGATTCCTGCATGACAACCATGATCTTGGCGTAACGGGAATCGGAGGCCAATCGAATGGCCTCAATGGTCAACACGGAATCGCCGTTGACCGCGCCCGAAATGACTGCTGAACCGATGGTTTTGGTGATCTGAAAGGGTTCACCGGTGAGGTACGATTCGTCCATAACGCCATGGCCCGCGATTACCATGCCATCTACCGGTGCGACCTCGTGGGGATAAACCACGATCGCGTCTCCGATGGCAATTTTCGCCAGCGGAACATCTTCGATTTTGCCGTCGCGTTGCCGGTGCGCGATGCTTGGCATCCGCTTGGCCAAGGCCGACAGCACGCTTTTGGCATTCGATAGAGCGTAGGCTTCGAGGGCTTCGCCCCCGGAAAGCATCAGCACGATGATCGAGCCAGCCAAGTACTCCCCCAATAATATGGCGGTGACGATTGAGATGCCCCCCAACAAGTCGGCGCCAAACTGAAGGCGAACCACCTTGTACAACAGCTCGAGAACGAGCGGAATTCCTCCGACGGTCAATGCGATCCAAAGAGGCCAATCGACCATCGGTGGGCTCATCCCCCAGCCGAAACGGAGAATCAGATGCGTCGCGATGGAGAGAGTAGCGACGGTTGCAATCGCCGTCGTTTTGAATCGTTCCGAAAAAACCATCGATTCCGAAGGGGCTTTTTTGTCAGCGTTGGGATGAGGATTAATCATTGGTCCTTTCTAGCGGGTTTCGATCAGTCGCTTCATTTCCGCGACCGCGTTTTGCATCCCGACCAGAACCGCTCGCGACACGATGCTGTGTCCGATGTTGAGTTCCAGCATCCCGGGAATGGAGGCAACCGGTCGGACGTTTTGGTAGGTGAGCCCGTGGCCTGCATGCAGCCGCAATCCAAGTTCGATGGCTAATTTTCCTGCAGCAATCAATCGTTGCAACTCTCGGGATTGGACCTCACCGGATGTGGAAGCATACTGGCCAGTATGCAGCTCGATCGCCCCAACGCGCAGCTCGCGTGCGATCCGTACTTGTTCGGGATCCGGATCGATGAACAAGCTGACCATGACCCCTGCAGCCTGCAATCGCTCAATGGATTGTTGAAGGATTGCCGATTTTGGCCTTAGGTCGAGCCCCCCCTCGGTCGTGACTTCTTCCCGTTTTTCAGGGACGAGAGTGGCCTGATGCGGTCGAACTTCGCACGCGATGGCTACGATCTCAGGCGAGCAAGCCAGTTCGAAGTTCATTTTGGTTCGGATCGTCTGGCTGAGGACCCGGACATCGCGATCTTGAATATGCCGACGGTCCTCGCGGAGATGGACCGTAATGCTGTCGGCACCGCCCAGCTCCGCAAGAATCGCGGCCGCAACGGGATCGGGCTCCACCGTTCGACGAGCCTGGCGGACCGTCGCGACATGATCGATATTGACCCCTAACTCCACCATTCGCGTTCCCTCGATCCTGTTGCTCGATGCGAATAAGGCCTAAAATGACTTCGATTGGTTCTCTGCGGAGCGTGAACGATAGTGCACAACCCGCGAAATGCCAAGCCAGTTACCCTACCCGCGACGTACCCTAAATGTTTGACACTTTGTGCACAGTCCGCCGCGTCCCAACGAATCATGAAAGAGGTAGCAAGTGAAACGATGGATCCGATGGACAACAGGTTCAATGCTGTTGGCCGTTTCTTTGGTCCCTTTGTCCGGCTGCACGCCCCAGGATCCTACCGCTTTGGCTTCGGCAGCGGCGGCACCGAGTGAGGTAACTCTCGAAGCGATGATCGATCAAACGTTGGCGTACAATCGCGACTCACGCTTGCTGTCCACGGAACGCAACGCGGGATGGCAAGTGGCCCACGGAGCGGTCGCCTACGGACTCGATTTGCCCATGCTCGTGAACCAAAAGCCGGTGCTCGCCTTCGACTACCTTTTCGCCGGCAATAGCATGCGAGGCTGGGAATTGAGTCTCGGGCCGATCCATCCCAAGACGGGGCGACCCATGATTCGGGCTCAGGTGGAGGCGGGAAGTTACGTCGGCCAAGGGCACGTAGATCAGTTTCTCGGGTACCTATCACAAACCGATTTGCCGCTCGATCTGCCCATCGTGGTCGAAGGCAAAACCTTGACGCTAGAGGATTGGGGGCGAGGTGCCCAGTGGGAGGTCCCGAACAATCCCTATCGTGAATACAGCTGGACGCTCATCGCCTTGACGAATCTGTTTCCGGACGAATACGAATGGAAAGCAGCGGACGGAAACACGTGGACTCTCGAACCCTTCGTGGCATTCGAGGCCAAGCAGGATTTAGCCGAAAGCCCCTGCGGCGGCATGCATCGCTTGATGGGTTTGGCCCATAGTGTTAATTACTGGAAGCGACGCAACCTGAGCTTCACCGGTGGCTGGCAAGCGGCACAAGACAAAGTTCGAGAAGCCATCGCAACCGTGCGTCAGTATCAAAACTCCGACGGAACGTTCTCGACCAACTACACCGCGCGGCCAGGGACGAGTTCGGATCTCAGCACGCGAATCGGTACGACCGGCCACACGCTGGAGGTGTTGGCATTCGCGTTGGATCGCGAGCAGTTGAAAGAGCCTTGGATCGAACGAAGCGTACGGAGATTGTGCGAGATGATCGATGCAGCAAAAAACGAAGACCTCGAATGCGGTGGACTCTATCACGGGCTCGGTGGTCTGCGGCTCTACCGCGATCGCGTCTTCGGTAGCAGCCTTTGATTAGAAATATGGGTTCATCGCTGAGGTTGGTTTTTTCGTAACCGTTCACACCCCGATATTCATTGTGCATTTTTGCAGCTAAATCAGCCGGTACGCGTTAGCGTCCGGTTTCTTCGAATTGTTACGGAAACCGGACGCTAACGCGTTCCGGCTAATCGGAGTGTGAACGGATA
>JBGSHV010000072.1:0-6391 GCA_041752005.1 Pirellula sp. | reverse complement strand
CGCTCGATAAAACGCTAAGACTGACATCCGCTGTCGACGTACCTCAGCGGCCAGTTCAACAACACGTTGCACCAACCTGCGGATCACCCGAACTCACATAGCTCGGTACACTCCCGCAGCTTGGTGAACGTAAACGTTCGTTGGAAAATACCGATGCGACTCCGCAGATCCACGATTATCGAGTCTTTAACGATGATTGCGGTTCTGGCAATCCTTGCCGGTCTCATCTTCATTCCAGACTCGGCCACTTCAACACGGCGCAGCCTTGAACGCCGTGCCCGAAACTGGAAACCTTCGAGCGTTCCCACTTTCACAGACCCTTCACTGATTGCCACCGACATCGCATTGAGTGGTGAATGGACTACGAGGCGTCGACTTAACCACACGACATTCAAATTCGCCAAACGGGCGGATGGAAAATATGACGTGCAATTCTCGACCAGCGGCTGTTTCGGTGGTTGCGAGCTGACACGGATTGCAGAGATCTCGGACGGTGCGATCATGCTTGACGGAGCTGTTGCTGAATACGTGTCACGGACCTACGATATCTTATATTCAATCCGAGTCGACAATATTGAATACTTGCTCCCCGCCGAAAGCGTCCCAGATTTCGAACGCGACTTGGCATCCGGTTCGGACGATTGGAAATGGTACGTTCACACGCGGCGCGCACAGTCCAACGAACAATCGGATGCACCAAAGTCGCCGAACGGTGCGTTTTGACAATGGAGAGATCACTCCGGCGACTTGGTGATCCGTGTCGTTCGTGCACTTGAAGGGATCCTCGAACACAATGTCAATTTTGACCAAACATAATCGTTGGCAACGTGTCGCACTTTTCACTGTGGGACTGTACGTCTTCCTTTGGGCCGCAACGTTTGTATTTGGGCCGGGAGCTGTCCAACGTCGGCACGTAGATTACTTCACTCAGTGCGGCTTGGGCCCAACCAGCAGCCAAGTAGAACTCAACTCGATTTCGGTACCGGCACCATTTGTGGTAAAATCAAAATGGACGAGCAATGCACTCACTACTAACGGCCTACGTTCGGGGTCCGGGACTTTCGGTAAATCGCTTACAATCTGGGTGGTGTTCTGGACGCGAATCGTGAAGTACGAAGAAACTGGTGTGTTTTGCGGGACTGCTATGCCATTGCTGTGAAGGTCTGTCGGAACGTTCTTGTTCGCTTGACAATACTAGGCACGAACCAAGCCATGAACCCAAGTCGCCGATAGCGCGTTTGCTTACATCAAATTCAATCTCGGCGACTGGGTTATGGCTGCCGTTCTGCCACCAAGAAAGATCTGCTCGCGAAATGTCGACACGCTTTGAGATACTGAAGAACGGCGAACGTGTCTGCATCTCTGGGATTACTGGCGACGGTGTCCTCACTGTGGGCGTGACCTATGTCAAGCATGCCCAACAAGAGTTGAGCCACGATCTGCAAATTGGTGGACTCGGAATGTTCAACGGATCGAAGGATCGCCAATATCATGCGGCGTGGCCGTCGCCCCACATCACCGTTGGTGACGAAATCACAATTCGAATACTTCCACCGGGTGAATACGATGCGCCGAGTGGCATGACCGGCAGCCCCAAGAAATCGATTGATGACACTGAATTAGGAACGCTCAATTACTACATCGATTCGTGGGACGCCGACATTGCCTTCGATGCCCCACCACTCGAATCCGCACACATTCATATTTGCGCGGATGAAAACGGTCCAACAATACAGCAGCGCCAACTCCTTCGTGAACTTCCGTCGTGTCATCGCAATATATGGCCTGACATTCGTTCGGCGCTTGTCAGATGCCACCCCGAGATTCAAACATCCGACGAACTATGCGCCCGGCTGGTCACTCACATTGGCATTAACTTGTACAATGAGTCGAACACAATCGAGCTAACCTACCGGGTTGACGGCGACCCTGAATTTCGTGGCTATTTCGTTACGCTTCGGGATTGGGAAATCACCGAAGTGTGCATGGCAGAATAATGTGGTAGAACCAACCGTTGCACCCAAGCCCGCGATCGGGTGCTTTTGAAATGGATACCTTCATCGCGCGGGCTGGGTGAACGGCAACGTTCGCCGAGCTGAAATGGATGCTGACGAAAAACGGGTGCTTCTTGCCGAGCACCTTGCCGATTTCCGTACGTGGACGTACGACTCTCTCGTTGCGGAGATCGATCGAACCCGCAAGGCACATGACTGTCTACGCCACACGGAAGGCGTGTTCGACGACGGCACCGAATACCAACTCGAATTCAACGTTTTCTGGGATGACAAACGAGGCGGTAACGTTCGAGTCTGCGCTGACATCACGACCGCGCCGCAACGCCCAATGCTGGGCTTCATTCCCGTCTTCACTCCCGACGCTACGGATTCGTTCATCATGGCTCCCGATGGAACGTTCATTGGCGAGTGATAGGATTCGACTTCTGTTTTGCTACAATGTGGGGCAACTTTGCGTGGACGACCGTCCAAAGCGGCGAACAAAACGATGCACGGGAGCGGCCGTCGTCGTCGGTTTTGAATGGAAAGTCGATCACGGCCGCCCCGTGATCGTGGACGTTCGCCTATCGAGGTATTATCCGCTATACTGCAGCTATGCCACGTATTTCCGAATTTTACGGTATCGCCGTCTATATTTACTACAGAGACCACAACCCACCGCATTTTCATGCAATCTACGGTGAGTCGGAAGCGATCATCGAGATCAGCACCGGTAGAATACTGGAAGGACGACTTCCACCAAGTGCGGCGAAACTCGTGGCTGAATGGTGCGAGATTGAACGCGACGCGTTGCTCGCGGACTGGGCTCTTGCACAGGCGCAGCAGCCTTTACTTCCAATTAAACCTTTGGATTGATTGCGATGATTTTACATATTCTCCACGCAGAACTCGCCGGGCCCGCTTCGCTTTTCGTCACTTTTAGTGATGGTTGTGATGCGACGGTTGATTTGCGGCCACTGCTGTCAGGTCCGGTCTTCGAACCACTCCTTGATCCAAACATGTTCGCGAAGTTCACCCTCGATCCTTTCTGCAAAACTGTCTGCTGGCCCAACGGTGCTGACTTGGCACCTGAGGCAATTCGCTCTTTGGTTCCCGCTGAACAAGAAATTGGCGAACCAAGCATTGGACCGAAGGGCTCGATCACTCGGCTCTGACTTGCGTTGAGTCAACTCCTCGCCCTCGGTCAATGCAAACGTTCGCACTCACCAGACTTCTTACCGATTCTTGACGCAAGCCGCATTGATTCCGATAATCACAATGCACCACCCGTTCCGCGACAATTTCCTCACTCAATTCGAAAGGTAAACGCATGCAACCCGAACCGAAGAAAATCGAAGACCGAATCTTCCTTTGCCACAAATCTGGGATGTGCCCAGTGCTGCGTGTCGATGGGGACAGCTTTCTACTCGAAGACGACCATCAAGCAACCCCCGGCAAAGTTCGTCTCGACCACGAACAGGCTCGTGGCTTGATGGATGCTTTAAAGAAGCTTCTCTCTGACGACTAAGGTGTTGATTCGTTGTCGTTATCTTTTTCTGGTCCACCCGCGTAAATCGCGGGTGGCTTTTTGTTGAGCGTTTCTTAATGTTCAAAGACTCCATTCCACTTTTTTGCTGTCCGCGTTGTCGTAGTGGCCCTTTGAGCACATCAGAGGGCTGCGATGCACCGGATGTCCTGTTCGGTTTTGTTTCGTGTCCTTCATGCCAAGCGCGGTTTCCGATACTGAGCGGCGTGCTCATTCTGGTTTCAAACCCGCGAAATTATGTGGCCACACATCGAAGCGCAGTCTTTGAATCAATGCTCGGCGCAGACTGCACGCAGCAAATGGAAGACTACGTTCGAGCGTGCGCAGAAGACGGTTGCGAATTCGACAAGTCGGAGGAGCCGGACGAGAGTGATTGTTCAGCATATCTGAACTCGCACTATCCATCGTCGATCACTTCAGACGATACGCCAATTACTCGTTTCGTGGATTTGCTTTCGACGATAACAGATGGCTATTGGACTGTCTTACTTAGGGAAATCTCAAAGGCTCGTTCATCCGGATACCTCTTTGACATTGGGTGTAGCGTCGGCGGCGTATTTCACCGAACGCAAACCGAGAACGATGGATGGGGCGGATACCTTGGCTGCGATCTTGGATTCCGAGGCGTCCACGCCGCTCGCAAACGCGCAATATCGCAGAACGTACAAAACCACCAGCATTTCGAATTTATCGTTGCCGACGCATCGGAACTGCCGTTTGCTCAATCGAAGATGTCATGCTTGCTTGCGTCGAACATGATCGACGTGACTTCGTCGCCGTCTGAGACAATTCGCAGGTTCTGCAATGCGATCCCCGATGGTGGGCGTCTGATAATTTCGACACCTTGGTACTGGCATTCCGGCGTATCTTCGATGGACGACCCGCTGTGGTCCCGCGATTCGGCACAATGCCTGCCAGCCCTCATTGACCTTGTTCAGGGATTCTCTGGGTTTCGAGTCGTTGATACGCATCGTGACGTACCATGGCCACTCACGATATCTGACCGCCATCTGCGATTGTTTCTGTGCGATGTGGCTTCTTTCGTTCGGGAGTGCCAATGACGGCAATTGACCCAATTGTGACACCACACGCCGCCGATGCCTTCTCGGCGCTGCAGCAAGCTTGGGGGCTACGTCCATGCATCATACGCTGCAAAGATTTTGCGGACTTCGCGACGCCAAGCCAAGTGTTTAACACGTTTCAGTCGTGCGCTGAAAACTACAGTTCAGCACCACGCACCACCATTCCGTTTCGAGTTTGGAGCGGCAACAATTCGGTAACATGCGATGTCGCAACCTATTTACCCTGCCGCAGTGATCGCGGAATCCAAGAGTATGTCGCGAGAATTCTTCAGGCTAACGCGTCGGATTCGATCTTCGTAATGCTGAATCACTTGTACATGTGGGATTCTGCGCTATGGGCAAGATACCGAAAGTTCGTTGGCAATATTGTTGCTTTTGCTGGCATTCCTGCAGGTGGCGTCGATTTCGACGTCATTTGCGGTCGCTATAAATCCACCGGTTTTGGCGTTCACGTCGATGATGCTGACAACTTCACATTCGTGCTGCACGGCAGCAAAACGATTTACGCATGGCCCCCAACTTTCGAAAATGTATTTTCAAAAAGGACGGCTAATGCGGAAGCGGTGCGCTCTAGTGCCGTAGTTCTGACTGGTCGTCCGGGGGACGTGATTTATTGGCCCAAGACTTACTGGCATGTTGGCGAGTCGTTGGAGCCGTCTATGACGGTCCAGATCGCGTTCTACGGCGTTGAAACACTGAAAGAAGCCATTGTTAAGACATTTGCCAATGCACTCCGAAAAAGTGAATTACTTGACAAACTCGTAACCGAACACACTAGTCTTCTCGCTAATGAACGCCTTGTTGGCGTTCTTGAATCCAATGAAACGCCACCTGACACTCCGACTGTGTCAAACACGGAAACTTGGCCGGGTCTCTCAATTCAATCCTATTGCGTTGAACTCAGGCGCTATCAACAAAGAAATCAAGGGGTGATTGGTGTCAACTTCGCGTTCGAGGAATAGCGACAAGCAGTTTCAACCGTAGCATAGCGCTCACAGCAACCGTGCGAACAATCGGTTCAACCGGAGCCGCGGATCGCAAGTTTTTTTGAGATCAAAGTTGGTTGGCCGCGGCCCGGTTAACCGTGTCGTTACGTCGCAATGATAGTGCCTCAAACCAAACCGCGAGATTTTATCAATGATGGATACATCGATTGCAATCAATGGTAAGCGTCGCAATCAAATGCTCGCTGTTGCTTGGATCGGTGCGTTCCTGGGATGCACATTAAGTATGGCCGAAGGCGCAGAGTTTCTGATATTTCACCAACACGCAGAATATGCCATTGTACCTATTGGATGTTTTGCGATCTCCACCTTCGTTCTGCTTGGGATTTGGTCGTATCGCGACCTGATGTGCCCAAAGATTGCAATTTCTGCGACGGTTGTCATCCTTGCTCTATTTGCCGTTTCACTATGGACAATCGCTGCGGTGAAGGAGTCGAATGACAGCCTGAGGAATCTCCCCTGGCCAGCATCGAGCTTCTTGACCACCTTTATTAGTTTGTTGGTGCCGATGACAATGATTGGACTGCTGATGAATTTTCACGGAACCCGCCCAATTCGAAACGTCTATACTAGACGTTCGCAACCCGGAGCGACGTAACAAATCGATCCATCGAAGCCCACGTCGATGGTTTTTACAATGGAAGGTCATCTTGGCGTGGGCTCGATGATCTTGGTCGTTCGCTGGGCGGTGCGCTTGATCCAAAGCCCATTGATTGGTGCGCGGTCTGATTGAGCTAGCGTTCTCGGCGAGTTCAACCTTCAACT
>JBGSHV010000071.1:0-46541 GCA_041752005.1 Pirellula sp. | reverse complement strand
TCGAGAAACGCTACTTTCGCGGAGCGAAAGACGACTCGCAATCCACTCTTTATATGCCTCTTAATTCAACACCTGACTCCAACGACTCAATAGCCCGCGAGCCTACTTTTATAGTCCCATTGGAACGGCACGGTCAACGCTTCGAACCTGAAATCGGCCGTTAGCTTTCCCCAGAAATGGCGGTTGGAGCCCACCCTGTGGTTAACAGTTATCCCGGTTTCGGGCCAACGAATCTGGGGGCCTCGGGTTGCTCAAGGCCACGAAGGAATACCTCGACAACTGCTTGCCTCGACCGGGATAACTGGCGAAGATCCGGGGATAACGATCCCATACCGGTATAAAACGCCAGCTGCTGGAACATGAACGCGGTGAGAAGTGCTGCATGAACTTTCTGTTTCTGGCCGTCATGGTCAGGGACGACAAGGCAGTTGGCGATCCTTTTCTATGTACGGACAACTATGGCGAATCGAAACTGTATTTTGGCGATGATCCCCCGCATAGTGCCGATACAATGACATCAATTGGCCACGCATTCTAGTCATTGCTGCTCCAAGATGCCCATGATCTGGTTGATTACGTTGACCGAATGGACACCTTGGCGCTGTCGTTACGATAGAATTTGGCGTGGACGGCGGGGAACCGTTCATGCGTGAAGTATCGGACTGAATTCCCCATCGCTCACGAAAACGCAACAGAACCAAGCGATTCACCTCAGCCGCGAATTGAGGCGTATTGAAACGGAAGATCTCTCTTCGCGGCGAGGTGATCGCAGTCTTCGTCCGAAAAAGATGGACTCAGCAAAATGACGTTGCCCAGCGAAACTGACCTTCAGAGTCTGCGTGATGCATATGCAGCCTTCAACAGGCGTGATGCTGCTGCCGTGCTTGCCTTGATGACCCAAAGTGTAGTTTGGCCTCGCGCTTTTAAGGGTGGGTTCGTCGAAGGGCAAGACGCAATCCGTGAATACTGGTCGGAACAGTGGAACGAGATCGATGGAAAGGTTGAACCTGTCGAATTCAAAACTGACGAAGCTGGAAGGATCAACGTCACAGTTCATCAGGTCGTGAAGACGTTGGACGGAACCGTACTTGTCGATGAACACGTGTGCCATCGATTCACAATGGACAACGGACTTATTTCCAGAATGGATCTTGTTGAAACCGAATGAAACGATTGTCGAATCAACATCGATCAAGAAGAACGCACGAAGAGGTTGCTCGTCGAGTCGTATAAACCTTCGGACAAAAACTCGCCTTTATCCACTGGGTCATATTCCAACTGTTGACGGATTGCATCCGCTGCTTGCGGCACCAACACCGCGAATCCAACTACTTCCGCGATTCGCAAAAGCTCAGCAGCGGCATCTAGGGAAAACTCAACATCGCAAATCACTCGGTAATTCACTCCCTGAACAGTGCTACTACTTGCGGCTACGAAAGGCGCTTCCCGTCTTTGCTCGCTCGACTGCCGTGATTTACATTCATGGTTGACCTCGACCGGCATGGTGAGCGTTTCAGCGCATAGGCCGGTCGACGAAATCGGGTAAGGGTGGTCTTTTGGTATACTGATCTCCTTGGAATTCCTAACTCGCACAGGGGACTTGAACCCCATAAACCAATGCCCATGACGGGCATACCAATGGCTTGAACACGAAGCCCACGATCGGCCGTTTTGACTTTCGGTGAGTCATCGGATCGGGCTCGCTGATGCCCGTCGTTAATTGGCTCAACTAATGAAACTCGCAGTCAAAATTCTCGCCACCATGGTTTTGGTTGGATTCGTTGCTTCGGCCGGATCGGTTGGCTGGTTTCTCTACGAATGGTCGTGCGAAATGTCGCCGCAGACTTACGTCCGGTGGCTCGACACCGATCCAGCCGTCTACGCAAACGTCGATTCAATTTCTGAATCGGATCTGCATTGGTTCGCATACGCATACGACGAAAACCAATTTGCCGACGCGATTCCGAGAGCAACTAGGATCTCCAACCTTGCTGATTCCAATAAACACCATCCAGCTTTCAAGCTTGGCGATGATATATTTGTGCTGACTCGGTCGGCCGCCTTTGACTTCCGTCCAATCAACGACATGCATTCTCTGAATCGAGCCGTTGAACTCAATGGCCTCTCCAATCCACCCGTTCGAGCTCGCTACCTCTAGTCTTTCGATCGCTTTTCGATACGGTTTGGGAAGCATCTCGAAGAACTCGGGCCTGTGCCCACCCAAGCCGAATTGTCCGCCGAGCATCCTGCTGAAGGACCTGAAGCTTTCAGTTGGAATTGCTGGTAGTCGCACAACACGGGCAGTTAACCGCGGAGTGCACAGAGAGCACAGAGGAATCTTCCGGCGTATTTTGAATTCTCTGTGTAACACTGTGTCCTCTGTGGTTAAACGACTGGCGGGTTTTCCGTTTGGGGACCAATAACCTTGAAAACGATCAAAACATGACGACCACGCGTTACAATTGAACGCGTGATCGCGGGCGAACGCGCGGTCTCCCAGCCCCTACTATTTGTCCGGTAGACGAAAATGGGGCGCTAGTGATTGGTGAAGACCGTTAAACGGAGGAATGCATCATGCGCCGAATGCGTAGTGTTTCAGCTGGGATCGTTGGAATGATACTGGGTACTACCTTGCTTGGTACGGTCATGCTTGGCACCCCTCTCGCTTGGGGCCAGACCGAGCGACCTGAGGCAGGTGAACCTGCGGAGGATGGGCTCGGGACGCACGGCTATGCGGAATCGGGGGATCTCAAGATCCATTACGTGACGCTCGGGTCAGGTCCGTTGATCGTCCTCATCCACGGATTTCCTGATTACTGGTACACGTGGCGGAAACAGATGCCAGCCTTGGCCGAGCACTTTCAAGTCGTGGCCATCGATCAACGCGGCTACAACTACAGCGATCAACCTGAGGGAGTCGAAGCCTACGCGATGGACCGTCTGGTAAGTGATGTGCGGAATGTGGTGCGCCATTTCGGACAGGAATCTGCGATCATCGTCGGTCACGACTGGGGCGGCATGGTGGCTTGGCAATTCGCAATGAAGCATCCCGAAGCAACCGAACGCTTGGTCATTTTGAACCTTCCGCATCCCAATGGCCTCATGCGGGAGTTGGCCAACAATCCGGAGCAACAGCAGAACAGCGAGTACGCTCGCTTCTTCCAGTCGGACGTCGCTGTTTCAATGATGAAACCCGATGCGTTGATCGGCTGGGTGACGGATGAAGAGGCCAAACCGAAGTACCTGCAGGCCCTCCAGCGTTCCAGCATGGCTGGCATGCTCAACTACTACAAAGCCAACTACCCACGACAACCCTATACCGTTCCAAGCGATCCTGGACCAAAAGTCCAATGTTCGGTACTCATGTTTCACGGACTCAAGGACAAAGCCTTGTTGGCCGGTGCACTCAATGACACTTGGAAATGGCTCGACAAAGATTTAATGTTGGTGACCCTTCCGGACGCCGACCATTTTGTTCAACAAGACGCCGCGGAACGAGTGACCCAAACCATGGTCCGATGGTTGGTTCCTTGACCTCAGATGACATCCGTGATGCAAATAGCCAGTCAGCCATTCCATGACTTAGAAGCAATTCTTCTCTGGTTCGGCCCTTCTTCTCGACTTTAGCGAGGTAGCCCGAAAAACGGCGAGGATAAGGGTTTTCAGGTACCCTTTCTTCGTTACAGTAGGGGTCGCAGAGTCAGAGCCGAGATTCCAAACTTTCGGCGTATCGGATCGTTGGTTTAGCCTTTCTGGGTGAGGGATTGCAAATGCGCATCGCACGTAAAACGCAGTGGAGATTCCTGGTCATGTTGTCTTGGAGTGTTCTGTTCCCATGCTGCCCACGCTCCTCGGCCAGGGCCGATGAAGGCATGTGGTTGTTCAGTGCCTTGCCCAAGAAGCAATTGGCCGACGCGCATCAATTCGAACCAAACCAGGCCTGGATCGATCATTTGATGCTGTCGAGTGTCCGGTTCAATTCCGGTGGCTCGGCGTCGTTCGTTTCCTCCAATGGGCTGGTCCTGACCAATCACCACGTCGCCGCGGACACGTTGTACAAGCTCTCCACGCCGGAACACAATTACAACGAGGATGGCTTTTTGGCCAAAAACCAGAGTGAAGAAATCCCTGCCACCGACTTGGAACTCAATCAGCTCATCAGCATCGAGGACGTGACGGACAAGGTGAACGGGTCAGTCAAGTCGAGCATGAGCGCTCAAGACGCGTCGAAGGCCCGCCAGTCCGCCATGGGACAAATTGAAAAGGAGTCGTTGGAGAAAACGGGATTGCGAAGTGATATTGTGACACTTTACGGTGGCGGGCGTTACCACCTGTATCGCTACAAGAAGTACACGGATGTTCGCTTGGTGTGGGCGCCGGAAGCCCAAGCCGCATTCTTCGGTGGCGATGCTGACAATTTTGAATACCCTCGGTACTGCCTCGACGTGACCTTGTTCCGAGTTTACGAAGATGGCAAACCGGCCAAGATCGATAACTTTCTAAAAATGGATCCGTCGGGTGCTCGCGAAGGAGATCTGGTGTTCGTCTCCGGCAATCCAGGCCGGACTCGCCGCATCTTGACCTCCGATGCCGTGGAATTCCAACGCGACCACGCCATGCCCCGCACCATGAACCTGCTGCGGCGCAAAGAGATTTTGTTGCAGCAATATGGATTGGCCGGACCGGAACAGACCCGGCGCAGCCGCGATGACTTGTTCGGAATCCAGAACTCGCGCAAGGCTTACACGGGCATGCTGGCTGGGATCCAAGACCCGAGTTTTGTGGCCGAGAAGCGCAATGAGGAAAAAGAGATCTTCAGCCGACTGTCCGCCAATCCCAAACTCGCTCCCTTGGCGGGCGCGTGGAAAACGGTAGCCGATACGCTCAAGCAACGCGAAGCCTTGCTGTCCCAGACAGCTTCCTTGCGGACGCAGCTCTATGGTTTCGCCGAACGCTTGGTACTCATGGCCGCCGAAGACCAGAAACCCAGCTCCGAACGATTGCGCGAGTACCGCGATAGTGCTCGGGCTTCGCTCGAACAGGCACTCTTCTCCGAAGTTCCCGTGTACGAGGATCTCGAACGCGTGCAGTTGGCCGATGAGTTGTCGCGTTTGATCGACGATCGCGGAGGGGACGACCCACTCGTCGTCGCTGCCTTGGCCGGCAAAAGCCCCCGCGATCGTGCCGCTGAAATCATCGCTGGCACCAAGCTGCATGAAGCCGCCGCTCGCAAGTCATTGGCCGAGTCCGGTTCAGCCGGTATCGAACAATCGACCGATCCCTTGATCGGATTGGTCCGCAGCCTGGAACCCGCGTATCGCAAAATTCGCGAGCAGACCGACGAACTCGACGAGCTAGAACGCCAAGCCTACGCGCAGATCACCGAAGCCCAGTTCGCCTTAGGCGGCGATTCAGTCTATCCCGACGCCACCTTCACGTTGCGACTCTCGTACGGTCTCGTTTCCGGCTACGAAAGTGCCGCCGGAACCATTCCATCCCAAACCCGGCTCGGCGGAGCCTTCGGACACGAAGACTCGCATCAGAACAAAGAACCCTGGGTACTGCCCGATAGCTGGCATGCGGCCAAGGACAAAATCCAAAGCGACACACCTTTCAATTTCGTTTGCACCGCCGATATCATCGGTGGCAATTCCGGTTCCCCTGTCGTGTCGCGAGACGGAGCCATGGTCGGGATTATCTTCGACGGCAATATCGAAAGCTTGACCGGAGATTTCTATTACACCGACCGAAGTGCTCGGGCCGTCGCAGTGCACATCGCTGGCGTGTTGGAATCGCTTCGCACGATTTACAACGCTGGATTCCTCGCCGACCAGATGGGGCGATAAGCAGCCGACGTTGAGCCACACAAAACCTAGTTCGGATGGAGTTGGTTGGAGCTATCTACAAGCCCTCTTGGCATTTGTCTTGTGGGGTGTCTTTCCGCTGTACTGGAAGCTCGTAGGGAATGTGGATTCGGTGGAGATCATCTGCCATCGAATCCTGTGGTCGTTGCTGACACTTATGCTGTGCGTAAGCGTCATGGGACAATGGAGCGATGTCCGCGACGCCCTGCGCAGCCCGCGACGCTTAGGATTGGCAGCCATCGCCGCCGTATTGATCAGTATCAACTGGCTGGTCTTCATCTGGGGCGTGTTGCATCAAGCCGTGATCGATACCAGCCTCGGATACTTCATCAATCCACTCTTCAGCGTCTTGATGGGCGTGATCTTCTTCCGCGAGCGGTTGCGGCCCATCCAATGGTTTGCCGTCGTCATCGCCGCGTTCGGGCTGGTACTTTGCGCCCTCGCCAGCCAACGCCTATGGGTGTCGTTGGTCCTGGCCTCATCGTTCTCGGTGTACGGTGTCGTAAAGAAGCAAACGAAACTGCCTGCCGTGTCCGGATTGGGATTGGAGACAGCCATCCTCGCTCCGATTGCGGTAGTGTACCTTGCCGTCGCATCCGCCATGGGCAGCCCGCAGTACTCTTACGGTACTCTAGGTTTGCTGGCATTGGGCGGTCCGATCACCACGCTGCCATTGCTACTATTCGCAGCATCGTCCAAGCGGGTGCCGCTTGTCATCATGGGCATGCTGCAATACGTCGGACCGAGCATCCAATTTATCGTCGGAGCATGGCTGGACCGCGAAAGCCTCGATCCTCTTCGAATGCGCGGCTTCTACTGCGTTTGGATCGCGCTGGCCATCTTCAGTCTGCACGCGCTGTATCAATGGCAGCGTGAACGCTCAATGCTAGCAGCAGCCGAGGCTGCCCGTTCCTAAGCTGCCAATCGATCAAGCGGATCCGGGACGGACGCTCCCATTCGATGGCATGGTTTTTTTGCTTGAGAAGTCACGGCAATTGACCATGGCTCGAACGTCAAAATGTTCCGAATGTAGCGGATGGGTTAATGCTAACGCCGAGCCTCGACCGATGGAACGAGGAAGGAGTGGTTTGAGAAGTTCGACCACCATATTGATGGCATTCATCACGGAAGCGCAAGGATGTACGAGTCGTACTTTGGCTTTGACAATCGTCCCTTCCTGACGGTTCCCACTCTGGATCGTTACTTCCCCGCTTACAGCATCGAGCAAGCCTACCAGACGGCTGTTCGCGTGATTGAGCGGGGCGAGGGGCCGGTTACCGTCTTCGGCGGGGCTGGCTTGGGCAAAACCATGTGCTGCTTGCGAATCGCGGAAAGTGTTTCCAAGCGGTTTGAAGTGGTAACGCTGGCCAGTTCGCAAGTCATCACGCGACGCGCCTTACTACAAAGTTTGCTGTACGAATTGCGGATGCCTTTTCGGGACCAATCCGAAGGGGAATTGCGGCTCAACCTACTCGAACGCCTGCAATGTTCCGAAGAGCATCCGACCGACGGCCTCGTTCTGATGGTGGACGAAGCGCAAAGCCTGTCCATCAAACTACTCGAAGAACTTCGCCTGCTGACCAACATCGTGCGACACGGGGTTCCTCGCGTGCGACTGGTCCTGTGCGGGACAATGAAATTGGAGGATCTGCTCGCTCATCCTCACATGGAATCACTCAATCAACGCTTGGCAGCTCGTTGCTATCTGACTCCGCTCAGTCACGACGAGACGGCGCGGTATGTGCAACACAAGGTTGAATTGTGTGGTGTACGCATCGAAGATGCGATGACACGGGATGCATTGGAAGCCATCTACCGCGCCTCGGATGGAATTCCACGACTGATCGACCAAGTCGCAGACCAGGCCTTGCTACAGGGATCGCTCGAGCGCATTCGCCCCATCAATGCAGCCGTTATCGGATACGCATGGTCGCTGCTGCAACAGCTTCCCAATCCATGGAGCGATCCGGTACCCACACGCTCGGTGCCAAGCCAATCCACATACGAATCCGATTCAGATTTTGCGGATGAAACCGTCCCGGGGATGGCCGACACGTTGCCTTACTCGGCCCTCCGCTCACAAGTGGACGCGTCGATCGAATACGGCGCCCTCGACGACGCAGAATCCGACACAGAATCCGAATCCGAAATCGAATTCAGCCATGTCGACTTCCAACAGGATCCTGTTGAACGATACGACGCCGAGACTAGCGTTACGGAGATAGGCGATGCTGAACACGGCGACACCCACGAACGCGACACCGACGAACGCCATAGCGACGAAATCGATACCGAAGTCATACGTTCCGAGTACGGGTATGATGCCTACGCCAGTCCGGTCGAGTTCCCCGTCGACAACGTCGAGGATCCTCAGATCGTCGCAGAAACTTACGTGGATCCAGCCGACAGTTTCGATGAAACGTTTGGCTTCGATACCGGCTCTGAGCTCTCCATGGAATCGATGGTCGTAACGGAGTCCGATTTCGTTGCCGAAGAGAGTATCACTTCGAGCGATGTGTCCGTTACCTCGGAGTCCGAGAATCTGCTGCGGGCCTTCGAAGAAGGTTACGACGAAGAGTTCGTGATCCCCGTTCAGAATCTCGACAATTACCAAGAACTCTCGGGTATCGCTCTTGGGGACTTGAATCACGATGCTTTGGCATTTCCCCAAATCCATAACACGCGGCATGATGAATCCATCCCCGAAGCCGATTCGTTCCTGGATTACCGATTGGACACGCCACAAAACGAAGAAGAGTCGTGGAGCAAGCTGCAGTTGCCTACGTTGAATTTGTCGGAGGAAGCCGTCGAAGGCATGGATGAAATTGAGCATCAGATCGAAGAGGAAATGCGCGATCTGGTTTCCAACTTGAACCTCAGCGCCATGACCATCGAGCGTGAGGAATCGAAGGTTCTGGATATGCACAATCTCGGCGAAGCCATCGATCGGGTTGTGGAAGATTTCCAAGCACCGTTCGAACCGATCCTTTCGTCGGACATCAAGATCTCAAAATCGAAAAACAACGGTACGGTTTCGTTCTCGGGGCTCGAAGAATCGACTTCGGAACAGGAAGCGTTGAGCGATGATCGCGACATGATCATTCTCGATGAGAGCCCTCGCGAACCGCACGAAAATGCAGCGATGGCTCCCGCGACCACGTCGCGTGCGGCCATTCACCCGTATGCCCAACTCTTTTCCAAGTTGCGACAGTCATGAGTGTCAGCCACGTCACGGCGAGTCGTTCCATCCCGATCGAAGGGCTCGTGCACGCCATGAAGCGCGGACGGACCTACACCCTCGGTTTGGCGACCGCTTGGCCCGTTCCTGATCGCTCGGGCACGTCACCTCGCGCAACCGCCTTCGGAGGCTGGATGGACGAGGTCGCTCAGCGGTGCATGGAACGAACCGACCGGAACGCGGTACTGATCCGATTGGTACTCGATGCCTTCGACGTCAACACCGCCCCTCAGTCCTGCGATCGAGACTACGAAAACGCGCTCCACGGTCCGGATCGATTGGGCGGTCCTGGTCGATTGGGGCGTGTGCATTGGACACGTTGGCAGGAACCTCTCTCGGCCGAATCCCCAACCGCCCGCGCTCGACGCGCCGAGCTGGCCTCTTTGCCTCGATGGAAGGATCGCTATGCATTGGTGGTTTTGGATTTGGAATGCATGGACTCGCACGCCTTTGGCCCCTTGAGCAAGCAATGCGACGGGATCGCCGTTTTGGCCAACGCGAGCGATGCACCATCGGCCTCCTTTGGGCAGCTAGGCCGATCTTTGCGGCGGCTGCAATCCGAAGGGACGCAGCTCCTCGGTCTGTGGTCGGAAGACTAACCGAGCTCTTCAACTTCAAAACGTACTACACGGCACCCTCTCCCCGTGTTAGGCTTTATGAAGTCTACATGTCCGACTCGCTGGCGTTTGAATCACACGTGCATGGAGTCCAATGGACCGGCGTCAGTGAACAGTTTCTTCCAGGATCGGAGTGCGCGATGGTGCGATGTTTGGTGACGGGTGGATGCGGATTCATTGGTTCGCATTTGGTCCGTGGCCTGCTCGAGGCAGGGCACAAAGTCCGTGTGCTAGACAATCTGTCCACGGGCAAACGTGAGAATCTCGAGGAAGTCATCGATCGGATCGATTTGGTGGAAGGCAGCATCGCCGACCCGATCGCCGTCCGCGAAGCGATCTCGGGGGTTGAGCGCGTCTACCATCAAGCTGCTTTGGCCTCGGTCCCGTTGTCGCTCGAGCGGCCTCTCGATACCAACCACGTCTGCGTTACCGGGACGTTGACCATGCTCCAAGCGAGCGTCCAGGCCAAGGTGAAGCGATTCATGTATGCAGCCAGCAGCAGCGCCTACGGGGATCAGCCGACGTCGTCCAAGCGAGAATCGGATCTGCCCATGCCGCTGTCACCCTACGCGGTGGCCAAGCTCGCAGGGGAGTACTACTGCCAAGCCTACTACCACAGCTTTGGACTGGAGACGGTCGGTCTGCGTTATTTCAACGTCTTCGGGCCGCGGCAAGATCCCGATAGTCCTTACTCGGCGGTTATCCCGCTCTTTGTCAGCAGCATCCTACAAGGCGAACCGCCCAAGATTTATGGCGATGGTCTTCAGTCGCGCGACTTCACCTATGTCGCCAATGTCGTGCACGGCAATTTGCTCGCAGGTGAGCGGCCCAACATGGGTGGTCGCGTTCTCAATCTCGCCGACGGTGGACAAACCACCCTGCTCCAACTTTTAGAGCATCTGATGCAGATGTTGCGCAAGCACATCGAGCCCGAATTCTTACCAGCCCGCGTCGGGGATGTCCGCGAAAGTTTGGCCGACATCACACTGGCCCGGCGGCTACTGGGCTACGAGCCTCAGGTCCGACTCGAGGAAGGTCTCCAACGCACGATTGCTTATTACCGCGACATGGTCGCCAGCTCCAGCCGATGACAACCTCCAACCAACTACCGGCGGATCTTCCAATCGCGTCGTTGGCCGATGCGTTGATTGATCGCCTGCGTGGGCATCGGTCGGTGGTGGTCGCCTTCTCCGGCGGAGTCGATAGTGCGGTCGTTGCCGCCGCAGCACATCGCGCGCTCGGGGACGCCGCCATGGCTTGGACCAGCATCGGCCCTGCGGTGCCCGAATCGGATCGCGAATCGGCGCGCGACGTAGCGACCGCCATCGGAATCCGGCATGTCGAATTTGCAACCCTGGAGATGACCAATCCCGACTACGTCCGCAATGGACCAGACCGCTGTTACCATTGCAAATCGACCCTTTACAGCACGTTGCGTCAGTGGGCGGATGCGCAAGGCATCGAGGTTCTCCTTTCGGGTACCAACCGCGATGATTTGCAGGACTATCGGCCGGGTTTGCAAGCGGCACAGGAATGGACGGTGCAAGCACCCTTGGCCGAGTTAGGCATCACCAAAGCCCAGGTTCGACAACTGGCCGAGCATTGGCAGTTACCGGTCGCTTCGAAGCCTGCTAGCCCATGCCTGTCCAGCCGAATCGCCTACGGCCAGATCGTGACGCTCGGACGATTGTCGAGCATCGAAACCATCGAAACGTGGCTGCATGCACAGGGCTTTCGCGATGTGCGCGCACGTGTTCATGGCGAAGGCTTGCTGCGATTGGAACTGTCGACCGACGAGCTCCCCAGGGCTTTGGAACCCGAACTTCGCGAGGCGCTGGTTCAGTTGGCGACGCAGCGCGGATTCCATTTCGTTACGCTGGATCTAGCAGGTCGTGCGAGTGGCTCGCTCAATCGCGTCCTCCCGACCGCTTCGTTGTCGGAACAACCGGATATCTAGGTACGGCAGCGTAGCTCGCGCTACTTCTTCTTGCCGGCACCGGTCACACTGCGAATGTAAGCCACCTCGGTCTCACGATAGGGAGTACCGTCGCGCTGGAAGATGTCGTGGAACCAAAGATCCGGGGCTTTCTCATAAGGGTTCTTCCAGCTATCCCAAGGATAGATGGTTTGGCTTTTGCCATCGACAAAACCCCAGTTGTGGGCACCGACATTGGCTTCTTTGAGGATTCGCAAGTTGGGATCGAAATGGCTGTTGTTGCCTCGGGCCATGTACTCGGTGCAGAGGATAGGCCGATCGTAGCGTTTGAGGGACGCGATGGCTCGCTTGAGGTTGTCGCCATCGCCGTAATTATGGAAACTGAGGATGTCCGACTCCTCCAAGCACAGCCGATCCGTGGGACTGAGCTTGTCCGGATCCTCCCAAAGTCCGACCCAGACACCACAGGTTAACGGTTGAGACGGATTGATCTCACGCGCCCATTCGAAGCAGCGTTTGGCGAACAGAACTCCCATCTCTGCTTTGTTAGGCAGTTCGGTCTTCATGCCGTTCCGACCGTAGGAATTTGCATTGTCATTGTCGAGCTCATTGACGAGATCCCAGGCTTGAATGCGAGGATCATCTTTGAACCGCTTAAGGATGCCTTGCAAATACGGCTTGACCAAAACGTGTTTGGCCGGATCCGCCAGGATGGCTCCTCCCGGGCTTTGGACCCAGCCACTGTTGTGCACGCCTGGTTTAGGATCACGCTGCTTGCCAGCCACCGGTTGAGGATCCCAGACGGAGTCAAAAGGAACAAACACGACACCAATCTTGTGCTTGTCGCAAATCGATAGGAATTCCTCCATGCGGTCGATCAAGTCCTGGCCTCCGCCTGTCCAAAGCAGATCGTGCAGGAAGACCCGCATGGAATTGAATCCAAGGCTTTGGGCCCAGGCCAACTCTTGATCGATGCGTTCGGGATCGAACGAACCGATCTGCCACATTTCAAGTTGATTGATGGCGTACGCGGGCAAGTAATTGGCACCCACCAACCAACCGTGCTTCTTTTGCCATTCCGCTGCGCGCTCGGGTGTCCATCGCTCTCCGGCCTGAGCCGTAAGCGACGCAAACGAAACCAAGACGATCGCAAATTGCAACACAATCGTGGAAAAACCTTGACGACGCATAAAGAAAGTCCTGAGGGTGAGGCATTGAGGACACAAAAAGATAACCAACGATAACGGCCTATGGTGCGATTGTATCGCATCGCAACCAGGAATCGAATCGGCGTTACAAATTAACACGCCGCGACTCACCCACTCTTTTCTTCGTTATTTCTGAACGCAATGGGATGCGAGTCCTTACCGCATCATTTGGTCGAGATCCGGCGTCTTGCGCCCTTGAACTTGATAGACGTACTTGAGCACCTCGGCCACGGCCGTGTATTCGTTCACAGGGATGGCTTGGCCGATCTCTACGTCGCGAAATAGGGCCTGCGCCAACGGCTTGCGCTCGACGATCGGGATCCCATTTTGCAGAGCGATTTTTCGAATTCTGGCTGCGACGAGGTCGGCACCTTTGGCCAATACGACCGGCGCCTTCATCGTCAGCGGATCGTATTTGAGAGCCACCGCCAATTCGGTTGGATTGGTGATCACTACGTCAGCTTTCGGAACATCGGAGTTGAGTCGCTGATTGGCCAGCTCGCGTTGCACGCGGCGGCGGCGGGCCTTGGTATGCGGATCGCCTTGCGTATTCTTGAACTCCTCGCGCAGTTCCTCATCGGTCATGCGCAAATCCTGTTCGTACTTCCATCGCTGAAAGGCGTAGTCGACGACGGCCAAAATCAACAGTGCGATGGCCACGTTGCGACACAGATCGATCAACGTGTCCCACACAAACGTCGCGGTGGTTTCGAGACCCGTGCCCCCCAAGGCCAGGATGGCATCCCACCGCGCCCAAACGCCCATGAACAGTATCCCAACCACCAAACTGATTTTGATCAAACCGAACCCGAGGCGCGATGCATTGACGATGGAAAAAATGCGTTGCAGACCACTTAAAGGATTGATGCGATTGATGTCGGGAGCGAGTTTGTCCGGCAGCCACAGCGGACCGACCTGAGCGAAATGTAGGACGATCGATGTCAACAACACACCCGCCATGAGTGGCAATAGCGCCAGCGAGCTTTTGGAGATCGCCAGGACCATTCGCGACATCCAAGTCCGCGAGTCGGTCGCCCAGTCGAACGGATCCCCCAATTGCCCTCGCACCAGCTCCGCCAATGTTTTGAAGATCTCAGGGCCGGTTGTATCGAGCAGGATGACCCCGATGAGAAGCAGCGCCGCTGATCCCAAATCCTGGCTGCGCGCAACGTTGCCTTCCTCCCGCGCTTTGCGACGACGGTACTCGGTGGCCTCGTGCTTTTTATCTCCAGCGGAGTCAGACATGTGCCTGCCTCCACCATCCCGTTTCGAAATCCATTTGAGCTACGGGTGTTGAAAACAAACCGACTGTCTTCTCCACCCATTGCACCAACTCGTTTTGAAAAACCCACCCAACGCTCGAAATGG
Source organism: Pirellula sp. (assembly GCA_041752005.1). Taxonomy (GTDB): domain Bacteria; phylum Planctomycetota; class Planctomycetia; order Pirellulales; family Pirellulaceae; genus JBKCUI01. Next base: position 32,310 of record JBGSHV010000071.1, on the reverse strand, counting down.
TGAGCGCCAGAACCAACAGCATCACCAACACGTTGACGTTGAATCCGACGACCAAGATGTTCAACTGAGGGAGCGTGCGGCCGACCAGAGCGGTTACGAAATTCGCGAGCAGCAGTGCAATCGCGGCCGGAGCCGACGCTCGGATTCCCACCGACAGCCCGTGCCCGATCATATCATTGAGATGCATCAGCCAGTTTTCCTCCGCCAGCACTCCACCGGCAGGGTAGTACGCAAAGCTATCCAAGCCCGCTCCGATCATGATCCGATGACCGCCGAGCAGGACGAACAAAGCCATGGCTAGCAACGACATCAGTTGGCTAATAACCGACACCGTTTCTTGCGTCGAAGGGTCGGCCGCCGAAGCCATTTCCATGCTGCTGAGCGAGCCGATGATTTGGCTCCCCACCTGCATGCACGTGACCACCATCAGAACCGACGTACCGAACATCAAACCCAGTAGAAGTTCTTTAGCGATGGCGATGACCAAATCCACCAGATGAATCGGAACGCCCGTGGACTGAGCTAAAACCATCGGTGTCAACGACGCTGAGATCATCAGCGCCAAGAGCACCTTCACGCGGTTGGGCACCAGCGTTCCATGGATCGGAGGCATCATGGCCAGGATCGGACCCAAACGGCTCAGCACGCACAGAAAGGTCCATACAGGACCATACAGCAGTGGCCAAAGCGATTCGATGAGTCCCATGGCGATCCTCGGCCGATTAGCGAGGTGTGACGTGCGACGGAATGTCGCGCAACAAATTCCGCGAGTACTCCAACATCTGATCCGTCATCCACGGAAGCGCAATGATGATTGCCAACGTCATGGCTATCAACTTCGGAACGGTACTCACCGTTTGATCTTGGATCTGCGTCAAGGCTTGGATCAACCCGATCGCCAAACCCACCAGCAGTCCGATGATCAACAACGGAGCGCCGAGCAACAACGACATGACAATCGCATTGCGAACCAAATCGACTGCGTCTTGAGTACCCATCGTGGAGTGCACTCCTCCGATTCGAGACTTAGGAATTCAACACGGTAATGTCACGGAGCCAAGGTACCAAAGCTATCCAATAGCATTTGCACCACCATGCGCCATCCATCCACCAATACAAACAACAACAATTTGAACGGCATCGAGATCATGGCCGGTGGCAGCATCATCATCCCCATCGAAACGGTGACCGAGGCGATGACAATGTCCAGGATCAGGAAGGGCAAATAGATCTGAAAGCCCATCATGAAGGCTGTCTTCAACTCACTCAGCATGTAGGCAGGTAATAGGACTTGTAGTGGCACTTCATCAAAGTTCTTGGGTTCTGGGCTGCCAGGTGCGTACCGGCTATAGAACATATTTACATCGTCGTAGTTGTTGGCCATCGCGATTTGCCGTGACATGAACGTTCGAATGGGCGCAACTCCTTTGTCCCAGGCCTCGCTGGTACTCATGCTACTTCCGTCGCTCGTGTACGGTTCGACAGCCTCGTTGTAAACCTCGGTCCAGACCGGGCTCATGACGAAGATGGTGATGAACAACGAGATGGCCGTAATGACCTGGCTGGGAGGCAGTTGCTGCATCCCCATGGCTTGCTTGAGCAATCCAAAAACGACGATCACGCGCACGTAGCAAGTCGTCATCAGCAGCAGCGCCGGGGCCACACTCAGGACCGTTAGCAGTGCGACGATCTGGAGAGAATTGGTCAATCCTTTGGGACTCAACCAAGCGTCTGGACCTCCGAGCAATTGGTCTTGAAGGGATTCGGCGGATCCCAGATCGGCATCGTTGGAAGCCATCGCATCGAGATTCTGGCGTACGGCCTGAGGAGCCAATCCCGCAGGTCGATTGCGAAGAGCACGGCCCAGAAGGCTATCGTCGTTCTGTGCCAACGACGACGAGGTAACCAACTGCCACATGAAGGTAAGCATCGCGAGCCGACCGACGATCCCGATGCCACGTCTCGCGATCTGAGAGCTTAATAGGTTCATGATGGGGAATGTGGGTTTGGAGAAAATGGGCAGAGTCCGATTGGGATGTACCAAATTCTCGGTTGGCAACGCAACCCCCTTGGGTACTCCGGTTCGACAGATCTGGGGCTCGACCGGTCTCCGATTCGACTTGACCCACCTTCGAACCAGCCGTTACCCTACGCCCTAGCGGGGGCTGGACGATTGGAAACGTTAGGCTCCCACCGTTGCGCTGGCGGTCTGTTACTGGACAGAAATGCTGGCACTCTGAAATGAGATGTGTTTTCCCGTCGACGCATGCGAAGACTGGAAACGAATCGAACGCTAGTAAACCTAAGGATGGGGGTTGGGATGACCAAGGACAGTACGGCGCAAGCCATTGGGAGTACGAACGTACCGCTATTGGACGTGAATCGCGGCAATCGATTGCTCCGCGACGAAGTCATGGAGGCCATCGCGAAGGTGGTCGACAGCGGACGTTTCCTCCACGGCCCCGAAGTGGGTGAGTTGGAGTGCACGGTGGCTGGCCTTTGCGGCACCAAGCACGCGATCGGTTGCGCTTCAGGCAGCGATGCCCTGCTGCTGGTCTTGATGGCTTTGGAATTGCAACCCGGTGACGAAGTCATCGTGCCCAGTTTTACCTTCTTTGCGACGGCCAGCGCGGTATCGCGATTGGGCGCCGAACCGGTATTTGCCGACATCGATCCCGAAACATACAACCTCGATCCGCACAGCGTGTCGGATTGCATCACCTCGCGGACACGGGCCATCATTCCGGTCCACTTGTTCGGACAATGCGCTGCGATGGATGAAATCAATGCAATCGCAGCCCGACACAAGATCCCTGTGATTGAGGATGCAGCCCAAGCCATTGGCGCCGCGTGGTGTGGTCAGAGTGCAGGCAGCATGGGATTGGCCGGTTGCCTAAGCTTCTATCCGACCAAGAACCTGGGCGGCATGGGGGACGGTGGGATGTTGGTCTGCAACGACGATGAACTCGCTGCACGTCTTCGACTTTTAGCATCGCACGGAATGCAACCTCGCTACCATCATAAGGCCATCGGCATCAACAGCCGTTTGGACACCATCCAAGCAGCGATCCTAAATGTCAAGATCGCGCGCCTGGAGGAGTACAGCGAAGCGCGTCGCAAGAACGCAGATCGGTACACGGAACTATTCCGTAATTCGCAACTGCACGAGACGATTCATCTACCGACTCAAGATGCTCGGGCAGTGCATGTCTGGAATCAATTCGGAATCCGTGTTCCGTATGGTCGCCGCGACGCACTCAAACAGCATTTGGCCAAGATGGGTATCGGGGCGGAGATCTATTACCCCATCCCGTTGCACATGCAGGAATGCTTTGCTGGGTTAGGCTATTCGCTCGGTTGCTTGCCGCACACCGAATGCGCCGCACGGGAAATTCTGCACTTGCCGATCTATCCCGAGCTTACCGAACGGGAGCAAGACGCCGTTGTGGAGGGAGTCGAGTCGTTCTACTTGACCGGCGCCTTCCGTCGCGTCGCTTGATCGATCCCCGGATCCGAGCCCGTTGTTAGAAACTACTTCTTGCCGAGTCGACGCTTGCGTTCAAAAAACTCGGTCAGAACCCGACCGCATTGTGCTGCGAGGACACCACCCACGATCTCGCAACGATGGTTCAGGCGTTCATCGCTGAGCAAGCGGTACAGGGACTCCACCGCACCGGCTTTGGTGTCAATGGCTCCGTAGACGACGCGCGGGATGCGTGATTGAAGAATGGCTCCCGCGCACATCGGGCATGGCTCGAGCGTCACGTAAAGTTCACAATCGAGCAATCGCCAAGAACCAAGCGTCGAAGCGGCTTGTGTGATGGCGATCATTTCGGCATGCGCGGTTGGATCGGACAGTTGCTCGCGTTGGTTGTAGGCGGTGGCGATGATCCGTCCACGCTGAACGATCAATGCACCGACGGGTACTTCGTCTTCTTCGGCCGCTTGAACCGCCAACGCCAACGCTTGGCGCATCCAGTGCTCGTCACCCACCGGCATCCAGTCGTTGAGACCATCGACCTCGGAATCGTCATAAAAAAACGCATCGCCCTGAAGGGCATTGTTATCGGTCATGATGGGAATCGGCGTCGCACAGATTGGCCACGCGGGGGCTGGAGTTCGATCACTTGGAGGGCGGTTGTGGGGTGGCGGATTGCGAGGATCGCCATGCTTCGACGCGGGCTTCGCGCACGTCGTCCGCCGACTTGAGACTCACGATGGTGCGGGGCAAATAGCCGCGCGGCTCCTGAAGCACGATGCCAGGAAAGTGGTCGCGGTACTCCATACCCGTGATGCGCATGCACGCGAGCACGGCGGCATCGCGAACCTCGACCGTATAGATAACGCGATTGTCACTTCCATCACTACTTGGTCCATAAGTGCCTGGAAGTCCCCCTCCCGGTACACCTCCCGGTGGAAACTCATACGTGCCGGGCGGTCCGCCAAAGCCTTGCGGCATCTCAAGTCCAGGGCCGCCTCCGCCCAGATTCATCGTGAAGCTCTCCATGCACACTTCTTTGTTCTCAAGCCATTGCGTCAGGACCGGAAGATCATCCTTCGTTCCATATCGAAACAGAATTTGAAGTGCGATCAGCAGTTCATCGGGCTCTGCCAATTTCGGACCCTCGAGGGTTGAAAGCATTTTGCTAGCCACCGAACGCACGGTCGACAAATCCGATTCCGTCATGATCAGGATAGCCGTGGTAAGATCACCGCCCCCTTCGAGCGACAGCGCCCATCGTTCCGCCATGATTTCCATAGGCTTTTTAGCCTGCACATCCCGGAATAGGGCGTTGTAGGGGAACCGCATGAAGGTCCGCAGACTCAGGGTCGAGAGCTGGTTGTCCCCCAACGCATCCGAAGCGCACAAGCAATACAACAAAGCGAGCCCATCGGTCTGATCTCCTTCGCCGAGCCGGATTTCGTTTTCCTGAATGCTGCGCGCGACTTGACGAGCCTTGTCCATGGCCAACTTGGGATCGTCCAAAGGGGTCTCGACCAAACCGGGATGCCGATCAAGAAGTTCGAGGAACAATCGCTTGGCACTTCGGTTGGCCCCTGCGATCGCCGAGAACGTTTTCCAGCCTTCCAGTTCATGGCTGTTGGACATGTCCGGATCGCGGAGGAAAGCCCGGACAACGCGCTGTTGACGCTCGAATTTAAGTTTGGCGATGACGCCGGACAACCGCACCCGCACTTCTGGATCGGTGGCTTGCTCCAACGCGTCGGTCAGTTGGGGCAGTTCCTCGTTCGAGAGATTGCTCAAACGACTGGTGGCTTGATCGCGCACATCAAACTCGCCACTGGCCAACTGCGCAATCCAGGTCGCAATCGATTCCGGCGTCGCCTTGTCCAGATGATCGGAATTGGCCGAAGCTTTGGTTGCCTGGGTTTGGGTGGTGGTCGACGGCGGTTCAACCGCGTGGAGAGGGCCAAACAAAGGCATTGAAAACCCGATAAGGGAAACGCGTGCGAGCCTACCTAAAGAAGCCGCGATCGAGCCGATCTTGTCCGCCAATACCATGGGGTTGTTTGCCTTTTCGATGCGAATACGGAAAGACTCAATAGCAGGAAACGGGATTCAAGGACCGGAATCGGAACCCGTCTGGGCTCGGTCGACGGTGGGCTGCACAACTGTTCGTTGTATTCTATCGTTCGCAAAAAGTCGACCAGCGAAAACCTTGTGAAAATACTTGCCGCCCCCCCGCTTAGCGGCTAAACTTCAGGCGTTCAGGGATTTGCGGCCGATTGCAGCCTAACTGCTAAAGAGCCACCCGCTGTTCCACTAACGCGGGATCTCATGCGACAGTATCCTATCCATTAGGACCAAAATGCGGTCTGGGTAGGGCACCTCCAGCGCCGAGAACTCCCTTGCCTGATCCCCGTGCTGTGGTCTGAGTGCCATGGTCCGAGAGATCAAGCGAGTGGATCGCGACGCGGAAGTGGCTGCTGAGCGTCGCAAATGCCTGTTGCATCCTCCGTCCATTCGTGGCGGATGTCCCGACCCGTGCCAGGCCAATCCAGCATGCAAGATACAATACCTGTGGATACGACCATAACTCCAAACACCGCTGGCGACTCTCATCCCTCCAAGCCGCGGCCGGCAGGACCCAGTACGCTCAGTGTGCATGCGGGCGAAGCCCGACAAAAAGCCAACGACGCCATCACCGATTCGATTTGCTGTGCCAGCACCTACACGTTCGAATCGACGCAGAGCATCCTCAACTACATCGAACAAAAGCAGGATCGCGAAGAATACGGTCGCTACGGAAATCCAAACGAGAAGGTGGTCGAACGGAAACTTGCCGCTTTGGACGGAGCCGAAGACGCGATCCTCTATTCCAGTGGCATGGCTGCGGTCGTCGGACTGCTGATGGCCAAACTCAACGCCGGAGACGAGATCGTCTTCTTCGACGAGTGTTACCATCGCAGCCGCGAGTTTTGCTTCAAGCACTTGGCACGCTTTGGCGTGGTCACGCATCAAGTCAAAACCGGTGACCTCGATGCGATGAACCGCGCCATCAACTCCTCGACCAAACTCATCGTCAGCGAATCGCCTACCAACCCGCATCTAACCGCCATCGACATCGAACAGTTCGTCGCCTTGGGCAAAGAGCGCGGAGTTGAAACCCTCATCGACGCCACGTTGGCGACTCCATTCAATGTGCGGCCGCTCGAGTTCGGTGTCGACTACGTTTGGCATTCGGCCACCAAGTACTTAGGCGGCCACAACGATTTGCTAGCCGGAGTCATTTGTGGATCGAGAGAGAAGCTCGAATCCGTTCGCAAGTTGCGCGGGATCCTGGGCTGCATCAATTCGCCACACAATATGTACTTGCTCGAACGCGGCCTAAAAACGTTTGCGCTCCGCATGCAAAGGCACAATGAAAATGGCCAACGGGTGGCCGAGTTCTTGGAAGCGCATCCTCGCATTGAACGTGTATACTACCCTGGCTTGCCCTCCCATCCATCACACGACATCGCTCGCCGCACCATGAAGGGCTTCGGGGGCTTGGTCACTTTCTTGGTCCGAAATGCCGACTGGCGAGAAACGGCGGCGGTCATCGATGCCTGCCGCATTGCCCGCATCGGTCCAAGCTTGGGAGGTGTCGAAAGTCTGATCGAACAACCACTGGTCATGAGCTACTTCGACTATGCACCCGAGCAGCGTCAGAAGTTCGGAATCTATGACAACATGATTCGCATCGCCTGTGGGATCGAGGATTCCGAAGACTTGATCGCGGATCTACAACAGGCGCTCAGCGTATGAAGTTTCGCACCCGTGCCATCCATGTCGGAAGTGAACCCGATGTGACCGGAGCCGTCGTTCCACCGATTTACTTGGCCACGACCTACATCCAAGCCGTCGCCGGTGAATGGGGCGAATTCGATTACTCGCGCAGCGGATCTCCGTCGAGGGCGCGGGTGGAAAAGGTGCTCGCCGATCTCGAAGGAGCCGCCGGTGCATTGGCCTTTGCTTCGGGCATGGCTGCCACGCATTGCGCGATGATGCTCCTGGAAAGCGGATCGCACGTCGTGGCTGGCAGCGATATCTACGGCGGCACCTACCGACTGCTGCACAAGATTTGTTCTCGCAACAACATCGAGGTATCGCTCGTGCCAGCTCAGGATGCCTCGGCCATCGCAGCCGCCATCCGACCCAACACCCGCATGGTTTGGATCGAGAGCATCGGCAATCCGATGTTGACCATCCCAGACATTCCCGAAATCGCCGCCATCACACGGCCAGCCGGAATCCTGCTAGGTGTCGACAGCACCTTCGTCCCACCCTGCATCCTGCGGCCGCTCGAGTTGGGAGCGGACTTGGTCATGCACTCCGCCACGAAGGCATTGGGTGGTCATAGCGATTGCTTGGCCGGAGTTCTCGCCAGCAAGGACATAGAACTGCACCGAAGGCTTTACTACACCCAGAATGCAACCGGAGCGGTCTTGGGTGGATTGGAGGCCTTTCTGCTGCAACGCGGGATCAAGACGTTGGAGCTTCGCGTCCGAGCGCAGTGCGATTCGGCCCTGGCGATTGCCCAATGGCTCGAGTCGCATCCCAAAGTCCGACGGGTCGCCTATCCAGGCCTCGCCAGCCACCCCCATCATGCACGGGCACACCATTACATGGGGGATCAGTTCGGAACCATGATCTCCTTTGAGATCGATGGGGATCTGGCCGAGACCAAACGCATCTGTGGCGCAACACAATTGTTCGGCTTGGCGGTCAGCTTGGGCGCGGTCGAATCCCTCATCGAACAGCCCGCCACCATGTCGCATGCCAGCTACGATGCTGCCTCTCGACACGCCAACGGCATTTCGGATTCTTTGATCCGACTCTCCGTCGGGCTCGAGGACCCAGACGACTTGATCGAAGATCTGAACCAAGCCATTGGCTAGATCGTGAGATCCCTGAGCCTCTGGCAATGATCTCACGACGCTTACTGTCTAACGCCGAACCAGGAGGCCTTTGTTGGGAAAAGTGGCGTCGGTCAAGGACCCGATCATTGATAGGGTCGCGGAAAGAATGGCAACACTTTTCTGGTGAGATCCTAAGGAGCGTGCAATGAACGACGGGCCGATGCGATGGTACGATTCGAAAGTCGATGTGTGGCTTGCGGCCATACTCGTCCTACCACCAGCTGCCATGCTGACGATGCTGGTGATGGGGATGATGGCGGGTAACTTTCAAACAACGGCTGTCGGACTGGTGGGCGCGGTTTTTATAACTGCTATGTACTTCGGATTGATTTTTCCGATGCGATACGGAATTAACGATCAGCATTTGGTTGTCCGCAGTGGCCTGATCCGCCGCGCCATCCGCTTGCAGGACATCACGCACGTTGTTCCCACGCACAACCCACTGAGTTCCCCGGCCTTGTCTTTGGATCGGCTTTGGATCCAGTTTGGCGAAGGTCTTTTTCAATCCACGATGATTTCGCCCGCCGAACGGCAAACGTTCCTGGAGCAACTCACGCGTCAAGCGGGATTGGTCCTCGACCCACAGACCAAGACCTGGAAACGGGCGTTACTCGATGCGCTGCGGTGAGCCTCAGCAAATCCTCGGCAACTGCTCGCCGATCGGGATCGCGATCACGCGCGAGGCACCCAGTGGCGTTTGAGCGACGACCATACCAGGATGCTCGGCAGTGATCGAACCGATGCAGGCCGCGTCTCGACCTAGCGGATGGCGACGCATGACATCGAGGGTCGCTTGCTCCGCATCGGCCGGAACGACGGCGATTAGTTTCCCTTCATTGGCCACCAGCAATGGGTCAAGCCCTAGGAGATCGCAAGCCGATTGTACGGCGGGATCGATCGGAATTGAGCGCTCGCGGATCCGAACTCCTAAGTGCGCTACGTTGGCGATTTCGTTGAGGCTCATCGCCAGCCCGCCACGGGTGGGATCCCGCAACAAACGGATGCTCGGGACAGCAGCCAACATGGTTTGCACCAACGCATGCAGCGGCGCCGTATCGCTTCGGATCGGTGACTCGAATGCCAGGCCTTCACGGACACTCAAGATCGCCATCCCATGGTCACCCAGGGTTCCGCTGATCAATATCGAATCCCCTGGACGCACATTTGGGATCATCAAATGGATGCCGTCTGGGATCGAACCCAGACCGGACGTATTGATGTAGCATCCATCCCCATGTCCCCTTTCGACGACCTTGGTATCTCCCGTCACAATGGTCACTCCCGCGCGCGAGGCTGCTCGAGCCATATCGGCCACGATCCGCTGCAGTTCTACAATCTCGAATCCCTCTTCGAGAATGAACGCCACGCTGAGCGCGATGGGAATGCCACCGCTCATGGCGATGTCGTTGACGGTGCCATTGACTGCCAAGTCGCCGATGCTGCCCCCGGGAAAGAACAAAGGTTGCACCACGTACGAATCGGTTGAAAACGCAATTCGACCTGGCGGCATAGAAAAGACGGCCGAATCCCCCGAACCATCGAGTATCGGATTTTCAAAGGCAGGTAAGAACACGTGCTCGAGGAGTTCCTGCGTTAGCTTGCCACCACCACCGTGCCCCATGAGGATGTTCGGGTAATCCAGCCTGGGCAGTGGGCACTGGCGCGAATCCAATGGCAATTCCTCGATGGGCTCGGTCACGACATCAGCCTTTGGGAGTGAGTTCGACCAGTCGACCGTAGTTGTAATACGCAGCGCAGGCACCTTCACTCGAAACCATCGTCGCACCGAGCGGATGACGCGGTGTGCATGCCGTTCCGAACGCAGGGCACTCTTTGGGCTTAAGAATCCCCTGCAGCACTTCACCCGCTCGACACTGAGACGATTCCTGAGTCGGAATCGTAGCGACTGAGAATCGTGCCTCCGCATCGTGTTGTCGATACGCATCGCGCAATTTCCAACCGCTGAGCGGGATCGAACCGATTCCTCGCCACGACCGATCCGTGACCTCGAAGACCTCGTCGATGACCGCCATCGCCGCACGGTTCCCGAATTCTTGGACCACGCGTGCGTAAGCGTTCTCCACCCAGGCCTCGCCGCGCTCAAGTTGCAAAACGGTTCGCCGAATCCCCTCCAGCAGATCCAAAGGCTCGAAGCCGGTGATGACGATGGGAACTCCATAATCGCTACAGAGTCGAGGGTAGTCCCGATAGCCGGTCACGGAACAGACATGGCCAGCAGCCAGGATTCCGTTCACGCGGCAAGCCGGTGATTTCATGATCGCTTCGATGGCTGGCGGGACCAAAACATGCGACACCAACGCAGAAAAGTTGCGGATCCCTTGGTCGTTCGCCAACTTGATCGCCATCGCATTGGCGGGTGCCGTCGTTTCAAATCCGATGGCCAGGAAGACGACTTCTTGGGTTGGTTGCGATCTCGCAATCTTCAACGCGTCCAGCGGACTATAGACCACGCGTACGTCCGCCCCTCGGCCTTTGACAGCGAACAGGTCTTCGCGCGAGCCAGGGACGCGGAGCATGTCTCCATAGGAACAAAAGATCACGTTGGGCTGGGCCGCGATGGCTAGAGCCTGGTCGATCGTCGCAAGCGGCGTCACGCACACCGGACAGCCCGGTCCATGAATCATGGTGATTTCTGCTGGTAGAATCTGGTCGATACCATTGCGAATGATGGAATGGGTTTGACCACCGCACACCTCCATGATCGACCATGGCCGCGTCGTGATGCGTCCAATTTCTTCCGCAATTCGCAGCGCTATGGCACCATCACGATACTCAGTCAAATGTTTCATGATTCGCGTAGCTCGTCGAGCCCTTCAGCCAACATTCCGAGCTCTTCAAAGGTCTGCAGCGTTGCCAAGGCCGAGGCCTCATCGATCTGGCTGATCGCAAAACCGACGTGCACAATTGCATAGTCACCCACAGTGATCTCGGGGACATAGACGAGGCAGATCTCCTTGACGACTCCTCCGAAATTGACCTTCCCCATCCGTATGCCTTGATCTTCGTAGATCTGTTGAACACAACCTGGGATGGCCAAGCACATGCGTTAGCACTTTACGAAAAAGTCCATGAAGCCACGACGACGAATGCAAATCGAGCGGTGAAAGCTGGGTCGCAAAAAATCTCAAACTCTAGCATACGCGAGCGCGGCCATTCGTACGACTAGACGCGGGACCCCATATGCTCCACACTAAACCGGTTCTAGAACTTGCGCAGTTGTCGTCGGCCCTTCGCGGTCGCAGTACCGTGTCGCAAACAGAGATCGTCGATGCACGAACTTTCGGTCGCTCAACGCTTATTGGAAATCGCTTGCGAACACCTCGCTCCCGAGGACTCTGGCCGCGTGGAGCGCGTTCGCGTGGCCATCGGCACATTGACCTGCATTCACGAAGCGTCGCTTCGGTTTGCCTTCGAAGCGGTGATCGTAGGGACTCAATTGGCAGGAGCCCAACTGGAAATTCGGACGATACCCGTTGAAATCTTTTGCGTACCCTGCAACGCTTGCTATCCACTGCCAGGCATTCAAAGTTTTCGTTGCCCTGTATGCGATGCGCCTTCCTCGGACCTGCGTCATGGTAACGAGTTGGATTTGGAAAGTCTTGTACTCCAGCCGTGCAATCCTGAGTCCTCCTCGCCGTCACGATGACCTGAACGCCAACAACCACGGATTCTCACCATGCACGAACCACGCATCCTCGAAGTGCGGACACGGATTCTGAAAAAGAACGATGCGTTGGCCCGTGACATGAGACGCTCATTCATCGATGCTGGCGTTCTGGTCTCGAACTGGGTTTCGAGTCCAGGCTCAGGCAAGACATCGCTCTTGCTACGCACCATGCAGCACTTGATCGACGCCGGCCATCGCGTGGCAGCCATTGTCGGGGATCTTGAGACCGATATCGATGCGCGACGCCTAGCGCAAAGTGGTGCGAACGTTCAGCAGATCATGACGCACGGGTGCTGCCATTTGGAAGCCGATATGGTTTTGAACAAAGTGAACGAATTGCCGTTGCGTGCGTTGGACTACCTTTTCATCGAGAATGTCGGCAACTTGGTTTGCCCCGCCAGTTGGGATCTCGGTGAATCGTTGCGCGTCGCCCTGCTCTCGGTCACCGAAGGGGAGGACAAACCACTCAAGTATCCCGGCTTGTTCCACACGTCGGACGTAGCCATCCTCACCAAAATGGATTTGGTAGTCGCTTGCGAATTCGATCACGATCTGGCCTTGAAGAACTTGCAAGAAGTAAGGCCCGGGATGCGCGTCTTCGAGACTTCCGCCAAGAGCGGTCAAGGAATGGAGCTATGGCTTGACTTCCTGGAACAACTTCGCATCGACGTGATAAAACCATCGTGATCACACGCATCGGCTGCTAGTGTCGACCGATCCACGCTTGACCGAGCGAAATACCGCCGTCGTTGCACGGCACGATGCGATGCATCAGAGGCACGAGTCCAAGTCGCGTGAGTGACTGCATGGCCAACTCGGTCAGGAGTGCATTTTGAAACACTCCGCCGGTCAATCCAAAATGACGCCAACCATGAAGCGATTGCAGATCGCAGGAAACGCGAGTGATCCAGGCCACGATAGCCAGATGAAACTGCAACGCCAATTCTCCCGTCGGTATGCCATCCATCCTCGCTTGTTGGATCGAACGCACGAGACCCAACGTATCGAAGTCAAGCGTTGTCTCCGCCAACACAAATTGGCACGTTAACTCTGCCTTCGCATGATCCGACAGGTTCCGCCAAGTCCGAGACGCAATCGCTTCGAGTTTCATGGCGGACTGGGCTTCGTACGTCACCCGATGGCGAATCCCGAGAAGGGATGCGACCGCATCGAACAATCTGCCCATGCTGGAGGTGGTGATGCATCCGACTCGGCGTTCGAACTGCTGACGATGCAGCCTGAGTTCAGCATCGGAACAAACCGCGACGGAAGGCTCGCGAGAATCCCAAGGGAGGCCCGCCGAACGCAGCAGACCGAGTGCCACACGGTAGGGTGCCCGAACCGCAGCGTCACCGCCTGGCAAATCAAACGGCTGCACCTGAGCCAATCGCTCGAACGACGAACCTCGCAGCACGAGAACTTCCCCTCCCCAAATCGTCCCGTCCGTTCCGTAGCCCGTCCCATCCAACACAAATCCAGGAAGCGGATCGCCGGAATCCCATCCGTGTTCGGCCGCCAATGAAGCCAGGTGCGCATGATGATGCTGCACGCGCAGAATTTCGATTCCTTGCTCACGCGCGGTTCGTTCCGCCCACTGCGAAACGAGGTAGCCTGGATGCAGATCGCATGCCAAGCGCTGTGGCCGTGCTCGTAACCAGTGTACCCATTGGTCCACGTTTTGATCGAGCGCGCGCAGCGATTCGAGATTCGCCATGTCTCCTAAATGTTGACTGATATAAGCGTGCTCGCCGGACGCCATACAGAACGCACCCTTCAATTCGGCTCCGACCGCGAGCAACTCGGGACCTGCCGTGGTCAGCCGGATCGGCAGCGGAGCATACCCGCGAGCCCGGCGGATCGGAATCCATTGGGCCCCCGCGCGACGAAGAACGGAATCGTCACAAAAGGTTTGGATCGGACGATCATGAAGAAGAAAACCATCCGCCATGGAACCGAGCCGAGCGATCGCTTCCGCGTTGTCTTTGGCGATGGGTTCGTCCGAGAGGTTGCCGGAGGTCAATACGAGCGGAACATCGATGGCAGCCATCAGTAGGTAATGGAGGGGCGAGCTAGGCAACACGATACCTAACGTATCCATGCCTGGAGCAATCGCATTGGGTAGCTCCACTCCCGCTCGCCGATTCAGCAACACGATGGGACGGGCGGGGCTTTGCAGTTGAAGCCAGTCCTCCGCTGTCCCTTCGACCAGCCGCTGTGCCATGGCCACATCACGAACCATTACCGCCAGCGGTTTGTCCGGCCGACACTTGCGATGCCGCAGCTTTGCGATTGCGGGCTCGGAGGTTGCATCGCACGCCAAATGGAATCCGCCGATGCCCCGAATCGCGGCGATGCGTCCTCGTTTTATGGCTGCCACGCATGCGTCCAAGGCTGCACGATCAGCAACCTGGCCCACCGTATCGCACTCTTGGAGGGGCAACTGCGAACCCTCGAGCCACCACACGCGCGGGCCACAGGCTGGACACGCATTGGGCTGGGCATGGAATCGACGGTCCGAAGGGGAATCGTATTCACGCTGACATGCATCGCACATGGCGAAACTCTGCATGGTGGTCATCTCGCGATCGTAGGGTACATCCCGAAGGATGCTGAACCGCGGTCCACAGTGCGTGCAATTGATGAATGGATATTGAAAGCGACGATTCAACGGGTCACGCATCTCGTCCAAACATTCACCGCACGGCGCAAGATCCGGTGGGATCGCGAGCGATGACAAGCCACCCGACACCGAAGATCGAATATCAAACGTCCCAAGTGCAGATCGCTCGAGCGAATCCAACGCAATGGATGAAGAATCAACCGGAATTGTTTCGACACTCAAATGCTCAATGATCGCGAAAGCAGGGGCCCTTGGACGCAGAAGGCTTTCGAAATACAAAAGTACCATTTCGGTGGCTTGGGCTTCGATGAGCACTCCCTGACCATCGTTGCACACCCAGCCAGCGATTTGCAATTCCTGAGCCAATTGCCACACCATCGGCCGAAATCCAACTCCCTGGACTGAGCCTCGGATAGCAATGCGATGGCGCTGCAATCCTTCGTCAACACTCAAGGAATCTATGGCTCGAACACGACCCCGCATGTTGGGTGCTTTCGTTGAGGGAAAAACAAGGACCAGCAGTGCATTGTTGCGGGTGCAAACGGCGTTTGCTAGGTTGATCGGGTTCGCGAATTCCCTTTTTCCCAATGGGCGGTTATCTCCGGGACGCAGGGGTAAGTAGGCGAGTCTCTCCGAGACTCGCATGAGACCCATTGTCGACAAACGTCGACGATCTTCTGGTAGCCAATGCAGCCCTCCACCTTCAGCCCTCCACCCTGGCGAGCAGGCTGGCACACAAATGCGACCGTGCAGCAGTTTCCCCCCAACATTGGAATGACGTTCGATGGAAATCCTAAATCATCGCCGGGCCCAATCGAACCCAACCTCGCCCGATCACGGGAATCGACCGATCGCTTCCGGTGTACGACCACGCCCTTCGTACCTCAGGGACGTGCCACCCAATCCTCAGGGACGTGCCACCCAATCATCCGAAGAATGCCTGGATACTTTGGCCTTCGATGGGCATGCTCTCAACGCCCCGTGGGCGCATTGCGTTCAAAAAATTCTACCTAGCCAAATTGATTTCTCATTTCGGCTTCGTTAGCTTTACACTCCGATTTAAATCCTTCACTTGCTCGCTTGCGTGGACTCAGCGGCAACAAGAGTGTGTTGGGAACGGAATCACAGCTCCACCGCCGCTCCGATTTTCCGGCCGACGGTTTGTTTTCGCTGGACATAGTTTTCGCGAGGCATGACTTCTTCATGAGGTTGGCATCGTGGTACATCTCTCCTTATCGATCCGTCGTGAGGTATCGGCCAAACGATTGCGAGCGGCCCGTCGTCGCATGGTGCTGGAACAATTAGAAGCCAGGCACGCGCCCGGTTCTCTCATTCCCATCCCATGGTCGGACCTCCTACAGCTCCGCGCGAATGGATCGGTTAGCCCCTGGATCGGGAACTCCGACAGCTCTGACGTTCGCGATCGTGACGCTACGCATTCCCGCCGACCGGCCCCATCCACTCTGGCAAGCTCCAACCCGACTGCTACGATCCCACCGCGCAGCCTGCATCTTACACCTGACGTCGATCGCCCGCGCTCACCTCACACGCCGAATTATTACGACCGTCCATCATCTACTCCGAACGCGATGAGCAACCCGTTCGCATCCGATCTTGGACAAGCCCTGCCGCTCATTTCATTACAACAAACTGCACCGAAGTTAACGCCCGACACGACCGATGTCCGACCGGTGGCGCTGATGAGTGGTAGCGGTCCCATCGGTTCCGGAGGATCGGGTGGTGGTCCGGTCGGCGGCGAGCCCCGATCGCTCGACGCCAACAGTAGATCGGATGCGCCTCGCGTGGACATGTCGGGTGGCGGGTCAGGGGCATCCGCCGATGGTACGAGCGATTCACCGCTCTCTACCGAATCACCGACGGTACTGGCCAGTGCCACATCGAACCCGACCCAAAGTAGTATTTCCCAGTCATCCTCGCCTGCATCCTCGCCGACGACAACTCCGGAACATCCCAAATCCGATGCGGATGGCGCTGCGCTGCCACCCAATGGTCCGGCCCGTAGCGATTCTGGGCAACTCTTCGTTCTGAACTCCGTTCCTCGCGATGCATGGCGGTTCGTTGAGTACGGCGGAACCACGCCCGATCCGGGACGATTGACGGGGCCGCTGCGGGTAACCGAAGGCAATTCATTCTTATCCCAACTCGAGCTCGATTGGCAACTTCCAGAGAACGTCGACCAAGTCCAGTTTCAGTTCCGCGCTGCATGGGATGGCGATGCCGAAGGTATCCGCGACGCATTAGAAGTTGCTTGGGTCGATGCTCAGTCGCTGCCGATACTGCCCACCTTCGCAAATGGTCGCGATAGCTTTTTCAACTTCACCGAAGGCCGCGCGCCGCTGCACGGGTCCACCACGGTATCGACCCTTGCTCCGGTCGGGAGTACGTGGGTAGGTACGGTCACGGCCGATGTTTCAGGGATTCCGGCCGGGACTTCCGGTACCTGGGTTTTCCGGCTCATCAACAATGACAATGCAAGAGGTGACGACAACCGTTCGTACTTCCGTTTGGACCTGACGAACGCACCGCCAGAAGCCATCGACGATGCCTACGCGATCACCGAAGATCGCGAACTGATCGTTGCGGCTCCAGGTGTTCTGACAAACGATCGCGACTCCGACGATGATCCCTTGAATGTGCTCCTGGTCGCGCCGCCCGAACATGGCAGTTTGCAATGGCAGTCTGATGGTTCATTCCAATATCAGCCCGATCGCGATTACACCGGCACGGATCGCTTTGTGTACCGCGCCACCGATGGCAGTGCGGAATCTGGGTTGGGAACGGTTTTGTTGACGATCTCGTCCGTCAACGATGCCCCGATCGGTCTCGACGATCACTTCTCCATCGGCGTCGGGAAAAATTTGACAACCGATGCTAACAGCGGCGTTTTGGCAAACGATTGGGACGTCGAGAACGATACTCTGTCGGCCATGCTCGTTACCGGTGAAGGCGCTGGCCCCTTGCACGGCTCGGTAACGTTGCGGACCGATGGTTCGTTCGATTACATGCCTGCGGCGGGATGGACCGGCGATGATTACTTCACCTACCGAGTCAGCGATGGAAGTCAGGATTCGCCGCCGATTCGCGCCTCGATTCGCATCGTCCCTGGCATCGCTCGCGTCGCGGTGGATTCCACCCTTTGGAATCCAGCCTTCGTCCACGCGGCCGACGGCTTCCCCATCGTGCCCGAACCGCGCAACCTGCCATGGGTCAACTTGAATCAAGTCCGAGTGGAATTCACGGAGCCGGTGCAGAGCATTCAACCCGGCGACTTTTCATGGCGTGGCTCTCCGACATTGGGCATCGATTACGACTCCGTGGTTCAGTTCAGCCAACCCGATGCCAAAACATTGGAGATGACATTGGCTTCCAACCAAACCCTCATCACCGAGCGCATGGTGATCGGGCTGATGGAAAGCATCCGAGACCTGGACGGCCATGCCCTCGATGGCAACGGAGATGGCCAAGGTGGCGATCCTGCCAACATTCGATTCACGGTGGTGCGCGGTGATGTCGACGCCAACGGTCTGGTCCTGTCCAACGACGTGACGTTGGTTCGCAACAGGCAACTCGGACTCGGCCCCTACGATCCTTTCATGGACGTGAACGGCAGTGCGTTGATTCTATCCAACGACGTGACATTGACCCGCAACAATCAACTCGGCCTGCCGAATGCCGACCCGTTGCTCGCTTCGTTGGCCATGCCCGCCTCCTTCGTTGCTGCCTCGCGAATTTCCAAATTCTTCGTCCTCGACGCCGATCGGAATACGTACCGATACCGACCTGATGGTGCACCTGTCCGCACGATGGGCATCGACAGTGTTGACCAACCCAAAGGCATCGCCATGACAGCCAATGGTCAATGGTCGTGGCTCGTCTCCGCCGACCATCGCGTTACCGTGATCGAATCGGCCAGCGGTGAACGACTGGGCGATTGGCAAGCCGGTAGCGGGACGCAGGCCGAAGGCATCGCGATCCACGGAGAGGATGTTTGGGTTGTCGATTCGAGCACCGATCGCATCGAACACTTTGCCAGGGCCGCCGCCCGAACCTCGGGCGTGCTCGATCCGGATCATTCGTGGCCGTTGGACTCCGAAAACGCATCACCCACCGGCCTAACGACGAACGGAACCAACATCTGGGTGACCGACTCTTTGACGCAACGAGTTTTCGTATACGACCTCGATGGCAATGGCGTAGGCGCCTGGCCATTGGATCCGGAAAACTCCGATCCGAGTGGGATCACCCTCGATCCGAGTGGCGGAACCACACTTTGGGTGGTCGATCGGTCCAGCCGCCGCATCTACACCTATCGCGATGCGATGCTGTGGCGAACCAGCTCACTCCGGGCCGAGACCTCCTTTGTATTGGCCAGCGGCAATGCATTACCGGAAGACATCGCGGACCCGCCACCCTCCGAATCGATCACGGGCGTCCCCATCGAGCCGCTCTATGGCACGACGTCGTTTGTCGACGATTCCGATATCCTGGCGGTCGATCTGCAGTTGGTGAACCGTGCGATGTACGCCTTGCGCGATCCCTTGTGGCTGGGCGTACGCAACCTATCGCGAGGCGATGTACGGTTGCTCGATCGCGATGGCACGGCGGAGGACGGCATTCCCTACATCGATCTACGACGCTGGTTGGACAGCGACCGTTTCGAGTCCAATGCAACGACCGATACGATCACACTCCGCTTCGAAAATCCCTCGCGCGCGCCCTTCAGCTATGAACTCGTCGTCTTTCCAACGGTTAATCGGCCACCCCTATTCACCTCCGCACCAGTTCTAGCGGTCCGCAACGATGGCGCTTCCTATCGTTACAACGTTGAGGCAACCGATCCCGATGCTGATTCGCCTCTGCGCTTTCAGTTGCTCGATGCGCCAGCGGGCATGACGATCGATGCCGACACGGGTTCCATCGTTTGGCAAACCCTCCCCGGCGATGCCTCGGTTGGAAGTCATTCGGTAAGCATTCAGGTTTTCGATCCTTTGGGATTGTTCGCGACCCAATCCTATATCCTCCAAGTCCTCGGGCCCGAGGCCGGCAATCGACCTCCCAATTGGACATCGACACCCAACGTTTCCGCTTACGTTCATACCGACTACGCGTACGCATCACGCGCCCGCGATCCCGATGGCGACTTCCTAACCTACGAGCTTGTCTCTGCCCCCGAGGGTCTGACCATCGATGCTGCGACAGGCGATCTGAGATGGCGGCCCACCGATGCACAATTGGGGTCCCATCCAGTCACGCTGTGTGTCCACGATGATCGCTTACCATCCCTTTCAAGTGATCAGTCGTTTCAGATTTTGGTGAGCAAGCAACCTGGGAATGGCGATCCTCGCTTCGTTTCAACCCCCGATTCACTCTACAACGTGGTCTCTCCTAACCCGGCCACGGGTCCGGTCTCTCCCACGGACCCGATCCTCATTTCGCTCGACACGGGGCAATCGTCACTCCAGACGGTAACCTACACGCGGCTACCGAGTTTGCCACAAGCCGACGTGCTCTTTCTGCTCGACGACACCACCAGCATGGACAACTGGGGAACCGCGACGCGGCCAGGCAGCATCGCGTTGCTCGACACAATTATGCAATCGATCGACAATCTCGACGCAGCCTATCCGGCAACGGATTTTGCTTTCGGCGTCGCCCGCGTCGAAAACTTCGCGCTCTCGGACACTCGTAATTCCACCAATCGCCCATTCATTCTGAACCAACCGTTGCTCCGAAGTCAGGATCCTGGCTTTGAGCGATTCCTCCATCAAGCGTTGTTGCGTCGCGCTCCAGGCGTCGGCGCAGGGACGGTCGCGATTTACGAAGCGTTGTACCAAGCCGCCACGGGCGTTGGTTTGGACTACGGCAGCGATCCGGGCACAGGCGAGGTTGGACCCATCAATGGCACGTCGCTCGACAACGGCCATTCGCTCGACATTTCGGGCCAAACTCGCTCGCAGCACAGCGGGGACGTGGCTGCATTTGATACCCCACGCGATTTCTCGTACCGCGTCGTAACGACCTCTAGCTTTCCACGCCTAACCCCAACGTCCTCGGGCAATCCGTTGAACTTGACTGGCAATATCGATCAACCACGCATGGCCATCGGATGGCGCATCGCTGTTGAAAACGAAGACTCGATAATGCGACTCGCAACCCCGAATGGATTGCCTCCATCGCAATGGCTGGTGTTCGATCCTACGGGAGCACGCATCCACGCGGGCAGTACCGATCAACCAATCGAACTACCCGCTCGAACGGCGGGCGAGTACACGTTGGTGCTCAATTCGTTGACGAATGTTTCATTCGCGGTCGATGCCAATGTCGAAGTTTTGGACCGCACCATTCCACTTGTGATGGATCAAGAGATCATCGGGGCAATTCAGTACACTCGACAAATCGATCGCTACGCATTCTCCGTAGACGATTGGTCGGTGTTGGCCATCGACACGATCACTCCTTCGTCCAATGTCCAGTGGCGTCTGATCGCACCCGATGGCGTGGTCCGAGACTCGGCAGTATTCGTGCAAAGCAGCGACGGGGTTCTTCGTTCCGGGGATGCACTGCTCCGGCTTGCACCGGGTGCGTACACGCTCGAGGTATTTCCTTCTGAATCGCCCGGAGCGCAGCCCAACTCCCCGTATCGATTTGCCGTTCGCACTCCGAATAGCGCATCGGAATTCCCACAGCTAAACCTTATGGGTTCGTTGTCGATCCAGCATCAGACCGATAGCGCCTCTTCGGCGCGGTGGCATGGATTTGAAACCGTCCTTCCTTACCAGCAAGTGACCATCGAACTTCCCAACGCCAGCACCGATCCCAACGTCCGACAATGGGTGGTCGATGAGCGCGGCTACATTTTCAATGCGGCGTCAACATACACAGGTGAGGATGCCGGCGCGGCCACCGCCACGTTTGTTATTTCCCACCCTGGCCGTTACTACGTTCTCATGGATGGCGATCCATTGCGCTCGCAACAGCCGTACTCGAGAACGATCCGATTAGGGTCCGACGTCATCGAGACGTCCAGCGACGCAACCCACATCGAATCCAACAGCATCGTTACTGGAACAGTTACTGCAGCCACTAAACTGGAGGCTCAATTCGAAGTCGTGCCCAGCGG
Source organism: Pirellula sp. (assembly GCA_041752005.1). GTDB lineage: Bacteria > Planctomycetota > Planctomycetia > Pirellulales > Pirellulaceae > JBKCUI01. Next base: position 10,437 of record JBGSHV010000071.1, on the reverse strand, counting down.
TGGAGGTCACAATTATTTCTTCGACCCCATCACAACACACGAGAATGTCGTTTGGACATTGCAAGCTCCCTCGGGAGCCATCGTGGCCCGATCACGGTGGGATGGGGGATCGATCGATCCTAGCGATCGGTACCCGCGTCTCTCCAACCGACCTCACCAACTCGACCCCGGATCCTATCGACTCACTTTAGAGTACATCGGGACTATTGGGCCTGGCCAATCCGCAACGGTTCAATACCGAATCGTGGATGTGGACACGCTGCCAGCCTTTACTGGCGGTGACATTCTCGTCACGTCTCCAGCCACACAGGGCTCCCACTTGATTCGTATCGATCGTAGCGTCGCCGATACGATGCACTTCCAGCCGCTGGCTGCCGACGGGTCGCGGACGTGGCGGTTGTTTGGTCCTGATCAATCGTTGCGCTTTGAACTTCCACAGGACCTTGACGCCGGTTACCACAGCACGGCATGGCCCGCGCCGAACTCAGGCGAGTTCCTGCTCGACCTCGGTCGAAGCACCGCAGCCATCGGAACTCGGGTCGCCATACTCACGCCTCATCGAATCCTGGAATTCCCGCTAACCCCGGAGCAGCGGAGCGAAGCGGTATACATCACTTCGCAGCATCCCGATTTCGGAGTTGAAAACACCTATACATTTACCGTCGATGAACCGGCTCGCTTTTATTTTGAGCCTCGACCTACGGATCGCATGGCCGACGCGGATTGGTCGATCGAAGGCCCCGAAGGCTTGATCATCGATCGACGTGCGTTTCAGGAATCGGCGAGCGGAGCATCCGCCAGCGAGAGCAATGCTGTGTGGCTGCGCGAAGGGAGTTATCGGTTGACCGTTCGAAGTCGCCAAGGAGACGTGGACTTTCGTTTCGTAGACTTGTTTCGCGCTGGCTCGCGACTCGACGAGCAAACAATTGACGGGGCTGCGGGCCCCAATCCCGAAGGCTCCCGCTTCTTCGTATTCGAGGGCCGACAAGGAGACTGGCACCGCGTCCACTTCACCGAACCCAACGACGGCGGTTCGAGCGGCCTGCTGCGTGTCCGGGTCATCGATCCCTTCGGTAGGCAAATCGTGTCCCAATCAATTCCTGGTCCGATCAACAATACGCCGAATCCCGGGTTCATCGATCTCGATCTCGATCTAACGGCCACAGGCCGCTATGCAGTCCTGATCGAAGACCCCGGCCAAGGAGATTTGCGGCGTCCCTTCACGATTCAACGCGAGCACCGCACGTCGTTTCCCGAGAGCGTCAACTCGACGTTAACCCCCTCACAATCGCATCGCGTCACCGTCGATTCAAGTCGCTTGCTGTACGATGCCACTCTGGATTCCAGCCATGCGGGAACGGGCCAGGACGGCTTCTGGTTCCTCGATGGATTGCAGGCCTCCGGAGATTACCCCACCGACGTCGTTCTTTCCAATGCCGTGGGTGGTCGTCACTTAGAAAGCTCGTCCCTGGAAAGCGATCTCTTTCGCTTCTCCGAAAACGTTTCATGGTCGATTCAAACGTACACACGCAGCGTGCCCACCACGACCGGCCCCATCCGTGGTGGCGCAGGTTTCCGGACTGGTTCCGTTCCGATCATTGTGCTGGCGACGGATACCTGGAGCGATGTTCGGCCGGTCGACCGTCGCGGTACCACGCAGCCCATCGACATAGTGGGCTACGGCGATGCTTCGGTTCCTCAAGATCACCTATCGGGCGCTTTCTTGAATCCCGATGCCGATCCCGGACAACCCAACTCGTTTCTCTTTCCAGATACCGATGGCATCACGGGTCCGCTTCGTTTTCGCGACCTCAGCATCGGCGATCCTCCCAATGCATGGATCGTACGTGACGAAGATGTGCGTTCTTCGGAAGCAACCATTCAGCAAACCATCGATGCGTTGCTGGACTTGGGCGCGTATGTCTTACCGGTCTTCATGGACTACACTGGCCGCTTCGATAGTCCGGACGAACTGGCGTTGCACCAATCCTGGTACGACTTGCCACAAGCATTGGCCCGCCTGACCGGTAGCTTGAACGCTTCGGGCACTAACCTCGCAACCGGCGATGAACAGTTTCTAATCCCGCCCAACGGACCGCTATCCTTCTTCATCGATGGCTACAATTCGACGCAGCAGGCGAGTCAGTTGACGGGTGCGGTTTCTCAGTTCTTGCAATTTGGTCGTCTGGATGTTGAGGTCATCGCGTCCGATCCTTCGGTTCTGATCCGCAGCTCCGGCTCAGCCGATAATCTCCAGCCCGGCCAATCCGTTTCCTTTGAGATCGAGCTAACCGGTGACGGAACGATGCGGACCTTTGATCTACTCTTTGTACGGAAAGGGACCGGCAACATTATCGGTTCCATCCCAGTCCAAATTCTACAGCCGTACCGATACGACGCCGATGCCATCGATCCTGATCTCGATCCCTTGGTCTACACGTTGATCGGCGAAACGCATGGAGCAACCATCGATCCCAACTCAGGCCAACTCGCGTGGAGGCCAATCGCGCCCGGCGTGTACGTATTCCATGCCTCGGTCAGCGATGGTCGCGGGGGACGCGATATGCAGCAATGGAGCGTGGAGGTCGGCAATGATCTGGTCATCGTCGACAATCGACCACCACAGATCGAACCTATTGCGGACCAAACGGCCTATCTAGGTCAAAGCTTTTCGTTGCAAGTCTTGGCAACCGATGCGGATGAAGATCCCATCCAATACTTCCTGCAGCCCGCCAATGCGCGCTCAAGTCTACCCGATGGGTTGGTCATCGATCGCCGAACCGGTGAAATTGCATGGACGGCGACTACCGCGACGGCTGGCTGGACTACGGTTTTGGTAGGTGTTCGCGATGCGCGGGGTGCAATTGCGACCACCCCTATGCGATTGCGTTCGATCGTTCCCCCCGTCGATCCCAATAGTCCGCCGGTCATCGATCCGATCCCAGAGTTGACCGTATCGGTCGGCGAGACCGTGACGCATCGCATCACCGGCTTCGATCCTCAGAACGATGCGATCGTCTTCCGATTGTCTCTTGGGAATGAACGCGGCGCTATCCTCGATCCCAAAACCGATACGTTCTATTGGACTCCTCTAGAAGACCACATCGGCGTGAACGAAATGATCGTGGCTGCTTCCGATTCGCACGGAGCTGTCAGCACGCGTAAATTCCGACTCATCGTCCGTGCACCCAATCAGAACCCAGTCTTCCGCGATGGTCCCATCCCCGGTCCCGCTTCCGCTGCGCGCACCTACGTCTTCACCCCTTCAGCCTATGATCCCGACGAGGATCCGATCCTGTATTCACTTGTCGATGGGTATCCCAACGGCGTTGCCATCGATCCGCTCAGCGGCCGCGTGCAATGGACCCCTACCCCTGAACAAGTGGGAACGCATACGTTGGCCGTCGCCGCATCGGACGATCGTGGGGGACGAACCGTTCTGGATTGGACGCTCGACGTTCGTCTCGTTCCACCGCCAAATCGATTGCCGATTTTTCTAACCGATCCGCGAACGCGCGTGCGAGTCGGATTCCCCTGGCAGTACCACTTTGACACCTTCGATCCCGATGGAGACCCTGTCCTCTACGATGTCGAATTATCGGAGCCCATGCGCTACAACGCCGAGGCACGGACATTAACCTGGGACGCAGCTCAGTTCATGGAACCCTTGTCCATTCGCATTATGGCCTGGGACGGTACTGCGATCAGCGAACAAACGTTTTCGCTAACGGTTGCGTTCGATGAGCGCAATGATCCGCCAGTGATCACTTCGGTGCCCGCCACCCGTATCGCCAACGCGGAAAAATTGTGGCGGTACGATGTCAATGCCGTCGATCCGCAGCGCGATCCGATCAGCTATGGCTTTGCCAATACGCCACCGCGCGGCATGAGCATCGATCGAACCTCGGGGCTCCTTCGCTGGACCCCAGGCTTAGACCAAGTCGGAGAGCATGCCCTCGTCCTCTCCGCCACCGATTCCTACGGAGCCACTGGCTACCAAGAGTTAACCCTTACCGTCTCGGCTATGGATTTGCCCCCCATCATCGATTCGGATCCAATCGTGGTGGCTGCGTCGCCCGGCGAATATCACTACTCCCTCTCGGCCTTCGATCCCGAGAATCAAGCCCTGAGATTCGTACTGCTCGAAGGTGCAGAGGGGGCGTCGATCACCGACCAAGGCATTGTCGATTGGCCGTTGCCGGCCGGATTGATCCTTGCGCAACGATTCGAAGTGCAAGTGGACACAGGGCCAGGAACTTCCTCGGCACGCCAACGTTGGTTCGTACTTCCATCCTCTGCAGGCTGGAACGAAGCACCGAGAATCACGTCGACGCCCGGTCGCATAGCCGGGGTAGGCAATGGCTTCACGTATCAAATCACTGCGGTCGATGCTGATTCCCCGGTTGAAGACCTTCGCTATTCGCTGTTGGAGTCACCGCGCGTCGACGGAATTCTGAACGCGACGCCGATGACCATCGATCCGATCACGGGCACGATCTCTTGGACGCCAGTCCCTGGCCACCTGGAACCTGGTACCGAAATCGTCGAAGTTGTCGCGCATAGCGATAGCCAGATAGCCAGACAACGCTTTCGTTTGCGGGTCACACCCACCAATCGCGAACCGGTACTCGATGCGTGGACCAATCCGCAGACTTTGGTCGGACAGGTAGCCGGGCTCAACCTACGAGTGGACGATCCGGACGGAGATCCAATTCGATTTGCAATCGCCGACGCACCGGAAGGCATGTTCGTCGATAGCTACGGACGCGTGCGCTGGGCCACGTCCGCGGAAACTCCGATCGGCCGTCATCGTTTCTCCTTCCTGGTGACCGATGACCGAGGCGAACCCGAGCCGTGGCGCCAGGCTTGGGTGGATGTCCTGGCCGACACAACACCTCCGGTCGTATCGGTCACCGCCACCCCGGATCCGTCCCGCAACGATGAATTCACGTACCTCACTCTCGATGCCGTGGATGACTCGGGTATCGCGACCCGTTCATTGCAATACCAGCGCCTCGTCGATGGCCAACTCACCGGGCCATTGAAGTCGATCCCCATCAATGCTTCGGGATGGGGCAAGTATCGATTCACTGAGTTCGGCTTGGTCCGAATGTTCGGCACAGCCGTCGATCTCTTTGGCAACGAATCCACGGTGGCTTACGATTTGGCGATCGGAGACACGAGCGATGCACCGGGCGTCAACTTGGAAAGTCCTATTCGCGAGTCTACGCTGAGCGAACCCGCCAGAGTGATCGGCTCCGTACTCGATAGCGATCTGGCCCACTGGAGCTTGACCGTGACCGATCGACGCGGAACTTTATTGCGAACCATCGCGACGGACACCACGCCGCGGGCTGCAGGATCGGACCTGGGGATACTCGATACCACGCTACTTCCGTCCGAAGGCGTATTGCTGGTGTTGACCGCGACTGACTTCGCCGGTCAGACCAGTCGCACGAATGTGCCACTTCAGATCACCGGGGCGCTCAAGCTGGGGAATCTCAATCTGAGCTTCAACGATCTAACCATTCCTGCGGCTGGTATCCCCATCACGGTCGTCAGGACCTACGACACGCTGAGGGGCAACCAGCTTGGCGACTTCGGATACGGTTGGTCCTTGAATTTCCAAAGCGCTCGGCTTACCGTCGATGCCGACACCTTAGGTACCGATGGGACCACTCGCTACGCACCCTTTGTGGACGGCTCACGCGTCCAAGTAACATTGCCAGACGGCACGACCGAAGGGTTCACGTTCAAGCCGAGAGCCCGCAGTACGGTACCCATCGGAGGCGACGTATTGACTTGGCTTCCTTACTTCCAACCCGATACGGGCAACACCACGGCCCTGGGGGTTCCGCAGACGGAACTGAACCGTCAAGGAGGAGGATCGAATTACCGCGTTGGCTCGTTGCCCAACAACGACAGTTACTCGCCGGAGGATCCGAACATCGCAGGTTACTTCGTGTTGCAAACCTCCGAAGGGACACGCCATTTCATCGATGCTGCGACCGGTGAAACGACCAAGTGGGTGGATCGCAATGGAAACGAGGTTCGATTGACCGAGGAAGGTTTGATTTCCAACCGAGGCCGATCCGTCTTGATCGAGCGAAACCACCGCGGCTTGATCACCCGCATCATCGACCCGCGCGGCAATGCGCTGAGCTACACGTACGACTCCATGGACCGTTTGGTCTCGTTCCAGGACCGGGTCCAAACCGCAGACCGAATGTCGGGTGTGGCCGACGTTCGGACTCGCTATGCGTACCGTACGGAACCCGAATATCAACGTTACTTGGATCACGTCGTGGATGCCTTTGGCCAAGTCGCGATGACCGCTCGATACGATCTCGCAACAGGCCGGCTATCGGGTTTGAGCGATGCACTCGGCAATACCGCCCATCAAACCTACACCATCGAGCCACCCAGCCTCGAGAATCCAATCGGCACGTACGAAGTGGCGGCCTATGCACCGGGTGAATCACCGGCGGATCCCGCAGCCCCACGCTCCATCGTTCGCCTGAATCCGCGTGGGTTACCGATCGCGACCAGCGATCCGGCAGGGAACAAGACATCCTCGGAATACGATTCACCACTGCCCGCCCCGACCCAAACCCGCATCATTATCGGGCTCGATGATCGTACCAGTCAGGAACAAGACGATCTTGTGACCAAGACCGATTACTCGTTCTCGACGAGTTTCTCATACGCTTTTGTAGCCAGAACGATCGATCCTCAAGGAAATGTGACCGAGAAAACATACGACAACTCCGGTCAGCTAATCGCAGAAACCGACGCGTCCGGCAACACCGTCCGCTTTCTCTACGACAAAAAGGCCGAACTCGACACAGCGTTCGGGTTGCCAGTCCGTGGCAATATCAAAGACATTTTGGACCCTTATGGAAATCGAACGCAGTTGGTTCGCGATCCTCTCACCGGCTTACCCACTCTGACCAGGATACAAGCTCGAGGATCCGACGTCGCAACCGAATCGCGGATGATCTACAACGAACACGGAGATTTAGTTCAGCTCATCGATAGCGACGGTCGCGACAAACGGCTCGAGTATGACGAGAACGGCAACGGTATCGCCGTCACTGCGACCTGGACCAATCCGAACGACCCCTCGGATACGTACATCCTCAGTTCTTCGAATGCACATAACCCCAATGACAAACGAACGGAAACCGAGAACCAACTCAACGGCGTCACCCAATCCAGTACGCTTCATCAGTACGACGCGATCGGCCGTCCCGTCGGTGCATTCGATGCGACTGGATTGAAATCAGAATCGCGGTTTGATGTGCGCGGGTCTTTGATCGAATCCCGTTCACAGACTGGCCAGATGGCCATCAATCCAATCACCCAGCAACTTGAGATGATTTGGAACGCCACGCGCACGGTCTACGATGAACAAGGCCGACAATGGGTCATGGCGTCGGGATTTCAAGTTTACGATTCCGGTGAACTTGTGACCGCTGCCTCGGAGATCACTGGCACACAGTACCAATACAATCGGCTCGGCCAACTCATCGCAACTCTGCAATTGCGTTCGGTCGACATTCGGATCGAGGGCTCACCCGGCCGTTGGACGTCACGATTGGCAACACCGCCAACGGTCCTAGCGAGTGCCGGCAACGACTTTGATACGAACAATCGATCAACGCAGTCCATCGATGCTTTTGGGAAAATTTCACAAGTTGCATACGATCGTTACGGCAACGTCGTCGAATCGCGTAGTCAGACGCAAGACGAATTCGGCACTGCTTGGTGGTTGGTGAATCGAACGCTTTTTGATTCGATCGGTCGCAAGATCGCCAGTTCCGATCCTTATTTGGTGCCGGCCGAAACACCGCTGGGCAAGCCTTCGGGCGATTCGCCGGCGGTATTGGCCACGTTCACCGAATACGACGAACGCGGCCGTGCGATCAAGACCGTGCGCCGCGACAACGTGGTGTTCGGTTGGACAGCCGATACCGATCGCGTTTTGGCCGGATTGGTCGGGGCCGGGGACACGTTGAGTGAAACCAAGTCGGAATACGACCTCGCAGGACGCATGATTCGACAGGTGGCTGCCGATGGCCAGGAATCGTTGACGCTCTACGACGAACGCGGCCGGTCCATTGCGAGCCTTGGCCACGCGGTCGACCCGCGCAGCGTCGGATTCTTCGGTACTCAATACGAGGGAAAACGCGTCCGCTTACGGAGTGAAACCGAATACAATCAACAGGGGCAAGCGTACCGATCGATTGAAAATATCGTTCAGATCGAAGGACCAGATGGACTTGTGGTGGGAATGGATCGTTCTCAGCAGCGCGTAACGCAACAGGTCTTCGATGCCAAAGGCCAACTTGTGGAAACCATTCAACCCGACGGGACCTCCACCCGTCAGGAGTACGATCGCTTGGGACGCGTGATTGCGGAGATTGACGCGATGGGCAATCGAAAGGACATGCAGTACGACGCATCAGGTAGGTTGGTCGAGGTCCTCCTGCCCGAGGTTCCGGATCCTGGCAATGGCGATGCATCGACGCGTCCCGTCTATCGCTACGAATACGACTCGCAAGGCCGCATGACGCGTTTGATCGATCCCAATGGCCACACGACACTCTTTGGTTTTGACGATGGATCGCAACCCGCCTGGCGCACGTTGCCAATGGGTCAGAGGGAATCCTTTACGTACGATGATCGCGATCGCGAGATCCTACATGTGTCGTTCGAAGGCGTGCACAAACGAACGCTCTACGACGATTCTCCCTACGGAGGTGGTCGCGTTCGCGGCTACGAGTGGTTCGCAAGTACCCAAGACCACAACGCATGGGTCGAGCGCGGTCACTTGGACGCGGGCGTGCGCTGGCAGACGACCCTCATGACCTACGATGCCCTCGGTCGACAAGTTGCCACGACCACAATCGAAGCCGATGGCGGAGATGGAGGCGAACCGACGACGGTGTTGGCCCAGTACACATGGACGTCGACCTACGATCGCTGGGGCCGCGTCGTCGGTGAGACCACTCCGACCGGCTCCTTGGGGTACGCATACGACACACTCGGACGCAAGATCCAAAGCTGGGCGTCGGCGACCGATCAGCCGGAATCCGCCCGATGGCTGGATGTGAATTACGATTACGATGTGCTGGGGCGATTGGCCACGGTTGCGACCGTGATGCGCAATGGCGTTTTGGTCGATGCCAACGGCCCACAGCCGGGCATTGTTCCAGAGACGAGTACTTACCAATACGATCTGTTCGGACGCTACCGCATGACGGAACTCCCCAACGGCGTGGTGGAGGACTATGCATACGATTCCATGAATCGAATAACCGCTTTGCGTCAACTCCAATCCGATACCGACAATACGAACTTGACCGACAACGCGCTGCTCGCCATGTACGACTACGCCTACCGATCGGATGGCAAACAGATAGGCATGCTCGAGTCGTTTGCGACCGACGATGCGATCGAGCAGAGTTACTCGTGGACTTACGACGATGCCGGCCGTTTGATCTCCGAAGTCATCGATTCGAGCGATGACACGCTGGACCAAGTCGAAACGTACATCATGGATTTGGCTGGCAATCGCGTGGCCCGCGTGATCGACAAACCCGGTCAAGCCAACGATGCCATGGATCGATACACATTCGATCGCAACGATCGCTTGCTCAAAGAAACACGCACCGGCGATACGTCCGGAATCGGAGACGTGATTCAACGGGTGCAGTACGAATGGAACGGGACCCAACAATCGAGCAAACGGGTAGAGCGACCGATGGCAGTCTCCAACCAGCAATCGATGCGGTATGGACTATCGGGTCAGTTGGAGCAGGTGATCCAGGAGACCTCTTCGGCCGCGGGTGTGGTCACGGCCCGCACACAAGTCGAATATCGATACGACACACAAGGCCTTCGGTTTCTGTCGATCGATTCTGTGGATACAAATCTCGGAACCGCGACGATGGACGCCGAGGTTACCGGCAGGACGGAGTTTCTAATCGATCGCATGAATGGCACGGGCTATGGTCAAGCAATTGTCGAAACCCAACGCAATGCGTTGGGCCAAGCGGTACGCCGCACGAGTACGGTCTGGGGTGCCGACGCGATCACGGAAACCGTCTCGGAGCTTGACCGCGACACAGGCGAAGTGCAATCGAGTAAAACGCAAACGTTAGGTCACGATACCAAAGGCAGTGTTCGCGCGTTGTTCGGACCTTCGGCTGGGATAGTGCAATTGTTCACATACACAGCGTATGGGGAGTTGCTTGCGATCCACAACAGCCTGGGAGCACGCATTTCGGGAACCGCGAGCAGCCTAGCGAACCCCGCACAAGCCATAACAGGCTACCTGTACAACGGCGAGCGTTTCGACACAGCATCTGGCATGCAGTACTTGCGCGCCCGCTGGTACGACCCAACCAACGGCCGCTTCGAACGCCTCGACCC
>JBGSHV010000070.1:0-145382 GCA_041752005.1 Pirellula sp. | reverse complement strand
ATAGAATACTACAACGAAGTGCTCGCGCATCCATATCAATGGACATACCGAGGCAAACCATTGTGCGTCTAGGCAACGCTGGAAATCCTGGCGAGCAAAGCCGCTCGTGCATCAAAACTTGCGATCAGAGGCACTAGCCAAGTATGCGAAGCAAGATGTAAAACGAAAGGCGTCGGCCGTTTTTGTTCTGATGGAGCGCGCGGAGCCGAAGCGAGTCATCGGTTTTTATACTCTGTGCGCGACGTCGGTAGCCCTTTCTGAGCTACCGGATGAGGTCACGAGAAAACTTCCGCGTTATCCCGAAATTCCCGCAATCCTGGTCGGACGACTGGCTCGAGACGTGAATCATGCCGGTGTCGGCGCGCTACTCTTGTCCGATGCAATCACACGTTGCGTCCGAGTGGCAAGTGAGATCGCTGCAAGCCTGATCGTTGTCGATTCCAAAGGCGAAGTGGCGACACGCTTCTATGAAAAGTTCGGCTTTATCTCGCTACCGAAAATACCTGACCGGATGTTTCTTCCAATGCAGACGGCAGAGAAGCTTTGAGCGTTTGTGATGCTCCGAGTCACAACATTCGGCACTTTTGTGTACGAGAACTCGGCATTAGCAGCGATGCTTTGCCTGTCATCGCGCTCCGACGGTTCAGCGAGCTGATGTTGAGCTCGGTTCGCAGTCATTCTTGCTACTGTTGCGACGCTCTATGGCAATTTGTCAGTACGACTCAATCCTTCAGTCCAATTCGAATCTCACGCAGAGGCGCGGGGGCGCGGAGTAGGCAAGAGAATGGGATGCCTTCGGTATTGTCTGGCAGTCGCTTCGATTCGTCTGTGAGCCCTATGCAGAAACTGGATCAGAAAAAAGGTGATTTTGGATTCGGGAACTTGGAAGATCGATCACGGCTAAAGTAAGAATTGAGATCACGATTCGAATGCTTTTTCCCGTGACCGGCTTCGGTGCGGGAGAAAGTTTGCATTTCAGGCTCGCGATGGAAGCGTGACGAACACCTAAGCCTATCGGCTCGTCGTCAAACGAACAGCAATTGCATCACAGGTACCTCGATCGCGTCGCGATCAATCAGCCGTCACCACTTCAATGACCGCGTCTTCGTCGACCTCAAGCTGCTTGGCTCCATTGTAGAGAGAAACGCGGCCTCGCACGCGTATCGTCTGCCCCAAGTAGTTTTTCAATTCCTTCCCAGCAAAACGCCCTAGCAATGCCTCGTGCCCAACCACTACCGTGAAATTGCGGGCATTGCGAAAATCACTTTGCGAATTGAGCAGCAATCGCCCGCGCTCGCCCAACATCCGCCCCGAAGCTACCTTGAACTGCACCACCGCCGTCGCGCCTTCGGTCAGCGCCAAGCCTGACTCGGCACTCAGCACTCCCTCAGGCAAGGGCAAACCGTCGTCGGGCGACTGAAGGCGACTCAGCGGCACGCGGGCTTGCACTGCAATCTGCCCATCTTCATGCCGCAACTGCAAATGGAGCATTGGCGAATCAGCCGACCAATCGATTTCGATCGCACCAAAATGGTTCCCGTAAGGAAGCCCTGCGACACGGAAGCGATTCGGCTCCAGTGTGCGCCAGCCAAGGTTGGCTTGATTGAGTCCACTGGCCGTAACGTCGTACAGGGGATAGCCGATGGCGTCGACATCGACCGATAGGTCACCTAGGTGTCGATCGCCGCTGACGATGACCACGCCGCTGGCACCGCACTTGCGAATCAACGCGAACAGTCGCTCACGTTCCTTGGGCATCGTCCCCCACGTTTCGAACGGATGCTCATCGCTCAAGACTTGGATGCTGCTGCCGAGGATTCGCACCTCTGCCGGCTGACGCAGTTGTTCTTCCAGCCACGACCACTGCGCTTCGCCGAGCATGGTCGTGTCGGGACCTTCGGCAGGGATGTACGGGCGGACGCGCGAGCCCGGCGCGGGCTGCTCCGCTTGCACCAACTCGCTTCGAAAATAGCGAGTATCGAGCATGATGACTTGCACGCGTTGCCCCGGCGGCCCGAATATCGTCGAGGAATAGATGCCTCTCTGCTGCCGCTTGGTAGAGTCTGCCGGCGTTCCGAAGAAATCGTGGAAGATCGCCGCAGCCGCATCCTTGTGCTCCCACTCCACCCCCGCGTCGTTATTGCCATAATCGTGATCGTCCCACGTGGCGAGCATCGGCACGTGTTGCTTCAAGCGTTGAAAATCGGGCAAAGCCGCAAGTTGTTCGTAGGCCTGTACGATCCGCTGCGGAGTTGACGGCTTGAGCCGCCCTCCCTCCAGGTCGGCGTAGACCGTGTCGCCAAGCAGCAGCAAAAGTTCAGGTTCGTAATCGGCGATTGTGCCCCAGATGGGACAAGGTTTGAGTTGGCTGGCGCAGGAACCGAAGGCGATCTTCGATACAACAGCCGGCTGCTGGCACCAGGCACGGTCGGAAAGGCCGGCCCCGCCTACGAGCCAGCCCAACACGAGGACGGCCCTCATCGCAAGGTAAATAGGCTGAGGGACACCGATTTTAGGAACGATCATCTGAGGAACGACTATCGAAAAACTCATGGGATGCTGCAATGGCTGAAGGATTAGAGTTCGATGTCGTGGAGCTTGCCACGGCGCAGCTCTTGACAGCGGCTCATCCGTTTTGCCAACTCGATCGAGTGGGTGACGACGATCAAAATTGCATTCTGTTCCTTGGGAACTTCCAGCAGCAAATCACCGATGGTATCGGCATTGTCGCTATCGAGATTACCTGTCGGTTCGTCTGCCAAAATCAACGTCGGTTTCAGCAATAAGGCCCGTGCGACGGCGACGCGTTCGCGTTCACCTCCCGACAGTTGGCTCGGAAGATGCGTCAATCGTTGGTTCAATCCAACACGATCGAGCAACTCCTTTGCCCGATCGAATTGTGCTGGCGTGGCCGAGCCGAAGGCCAACGCAGGTAGGAGCGTGTTCTCCAACACGTTCCACTGAGGTAGCAAATGATGGTCTTGGAAGATGAAGCCGATTTGCTGATTGCGAAAGCGAGCTTGTTCGGATTCCTTCAATGCGAACGGATCTTGACCGGCGAGTTTCACCGATCCCGAAGAGGGTTGATCGAGGGTTCCAAGGATTTGGAGGAGTGTCGATTTGCCAGCGCCGCTGGGACCGACGATGGCCAAGTTCTGACCACGCTCCATGGTGAACGAAAGTTGATCGAGGACCACCACATCCTGCACAGGATTCGGATAGATCTTCGACAATTCATGAACTACCAAATCACTCATTCGATGCAGCAATGTTCGAGGATCGCTTCCGGGGTCGACAAGTAGCCGACGTAAAATTCGCCGAACTCACCAAAGCGTGCGCTGGCTGAGTCAAAGCGCATCGTGTAGACAATGTCTTTCAAGAATTGTGGGTTGCGAGCCCACAGGGTGACTCCCCACTCCCAATCGTCCAGTCCCACGGAGGTCGTTACCAATTGCGTTACGCGACCTGCGAAGGCCATTCCGCTCTGCGCGTGCTCGGACATCATCTCCGTCCGCGATGAGAACGGTTCAAGAAACCAGTTTGCGCCGACATCGCGCGACTTGTTCATCGGGTAGAAGCACATGGCCGGCCACGTCGGGAACTCAGGTGCCAAACGCTGGGCGAGCATGGACGGCAATCGGCGCTGATACGACGCCACCTTGGCTTGAAACGCTGGGCTATCGGGCTCCTCGCCGCCACGGATCAATCGGGCCGCGTACTGTTCTTGATTGGGCAGATACTCGCTGACCTCGGACATCGAGACGAACGAATACGATGGCACCAGGGCTTGACCAAGCCGCGTGGCCATCAGCTTCTGATGCACGCGATCGATGCAGAGCGGATTAGGATCCATGAGGATTAGACCGATGTCCGCACGATGCCCGCTCATGATGAACGTCTGGAAGCGTTGTGGGCGCCCGTCCTGCTCGTTCAAACATTCGCAGAATTGCAGCTTGGCGTCTGCCATGCCTGCGGGATCCATCGTCGCCAAAGCGCGTCGATCCCAGCGATAGAAAAAATGGGTGCAGTGCCAGCCCTGGACGGGGACCAGCGAGGGTTCGGGCAAGGTGGCTGGGTTGATATTGGGATGGTTCATATGCCTATTAAAACAAACGGTTGTAACCGTTCAAGGCAGCGACGCGGTACGCCTCGGCCATCGTCGGATAGTGGAAGGAGGTGGTGATGCAGTAATCGAGGGTATTGTTATGTGGCTGTTGCTTCATCACCGTTTGCCCGATGTGGATGATCTCGGAGGCGTTGGGACCGAAGCAATGCACCCCCAAAATCGCTAGTGTTTCCCTGTGAAACAGCAGTTTCAGCATGCCGATGGCGCGGCCGGTGATCTGAGCCCGAGCGAGGCTGCGAAACTGCGACTGACCGACCTCGTACGGGATTTTTGCAGCTGTTAATTCACGCTCGGTTTTGCCGATCGAACTGATTTCTGGACTCGTATAAATTCCTGTCGGAATATCACTGAGCTGCAAATCGGAGGTCTCTCCGAGCAAATGTTGGGTGGCCGCTCGACCTTGCATGTAGGCCGCACTTGCCAGGGACGGAAAGCCGATCACGTCCCCTACCGCGTACACGTTCGGGCAGCTCGTTTGAAAGTGCTCGTTGACCGGTATGAAGCCACGGGTGTTGGGGGTGATCCCTACCCCATCCAGATTCAGTGATTCGGTGTTCCCAGATCGTCCGTTTGCCCAAAGCAAAATGTCGGTCTTCACCTGCTTGCCACTCTCCAGAGACAGCACCACGCCGTCATCTTGGGGTTCGATCTTCGAAAAGGTTTCGTTGTGACGAATGATCACGCCCGATTCGCGCATTTGATAGCTCAATGCATCGATGATTTCATCGTCGAGAAACTCCAGCAATTTGGCCCGCGTGTTGACGAGATTGACTTTGATGGCCAAGTTTCGGAACATCGACGCGTACTCACATCCGATGACTCCAGCCCCATAGATGGTGATCGACTGCGGTTTGAACGAAAGATCCAAGATCGTGTCGGAATCGAAAATCCTCGGGTGCGAGAAATCGACTCCGTTGGGGCGAAACGGACGCGAACCTGTCGCGATGACGATGTGCTCCCCACTGATACGGGTGTCGCCGTTCATCTCCAACGTGTGCGCATCTAGAAAACGTGCCACGCCCGCAACCACCGGTACGTTGTTGCGTTCGTAGAATGTTTGCCGCATTGAGACTTGTTTGGCGATGATCGATTTGCTGCTGGCTCGCAGCTGGGCAAATGTCGGATTGACATGAATCCCCAACTCACGAATGATCGGGTTGTTCATGGCTTCCATGGCGCTGTAGATGGAGAACCGGAGGGCCTTGCTCGGAATCGTACCCCAGTGGGTGCATCCGCCGCCGATCTGCTTATACGCTTCGATGACGGCCGTTCGCTGGCCTCCCTTGGCCGCTTGCATGGCCGCTCCTTCGCCACCAGGCCCGGTCCCGATCACGACCACATCAAAACGTTGTTCAACCATCGTTTTCCAAACCCTTGCTCTTCCATGGGGAATGCTCGATCCAGCGGCCAGTGCGGCAGGACGCCATCGCAAACTTGCCATGAGCATATCGGCAACCCAGCCGCGACGAAACTACCAGAGCCGATCGATGGGCCCGCGCTCGTTGTCTCTTACCAAGGCCGCGAGGTGATGAGACCTTCCTCAGGGCTGCTCGCAGTGGCGTACAGTCGCTTGGGGATGCGACCAGCCAGGTACGCCTGACGACCAGCCAGCGCGGCATGCTTGACGGCTTGCGCCATCAAGACCGGATTGCGGGCATGCGCAATGGCGGTGTTGAGCAAGACGCCATCCGCCCCGAGCTCGAAGGCTTGAGCCACATCGCTGGCAGTTCCGACCCCAGCATCAACGATTACGGGATAGTCCGGATCCCCACTCTTAAGATACTCAAGAATGATTTTCAGGTTGTTGGGGTTGAGGATGCCTTGGCCACTCCCGATCGGCGAACCTGCGGGCATCACGCTGGCAGCCCCCGCATCCTTGAGCCTCACGGCCATGATGGGACAATCACTGGTGTAGCAAAGTACCTGAAACCCATCATCGACCAACCGCTTGCAGGCCTCCAAGGTGGCCACAGGATCGGGCAACAGCGTTTTGGTATCACCGAGCACTTCCAGTTTGACCCAATCGGCACCGGGATTCTCGAGCGCGCGAAGTATTTCACGTCCCAGCCGCGCGATGCGGACAGCGTCGATGGCGTTGTAACAACCCGCCGTGTTAGGTAGCAGGATGTAGCGATCGAGATCGATGTAGTCGAGTAGATTCTTACCTTCGCGATCGTAGAGCTTCTCGCGACGCACGGCCACGGTGACGCAACTCGATTCGCTGGCCGCCAGCGAATCGCGCATCAACCCCAGAGTATCGTATTTGCCCGTTCCGACGATCACTCGGCTGGCCAGCGTCTTGCCCGCAACACGCAACATCGAATCGTCGTGAATGGCTGCGGAGTCGGTCTGCGATTCCTGAGGAACGGACATCAACCACCCCCTACCAATGTGACGACTTCGATCCGATCGCCATCCCGCATGCGATAGGTCGCATAATGTGCCCGTGGCAGGATCTCCAGATTGAGCTCAACTGCACAGAAGCGTGGTTCGACTCCCGAGCGCTCCAACAGCTGGAGTACCGTCACCGACTCGTCGACTTGTTCTTCCTTGCCGTTGAATGCGATCGTCAACATAACGCCAACCGAAATGAGGAACGGGCGATGGCCGAGATAGACCAAATGCCTTCTCGCAATCCGTTTCAATGGTAGAGGATTTGACTGGCAGGAAAAGGCGAAACGTCAAAAATGCGTACCCGCCTAAGTAGTTCCAAGCGAACGGCCTCAACGGTTCAGACCGATACCAGCTTCGCGGGCCGGTGGCCGACCCATAAATCCGCTCGGCTTGGGCATCGGCACCCCAGGCCATTTAGGAAATGGCACGAGGGAAGCCGTGCGTGAGGGGCGAGGATCGCCGTACGTCCAGGGACTCGACATCATGACCGAATCCGATTGGGGCTCTCGCCACGTCGGTGGTACGTCCATGCACGAGGCTATGCTGGGCGTCCGACAAGCTTCGCGCAGATGTTCCACCAAAATCCGCCGAACTTCGAGGATCGCCCGGGGCGTGGCGTGGATCGTGGTGTGCGGCGCCGAGACGACAATTTCCGATTCCACGTCATCCATGTGCGCACTGTCGACACGTACGATGCCATCGGATTCTACCGAGTCCGAAGTGAACCATTGGGATTTCTCGAGGATCCCGATAATGTTGTGGTAACGCACCCAAGGCGCCGTGCGCGCCCGAAGCATCGCCGGAAAGATCGGTGACTTGGGACTGAGCGAGTCGATGCTGGTGGTGGTCGTTAGCAACGCAGTGTCCCGAAACACGCCAGGATTTTGACGGATCAATGAGTTGCCTAATTCGATCAAGCCGCTTGGTAACGTGATGAGCTTCCGCCCGAGCCACTGCGTGTAGTCGTTGGAGTAATTGCTCCCGCGATGCGGGGTTCCAATCGTGATCACGCGCTGGATCGAAGGATTGGGGTGGAAGAACAACCCCTTGGCAATCCGTTCGCGGGCCTCAGGATCCCCTTGGATCTTTTCAAACGGCACATCGCTGAGCACCCCCCAGAATTCGTCGCCGCTCTCAATGGTCTGCATCCGCGAGACGAGACCACCCATGGAGTGACCGACCAACACCATGTCGTCGAGCACAGGATGGGTGCGGTCGGGGTCCAAATCGTTCCGCAATTCCTCGAGATCGCTTCGCATCTGCGTCGCACTCACCCAAAAGGGCTGACCAGTAGGATATTGGTAAAACCAAAACTGGTAATTGCGTCGGAGTTCTCGGAAGGATCGCAGATCATTGAACATAGGCATCCACGTCAATGGACTCGACCACAGCCCGTGGACCATGACGACTGGAATGCGGTTGGGGTCGTACGGCTCGAGCATGTAAATGCCGCGCAGCTTGTCGGTTCGATTGGGATCGATGAATCCGAGATTGCTGTTGATCTGCTCCCGAAATTTGGGATTGTCCAAAAAGAAGGCCAAGGGAGTGCTCAAGTCGGCTTGCAGCGGAACCAGTCGCGCATTGAGCTCAATATCGGTCGATGCCAACGGATCGTGCAACTCGAGCACGCACGGATGGCGATGATGGTTCTCGCGCACCGATTGCAAACTCGGTGTTGTGACCCGAAGCAGGGCCGTCACGGGAAAAGACAAACCTTCGGGGTAATACTTCTCACTCACATCATCCTGTGGCCTGCGATTGCGGACCGCAATCAAGGGAACGCCGACACCGTAGGTGCGATTGCTTGCATCGATCCCTTTGACCTGAAAGTTGCTGCAGAACTTCATTTCGCCGAAGTCCTCGTTACTCCATGGGCCCCGGTTGACAACTTCTACGTCGTAATGTGAATCGGAGGTGCTGATGCGGTAAGCGTTGCCGGGCACCAGATTGCCTTCGCTGCTTACCAACAACAGCATCGACTCCAGCGATGTGTTGTAGAGATCACAGGCGCCGCGAAACTGTGGGTCGTACGGATTGCGCGAGCAATCCAGTTCGGGGCTAAACAAATAGAGGTAGGCATGGCTGACCGCCACCGTGTACATGTCCAATGCGCGACCGTAGAGCTTGGAATTCTCATGCCGCTTGCCGACGATGTACGCCAGCTCGGAAATGGCATACACCTTCTCGGCTCCCTTCTCGTCGAACGTCAACTGCTGAAGCTTGTCCAACGCCACCTCCGGCGACTTGGAAAAGACATCGAGCAGATCGTAGTGCCGGAGCAGGGACATGGTCCGGCCCGTCGGTTGAGGCCCGGAGCGATCCGTCAGGTTCAATACGTCGCTGAGCGGGTTGACGGGCGTTCGGCGTTCCACAACGTACCGTTGCGTCGCGCAGCCAGTTGCGCCGGCTGCAAGAATGCAAACCGGAAGTAAAAGCAGTAGCGCCCCAAGCATCGGCCCCAAAGGAGGCCGACCCTTCGATCGCTCTTCGCAGAACGCGTCAACACTGCTAATTCCCGACCCAGGCATGAAATCCTTTCATGGCAAATCGATCCGAACTCCAGGGATCGATTTCAGGTCATATCAGGTCACCCAACCAAATCGCAATGCCAGACCTGGCAACTTGGGAGACTCAGGCAATCCGGGATCTATCCCAATCATGAATGCCTAGCCCTATCATGGGCGGTTAGCAATCCTGCGGTCCGCAATCGACGGCAACCGCAGGCGAATGCTAGCAGTCATCCGACTTACTTATCGGCGTCTCTTGTTGTTGCGCGAGACCACGGTGATGAAGATCATCAGGGCCACGATGACGGGCAACAAGCAGCTGCAGAGCGTCCCGAAGGCGGCGGTTAAGAAATTGACGCCGGTTGCTGCGGGTGCCGTAACGGCGTTGCTAGGCGGAGAAAATGCGCCCGGCGTCCCAGTACCGATGCTCCGCGCGGCGACGCCGGTGATCGACTGGTTGTTGGGTGTAGCGAGGGCTTTGAGGACTTCGCTGACATCGATCTCATCCAGGGCGCTCAACAGTGCAAAGTCCTCCTCGGTACTCGACTGATCGTCACCCGCGTTCTCGGCCATGACCTGCGCAACAGCGCTTTGCAGCGACGCTTCGTCGTTGGCTCGTCGATAGCTGTGAACGCGTGTAGCCAAGGCATGATCGGTCTTCATATCGACACCGATGGCATCGACCACCAGACCTCGCGAAAGGATATCTGGCAAGAACTGGGCGAGTAGCTGAGGATCGGTGGCTTCGCCATCGGTTACAACGACCATCCGAAACGTGCCGTACACAGATTTCGTCCGGGCTTGCAATAGTTGATCGGCCGCGATCCGCATGGCATCTCCCAACGGTGTCCCCCCGTTGGCCTTCATTCCATTGATCTTGCGGATAGCGCCGGCGGCGTCGAGCGGACCGAGCGGAACCAACCAATGATCACGACCCGCGCCGTTGAGCAACAACACTCCCACGTTGGTGCCCGGTGGGATCTGCTGTAGCACTTGACTCAACGCCTTCTTGGCAGCATCGAGTCGGCTGGTGCGAGAGCCTTGCATGCGCTCGTTCATGGAGCCCGAATCGTCCAAAACGATAACGACTTGATCGCCCCGTAGCGTGGCTGGAAAAAGGCCATGCTGAAGAGCGATGATCGCCAAGAACGCCAGGCTGAGGATAATCCTAGGTAGCATTGGAAACCTCTAGAAGTTGAAGTCGGTAGGTGCCAGGGCTTCGGGATTCACCTTGACGATACGAAATTCGACACGCATGTTTTCCTTGGCCTCGTCCATGTTCCGAGGTTTGGCTATTACCGGTTCCATGATGCCTGCTCCGATCGGCACGATCTGTGAGACGTCGATATTGATCCCGGATTCGCTGGCGTATTTTTCCAGCGACTTTTTGACAGCATCGGCTCGCGACTTGGACAAGGTCAACGCGGCTTGCATGGTCACCGTTGGGTCCGTGGCTCCACCGCCCAATGTTCCCCTTTGGATCAACTCGACGATCTCCTTTGTCCTGGTCAAATCCAAGGGCTTGCCCTCCATGAAGTAGCGGTAATTGCCTGGGGTACCATTCTGTTGAATGACTCCCTTGGCAATACCGGCTTTGACCAAATCGATCAGCGTCTTGGTTGGATCTGCGTGACCACGGATGACTACCCGGGCGTTCCCGAACTGACTCGCTTGCTTGAGCGCCCTCAAAAACTCCGCCCCGTAACGATCGGTGGAAAAGGATTGTTCGTTGGGCTCGAAGTTGATCGAAAAACTAACAATGGTATTGGAATCGAGGTTATCGCCCAAAAACATGTCCGTGGTTTCACCCGCCGTATTGAACCGCTCCGTGGCCTTGGGCTCAACGTAGGCGATGCCTCCTAGCTCTGCCATTTTCTTATAATCGAAATCGTTGGAATCGAACCCAGCCCGCACGGTCGTATACTTCCATTGGGTCGCCAAATCAATCGATCGTTTCATGGTCTCCTCGAATCCACTGGCATTCGACTTTTGCTGAAAGAATGCGATCTGGCCAGGCAATCCCACAAACGTGCAGTCCAGTAGCAGACCGTGCACGTCCCCTTCGAGTGTCGGTAAAACCTCTTTGCCGTAGATACGCTGGGCCATGCTCAGGATCTGTTCGTAATCTTTGGCCATCTTGCTGGACTCCGAATACGTTTTGCGCATCGCGACCAACTGTTCGGTGGCTTTGAGATGGCCGGCTACGAATTTCTGGACCCATGCCTTGTTTGCGTCGTACCAATCGCGGCGCACGGCATAAACGTCCGCAATGGAGCGACTCATTTGAACGGTGCTGTTGACAACGCGGGCTCCGGCCACGGTTCCCTCGGCACCCGAGCCTTCGGCTTCGAGACCGCTGGTCAACCCAATCATGTCGGGTGTGATGACGCAGCACGCATCGATGGAGGGATCGCGTCGAAACGTTTCCGCAGGTCCGTCTGGCCCGGTAATGTCCTTGGTCCAAACAATCTCAACATCCGATCGATTCAAGCTTGCGGCGGACAGCGAATCGTACAGCAACCCGACGTGCGGTCCTCCCTGTTGACAAGCGATCTTCTTGCCCTTGAGATCGTTCAAGGTACGGATCGCTTTGCGAGCCACGATATGGTCTCCCGCGCTCCAGGACAATTGCAAGATGATCACGGGCTTGGTCCTCGGATCGGCGCCGAGCACTTCGCCGGCCAACCCGATCATATGCATCGTGCCACGCAGCATCGGCGACTTGCCACTCATGTACGAACGGACTTGCCCCACAAAGTCATCGCCGGCTTGCAACTGAAGATCCAAGCCGAGATTTTGGTAAATCGATCCCTGCTTGGTTTTCAGATCGCCATTGGCCAAAAACGTCGCGATGTCGCCACCCCAAAGGATGTAGGGCACCTGCACCGTCTTGCCCGCCGCGACCGCTTCGACCCGCACCGGGCCCACCAGATCGGCGAATTTTTCTTGTGCAGCGACAGGCCGAAACTCAGCCGACGCAGTCATGCATAGAAGTAACAGCAGAGCGATGGTCCGTTGCTGGAAAGTAATGGCGATGTGGCGCATTCTGTCGGTTCCTTGTTCAAAAAAAGGTGAGTTAGCGAATGCCCATGGTTTCAAGTAGGCGTATTTCCTGCTCCATCTGGGCGCGATCTTCTTCCGAAATATTCGGATCGGGGAGCAGCGACCGTCGGGTGCAGTTGATCAAAGCTTGGAGTGTCTGGTACCGGCGCGTCTGCTTGATGGCCGGCTGCAAGAAATCGCGGACAATGTGTTTTACCTCATCCGCATCTTTGGGAGGAATGGCTTTGAATTGACTGCGCAAGGCAGAGAAGCCGGCTGCCGAAAAATCGATCTCAAGCCCGTCGCGATCCAGCCAATCGACCAACGCTTCGTCGACCAACTGCGTTGGCTTGAGCATCCAACGGATGAACGCCTTGCGGTCTTCACCCGTCGGGTCGAGCACAGGAATAATCAAATCTCCAACCCGGCCGGGTCGTCGAATGTCAGGCGACAGCAGATGAATGCGGGCTGTCATCAAGAGCCAAATGACGCGTCCTTTCAACTTCGGATCGCTCATCATGCCCTGAATCTTGCCTGTCAATCGCCGTTCGGTCTCGTGCGCACCCTCTCCGACACCTCCGAACTGCGTATCAGCCTCGTCGACGAAGATGACCACTTTCTCGAGCGCCTCAAGCACTCGACGCAGCCGTTCGAAAATCACGTCGGTTTGGCCGAACCACTGGCTTCGAATATTTTTTAATACTAAAACAGGTATGTCCAACTCGGCCGCCACCGCTTCAAAAATAAACGTCTTGCCACCCCCGATCGGACCCGCGATGGCTGCGCCACTCAAGGCACGATCGTCGGGCAACATCATCCTCGGAATCATGTACTCGCGCAAAAAGACCTTGAGGTTGCTGAATCCGATCACTTCCTCCAAGGTTTGAACGGGCTTCTTGAATTCGATCACATCCTCGCCGATTTGGGATTGGATGAACTGCTCAACTTGCCGAGTCGTTTCCGCGCGCTGGATCGGTTCCTTCGAATAATCCGATGCGAGCAGCAACTGCCGCATGGCATGGATCGACAATCCGGCCGTGGCCTCGGAGATGTGATCGACGGAGTCCAACACGGAACGATTTTCCGAAAGGGTTGCATGCCACTTCACGAAATGCTTCCGGCCGGCTAAATCCGGTGACGGGATCTCGACCGACAGCACCTGCGGTAAGCGCGCGATCCTCGGATGAATGAGACTCCGCGATTCGGCCAACAGAATGACGCTATCCTTGCCACGAAAGAAATCTGGATCTCCAAACCAATCGGTGACGATCGCAATCCGACGCAATTGAGCATCGTTCATTCTGGCCACATCGCCATCACCGGATGGCAACAGGATGTCGGCCGCTTCGATCATTATCAGCAGATTTTCCCGCAGGCAAGCTCGGGAGCAAATGGTCAACTGTCGCAGAAACTCGAGCGCTTGCGTCGCATTTCCAATCGCTTCCCGTAGGTACTGATCGAATTCACGTCGTCTCAATTCAAAACGACTGCCATCCTGCAACAATTCACGCGTGGGTACTGTATCGAGCGACACGCCATTCTTCCACGCGGTCCAAGCCTCTCGGAGTTTCAGCCTATCTTCGTCGCTGACGCGAACGGGACCGTTGAGTTCATAAACGACCTGCACCAATCCGGAAACCTTGGTCTTGCCCAACAAAAACGGAATCAGCGGCACATAATCACGACCATCGCAGTACAGATCGTAAATATTGCCCGACACAACGATCGAGCGCGATTGACCCGAATTGATGATCCTCGCCACTTGCGCAAAGAACGGGTACGACGCCGCCGGGACGTCGTGAGTGGGCAATTGAACGTTGGGTTGCTTGTCTGCCATGGAGTCTGTCGCTGGAGATCGTGGGACGTCTCGGACCGCGCGTCAGCGCTTGGTCCGACCGGATCGTACGACGCGCATTATGACGGATTCGATTCGCAACGTCTTCGCTGAGTCATGTAAAGAAGATGCAAATTAGGAGAAAGTCGCACCCAGCTTCGCTATCCACAACCAATTTAGTTGCCCGCACCCAGCCGAAGCGTCACGGGTGAAGACGATGGCAACGACTCCGAACATTGCACCTTGCAGTTACCATGCGCATCGGGAAACCATGCCAAGACGTACGTATTGCGTCCATCGTAGACAGGCACATCGATCGCTTGCCCAGCCCCCAAATTTTGTCCCATCAACGAAGGATGAAGACGAATCGAACGCGTGCCCGTCGGTGTTTCCACCCGAAGGACTTGAATATCACGCGGCAACAATCCCCAGCAGCGTGTGTCGGCCGCCTCCGTGGCCTCCCAGGCCACGCCCGCCACGTCCATCCCGAGCGATGTCCACTGATTGCTCCCCATCGAACTCTTGGCCGTTACCACCGTCGCTTTCTTGATCACCCTGCGGGCCACTGCCCTCGCTACGATTGTGTTGCGTGAAGCCAGAAAGGTCGCCTCGGCCAATAAACCAATATCAGCAATCGATGTGGTCGGTCCAATGCGCTGTCCATCGACCGTTACGAAAACCGAATCGATTTCGCTCGGAGGAACCATCACGGCGGGCACTTTGATGGGCGCGATCGTCGGAGGTACGGAATATTTTCCGACTGCGGATACGATCCGATCGGCGATCAATAGCGCGTCACTGGTGGGCAGTTCGGCTACTTCAACCTTGTAGGGCCCCCGGCCCACCATGGCGAACACATACACCACGCCATGACCGGGATTCGAGTGGACGGAGTTTTGGACGCGCTCGATGTCCCAGCGCAACGGCATGCTGTCGGGGATCAACTCCGAAGCGATGCGATAGCTGCGCAGCGCATCGTCGTAGTTCTGATGCGTTTGCTCACGCAGCATGCCGCGCAGGTAGAAGCCGATGGGAATGCCGCGATAGGGAGCCTTGGATTCCGTCGGCGCGACCGCAACAGGCGAAGGAGGTAGGGGAACGGTCGCCGGTAATGGGGTTCCATCGCTAACAGACGCACCCTCGTCAACGTCCTCGCCCGCTTCAACCGCTGGCTCCTGCTCTTGTCCCAATCGACTCAGGATGGCGTCGTGCTTCTCCTGGATCTGGAGCGTGTAACTCTCGGCATCGACTCCATCGCCCATCAAACTGGCGAGCGCGAGATAAACGCGGAGCAAGATCTTTTCATAATCCTCGCCCGCATAAGAACGGGCCGAATCGTCCGTCCACATCGAAACCGTCTGTTCGGTAACCGAGGTCTGCTCCAAGTAATCGAAACGCTCTCGGACTTCCTTCAGTCGCATCTCCGACTGACGATTGCGGCCATCAACCAAGTCGACGATCGCCAAATCGAGATTCGCAACGTCACGATCATGGCGATGACTCTTCTGAAGTTTCTCCAGCTCCGCGCGGCACTGTTCGATCTGGCCCTCGTAGAACAGGCTGCGTGGCAATGCGATCCGCTTGGCATGCGTCGAACATCCCGAACCCAGGCCGCATATTGCGATGACCAGGAACCAGAAGGCACAAGGGGCGGACGATCCGATGTGTCGCGGCACCCTCATCGCTTGAGCGGATTGTAATTCCAAATCGAACCCATGGCTGTTTTGTGATAGCCCTTCCGAATTTCCGCCGACTGCTTGTCGTATTCGCCACTGTGCAAATTGACCATATCCAGGGTCAGCAAGTAATCGCGCTGGGTCGATGTGTTGCGTTTGGTCGTGCCGCTGGTCAGCTTCGCAAAGAGCAAGTAATCGATGGGCGCTCCATCGCGCTGCAATACCGAAGTGAACAACCGCATGTTGTCGGGAATCATGAGCGAATCAGGACGCAGCCGGGTTTCATACAACGCTGCTTCCACCATCCGGCGACTAATGGGGCGAAACGAATTCGATTCGAGAATATTGCTGTCGATCTGCTCGTACAGTTGGTCCTTGAAATCACCGATATCCTCGGCCATCTTGTTTTCAACCCCCACGAAGCACACCGACTTCTTCACCGGATAGCCATCGGGACCGATCGGACACTCTTCGTTAGGTTCCTGCTGCCGTGCCAATAGCTTGGCAATCGACTCGTCGACCAACGGGTCAAAGACTTCAGCACCCGCGGTGTGGCTGCCGACCAGGTTCTCGTCCTTGGTGCTCAACAAATGGCCATACTGATGACCACGGCAACCGACCCAAACGATCAGCGATCCGCACGACAATGCACTCAGCCAGTCTCGACGAAGCATGGGCATCCTCTCCCGATATGCAACCACTAACACCCGACGCGGATTCTTCTCAATCCCGACGTCTCGCACAAGAGTAGTTATCGGTGAATCAACCCGCATCTCATCGGACAAATGCCAATGATGGCAAAGATCGATTTACTTCAGAAAAATGCAAGCATTCAATTGTCAAGGACTGCAACCTGCGGTTCCTTAGCATTTCATGCTTCGCTGCTTCGACCGTTTGTTAGACACTAACTTTTCGTAAGAGAACAACCGAGACGAAGTTGGCAAAGGTATGGCGGTAAGCAGAGCCTACTCGTCCTGATCCTTAGTCCGGATCTTCGATGTGTCCTCGTCGGTGGCAGGTTTGTCACTCTCGACCGACGCGCCGACGCCCTCCGATTTGTTCTCAAGGGGCAGGATTGGTTTCTTGTTTGCGTCCGGATCGTCTCCGTTGGGAGAACCGATGTTCAGCTCAGCCTTGTCCGTTTTAGCGGATTTGTCTGGCTCAACAGGTGGCTTGGCCGTGTTACTGCCGGGGCTGGGCAATTCTCCCGATTCGGTGCGTGTGGCCGGTTTCTTCGAAGACAGGTTGCTGTCCGAAGGGGATGTTTGTGTGGAACCGGCGCCTGAGGCGGGCAAAAGACTGGTCGAGGGCGAACGGTATTCGATCGGGCCCAGAACGGTTTCCGAGATTACGTTGCCGAACCCATCGATCGGTACACGACGCGTCACGGTCCTGGGAACCATACGAACTTCCGTGACCGCTACGGTTCGAGCGATTCGCCGAGGTTCTTGAACCTTCTGCACGACTCGCTCCATACGGGTGGTCGTGATCGGAACATCTTCGGTCACCACTTCCATCTTGAAGGTTTCGCGTTGAACGGAAACAGGCCGTACGACTTGCTCAGGCACATATTCGATCCGCTCCTTTGCCACGCGCCGCGTGACCGGCTTTTGAACCGTGTGCGGCACCATGACCTTTTCTTGAACTGGGATGGTCTTCTGAACTTGGATGGGAACTTGCTGGGACACCACTTCGCTCTCCATCCGGGTGGTGGTGATTGGGACCTGCTGTTGGACTACCTCGCTTTGCATGCGTGTGGTCGTGATCGGTACTTGCTGCTGCACGACTTCCGACTGCATTCTTTGAACGGTCACTGGAACTTGCTGAGACACAAATTCAGTTTCCATACGCGTCGAGGTCACCGGCACCTGCACGGTGTTCGTCTGCGGCATGAAGCTGGTCTGGGGCACAGCAACTTGCTGGAAGTTCGGACGGTATTGCAACTGGGTAAAGGTCTGGCTTGGAGCAGATAAAGGGGTCCAACCGAGACCACCGCGTTGATAAACGGTTTGTCCTGTTACGGGGTTGATGCCGACGTTGGATGGCTGCCAGCGCAATCGGTAGCGCGTATCACCTGGCTGCACGAACTGCTGTGCAACGAATCCACCTGCATCGACGGTGGCGGGTTGGAAGGTAGTGACTGGCATCATCGAAGTAAAGTTTTGGGCTTGCATGGTGGTTTGTGTCACCGGCCGCTGCACCGCCATGGTCTGGGTTTGCATGCTGGTCTCAGTCACCGGCCGCTGCACC
The DNA here is from genome assembly GCA_041752005.1 of Pirellula sp. GTDB lineage: Bacteria > Planctomycetota > Planctomycetia > Pirellulales > Pirellulaceae > JBKCUI01. The sequence continues at coordinate 127,553 of JBGSHV010000070.1, read as the reverse complement.
GTGAACTGTTGTGTCTGCATTGTCGTTTCGGTGACAGGACGCTGAACCAAGAAGTTCTGGGTCTGCATCTGCGTTTCGGTAACCGGCTTTTGGACAGTCGTGTACTGTGTTTGAAACTGAGTCTCCGTTACTTGCTTGTACGTCGTTACCACCTGTTCGACCTGAGACGTCTCGGTCACCATCGTGGTTTCATCGACGTAATCGATCTGGGTCACCGGCTTGTAGACTGTGTAGGTTTGGTTGACCGTGGATGTTTCCACAACCGGCTTGCGAACGGTGTACTGCCGCTTCTTCATCCGTGTTTCGGTGATGGGGCGATAGCTAACGATTTCTTTTTCCACCAACACGTCTTCGTACTCAATACGGTTGCTGGTGACAGGAACCTCTTCGAAAACGGTTTCCGTTTGCAGTCGGTAGGTGACGCATGGATTGATATCCTGCGCCATCAGCAGCGACCACGGTGTGCCGCATACAGCGATCGAAAGGCCACAGGCTCGCATGGCTGCGACAAACGCTCGGCGCTTGGAGGTTCGATGATTCATGGTGTTGACCTGAACGTCTGACGGTGACTTTAGAAAACTCAGGAGTATGCAGCTCTATTTTTGTCGATGGGTCGCAAGGTATCAAATGAGAATCAAGAATTGCTCGTGAAAAACGAGCTGCAAGTCTTTGCGGAACCATTCTTTAGGAAAACTAGGTTTTTTCATCGGAAATCCCAGCGATGTCCAACTGCCCAACCTGCGTGACCCGATCGCACGGCATAATCGATTCAACCCGAACCCACCCACTCACGCAGACACCCCAAACCCCTCAAGTCCTGCATTTCCTCAACGCATGAACAAACCCTCGCTTGATCCTCAATCTACATCCCAACCCAAGCGTCCCCAGCGGCCCGCCATCCTCGTCGTCGGGCACGGAACCCGCAAAGCCGCCGGGGCGCAGCAATTGTGCGATTTGGTTCAATGCATGCGGTCCCTACGACCCGACATACTGTTTCTGGAATCGTTCCTGGAGTTGGCTCAACCCGATATTCCAACGGCCTTGGCCCGAGCTGCCGAACATGGCGTCACGCAAGTACTGGTGGTTCCGATCCTGCTCTTCACTGCAGGGCATGCCAAATCCGATATCCCCGATGCAGTCCATTCTGCGGCCGACGTATTAGGTATCGAGGTCCTCGGACAAACCCCATCTCTGGGAACCCTCGACGCAGTGTTGTGCCTTTCCGATCACCGCTTCCATGAGATCGCCGTCCAATCCTCCGAACAGGGTTGTCCAGTCGGGCATTGCGCCCATGTGCGCTGTGAGGCAGGTACATGTTGGGCCAGACATCGATCGCTCGGTCGCATCGGGTTGGCCATGGTCGGACGCGGCGCAAGCGATCCTCAAGCGCTCGAGCACATGCGGCAATTGACGCAACTGTGTACCGATCGACGCACCCTCAGTTGGCATGCGACCGGATTCTTTGCAGGTGGCCAACCGACGGTGGATGAACTTCTGGCCAGCGCTGGCCAAGCGGATTGCGAGACCGTGATTGTCCAACCGCATTTGCTCTTCGAAGGAGAATTGATGGACCAACTTCGAAGCAAGCTGCTGTTGTGCATCGACCGCTACCCCGATCGTCAGTGGCTGCTGTCGCGATGTCTAGGTGCCGATCCAGGTTTGGCTTCTGCGTTCCTAGCGTTGGTCTCGCAATCGCTGCACAGGTAGCGGCTGTGGTCTACAATTGTCGATCCGCTCGATTGATTTTAACCTTCCTATTCCCCGATGAGATGTACCGATGAGTGAAGCCCGCATGATGGCTGGAATCCCCGCGCTGAACGCGGGCTTGTACCGAAGCATTCGATTCTTGGTCGGCGATCCGGTGGCTTTCATCGAGGTAACGAACATGGGAACGGAACCCGTCACGACCTTGATCCTGCGCGACATCGAGATGGAACGCGCCAAACGCCATGCGCGGGCCGATCACGTGGCTTGTCCGGCTGATTTTACGCCCGCCTCGGGATTGTCCGGTGATCGCGAAACCGCAACCGCACAATCGGCCGCCGAACTTCTCGTCCGCGCTGGAGTGAAGCGCGTGGTCGTCGATCGATCCTTGCCCATGATCTACGCCGAGATGCTCCAGCGCGCCGGCATCGCACCGGTTTGCGATCTCGATTGGGGCGTTTTGGAACGCCGTCGTAAGGACGCTGAAGAAATCAAACATATTCGCCGTGCCCAAAAGTTAACCGAAGAAGTCATGGAGCTCGCATGCGGAACGATCGCCCGCGCCTCGGCCGACCGTACGGGCGTGTTGCAACACGATGGAGCGCCGCTGACCAGCGAACGTATGCGGACCATGATCGATATCTGGCTGCTCGAGCGCGACTGCTCCAATCCCGGTGCGATCGTCGCAGGCGGTCCTGTGGGTGCTGATTGTCACGATCATGGACATGGTCCATTGCGCACCGGTGAACCGGTGATTGTGGACATTTTCCCACGAGACAAGAAGACACTCTACAACGGGGATTGCACACGCACCGTGGTGCACGGTGAGATCCCCGTCGAAGTCGCCCGCATGCACGCGGCGGTGGTTGCGGCAAAGAAAGCCGCAACACTCGCGGTTCGGCCGGGTACAACGGGGGAACAAGTGCACGCGGCGACCATCGCCGCCATCGAGGCCGCCGGCTACCAAATGGGAATGCCCCCGGCCGACGCGCCCGACAGTTTTACCAGCATGACGCATGGCACCGGTCACGGTCTTGGGTTGGAGGTTCACGAACCTCCATTGTTGGCAGGTGGTGGCCCGGAATTGATCGTCGGGGATGTCGTCACCATCGAACCGGGACTGTATTGCAAAGCCATCGGTGGAATTCGTGTGGAAGACATGGTCGTCGTCCGCGAAGACGGTTGCGAGAGCCTCAACGCTTTGCACGAAGGACTTGTTTGGAAGTAAGCTGGCTGCCCTGTTGCAAGGACTAGGTTACGCCGGCCGCAAAGGCGGTGGCGTACGCACGGCAATGGGAAATCGAGATCTGCACCGCTCGAATGCCCTGGTCGCTCGCGATCTCGGAAGCTTTGTTGGCCAGCCGAATGATCGGCGCCCCGGAAACCTCATTGATGACTTCGATGTCGGTCCAATGGATGCCTTTGGCCCACCCGGTCCCAAGCACTTTGAGCACCGCTTCCTTAGCCGCCCAACGCCCTGCGTAATGCTGATTGGCCGCGCGTCTGGTGGAGCAATATTGAATTTCGCGCGGTGTAAATACACGGCTCAAAAAAACTTCGCCATGCTTTTCAATCATCTGCGCGATGCGAACGCATTCGATGATGTCGGTACCGATGCGGATCAGTTGGCCCTGGGGAGTCGGATTCATACGTGTCGATTTTATTTCCTAAACGGAGCGATCTCAATCGTTGTATCGTAACCGAGAAGGCATGGTCTGTCGTCGTACGTCAGCCGTCGCCGCGGGCGATCGCCAAACCCGAGGGGAGCATGGCCAGCAGTTGTCGCTGCGAAAGTATTCGAATCGGTTGCCCGGCCTCGGAGCGACGCGCGGCATCTGTAGTTCGCGAAGATTCGGCACCGGCCTCGGAACCCTCCATCGCAGATTCACGATTTAGGTTCGACAGTTCGGAACCACTCGCAGTACCCATGATCATGTAATGGGTTTGAAGCGTGATTCGTGGTTGCACGGTTGCGCCGAGCTGCGCTAAGAAACCAACGGAGTCTTCACGGTCGAGTCCCAGCAACGTGTGCACCAGTACCACGTGTTTGCCCTCCAGCGGACGGGTGTTCTGACTGGCGATCAAGATCGCATCGGCTCGCCATCGCGCCTCGCGCACCCCGGACGCAGTGGGAGGTGCTCCATCCCGTCGAAACGTTTTCGCTTCGTAGCGTGGTTGTGGTTCATCCACGCGCTCGAGACGCGATCGTCGAAGGGTGCGCGGTTGTCGAATCCGATCGGTCCAAATTCTACCTCGCACCAGTCCCAATCGATCCTCGAGCTGATTGAGATCGTCGGCCGATGATAAAGCGGCCGATTTCATGAGCAACGTGGCTGCGGCCCGCGCATCTTCGAGCGCATCGTGATGCTGGAAGCGAATGCCTAAATGTTCGGCCATGGCGGCCAACGCGTGCGATCGCAACGCAGGCCACGTCCGCTTGGCTAACAATCGCGTGCACTGCAAGTCGATGGGAGACACAGCGATGTCGTAGGCGCGACAGGTGGCGCTGAGCACATTCGCGTCAAAGCCCGCGTTGTGCGCCACCACGGTGCAGCCGTCAATGATCGCGAGTACTTCCGGCCAAATGCGATCCCACGTTGGACTGTCCATAACATCCCGTGGCGTGATCCCGTGGACCTGAACACAGCGCGGTGAAAAGTACAAACGCTGAGGCCGAATCAGCCACTGATGCTCGGACACAATGCACCAGGGCTCCACCACGACAATCCCTAACTGGCACGCCGAGCCGGGCTGATGCGTTGCGGTCTCAAAATCGAGGACGGCCATGCGTTCCATGCGGTGAATACCTTTCAAACGCCCAGACGACCGGGAAAGAGTCGATCCATTTGTTCATCGCTCGGTCGGCCCGCATATTCCGAGATCTCATAAGCCTCCACCAACGCTGGAGCTGCTCCCCATTGGGTATTCCAAAAGCGATCGACGCGGGCCGCGGTCCGCTCCAAATACCATCCGCGCAGCCACGTCCGCAGAACCTTCTCACGCTGCGTAGGGTTCATCCCCTCAACACTCGGCATCGAATCCGAACTCCCATCGATCCAAGGCATCCACTCAAAGAATTGTGATGCATGGCATGCGAGCAAATCGACGACACGCTCCAACTCCGAATCGACATTGAGCACCACATCGGCGCGAAAGGGACATGGCCGCGTGAAAAGATCGACCATGTAAGCCACCAAGGGTTCCCGTTTGGGAGTGGGATGGCCCGGTACGACTTTTGGAACCATCACCATGTACGAAGCATCCTGCACGGCTTGACCGACCGCCCGATGGTCGGGGTGGTAATCGAACGGTCGATGGGTGAGGACCAGATCCGGTTGAAATTCGCGGATGGCACGGATGATGGCGTGTCTGAGTTCTAACCCAGGCACGAGCGCACCGTCAGGAAAATCCCATGTGACGTAGGCCGCGCCGAGCAAGGCTCCCGATTGTGCGGCTTCCTCGCGTCGACGCGTAACCAAAACATCCGATGGAACCGTCTGATGCCCCGACTGACCATTGGTCACACTCACGATCGAGATCTCGGTCCCAAGCTCTGCATGCCGCGCCAGCAACCCACCTGCAAAGAACTCCGCGTCGTCGGGATGAGCCCCCAATACCAAAATCCGTTCCATGAAGTCTGTTTTCTATCGTAAGTGTCGTCAATCTCGATCGGTTGGATCCCATAATAGTGGAGATCTCAGCGGGGCACAGCAGAGCAGGGCAGGGGACCTCAAGACTAGCGCGGCAGTGGAATATCGACTCGGGCCCAGAAGGGATGCAATCGATCGGCCCGGACGCGAACATCCTCCAAAAGAGTTCGCGTGTCGCCGGCTAGATCCAAGCGGTTATTCGTGCCTTTGGTTTCAATCGTGACGCGTCGTGTGAAGTCGACCATGTCTGGCGTCAGCCACAGGGTGTAGCGGTCCGCAGGCACTTTGTACATTCGCACGGCATTGTTCTCGCGATTGAGGGCTCCTTCGATTTCGTATTCATTCCAAGACGGAGGTTCGAGCAGCGGGTGCACCAGTTGCTTGGGATACATCTCGCTGGTTTCAAACCACCAAAAGAATCGATCGCCGGCCCGACTAGTGACCGCACGGAACTCTGAGGGACTGAAGTCACGACGATGCGTCGGCACTTGCATCCAATCCATGATGCGCGGTAACTCTTCCTGGAAATGGTCGTGCCCACGGCCTTGATAGAGTGTGATCATCGTGTCGATCTTTTTGTCGTCCAACAAGTTATCCCAGGTCTGTCCGTTGAGAAGCATCGGATTGGCGCCGTCGAATTGGCCGTTGACGAAGTACGTTGGTACGTACCGAGCATTGGGCCAATACTGGATGATGAACTTCTTTGCGATCCCGCCGATGACGATCGCTCCAGCCCAAAGATCGGGATGGGCCATGGCGATGTCCCAGGCCGCGTCGGCGCCCATGAAGTGCCCCGACAAGAACACGCGATCGGTGTCGACATTGAAACGCCGCATGGCGTCTCGAAGGGGCGCTAAGATCTTTGCCTGTTCGTTTTCCGTATAGTTGTACAACGGTTGCTTGGGATCATTCCACTCCGGTGCCACGACAATGAAGCCGTTTCGGGCGGCTTCTCCGTAGCATGGCAACTCGACTTGGCTGCGATCGAGCGCGCACCACCACTCGAGCTGACTGTCGAACGCGAACTCCTCGCTCCCCAGCGCCAGCACACACGGATACTTGCGGTAGGGATTGTATTCCGGCGGCAATTGAATGAGGTAGCGAACCGACTGACCACGCAGCTCACCACCGAGCGGCACCTCGATCAGATACCGACCTGGAATCGGTTTGGTCACGGTCTGTTCGCCATCGGGTGACAACTGAACTTCTGCGGTCATCTCGGCCGCAGGATCAACGGGCAACGGCGGCGGCATATTGGCCAAGATACGAGCCACGAATTTGGGAGTTCCCGACTCGAGCTTGCTCAACTCATTGATGAGTTGGTCGTTGCGACGCGGGGCGGCCAAGTATTCTTGGATCATGCCGCGCGCGATGTATCCGGAGCGGACGATCGACAAATTCCGCTCACCCAAACCAGCGCCATAAAGCCAACCGCCGAAACCCAAGGCTGCCCGCTGATCGGCGTTCAAGGTCGCATCGCTTCGCAACCGAACGTAGTCGGCAAATCGTTCCCGCGTATCGGTGTTGAGATGCTTTTCAATTTCCTCCAAAACCAACTTCAGTTCGGTTTGAGTGTCTGGTGCTGAGACTTTGCCCAGGTCCTCGCGAAGCCATCCAACAATCTGATCGCATTCCTTGATCGATGTGGTGATCCCATCGAGCCGACGATCGATCTTGAGCCGTGTTTCGATCGTGACGGTGTTGGCGCCGAAGCTGCGAAGCATGCGTTCGGCGATGGCGTGCTGACCTGCGTTTTGCGCTACGACGACAGCCTCGAACATTTGGTCGGCCAGCAATTGGTCGATCTGCTTGAGCAATTTGCGACTCGACGCTAGTTCTGGAAACCGCCCGATCGCGCGCACCAACATCTCGCGGGCTTCCACATAGCGCCGTGCTCCCATGTACACCGAGACGATGTCGAGCCAATCCTGCGCGCGATTGCTGTCGGCGTTGCGAACCAAAATATCTCGGAGCTGCAGCGGTGGAATGGCGGACAACCCTACCCGCATGTCCCACGTCACGGACGTCTGGATCGTGTTCCCTTCCAATCCTTGAATCCGAACGAACTGCGGTCCGATTTCGGTAATGCCTTGTACGATTTGCTTTTGAGGCGATTGAAAAACGTAGATGCGTCGGCCGAAAGGATCGAAGGGGGTCGCCGAAAATGCGCTGCCCAAACCGCCGGCAATGATGGCATCATTGCGACAAACCTCGTCCCGATTGTTCTTGAGACTAATCTTGAACGGAGCCAGCGTCTCTTCGGGTTGTCGATCGCTTCGCTTGGTACTGACGTGCGTCCAGCGCAAACCATCGTCGATGATGGCGATCTTCGCGGCGGCAGCGAATTCATTGCCCCCGGCTGCGGCCCGCGTGTTGAGTCCGGCTATCGTCGACAATGTACCGGGGCCGATCGCGAACCCGTTGTCCAAGATCAGCGTTTGCTGCTGTGACTCAGCCCGGGACACGAAAAGCGTGAAGCCAAACAGTCCGCTGCAAAGAGTGGCCAGAAGAAGAGATCGCACAGCACTGGCCTCGTCATCGAAAGGATTCGAACTGGCCCAAACACAACCTGCAATTGGGCTCGCCATCCCAGTCTAGCAACCCAAGCAATGCCAGCCCAGCCTTTTCAAGAAGCCTAACTTCGACTGGCCCAGTTAGCGACCGCCGAAATACTTCTTCAAAGTTTCGGATGCCGCATCCTTAGTACTTGTAGTCGATGGACCATGGGTCATCTTCGGCAGTTTGATGGGCGCTTTTCTCTCGGGTCGTTTGCCTTTGGCGGCATCCACGTCTTTCTCCGAAGCGTCCGCAGCCGCCGATTTGGTTTCCTCCAGCGCCGCAGCCTCCAGACGCGTGGTGTCTTCCATCGTCATTTGCCGAGTCTCCGGCTCCCTCGAAGGCACACGACGGTCGATCTGATCTGCCTCGAGCAACCAGGAGGAGATATCGAAACTCTCCTTCGAGCCCGTCCCAGTTTTGCTCTCGGCCATCCGGTCGGCAGCTTCCTTGACCGAGTTCACTTCGGACTTTTTGGCGTTTGCGATCCCGACTTCGATCGAAATTTCGAACTCCAACTGACCGATTCGAAGCTTGTCACCCGACTTGAGAATTTTCGCTTTGTCCGACGACAGTTGCTTATCGTTGACGAAGGTACCGTTTCGACTCTTGAGGTCCAGCAACAAAACACGCCCGTCCTTTTGGACGATCACGCAGTGCTTGCGCGACACCGATTCACTTTTGGGACGAAGCTGACATGCATCACTACGACCGACGAAGAACTTCTCGTCCTTAATCGGAATGTCTTTGCCTTCATGGTTGCCAGAAAGAACCTTTAACGACACCTGCATAGTCATGCCTTTGAAAACAAAATCGAACCAATGCGATTCTCTAGCCAACCTAAGACACTCGTCCAGGTACCGGCGTTCATTTTTCAGTTTGCGGGCGTCGTCAAATAGATCGTAGGGCGTCAACGTTAAGAGAGTGGATCCGCAAAGGATTTCAGTTGCGCCCGAATCTACTCCTATGCTTCATGATAACGTTGCGAAAACAAATTTCAACACCGGATCTTAACAATCGGCCAGGTCCCCACTCCGCAAACCTGCCAGGATGCGATCCGTGAACCAACCTCGCCATGCATCCCCTGCAAAGGATCCTGCGTCCCAGGAGAAACCGCGGCCATCCTCAGGATCTTGCCGTTGAACCGCCATATGCAGCAATTCCTCGACGCCGATTAACTCCCTTAGCGCGGGCGAAGCCGACAGCAATAGACTGCCATGTTGGAGCAAACCGGTCCGAGTTCGCCTCTGAGCGCTCCCCAGTATTTTATGCTCCCCGATGACTACATCGACCGGTGTTCGCCGTTGGAAACAAAGAAAGGGTTCCGGAAGCTCCGTTTTTTTCAATCCGCCTATTTTTCTCGATCCGCAGGTGCAGTCTACGGACAAAGAAGCGGGCAACCCTAGGCCGATCAATCCGTCCCGAACAGACTCGTGCACGGCCCGATACAGGCTTTCGGAGTGCCCTTTCTCCTGCTGCCGCTCGCGTGTGGGAATAACAAAGCTGTAAGTCAATTCACGATCATGCAGGATCGCGCCTCCTCCGGTACGGCGACGAACCCACGGCAAGTGCCGCAATGAGGTCTGTCGCGCGGTGAAAGGATCCGAGTCCAAAGACTCGATCGCCTGAAAATGACCGAGTGACAACGTCGGTTCCGACCAACCATACACGCGCAACACGATCGGCGAGTTGGGCGTTGCATCGAGCAACAACCGGTCATCGATCTGCATATTTTCGATACCCGACCTAGGTGGATCCTGCAGGATCTGCACCTCGGACGAAATTGACCGCGACACGCCCATGAATCGTCAGCCTTATTCGGCGCACATCTTCGAATACGCGGCGTGATCGAGGAGATTATCGAGCTCGCTCGGGTCGCTCATCTTGACGCGAATGATCCAACCCGCATCGTACGGATCGGCATTCAGTTGCTCGAGCTTGTCCACCAATTCGGTGTGAACCTCGATGACCTCGCCACTCACTGGGCTGTACATCGGACTGACCGCCTTGACGCTTTCAACCTCGCCAAACTCTTGCTTGGCCGCAAGCTTCTGTCCGACAGCGGGCAACGCCATGAAGACCAAGTCGTTGAGCTGCGCGACGGCGAAGGCGGAAATGCCAATGGTGGCCAATCCGTCCGCCTCGCTCGGCGGCGAAACCCATTCGTGGGATTCAAGGTATTTTAAGTTTTGTGGTTGAATTGTCATCGGTCTTCCTCAGGTGAACGGGAATAGCAAGGATGGTGGATGGGTCTTGGTGGATGGGACTACTGACTGCGTTTGTAGAATGGCAACGCGACCACGCTGGCGGATGCCTGCGAACCGCGGATGTCGACCTCGATGGTTGTGCCTTCCTGGGCCAATTCTGAATTCAAGTAAGCCATCGAGATGGGACGATTCAAGGTCGGTGAGAATGTGCCGCTGGTCACGACACCGATCGATCGTCGGTCGCTGTCCATGCAGCGGGATTCTTCGCGGGCTGCCCGGCGACCTTCCACCAGCAATCCGACCCGCCGCACTGGCAATGGGTTCTGCGATTTTTGAACGAGTGCGTCTCGACCGATGAACTGCCGATCCTTGAGATTGCACGCAAAACTCAATCCAGCCGTGTAAGGATCTACCTGCTCGCTGAGCTCATGACCATACAAAGGCATCCCAGCTTCAAGCCGCAATGTGTCGCGGGCCCCAAGACCGACAGGTACGGCTCCTTGCGATCGACCCGACATCATCACATTCTCCCACACGCGTTCGGCATCTTCGGCACGTACGATCAACTCAAAACCGTCTTCGCCTGTGTACCCCGTTCGCGATACAATGCAGGCCTTGGACATCTGCTCGGTGACTTTGGCTCGGTAATAACCCAACTGCATCACCGACGCCGGTAGCAGTGGCCGGCATACTTCGATCGCCTTGGGACCCTGGACGGCAATCATGGCCGTGGCATCGGTCACGTCGTGAAATTCAACGTCTGGGAAATCGGCCAAGTGGGGCTGCAACCATTTCAATATCTTCTCTCGGTTGCCGGCGTTGACGACCAATAAGAAATAGACCTTGCTGCTGGGGCTCTCCAAGCAACTGACGAGCACATCGTCCAGAACTCCCCCTTCTTCATTGCACATCAACGCATAACGCACTTGTCCTGGTTGCATGTCCACGACCCGCCGGGTCAGCAAATGGTCGAGCAATTGATCGGCCCTTGGCCCGTCGAAACGGAGACGACCCATGTGCGAAATGTCGAACAAACCCAAAGCTGTCCGCGTCGCTGTATGCTCGGCCACGATGCCGGTGTACTGAATGGGCATGTCATAGCCGCCAAAGGAAGCCATCCGGGCTCCATGGCTGACATGCCAAGCGTGCAGGGGGGTCGTTCGAGCGGTAGTGGTCATGGACGGAGCGGTCGCCTAACTAGGGGATACATGGCGGATTCGAGACGCGGCAAGCCACGGTATCGCCGTAGCACATGAATGAGAATAGCCTAACCGGCAAGGCTTGGAGTCTCAAGGGAGCCGCAGCGAGTGATCTTGACACTGCATTTGTATTCCTGATACAGAGTCGCGGTTATTATGAAACTCGCCGTCCTGCTACCGAATTGGGTGGGTGATGCCTGCATGGCCACCCCCACCCTGCGCGCACTCCGTTTGGGTATCCCCAACCTGCAGGAATTCTGCTGGATCGGACGCCCGGGACCGCTGATGGTGCTCGATGGTCTGAATTGGGCCGATTCAACGATCGCTTACAAAGCTCGGGCGGGCGGCAAAGACCCCATGGGTCGCCGGTCACTCATCCGCGAACTTCGTCGCCGTCGGTTTGATGCCATCGTGCTACTCACCAACAGCCTATCAACGGCCGCCATGGCTTGGCTCGGAGGGGTTTCCCGACGCGTTGGATACAACCGAGATGGACGCGGGCTGCTGCTGACCGACCGAATCCCGGTCGCATCCACGTCGCTCGACGCTCGCCGCGATCCATGCATCGACACCTACCTGCGGTTGGCTCAAGCCCTAGGGTGCTCAACCTCGGATCGACGCATGCAACTCGCTACAACCGCCCTGGATCGCTCGATGGCGGACGAACTTTGGGCCTCGCTAAAGTTTCATGCCGATCGGCGAACTGTGTTGCTCAATACCGGCGCCGCCATCGCACAGACCAAGCGTTGGCCTATCCAGCACGCCGTTACCGCAGCCCGCATGCTGAGCCGAGAACACGGCTGCCAAGTCCTGGTGCACTGCGGGCCCGCCGAACGGGACATCGCCAACGCCATCGAACAACAAGCCGATGATCCCCGTATTCGCAGCATGGGACACACGCCAGCACTGCCTCTCGGACTGAGCAAAGCCGCCATCGAACGCTCCGACGTGGTCATCTCCACCGACAGCGGACCTCGGCACATGGCGGTCGCTTTCGATAAACCTACCGTCTCACTGTTCGGCTCGATCGCCCCCACCCTCACGCAAACCTACAACCAACCTGAACACATTGTGACCCTGGGGCTTTCTTGCCAACCCTGCGGATCGTACACCTGCCCGCTCAAGCACACCCGCTGCATGAACGACCTTGATCCCCAGCGCGTGGTGCGTGCCGCAATTGCCTCTCTGCAGGCTGCTCGCCCAGCGCACCGCACCGCGATTTAGCATCCGCAGATCGGACCAGCGAACTGCCGACGGCCACCGCTCGACGAGTCGTTCTTGCTATACTCTCGCCTAGTATTTGTCCCATCCCCGATCCTGAAGTGACCATGCGCAATCCACAGCTCGACCTGTCCCAATTCGTTCGCGACATCCCGGATTTCCCCAAACCGGGCATCCTGTTCCGCGACATCACGCCGCTGCTGGGTAACCCCGGTGCCTTTCAAGAATCCATCGCGCGGATGGCGGATATGGTTCGCGATTTGAAAATCGATGCCTTGGTGGCCGCCGAAGCCCGCGGTTTTATTTTCGCCGCTCCGCTCGCTATCGAACTCGGGGCTGCGTTCATTCCAGTTCGCAAGCCTGGCAAGCTACCATATGACAAACACTCGTACAGCTACGACCTCGAGTACGGTAGCGATACCTTGGAGATGCACAAAGACGCCCTCAAGCCCGGAGAACGAGTTCTTGTCGTCGACGATTTGCTTGCCACCGGCGGCACCGTCGAAGCGTGCTGCCGACTGCTCGAAAACTACCAAGCCGAAGTCGTCGGTTGCTTGTTCTGCATCGAGCTCAAAGCCCTCGGCGGTAGAGAGCGATTAACACCGCATCGCGTCGATACTTTGTTGTCGTATTGATCGCTCGCGAATTCGCTTCACCACCCTGACAAGCAGGGTGGGATCGAACGTTAGATATTTTGCGATCGGCGTTCTGGTTGCCAATTGTTCCTCCACCCTGACAAGCAGGGTGGCAGGCGGCTCGCCATTCGGGCTTGTCCCGATGGAAGCACCGATTGGCAACCAGAATGCTGGAAGCGGAATTACAGCAGGCCCCCTTCGGGCTCGTCCCGATGGACGCCGGGATTTTGAGGTACGATATATCTCCTGCAAAACTCTCAAGCACGCGGTATCTTGAGTATCCTCGCAACGGTGTTTATGCCTCAAGCTCCATACGGTTCGTCATGGATCTTCAACCACTTTACACGGTTGATAACTGTTCGTTCTCGCATCCGCTGCTGTGGTCGCTGACGATTTTCTGGCGAGAGCAACCTCTTTCTCCAGCGTGGCTCGCAGCGCTCCAAGATGCACTCGGACCGGACGGCATCAAAATCCTCAGTCACCGATTTCTTCCTCCAGATAAAAGTCAATTCGCTGTCAGTACGCTCCCTGCGGTATCACCGCAATCCATCGTGCAGCGCGTGAAAGGTCGATTGCAATATGTGATTCGCGACGAGAATCCCAAAGCATTTCAACGCAACTTCGCGATTCGATCCTTTGGCGCGGAACAACGACAGGTTGTCGAGGCCTATGTTCGGAAGCAAACACAAAAACATCCGTGTGCTCAACCGCAGTTTCAAGAGTTCCTTGAGCAGATTCAGGTCGTAGACCCTCAAGTCGACCTCTCGAAGGCAATTCAGTCGTCCCATGGACTCTATTGGTACAATTTGCATGTTGTTCTAGTGAACGAAGATCGTTGGCGAATTAGAAACAAGCATACGCTGACCCAAGTGCGTGATTGCATGTTGCATTCAGCGAAAAAGCGATTGTGCCGTGTGTCGGTGTTGGGTGTTCTACCCGATCATGTTCACGTTGCGATGGGTTGTCCTTTCGATTCGTCCCCTTTAGAGTTAGTCCTCAGTTTCATGAATAATTTGGCTTGGGTGCATGGCATGAAGCCAGTGCTCCAATACGGCGCCTACATGGGCACGTTCGGAGAGTACGACCAAAGATCGTTGCAGTCGTAGCAGCGGAGGTCGAATTCGCTTCACCACCCTGACAAGCAGGGAGGGATCGAAGGTTGGATATTTTGCAATCGACTTTCTGGTTGCCAATTGTGCCTCCACCCTGGCAAGCAGGGTGGCAGGCGGCTCGCCATTCGGGCTTGTCCCGATGGAAGCACGATTGGCAACCAGAACGTTGGCGCCTATAAACCGCAGGCCCCCTTCGGGCTTGTCCCGATGGACGCCGGGATAGGGGGCGTCCGCTGGCAACGGCTGCAAAACAGTTACAATGCCGAGCTTGATCCAGGCTTCTGATTCCACGCAAACGACATTTATCTCACGCGACCACCACGAATTCATTGACTAGCTCTCGTTTCGCCATCGCAATTGCGGTTTCCGTGGTCGTCTTGTACGCCATCGCAATGCTGTTGGTTCCCGCCATGCCGATCGGAGATCCTGCAGGGGGATTCTCCGAAATCCCGAGAATCGAATGGTGGCTTTTGCATGTAGCCTCGTTGGAGTCGATTTGGGGACAATGGACCAACCACGGCCCCGCTTCGCTACTGGATCGCATTCCATACATACTCGGAGCTGTGATTTGGTTATCGATCAATTACGCTTTGGGTCGATCGATTCTCGCTTTGGATGCTTCGAACGAACGACTCTCCGTTTGGTTAAGAAGCGGCCTGTCGATCGCTTGCGGATCTGTTCTCTCTATCCAATGTGTCATGGCCAGCGCATTGACCTTCGGAACCAGGTCGCGATGGGGGGTGGCAGCGTGGCTTCTAGGCATCGGGATTGCTCTGCATTTTGGGTCGAAGCATATTGGCTGGAAGCGGAGAGCCCCAATCGTTGGTGTCGAAAAGATGCATGCAGAAGAAACGGAAGCTCACGACATCACGTTGCACGCGTCCTGGAGTCGCAGGTTGTTCGGGCTTTCGATCCTTGGCTGTGTTTGGATCGCACTCTTGACCCTGGCCGGTGCATGCCTTCCAAGCTATGACCTCGATCTCCGCGAACATGGCATGATGGCGATCAAGGAATATTTCCAATCGGGTCAGCTCGCGTGGATCGAACGCAACGCGGAAGCCAATGCACCCCTCGCGAGCATGATGCCATCCCTGTTTTGGATGGCGATGCTCCAATCGGACACGCCCCCTCGCTTGATCGACGCGGTATTGGTCGGTCAAGTTACTCAAGCTTGTCAGTGGCTCGTGGCCGTCGGACTATTGGGTTTATTCTTCGTCCGCAAATACGGAAGATTGGCCGCCAGCATGATCACTTTCGCATTGCTCGCACATCCAGGCATGTTTGAACTAGTGCGACTGGGCCACGGGGCAGGGGGGGCAGCCTTAGGGATGATAGCCGCAGGTGTATTACTCGACCGCCCGGCTGGCGTACAACTACCGCGATGGAGTTTGCTGGTCATTGCCTCAGGTGCGGTTGTTCACAGTTATTGGCTCGGATTGGTTCTAGGTTTGCCGCTGCTGGTTGTCATTTCCTTGGACTTGCTACGTCAACGTGACATGCGTTTCTCAGACCTCACGCTCACTACCAAACTTCGGTGCATTAGTTTGTTCATTTTTCTAGTCGCCGTCTCGTCCTATTGGTACGTGCGAAACGTTTTGGCCTGTGGCGATCCGATTCAGCCGTGGGGCAGGGGGGGACTCGGATTGCCGACACCTGCTGCAAGTTCAACAGCACTGCAACAGGCGTGGATCCTAATCAATCGTCCGTGGGCGAGTATGTCGTATTCCGATTGGATTCCATCGACGCTGTCGGCATGCTCGAGGTCGTTGTGGGATTCGATTGCGCATGGTTTGATCCTGGTCCCGTTGGCCAGCGTGGGATTGTTTGCACCAGAGGATAAATGGGCGAAGACTGCTTTGGGTTGGTGGTGTGCGGCGTGGTTGGTCTGGTGGTTGTTAACTCCGCACATGGATCGCGATTGGGTCCTCATGACACCGTTACTTTCCTGGCCGGCCGCGCATGGATTGGCTTGGCTGCAACGCCAACGTCAACGTTGGCCGATTTTGGCGGTTGGACTACTGTCATTGGTTTGGTCGGTCGTCGTCTTGGCCGCTTGGCCGACGTGCGACAACCGATTGCTCGTTCCGCTGCGAATCCTGGCATCGAGCGTCCCGGAAGAATCGAACGCTGAACCAAGCGACCGCGAAGGGCTCGGGGCAGGGCAGGGGAGGGCAAATGAGGGTACCGATGCAGCGACAGCTCCGCGCTACTTGCATTGGCTCAATTCCAACTGGGAATCGCTTGCGGCTGGTTTCGAGGGCAATCGCGGCTTGCTATTGGTCGGTTCGGCAGACGCATTCCGTTTTATGATGCCAACCCACATCAATGGGCTTTACGACCTGAGTCTCTGGGACGACCTGGTCGACAAGATCGAAGCCAATGATCTGGAACCACAGACCATTCGCGACAAATGGGCCGGTCAAGGGATCAGTCACATCGTTTTCGATTGGAGATCTCTTCGCGGCCGTGATCGCGTTCTGGGAATCGAGCGGGAAACGAGGTATCGCAATGCAATTCGCCAACTCGTAGCCCAAAACCTCGTTCGCCAAGAGCCCTGGGCGTTTTTGTCCAGCGATGCCGAATGTTTTGTTGTCATCCATCGTTAAGTTCGATGGCAGCATTTTTCTCAGACGCGGCCCACGCGTATACTGATTCGAGCTGGCTCAGCGAAAGCTTCGCCCTCCCCAGTGTCGAAAAAACTAGTGTCGAACAACCCACTTGAGATCTAGGCATGCGGAATCCTTTGTCAATCTTTTTTCTGGCTTTGATGATTGGTAGCGTCGGAGTTACTCCGATGCTGCATGGCCAAGTTTCCGAGTCGGAGATCGGTGCTTTGGCCAAGGATGCTGCATCGGGGAAGGCGGCAGCCCAAACGCCGGCGATCAAGCAATCAACGGGGATCGACTTCTTGTCATTGCTGGTCCGAGGCGGGGTTTTCATGATCCCGATTGGACTGGTCAGCTTAATGGCGGTGACGTTTGTTATTGACCGTTGGATCGGATTGCGAACGGGACGACTATTGCCGTCGGGGTTTCGCAAGTCGCTGATGGCCATGATCCGAGCCGGGGACCTGGCCGATCCGCGTGACATGTATCGGTTGTGCAATAGCTCGAACTCCGTGGCCGCATCCATCGCATCGATGGCTGTTTCTCGTACCGGTCGGCCTCATGCTGAGATTGCGGCGGAAGTTGCTGACGCGACACAGCGGCAAGCCGACCGGGCCTACGCCAACGTGCGCTGGTTGAACTTGGCCGCCGGGGTGGCACCTTTGTTGGGATTGCTCGGCACCGTATGGGGACTGATCCGAGCGTTCCATGACACGACGCAATTGACCGCTGGCCAAAATCGGGCCGACTTCTTGGCCGTCGGTATCTACGAAGCCCTTGTCACCACCTTGGCCGGTTTGTCAGTCGCAATTCCCGCCGCCATTGCATCCCATTACTTCGAAGGCCGGATCACTCGCATGTTCGGTCAGATCGAAGAATTGATGAGCGAGCTAGTGCGATCGTTGGAGCGATTCGAAGGCAAGACCCGATTCGATGTCATCGGCCGTGAATTGTCCCCTCGTGACATCGGTCACAACATTGCCCCACCCCCGATCGCAAGTGGGACCATGAATCCATCTGAACTCGTCCGCGCGAAAGCATCGCGATAACGAATTTCATTCGAACAAGGTTTTTTTGAACTGCTAAGCCAGATCACTGGCGAGCGTCCGTATGCAGGCACCGAACGATCAACCTGGCAAGTATCCTTGGAATCGGATGAGTGGTTCGTCGTCCGATCGGTAGGTGGGAGGTTTGGGATCGAGCCAGCCGAGAAGCCGCTC
Organism: Pirellula sp.; assembly: GCA_041752005.1. Classification (GTDB taxonomy): domain Bacteria; phylum Planctomycetota; class Planctomycetia; order Pirellulales; family Pirellulaceae; genus JBKCUI01. The sequence goes on along the minus strand of JBGSHV010000070.1, from coordinate 109,443 downwards.
CTTGATCGCATACGCAAAGAAGTGATTGCCGCGCGGTGTGTAATGGCCGATGTAGTAACGATCCACATAATCTTTGGCGGATAGTTTGAAGGTTTCAAACTCCCCGATATGCGCCGGAAGGGAATCAACCCACGGCACATTCATTTCGGTCAATGCATTCTTGATCGCCTGCGGATGCCAATCGACGTTGTCCGCATCGCCGGGCAGCGTGCGATTGCAGCCGTGCCAAACCGAGCCCATCGGATAGCTCATCAGTACAATCAACTTCTTTCCATGTTGATCGGTGAAGGCCTTCATTTTGCGCAGGACCTCGATTCCGACCCGAGTCGCGTATTGATGGAGCAACCGGCTGCTGCTGCTCCGGACCATTGCATCGCTGCTCCAATCGACCGGCTCATCGAGCGTCTTAGCGATTCGATCGAGAACGTCGCGGTCGAGCACCTGACCGGTACGGATCGCGATGAGCAAGTGCGTGATCTCATCGTCTCCGAACTGATCGATCACGTACTCCAGATCGCAGAGTTGGAGCAAGGACTCGGGCGTTGGGCAGGGGTTCGGCCTTTCCAGCAGTTGACCTGTCTCGTGATCGATGCGGGCATGGTCCCAGGGGTTGGCATGAAACATCACCCCCGACATGGTCTGGATCGCGTCCGGTGGAAAGACCAGCCAACGCCAAGCATACAGACTTCGGTAATGGTCGTCCCCCCAGATGTTGAAGATGATGTTCTCGGCCCCCCGCTCAGTGACCTCGTTTTCAATCATGCGGCGATACGCCTGGTACACGCCAAATCCTCCGATGCCGAAGTTGCGGATCGGTTCGCAGAAATGAGCCGCGAGGATCTCCTGCCACGTTTCTCCATCGCTGACTTGATGTCCTTGGGTGAAGCTGTCTCCATACGAATGGATACGACACACATCGTTTGGAAAATTCACTTGCTGCCGCTGGCCATTCGGTTCGTAACGAGCGAGCGTGTAAGCTCCGTCGACACCATCGCGCACGAACGAATTGCGTAGCAAATACCCGTACTCCGGATGGAACTTGGCCCACACCCGAGCCTTGGGATCCAAGAACGCGTCGACCACGTCCTTCTGAAGCACGTAAGGCCGAAAGAACTCGCGGACAAGATCTTCGCCTCCTTGAGCTCGGCCTGCGGTCGTACCAGCGGCGGCTCCGCGCAGCAACCATGCACCCGTGGCAGTCAGTGCCGCCGTGTTCAACACAAAACTTCTTCGATCTATCATCTGACAGTCCTTCCTTTATTGCAAAACAGTGCGCCGGTGTCTGTGTTCGCTTGTTCCTGCCCAAAAATGGAAGGGTTTTAAAATCTAGAAAGCACCTTCCTATTTGTGGCCCTCCATGAAACAACTGCTCATTCTTTATTTACGCCAATTCGTCCCATCGATGCGACGAAGCTCCGACGCGATGTCCGTTCCTTCATAGAACGACAACCATCCTCGCACGCGCACCGTCTGGCCGGGTGGGCAATCCGGGAATTGGGGATCGGCGTGCAGGCAAGGGCAAGGGGGGTTGCCCCAACACCGCTGGATCGGATCCCAAGCGGTGATGATCCATCGATTCCCTTCTTGGTTTCCAGCGACTGCATAAGGAGCTTCAAACCGCTTGGTATCGTTGTTTTGGGCGTCGAAGCCAGGGGCGTACCCAAGCATGACACAGTTCTGGACCCGAAGTCCAGTAAGTGGTTCTGAAGTGCCATTGGTCAGCGACATTTCCATCGACACATGATCGCGTGCCGGCGTGACGTGGCTAGCCAGGACGACGCCGTTGGGGAGCGTTCGTTGCAACGATAGCGAGCCATCGTCATGACGCGTCCATTCCATGCGGGCGAGTTGTACACCCTGTTTGTCCCACAGAGTCGGTACGTGCGTGTGGGCCAAATACAGGAGTCCGAGATTCGAGAAAACGGCTTCTGGGACATCGACCACGACATAGCTTGCTTCTTCGTTTGCATTGCCCCAAGGCGTGAAGACACTGACCTTGGTTTCGCGCTGGGGCATGACTGCCCCGTCGAGAAAACCAAGCCTCGGATGGCGTCCGCCGGGGTAGGGGAGGGCCAGCAGCGGTTCCGTCGGGCCGCGCGGGGCAGGGGAGGGGGGCTCTAGACGCTGCATGGCCTCGGCCACTTCATCGAGTGACATTCCCAATGCGCGGCATATCTCTTCGCGAGAAAACCGATGCTGCGCCATGTTGGTCAGCCAGTCACGCAATTCGACGTCGGTGGTAGGTGGGCGCCCCTCGAGAACGGCTTGACCCAACTGAGTTCGCAACCACGCGGGTGCTTCCTCCCATTCCGACCAAACCGTTGGCGATCGGAACATGGCCGGTGTCACGGTAGCTGTAATAAGCTGGGTCTTGAACAAGTCGGCTTGTGCGATCGGCTCCCCTTGAGGGTTTAGCACGAAGCTGTCTCCGTAGCCAACACGGCCCTCGCGATCGCTTTTGATGTTGTTCGAGCGAGCCACCACCATTTTGAATTGACAAGCCAAACCGACATGGCAATTGTGCACCCATCGACGATGAGCATCGACCGACTCGGTCGCGATCTCATTGTTGTGAGGCGTGAAGAGAATCTCAGCCCCTTGTTCTTTGGCTAACATCGCTACGTACGGAAACGAAGTATCGTGGCAAATAGCGATGGCAAAGGTAACTCCGTGGAGATGAAAGACCGGTACCGCGGTGCCATATTCAAAACCGAGCACATGCCGATCTCCATAGGTCAACATGACCTTATCGTACATGCCTACGATTTTGCCTCGATGGAGAATCAATTGCGTGTTGGCCAGTTTCCCCTGTGGTAGCTTCCTCGCCAATCCAACCAAGACAGCCGTGTCATGCGAGCGGGTTTCCTCGACGAAGCGGACGAGTGCGGGATCGTCCAGCGAGCGAGATCCTCGCTGGACCGCTTCGAGACTTTCATAGCCCGAGAGAAAGCATTCCGGGAAGACCACGAAATGACTGCCACGTTGAACAGCGTTCGCCGTAACAGAACGTACGGTCTCGAGATTCCGCTCGAAATCTCCCTCGTCATGTGCACCTTGATAGATCGACAGCACGACCTCTTTTTCGATACTCCACAATGCAGAGGGATAGACCGACAACGCAAGAGCGATCGGCCAAACGGCACGAACCGAATGTAGAAGAATATTTTTCATGGAAAACGGGCTTACTAATGCGAGAGAATTGTTGGCAGTAAACCAATATGCATGCTCCGTTGATCGCATTCAACCGGGACAGACACTGAGACATCGCTCATGAGGCGATTACCGCCGAGTTTCGTTCACCAACGGAATCACTCCGAATCTCAATGAGTTTTGAGGGTCGGCCATCATAGAGTATGGCACTAGGTGCTGTTATACTCCTGGATGACTTAATTCCTCTCCTTATTCCAAAAGGGCAACAACATGATGCTTCACCGACTATCCACACGACTCCTAGGCTGCTTGGTGGCCTTTGGCATGACTTGCACCTTCGTTTCGGCCGACGAACGAGAAGAACTGCAGGCCAGGATCAAAGCGATGAAGGTCGAAGCGCAGAGACTTTCCAAAGGTGGCGAAGGCGATAAGGCTCGTGCGGTTATCTTGGAAATCAAGCATTTAGCGGCTGAGATCAAGGAATTAGAGGCACGCGAAAAACAGCCTCGCCGCGAACTGGAACACGAGGAAAAGCTCGGGAGGGCTGAACAGCGCGTGCGACATGTGCGCGAGGCCGCGGCGAATCTCAAAGCTGCCGAGATGCATGACATGGCTGAGGAACTCATGCGCCGCGCCGAGGAAATGGAACGAGGTATTCGTAACGCTCGTGAAGTGCATGGCCGTGAACAAATGGAACGAGAGATGGCGAGCGATGAACGCCGCATGCGATCGAATCGTGAACCGGAGATGCTGCAACGCCTCGAAATCGAACAGCGCGAACTCCGCGAACAACTGGCGGCTCGCGAACGCGAATTCGTTGAAATGCAAAAAGCATTGAACGAGCGCAATGAAGAGCTTCAGGTCCAGATGAAGCAAATGCAGCAGGTACAGATGCGAGAACAGGCGGAGATGCGACGCGAAAATGAGCGAAGAGAAATGGCCATGCGAGAAGCTCAGATGCAAGAATCGCGTGCACGGTCAGAGAGAGAGCAGGCCATCCGCGCACGTGAGGTGAATGATCGCGGGCCGGCTCAACCGCGTGTGAAAGCGGTCCAAGAGCCACGAACCAATGACATACCACCCGCAATGCAACGACTCCAAGCGGAGCATGAAGCATTGCGAGCCGAGATGCGTGAGTTGCGCCAAATGGTCGAGCAGATCGGTCGCGAAGTAACCCGCCAGCGGTAGCTTGCGCAAAACTTCAATTCACTGAGACTTCAATACGCGGTGACTTCAATCCGCTGAGACTTCAGGGTGCCACGTCCTGAAGCTTTCGGGGGGGGGTGTGTGCTAGCCGGAAGGCACGAACTGCCTTGTCGAAAGGCGTGCGACGTGTCGAAAAAAAGCTATTTTTTCGACACGTCTGATTGACATGTCGATGGGATCGACATAAGCTTGCGGACCATGCAAGACTCCACAAAAACCAACGATTTCGCCCATTTATGGCACCCGGAACGACCTTACAACGACATTCCTCGGCTGCCTCCTCGGGTGGAACTGGAGACTCGGGAGGCCCTCAAGGCATGCATCACGGCCCGAGCGGCCTTGGCGGAACTGAAGCAGGCCGGTGAGCTGATCCCCAACCCGGGCGTGCTCATCAATACCTTGCCCCTGCTCGAAGCCCAGGCCAGCTCCGAAATCGAGAACATCGTCACTACCACCGATCGATTGTTTCAATTTCGAGAAGATGACGAGAGCGCCGATGGGGCCACCAAGGAGGCGTTGCGTTACAGCCGGGCACTTCTCGAAGGCTACCGCTCGCTCGACGAGCGACCGTTGACGACCCGCACGGCCGAAGAAATCTGCACCGAGATCAAAGGCATGCAGATGCAGGTACGACGCGTCCCGGGAACGGCCCTGGCTCGGGCCAATGGTGACATCGTTTACACGCCGCCAGTCGGTGAGGATCTGCTGCGATCGCTACTCGCCAATTGGGAGCAGTTCATGCATGCCGACGATGGCTTGGATCCTCTGATTCGGATGGCCGTGGCCCACTATCAATTCGAAGCCATCCACCCGTTCACCGACGGCAATGGACGCACCGGTCGGATCCTCAATAGCCTGTACTTCCTGAGCCAGAACTTACTAACGCTACCGATATTGTACCTGAGCCGTTACATCATCGAGCACAAAGCCGACTACTACCGGCTGCTGCTCGAGGTCACTCGCACCGGCGAGTGGCAGGGTTGGCTGCTGTTCATGCTCCGAGGCGTCGAAGAAACCGCGCTCTGGACCGTTGGCAAGATTGCGGCCATTCGGCGTCTGCAAACGCATACGGCCGAGTACGTGCGGATCGCCAAGCCTAAGGTCTATCGGCATGAGCTCGTGAATGTGATTTTCGAAAAGCCCTACTGCCGAATACAAGACGTAACCGAACGGGGCATTGCGGGCCGCCAGACCGCTTCGGTCTATCTCAAAACCATGGTCGAGATCGGCGTGCTCGAAGAGCGCAGCGTAGGTCGCGAGAAGCTATTCATCCACCCACGATTGATGGGACTATTGATCCGCGATTCAAACGACTGGGAAGACTTCCAAGCGGTCGTATAACAATGAACCCAATATCGCCACGGTAACGATTGATTTCGAACGATCACAACGGCGACGATTACATCACGACGCTCTCCGCATCGTGATGCTTCCAATCATCATCCAACTATGATCTGTAGAGCGTCTCCTGACTTTCGCCCATCAGCGACGCGTCTTGCCGTATCAACCCACCAAAGCTTTCAGTGCTTTCATCGCCGCATCGTAATTGGGCTCCGAGGCCACTTCAGGCACAATCTCGGTGTACGCAACTTTGCCATCGGCATCCAAAACGATGACCGCTCGTGCCAGCAGCTTGAGCTCATCCAGCGTCAATCCAAACTTCAAACCAAAATCGCCGGACTGGTAGTCGCTACCAACCTTCATGGACTTGATGTCTTCGGCGCCACAAAAGCGATTCATGGCGAACGGTAGATCGCGGCTGATGGTGACGGCGTTGACCTTGTCACCCAATCCGGCGAGTTCTGTATTGAACTTCTTGGTCTGCATTTGGCAGACCCCGGTATCGAGCGAAGGGACCGTCGACAGGATCGTGGGCTTGCCGAGCAAATCCGCCTTGGTAATCGTCTTGAGCCCACCTTCGAAGAAATGCACGGTGAAGTCGGGAATCGAACTTCCCACCTTGAGCTCTTCTCCCAACAGGGTCATCGGGGAGCCTTTGAATGTCACTACGCCGCTTCGTGCCATGGTATTTTCTTTCGATTGGGAGGTGCCGCCGGACAGCAATGGTGCCTGATGCCTACGAATGTAAGGGAGTTGACCAAACAGTCAATCCTTTCGGATTGAAGCGATTTTGCGTATGATACGCTTGTTCGCGGGGATGGCCCAAGCCATGGGTGCCGCTGGTCTCTGAACCGCCCGAACGCACTTCCTTTGCATCGCCCACCCTTCCAAACGCCAGGAAAGCGGGGCAGGGCAGGGGGGGGCGATTTGTTTACCAATAAACGTTTCTGGATCCTCCATGGTTAAAGTTCGCGATTTCCTCGGCTCGTATCGACTGGCTCGGCTCATCCGACTAGGCAGTACCTGCCAAGTCTGGGAAGCCATCCGCGACAAGGATGATGCGCGCTATGCCTTGAAAGTCCTCCGGCCCGAACAGCGCGGCAACAAAGAGGAAATCGGCTTCCTCAAGCACGAGTACGAGGTGGCCAAGGAACTCAACCACCGGAACGTGATCAAGCTGATCGATTTCGTCACCGATGCGGAAACCCCTTTCATCGTCTTGGAATTGTTCAGCGAACTGAACCTGAAAATGGCCATGCGTCGCGGTCCCGAACCGATCGCCTACCAGTTGACCCACATCATCGAGCAAAGTTGCGAATCCCTGTACTACCTCCATTCCAAAGGCTACGTGCATTGCGACGTCAAGCCGGACAATTTGCTGGTCAGCCGCGCATGGGAAGTCAAACTCATCGACTTCACAATCGCCAAGAAAATCAAAACCGGATTGAGCAAGTTCTTCGGCGGCAAGAGCAAGGTCGAAGGCACCCGCTCGTACATGTCCCCCGAACAGATCCGTGGCCAACAACTCGATCCGCGAAGCGATATTTACTCCATGGGCTGCATGATCTACGAATTGATCGTGGGCCGCGCCCCGTACACCGGAAACACGCCCAACGAACTGCTGAGCAAACACCTGTCGGCGTCGATCCCTTCGATTCTGGTCGGCAACGACAACGTATCCCCCGATTTCAACGCCGTCCTCCGCAAAATGCTGGCTAAGAAAATCGAGGATCGCCCCGAATCGATGTGGGAAGTTTTGAAAATGCTCCGCGCCACGCCGATCTTCAAGAAACCACCCCGCATTCCCGAAACATCCGTCTTCGATGACTTCCAAGGGGGAGGCCGCATCGAAGCCCCGACATGAGCAGCAGACTTGCATTCAACTCATTTCATTTTCCCAACCGCTTCGTAAATCCATCATGGCAAGTGCAACTCCTGGTTTTGAATTCGAAGAACCGATCCTCGACATCGAGCGGCAACTTCAAGAGCTCGAAGCCATCCCGGGCTTGAACGAGGACCAAGAAGAACAAGCTCGCCAGCTGCGTCGCCGTTGGACCGACACGACGCGCGAAATTTATTCACAACTCACGCCGTGGCAGATTGTCCAAGTCGCGCGGCACAAGAATCGACCCTACACGCGCGACTATTTGAACTTCGCCTTCGATGAGTTCATCGAGTTGCACGGTGATAAATTCTTCGGCGATGACCGTGCCATGCTAACCGGTTTTGCGAAACTCGGTCGCTACAAAGTCTTGGTGGTCGGCCACCAAAAAGGACGGACCTACAAGGAACGTGCGGCGTGTCACTTCGGTTGCGCGCATCCCGAAGGTTACCGCAAGGCCATGTCCAAAATGAAGCTGGCTGAAAAGTACCAGCTACCGATCATCTGCTTCATCGATACCCCGGGTGCCTACCCAGGCATCGGCGCCGAAGAGCGCGGACAAGCGCAAGTGATTGCCGAAAGTATGTTCCTGATGAGCCAACTCAAAACGCCAATCATTTGCACCGTCATCGGTGAAGGAGGCTCGGGCGGAGCCTTGGGCATCGGCGTCGGTGATCGCATTGCAATGCTTCAGTACGCCTACTATTCCGTCATCAGCCCCGAAGGCTGCGCAGGCATTTTATGGAAGAGCCATCAGCATGCCCCAAAAGCCGCCGACGTATTGCGATTCACCTCGAAGCATCTACCCAATCTAGGCGTAGTCGATGACGTGATCGAAGAACCGCTCGGAGGTGCCCATCGTGACCACCATCAAATGGCATCGCGACTCAAAAGCTATCTGACCAAAACCTTGGATCAACTGGTCAAAATCGATCGCGATACACTCATCGCCAATCGCTACGACAAGTTCCGGCGCATGGGCTCGTACCTCGAGCAACTCGAAGACGGCTCGCTCCAAGAACGCGGCAGCGTCGTCGCACAGTAGCGATTCGATGAAATCACTGTCGCGATGAAGATGGATCAGGGCAGGGCAGGACGCCAGCCATGTTGGTAGCAGTCGGGCGGGGCAGGGGCCCTGCCCCGCAGTTGTTATGTCGCAGTCGTGGCGTTCCATTCGACTCCGCGTTGCCATCCCACGCGATAGCCATAGCGAGCCAACCAAACCAGCGCGGCTACCAGAAGCCCTGTCTGCAATCCGGCCTCCACCAGCCAGACCCACCCTTCGGCGCTCCACAAGGGAGTTGTTGTGTTCAGAAATCGGAGTTCGCCCTCAGGCTGAAGGGGCATGGGCATGAGGTGTCGAGGCGAATCACCACCCCAATACAACTGATTCGTACCCCACCGGATCGCAGCCGCAATGGCGATCCAAAGGATCAATCCTGCCGTGCGCCATGATCCCGCCTGCAAGACAATCGCGACGATCAACGCCTGAACTCCGAGCAACATCCCACCCACGCCGCCCGACACCCAAGGCTTGAATTCGACGGGAAACCAGGTGTACCAAACGACCGGGGCGCTCGGTGAAGAGACCAGCCAGTTGCGATATAGCAACAGTATTCCGGCGATGAGGGTGGTCATCGCCAATAGCTTGCCAACCGTTAGTCGCGCAGGCGCCGCTTCGACGTCGTGCGGCATTTCTACTTGACCACGCGTGGACCAAATCCCTATGCCGGTGCACCATTGCACCCATCGCCCAACCATCGCTCCGACCACGACATAGAGAATCCAATGCAACAAGTTGAGCGTTATGGCTCGGTTCCATGAACCGATCGACAAGCCCTGCAACATGATGCTGTTCCAAATCGCGAACATGGCAGCGAGCGTCACCGCGATCCACACCAAAGAGCCTTGTGTTATGCGAGTCCGCCATGCCAACCAGAGCGTCAGGACCGTTACAGGCGCAAAGAGCACCATGCCGGCCAACCTGATCACGAGCTCACTTTCGTAAGCGACCGCGGTTTGCCGGAGCACGATCCCGGTCGCAACTACGATGACGCACGTGGCAAATCCTGCCGCCAGCGTCAGCTCGACCGACGGCGGTAGTGGATCCGGCGAGGCAAAAGAATCGGGTAGGGGAGGGGAATCGGTTTGCGCTGAGTCGCCTAAAGAGCTCGAGAAAGCGGATGAGTTTGATTGCGGCTGGCTCATGGTGTTGGTGAGGGACAAGCGACTGGCATGCGCATGAGCGCTTTCAAATAAGCATTCGAAAATTGGTATCGGAATTTTCGTACCCGAAAAGCGTAGCCGAGATTGACCGATGGCGGGGTGAAGGAGCCCCCTTCCCCGTCTCAAGGCCAAATTCGCCCCTGGCATTCTTGGTCCGAAGGACGGTACTCGGACTGAGTCCTCAGGACGGTACTCGGACTCGGGGAACGATTCTGGCCGAGTACGAGCACGAGCACGAGTACGAGTACGAGCACGAGTACGAGCACGAGCACGAGCTCCGGGCACCGGGCTCCGGGCACGAGAGAAGTTGCGGAAGCCGGATCCGCCTGCGGCCTTCGCCCGGATCCCGAGTGCGACCTACGCTCCTCGGCCCCAATTCGCCCACACCCAGCAAAAACCAGGGTAAAAACGAGTTCGAACCGAACATAAGAAACATTATCGGACGTTATTGGGGCGAGAAAACGGGGTGGCCGGCCCTGGGGAAGCCGCCGAATCGATGTGCCGGATAGGTCAGTGTCGGGTGGATGGGGCGCAGCCTCACAAGGATCCTTTGGACGCGGTTGGACGGGGTCCGTCGTCGTTTGCGATCCCACGGAAAACGCGACCGCCAAAACGACCTTCGGCCAGCCTCGCATATTTTCCGAACCCAAAAATTCGCGGCCCCGGACGCCGCCGCAGTTGGCGTGGTTGGTTGCAGAAGCCACCTCCAGATTCGGTTCGGATGCCCAACGGAAAACAGAACCGCACGCCGGACAAACCAAAACGCCCGGAAGCTGGTTTGGCCAAAAACCACGATTTTCCGCTAGCCGGCCTTCACCGGACTTTTGGGATCACGTCGAGTTTCCCAATTGGCACGGTCTGCTCGGTGGGCACGGTCTGCCCGACTTCGTAGCCAATATCCTTCGTGGCGGCGGATGCCTGTGCCTCGAAGTACGCTTGAGCTGCCCAATCGGAATGGGCAACTTGGTTCGCCCTGGCAAAGTCTCCGCTCAGGCAATGTCTTCCTACGCAATGGCGTGTACCGACTACGTAAAGTTCAACGCTTGCAACCATCAAGCCTTGAATTCGGTGTGCCATGGCAAATCCAGTCGGCTTCGCTATTTTGCCTGCACATTGGCGATATTGAAACGTGAATCCCTGTTTCTCAGGGTTCGACCACCCAAAATGAAAAGCCGGGATGGCTTTTCTCCCAATCCAACGCACGGAGGCGTTATCGATGCGACTATTTTTACCCGCGCTCGCTCTCGGAGTGTCCCTTGCGGCGACAGAGTCCCTGTCCGCGATCGATTACCTTCCCTCGACGAATTCCGGCGTCCATCCTGGCTTCGGCTCGAATTCACTCGGCAACGCAGAAGACACAGCGGTCTCCGGAATTCCAGATGCCACCCCCCTACCCTGTGGCGTTTGCGAAGAAACTTGGGACCCTACCCCGTGGTACCGAAAGCCTTGGTTCGGCGGCCCCAAACGAAGCGAATCGATCCTTGCCAACTCGATTGGAATCTTGGGCGTGGATTCCTACAAAGGTTTAGGAGACACGGTCATTCCTCCCAACCCATCCGCAGGCTACATGAACAGCGTCGGCTTGATCAGCGGTGTCAACTCGGGCTTTGGACTTGGCAGCTCATCGATCCGAGGACAAATCGGCGGCACGATGGGCATCTACGACCTGAAAGGTCGCGATACCGTGAATCCCACGTCTGCAGAAACACAAGGCTTCCTGACCGCCGGCATCTACAAGCGGAGTGAAGTCTGTGTCGGTGACCGCATTTCTTGGGGTTTGGTTTACGATCATTTTTGGGCCAGCCAATGGGGGCTGCTAGGTAACGAAATGTCGCTCGGTCAATTCCGCGGGGTATTCGGATACGCTCTCAACGCCAACAACGAAGTCGGTGCATGGAGCACGATCCACACCAACAATGATTCCTTGATCCAAGGCGGCCAGAACAACGTTCAAGTCCGTGCATCCAATCAGCTGAATCTCTATTGGAAGCATCGATACGATTTTGGCGGAACCACCAATGCTTACGTCGGTGCTGTCGATCCGGCCGATGTCGGTAGCTGGCAGATGGGACTCTTGGGCCAAGCACCCTTGAACCGCAATACATCTCTCTATGGCAATTCCACTCTGGCCTTCCCGGGCTCATCGAGCGGTCCCATCGGTTCCAACGAGTTGTTGTGGAACCTGTCCGCCGGACTCATGTTTACCTTTGGCAAGTCCCAAAGCAGAACCATCTCCGGGCCGGAAAGCTTGCCACTCCAAAACGTCGCGAACAACGGCAATTTCCTGATCACTGATTAAGTGCCTGTGACCAACACGGTGGTCACTCGGACTTGCAGAAAACAGATCCGTTCACCCATTGAGAACGCCACCGACAAGGTTTGAATACGGCTCGGTCGTACTCGATTGAGGCAGAGGATTAGCTCCCCTGCCCTGCTCCAGTTGGTGATTGACCCGGTCGATGTCGAAAAATTTCGACATTGCTCTCCAGTCGCATTGCGAAAAATTTCGCACTTGATTAGGCTGTGTATCAGGTTGGGTTTCCCGCAGTTGGTGATTGCTGAACCGTAGAAGTTTGCGGTAGCCTCCTTCTTCCCTGGCCACGCAAGGTGACGGCACAATGACCGATCAAGAACTATCGCGAAGGCAACGTCAGATCATGGATGCACTTGCCGAACTTGGGCAAGGGACCGTGGACGACATCTTGCTCAAGATCCCTGATCCACCTTCCTACAACAGCGTCCGCAAAATCCTCTCCATCCTTGAGGAGAATGGCCAACTGCTGCACGACAAAGTCGGACGTCAGTTTGTGTATCGGCCCAAGCGCGAGCCGGCTCAACTCGGGAGCCAAGCATTGCACAAAGTGCTAAAGCTCTTCTTCGGAGGGTCCATTGAACGCGCCGTCGCAAGCTACTTCAGTGACCCCGACACACAATTGACCGAAGCTCAATTGAAAGAGCTTCAAGCCTTATTGACTCGAGCCAAGCAAAAGAACCGGGAGGCCACTTCATGAACTGGCTTTCCATTTGGCAGCCATGGCTCGAATGGTCGTCTGGCATCGGTTGGGTGGCGATACTCCACGCCACGTCGGTCGGTATTTTCGCGTTGTTGCTCGCACACTTCCTGGCGCGGCGGTCGGCGGCGCTCGGTCACTCCGCAGTGATGGCTGCAACAATCTGCCTGCTGGCCCTTCCGCCGGCTGCGGCCCTGCTTCATGGTCGAGCCTTTTGGACCTTTTGGCCGTTGTCTATGTCACCGGTGTCTGTCATCGTGCCCGAAGACACCCCGTCGACATCGAGCAACACACCTCGAAACGGCCCATCGGTTCTTCAGACACCGCGGGCGCTGCAGCCCAATTTGCCCATCGCAGGGTCGAGCGACAGAATCGCTGAGCAGAATCGGCCAGTCATCGACGACGCTTCTTCGCCTGCCGCACGAGAGCCAGGGCCCGAGTTAGGGGTGATTATCCACTCGCCAGCGATCGCAGCGGAAAATCTTCAATCACCGGACTCGGCCCCTCAGGCCGGCGGTAATCCCTGCCCCGCCCAGGCCGACCGTGACTCTGACGGCCATTGCCGTCGGTGTGTGGCTCGCCGGCGTGATGTATTTCGGTTTGCAGCTGATCGCGTCGCTGTTGCATTTGCGCGGCATTACTTGCCGCGCAACCGCGATAAGTTCGGGTCCTGCGGCCTCGACCATCTCTTGCCTGACCCGATTGTTCGAGGTCGATCCGGTACGTGTTGTCGTCAGCTGCGAAATCGATCGCCCCCTTCTATGGGGCTGGAGGCAACCGATTCTATTATTGCCGATCAATCACATCGATTGGTCGGACGATGATTTGGAGATGATTGTCACGCATGAATGCGCGCACGCGGCCCGCTGGGATCATCGATCGCGAATCCTGCTCGCAGTGATGCGGTGTAACTATTGGTTTCATCCCGTGTCATGGATGTTGGAACGACTCGGTGGGACGCTAGCAGAATACGCGGCTGACGACATGTCGATCGATCACGGGCGATCGGCGTTGTCGCTCGGCGATTGTTTGCTTCGATTCGCCGGCAGTCCGCCGCGTCTTCCCAGCCTGAGCTTTGCATCCTTCCGAGCCTTGCGCAATCGATTGGAACGCTTGACCGTTCCGCGAGCGAACCCATCTCAAGTCGATTTGCCTTCGCGGGCCACTATCACTGCGATGGCAATAGGAACGGCGGTGCTGTTGTCCTTGGGCATTGGTACCGGCTCACCCCGCAATATCCTCGCAGCTACAGAAATCTTGTCCTCCTCCCCTGCCCTACGCTCGAAAGACCCATTATCGATCCGAGAAGTGATCGCGCGTATGAACGCGATCCCGGGTTGGGAGCATTTGCCGCTGGATCTCGAGGAACAAGTCGCCGGGCAATTCCTCTCAGGGCCCGAGTTCAACGTCGACGTGACGCTGTTGGACGAACAAGGGGATCCGGTGATGAATGCGCTATGCGCGTTGGTGGAGAATGACTTCGAGAGGACAAATCGCCGTGGATATTTGCGAAGTTCCAATCGAATTGAAGAACTACCACTTGCGTTGGGTATCAGCGACCCGAACGGAGGTTTCGCATTTCAGAAAATTAGAGGCCGCCAACCCTCGGTAAGCCGGAATGGAATTGTTGGGGCCGTAATGGTGGTGCTTCACCCGGAGTATGGTATTCGTTATGCAACCCTCGCCAGAACAAATCGAAACCAGACGATGAAATTGACTCTTGAGGCAGGTGTCAACCTGTCGGGCGATGTTGCGATGGAAGACGGTACAACGATTTCGAATTTGCCGCTGAATGTCACGCTTAGCAATGTCTCAGAAGAGAGAGCGCCCGCCTTCTTTGAAGCACAGTTTGGTTCTTCCATACTTGTGCCCAGGCTCGTTACGCAAGCCGATGGATCCTACACGATTGTGGGTTTGCCTCCCAAAGGTCATTGCGTTTACGTTTTCCCTGACTATCGAGTTGCAGGTTTTGAACTTGCAGATCGACAAGGTTCACAGCAATTCGTACCGACGAACTCGCTTCGCCATGATTTAATGGTCCGGTCAAGCGAGAGGCCGAATCTTGTTTTTCGATGCGTGGATGCCCATGGCATTGAACAACCGCCCGCACCTTTGGTAGGACATCAGTTTGGTGATGAGAGACCGGTCGAAATCGATGCGGATGACAACTATGTGACACGCCGTTACGTGATGTCAGGAGACGGTGCTGGCGGAAAGGTGTACGGCATGGACCTGAAGATGCCGCTGCCATGGATCTCCCTGCGACATTTTCGTCTCTCGACGGACTGCGATGAACCCTTTGAGATCCAGATGACGCGTGGAAGAGTCGTACGAGGTAAGATTCTCGACGCCGAAACGCGCCGGCCACTATCGGGAGTGGACGTATGGGCACTCAAGCAAGACAGTATTAAAGCAGAAGACCAGCCACGATGGCCGCAGGATTACTTGTCAGCCAAAAGTCAAACGAACGCGGACGGTGTATTTGAGTTTGCTATTTCAAACGACGCATGGTCCCTTTTTCTTGACGGGCCCATCTATGGGTATGAGTTACCTGCGAGCATGGTAGGCGAAGGCATGCCAGCCATCAGCAGACAACTTCCACCGGGAGAGCCGCTACCTGAGGGCAATACCGATTTGGACCTAGTCTATTTTCTTAAACCTTCGCCCAGAATACGAGGCCGAGTCGTCACGGACGACATGCAACCGGTCCCTGGGGCGATGGTCTCATGTTCGTACCAAGTAACGGAAAGGAATGAGTCATTTACATTCGCGGATGATCGAGGTGAGTTCGAACTTTTGCCTCCACCTACTAGATTCGCTCCATCACCAGCGGCTCAAAAGGCCCTCGAGCTCCTTCGAGGTCGCCCCGAACCTCCGGACGATTTTCGCTGTAGAATTGAAGTACAATGCGCTCAAGGATTCGCATCGTTATTGCTTCCTGAGAATATCGATGCACAGCTTCAATCAAACTTGGAGATACGATTGCATCCGAAAAGTGAAGAACGTCTGGTGGAAGGGCGAATCTCGCTCGACGGTCGAGGATGGGAAGGGATCGAAGTCGGAATTGGCAATATTAACGCACGTAGGATTAGCAGCGGTCCAGACTTTGCGTGGGCGAATGAGGGATTGCCTAATGTTTGGTCCCGCACCGATGAAAAGGGCAGGTATCGCATCGTCGTTCGCGATCCTGAAAAGGGTATAGCGAGGTTTTCTATTCGATTGCCAGAGGAGTTTCCGCTCCAAAAAAACCCATACTCCAGAAACAGAAAATTTATCGAAATTCGAGAGCAAACCAATGAAGGGCCATCTCTCGAATACTTTTCAAAACCCGGCGATCAAGTGATCCGAGGCCAAATTAAATCGCCCAATGGAAAACCATTTACAGGAGCGAGAGTTCGTCTGCGAATTGAAAACGAAAATGCGATATGGCTTGGAGACCCAGAAAGGATGTACAAGGCCAAGTTGTCGGATGCGGAAGGCCGATTTGAGTTCACAGACCTTCCGTCAACATCGTATAGGCTTGACGTTGACTCCGGTGCCGAAGGGAGGTCAATTTGGAACACTCAGGTGACACAAACATGCGAGGCAGGTGAAACGGATGTTGTCGTGATCCTTGATGAATCTGTGTCCAAAAAACCGGAGAAGATTATTCCAAAATCAATCCGTTAACTCGTTGTTTTGATAGCGGATATTTTTAGTTTGACCGTTTGGAGATACCATGAGATCCTATTGGCTCGTAGGTTGGTGGAGTGCGATTTTTTTCCTGCTCCAATACGCCTTACCCATGGCAATTGCCCAAAACGCCATTCAGGGGACCGTCACCGACACGCAGGGACAACCTGTTCCGGATGCAACCGTTCGGGTCTTCGCATCGCGACCTTGCGAAGGCATTGCTACCACGATACCCATTATGCATCCTGATTGCGCAATTTTCGTCGTGACTGATAGTGCGGGCCGGTTCAAGATCGCAAAGTCAGAGTTGAGCGACGGAAATGAGGTTGTTCTCGTTGCCGGCAAGAAGGACTTTATTATTTCCCGGACCAATTACGTTACACCCGATGAAGAAGACATCTCATTGACGTTACGTTCCATTAAAGAGTGTGGAAGGCAGTCCTCAATCAAAGGGAAAGTTGTTGATTCGCGTGGCTTACCGATTCAAAACGCCGTAATTGGATTTGATGACGGCGCCTTGCAGCCTGATAGACTTTGGCAGCAAAGCACGATCCAATATGTGATTGATGGCCAGATAGTCACAGAAACTACACCAGGCGAGTTCGCATCGCTCTCCAACGACGAGGGAGAATTTGAACTCCCGTCGCTCCAACAGTACTTCATTTATCTCAGTGCCGTTGTACCTGGAGTGGGATACCGCGATCTACAGCTTCCGAGATCCTGGAGTGGTCCCTCGTTTCAGTGGGTGGTACAAGCTGGTTTTACGGTCGATGGGCGCATCATTGATCGCGACGGCCCCGTCAAAGACTATTTGGTCTGCGTCTCTGACGCCTCTGACAGTTATGGAGGTCGACGCTGTTTGATCGCAGCCACACGCGACGATGGAACTTTCGTCATCGAAGGCATTCCAACAACGAATCGATTCGGCGAGCCTCCGGAATACTGTTTATTCGGCGACATCAAGCAACAAAATCCGCGTGGTCATTTAGAGACGAAGCGCTTTGATGGCGCAAATTCCGATCAGTCTATCGACTTCGGTGATCTACAACTTGGAAGCGTCACCAACTTGAAAATAAAGTATCTAATCGAACAGGGACCGATCAACAATCCATTAGCGAGGCTGGTCCTAAAGCTGCCACATGTTAGCAGAATTATCCAGATGACACTTCCAGCAGACGGAGTTATCGCTCTGGAAAATATCCCCAGAGAGGTAATGTCGTTTAATATCTATGCAGGGCAAGACTACAGCTACGATCGTTCGAATCCATTCCAGCCTCTTCCCGACGGGAATGGTTTTTACTATCGGCCCGGCGATGAGGCGGAAATTGAAGTGCGATTGAAGCGGAACGACAATTCCCAAAAACCCTCTAAATGATGGCGTCGTTGGCCCTTCTTGCTTGAATTGAATCGCTACGTCACCGAGAACAGATCCGACAAATCTAGCTTGGCCCCGATTAAGCAAGCGGGCGAGAGGAACTGCGGTGCGACGGCGATCTCGATATTGCGATACGATTTACCATCGCTTTTGGCGAGCACATGAACGCGTGAAGAGGGGATGTCGACGACCCAATACTCTTGCACACCAGCTTCAGCGTAAATATCGGCCTTCTCTTGCAAATCCAAGGATAGGCTGCTATCCGCTACCTCGATCAGCAGCATCACTTCACGGGCTGTTGGACGCGTTCGGCCATAACGGCGTGGATGAAGCCAAAGGATGTCCGGCTCCGGGCGATTGTCGTCGCAGACGAAACCACATTGGACGCGAATGTTTGCGGTTTCTCGTGTCGTCGAATTGTGCGACCATCGAGTGAGGTAGTCGATGTAGTCGTCATGGATCGGGCCTGACGGATTCATGAATCGCAATTCTCCTCGAATCAGTTCTGCCTTTTTTCCTTGAATACAATCAAATGCACCTCGGTCGACCATTGCATCAAACTCGGTCCCCGTTAGTTTTGCAAAGATCGTATGCATTGCTTTGCTCGTTAAAATACTCACCAGTGATTTGAACGTCGGATCGGACTATCTTTTTTGAGTATAGCCACGTTGATCGCCACACGCGACGGTATTTTGATTCGAGAGCAGCGATTCCTATCTCCTCGTTCCGTGACTCTGCCGTGAAACGAACTGCCTTGGAGGCTCCGCCTCATGAGAGTCGCAATCGTACGTGGATCCCTGGGGGCGATCGATTGGGAAAGTTGGCGCAGGGCAATGCTTGGTCGTCGTGGTTGCCCGGATGGGCAGAGATACAATTTACCGCCCAGGCAGGATTTCATTCCCGTTGAACGATTGTGGCGAGGTTCCAGGTAGTGGGACGTTTGGATTCCAGGAAGGTGTCGAAACGGGCCAGCCTTGAGGAGGTGAATTGGGCGGCAACGTCCCCATGGGCGGCGCTGTTCCCGGTGCGTTGTTCCAGCCGCCGTTGGCGGGTGGACTATTCGCGGTATTGCCTCGAGGCGGGAACAAGCGATTCAGAATGCCTCCCTCGGGCCGCGAGGTTTCACTAGCCCCACCCTGCCCTTGCATCCAACCGTTCCCTACTTCGCTCATTTTGTTTTCCAGCGCACGCCCCCAGGCATCGAGATTTGGACCTGCGTTGGGTGCATTCGGATCGGGCACATAGTTCGGATCCCGGCCCGCTTCGAGCTGCTGGTTCACCCGTTCGATGTACGGGCCAATGACTTGCTTCGCTTCGTCAGGCAGGATGCCACCTGCATGCGACAATGCTCGACCGATGTAATAACCACTCTTGGAGTTCGCGATGGCTTGTTGCTGGGCAGGCGCTAGCAGCGTCATCGCAAACATGGTGATGACGCAGCACAGCACGGCCCCCTTGATCAATCCAAAGGCGGCTCCCAACTGACGATCGAACTCCTTCAGCTTGATCTTGTCAATCGATGTACTGACCAATCGAAACAGCATCCAGATGATCAAGCTAGAGCCGAAGTAGAGCAGCAGCATGGCCAAGAACATGTTCCAGGGTGGCTGGGCATTGATCAATGCAGCCACGTCGTTCCGGAAGTAACTGGCTACGAAGAAGCTGACGATGATCGATGCCAGCGACGCGACTTGCCAAGCAAAGCCCTTGATGGCGCCGAAGATCGTGGCCGATGCCAGGACAACGAGCATGAGGATGTCGTAGGTTTGCATGCATTCACTTTCAAGTCGCGGAGCGATTTCAACCCTTGGTAAGGTGCGGGGGCTGTGCGGACTATAACCGTATACGTCGAACTGGGCGAAGACCAATTTTTTCGTGAACGTCCCGACGTGCGGCAGGCTCTCTTGCGATCGATGGGCCGAAACTGCTATTTCTTCAGGGTAGACGACGCGCCCGAGTGGGATTCCGAGCCCCCCTGCCCTGCCCCGTTCAGGATCCAACGCGATCCAACATTGCAACGTAACCAACTGAAGAATTGATCCATGGCCGACTTTCGAACCCACATTACGCTTAGCACGATCGCGGGCGGACTGTTTGGCCTCGGTGGGTTTCAGTCCGGGATGCCTTGGGAAAGTTGCGTGATTGCGGGTGGTCTGTGTTCGGTCAGTGGCATGCTCCCAGACTTGGACAGCGATTCAGGTATCCCGCTCCGCGAGGCCGTCGCCTTTTCCGCGGCCTTCATTCCGATGCTGATGTTGGATCGTCTTCAGCGTGTCGGACTGTCGCACGAAATGATGCTGGTCGTGACGGGCGGGGTCTACTTCTTTTTGCGATTCGGCATTGCTGAATTGTTCCGGCGCTACACGGTCCATCGCGGGATGTGGCACAGCTTGCCGGCAGCCTTCATCGCCGCCCTGTTCACCTTCCTCGTCTCCTCGTCCGAAAATTTCAACTTGCGATTGTTCAAAACGGTTGCGGTATTCGTGGGATTCATGTCCCACATCTTGCTCGACGAGATTTGGTCGGTGGAATATCGTCGAGGCCGATACACGTTCAAGCACAGTTTCGGAACGGCTCTGAAGTTCTGGAGTAAGTACCGGATCCCCAATCTCGTTACCTACGGATTGCTGATCGTACTTGCACTCGCAGCCTATCATGACGAAGAAATGATGGAGCACTTCGGCTACCAGCACGAACACAACTTCCCGCACACAGCCATGGAATGGATGCGCATGGTACGCGACCAATCGGGCCACTGGATCCGATGAACGATCGACGTAGGGTGTACCGGTGAGGGTGAGGTTCTAAACGTGACGTTGATTAGAGGATATTGAGGACAGGCAAGCTCGGTTGGAGCTTTATGTCTGGCCCCTCATCCCGCCTGCGGCACCCTTCTCCCCAAATTGGGCGAAGGGAACGCAATGGCTGAGCATAAAACCAACAACTCGATCACTAAGTCTCTAAATGCGCTTAGTAATCGTCGTTGACCTGAGCGGCTTGCCAAAGCTCCGCGTACTTGTCAGCTACATACGGGTTCAATCGTGCTGCGTATTCATGAGGTAAGCGATTCACACGGATCAACTGAATGACATCGTCAAGGTCCCTTGGGCGATGAGAGACTGTCATCCCGCTTGCCATTTTCATTTCCAGGAGTGTCTCGAGGCGGATGATCGGGATTCCTTCGCTGTTGAGGGCAGATACCGTTTCAGGAGCTGGGAACGAAACGGGCTTCGGCAAACCATCGCCAGGAAAATCGCCGACGATCAATGTATCGACATTCACCGACGTGACTGCGTCACGAAAGTTCTTTGAGCCTTCGAACTTGTCAACCCAGCCGCGACCAATGTGCGCGGCCTTGAACCGCTGCAAGTCTTCCCGTCGAATCAGAATATCGACGTCGGCAGTGGTCCGTTTGTGGCCGTGAGCATTGGCTGCCATGGCACCTGCGACCGCAAACGGAATCTTCATTTCGTGGAAGATCTGCGACAGACGCCGCATCGTTTCATGAATAGGTGACATTTCCATAAAGAACAGATCCGCGCGTTTTGCGACCTCGAGAATGGTTTCTGACATAAGCGCTCGGGGACTCGTACTAGAACTACAAACCTGTGCATGAACTCAAACGACCGTCCTTATAGGATATCCATTGTAGCCTGCTCATCCCCAAGATGCCGATTCCCTTCGCCCCATTTGGAGAAGGGTGCCGAAGGCGGGATGAGGGGCACGCGATAAAAACCCGTCTCCCAGACCACCAGAGCTCTCTGGCTCTTTTATTGAGATTCCAGCGGCTTGACTAGCGACCTTGTTTGATCATAGCGATCAAGTCCTGGGTCGATAGTTTTGCGGCGGCCTGGGCACCTTCGAGCACGCCGGCGATCAGGTCCCGTTTTGTCTCGTGCAGTTTGAGAATCTCGTCCTCAATGGTTCCCTGCGCGATGATGCGATAGACCATCACCGGCTTGGTCTGCCCAATACGATGCGCCCGATCGGTGGCTTGATCCTCCACGGCTGGGTTCCACCACGGATCCATATGGATGACGTAGTCGGCGGCGGTTAAATTCAAACCCGTTCCACCTGCCTTGAGCGAAATCAGAAAAGCCGTGGCATCTCCGTTTTGAAACTGATCGACTTCCTGCTGCCGCTTGGCAGCGGGGGTCGAGCCATCGAGATACTGGTACGAGATGCCTTCTTCCTCGAGCATCTCGCGAATGAGTTGCAAGTGCTGTACGAACTGGCTGAAGATCAGGACGCGGTGCCCTTCCTGTTTGAGTTCCAGTACGGTTTCCTTCAACTGAATCAGTTTGGCCGAGCGTTCGCTCCAAGCACTATCGACCAAGCGTGGATGGCAAGCCAACTGGCGAAGCCGGGTCAGCAGTGCCAAGATGCGAAAGCGTTGGTCTTGAACATCGGGCAAATTGACAAGCGAATCCACTTCTTCGACCACCGATAGTCGTACGCTATCGTAGAGTGCGCGTTCTGCTGGGCTGAGTTCGACGAGGAGATTCATTTCGGTGCGGGACGGCAAATCCTTCAACACCTCAAGCTTGGTACGGCGTAGCACGAACGGCTTGAGTCGGTCTCTCAGCGCCAAACTTCGTTCGGGATCGTTGTCGCGTTCGATGGGGCCTGCGAATCGATTTCGAAATTGCTCCCATCCGCCGAGCACGCCTGGTGCCACCACGCGGAATAGACTCCACAATTCACCGAGATGGTTTTCCACTGGCGTACCCGTCAGAGCCACGGTCCACTCGGATTCGATCTCGGCGATCGCTAGCGCTGTTTTGCTCCGTGCGTTTTTGATGGCTTGCGCTTCGTCGAGCACCAGTGTATTCCAAACCACCTTTTTTAGTTTTGCTGCATCGCGCAGGGCGAGTCCATAACTGCACACGACAACATGTTTGGGGCCGAGCTGATTGAGAAAATCGCCGCGATCGGTTTCTCGGTAAAGATGCGCTTCTAGCTCCGGTGCAAAGCGTGCAATTTCGCGCATCCAATTGAATCCCACCGAGGTCGGTGCAACGACGAGACTGGGCCCCTGCCCTGCCCTGTCGAGCATGACGGCCAGGGTTTGAATGGTTTTCCCAAGGCCCATGTCGTCGGCGAGCACGCCACCTACACCCCATTCAGCCAGCCGTCGCATCCACCGAAATCCCTCGAATTGGTAGTCGCGAAGGGTGGCGTTGAGGCCTACGGGCAAATCCGGTTCGAGCGTTTCGGCGCGCTGCAGGCGATCGAGCATCTTTTGCCACAGGGCCGGCGCGTCGACATGCAGCATCGACTGTATTGAACGCATGGCGTGCGCGGATGTACCATCGAACTTCATCGTGCCACGTTCGGTGTGAACGGCATCGTTCAACTGCTCCAAACGCTTGGCGAGATCCGCTGAAATCGTGGCCCAACCATCCGCTCCGACTCGGATGTAACCCGAACCAACGCCCCCTGCCCTGCTCTGCTCCAGGGCTTGCATCAACCCTTTGAGTTCCAGCGACTCGTCCCCGAGACTGCACACGCCCGATAGCTGAAACCAATCCCGCTTTTTCTCGATGCTGATCCGGACGTTTCCGGTTGAGATTTGCCCGACGTATTTCGGCTGGCTCTCGGTGGCCGGATCCCACAGAACTTCGATCGATCCTTCGTCCTGTCTCAATGAAGAGAGCAAAGCCATGGTTTCTTCAAACGTATTGGTGGTGCCTTCGGTACTCAAGGACTCATTACCCGAGGCAGCGCACCATTCGTCCACCATGCGCCATTCATCCGTGGCCGAACGGGTCAGTTGCACGGGCTTTCCATCGCGCGTGATCGCCCTTGTCATTCTGCCCTGACCGGGACGATGCAGCGATTCTTCAGAATCGCGAACGCGAAGCCCGTAAGCCAATCGCCCGTCGCTGCTGGAACGCAGGAGCATGACCAGCGAGACCGGTTCGGGAACTGTCATACCGGCGACATCCGACGGCAACTCGATATTGACGCAATGCTGCAGCCTTCGCAATCGCTCGATCAAGGCCACGCGATGGCTCTCATGCACCTCGTCCAGCGATCGCAATTCGCGTATGAGTCGCGATTCTTCGTTGCTACACGGGTAGACTGCGATCCGTGAGAGCGATCGGGAAAGGAAGGCGGCGCCATCGTCGCCGTGGAAGCTCTGGCAGTCAGGCCATGCCAACTCCTCTTTCAACCGCGCTTTGACACGCCCGTCTGTGGGCGACGTCGTGAGTTCAAATGTCCCGTTGCTCGCCTCCACGGTTGCGGGCGATCCCATGAGTTGAACATTGGAGGCGCCTATCAGTTTTTGGAGCACGCGAATGTTTGGGAGCGATACGGCACCTTCGCGAAACGAAACCATGCGACGAATGCTGCGATCATTCTCATTCATGAGGAGTGATTCGTCCCAAAGTCGAGTCATCGGAATCTTGCGGCCACGGTTCCATCCATCCCCTTTCTTCTTGGGTGGTTGGGAAACCAATTCGACATTGAATCCTCCTTGAAGATTGATGTTCCAACCGATTCGTTGCTGAGGCTCGCTGACTTTCAGGTCCGGGAGAGAGACCATGAGCGGCTTGCCACTCGTGGCTCGGATCAGTCCATCCAGTTGATTCAGGAGCAATTTACCATTGTCGAACTGGAACTGGCGCTCATCGATCGGACCGTGATCGAATCGTTTGAGGTTTATTTTTTGGTAGGCTTCCGAACTTGGGTTCTTCAATTGAGTGAGAACCAACTGGACCAGAAGTTCGATATGCCCGCATGCAACGTGTTGATTGGGCAAACTACAGGAACACTGATAGGGCCGATCGTCGTTCTCAAGACGGACCACCATGTGATGCTCCACATTCGCGTCCCGAAACACGCCCGTAACGATTCGATTCTCGAACACTTGTTCGATCGTTACCATTCGGAGTCTGGTAGGGGACAAGAAGCCGGGATGGTAAGTGCAACATTCCAAGAAGTCTTCGAGAGCGTTTTCCCACTCCAGCAGCAATCTCGACCGTCTGGAAGTTGACGATTGGGAACTCGAAGATCTGGACGCTTGTGGTACTGCGATCTCGACAGGCGCTTCGAACGGATCGACAACGCCCACCGGCAAGGAGCGGAACGATTCCGCCAACATCCTGCGAAAATCAGAGAGGGTTGAACGGCTACGTGAATTTTTCTTTTTGGTCATCGTAAAAGTGTCGTCGTATTGCAGGAATGCGAGGCCGCTCCGCACGACGACTCCATTCGCTTGACCCTAGTTCCATCTCACATACACGCGATCATCGATCGCCCTGGCTGCAATTGTAGCGTTGAATCGCATAGACTTCACCTGGGCGAAGCGCAGGCCGTGCGGCAGTACCCAGATTCCAGTTACAACGAGAATTCGAATGCCTTTTGCGATTGAGACCGAGCGACTGTGCCGGGCCTACGATGGTCGACTGGTTGTGCAGGAACTGAACCTCACCGTCGAACCAGGGACTTTCTATGGCTTTCTGGGACCCAACGGGGCCGGCAAATCAACCACCATCAAAATGCTCACGGGATTGTTGGCACCAACCAGCGGAGGCGTGCGCGTATTGGGATTCGATATGCTGGACATGCGGCAATCGCTGCAGGCCAAACGGTCCATCGGTGTCATCCCCGAAAATCTAGCGCTATTCGATAACTTGAATGCGGTCGAATACCTAACCTTCGTCGGTCGCATTCACGGTCTGGATCGGGACGTCATCCGTCGCCGCAGCGCAGAGCTGCTCGAGCTGCTGACGTTGAATCGGGAAGCCAAAAAGCTGACGCTCGAATACTCGCATGGCATGCGCAAGAAGCTGTCGTTGGCGGCGGCGCTACTAGCCAACCCCAAACTTTTGTTTCTCGATGAACCATTCGAAGGTGTCGATGCCGTCGCATCCCTCACCATCCGAGATTTACTGACGCAGTTCACGGCCCGTGGAGCAACCGTGTTCCTAACCTCCCACGTTTTGGAAATCGTCCAAAGGCTGTGCACGCATGTCGGCATCATCGTGCGCGGCCAATTGGTTCAGCAATCCTCTATGTCCGATATCCTGGCTGCTGGTTCGTTGGAAGAATCGTTCATGCTCGCAGCGGGCAGCGATGGCGCGACGGGACATACCTTGGAATGGCTTGACGCCGCGCCGTCATTGAAGCCATGACCGCACCCCCCTACCCTGCCCTGCCCTATTTTGCTCTGCCCCGTTGGGGCCGTGCGCTGGGTGATTGGCTGCAAATCTGCGTAGCGCACTTCAGCACCTTGATCTTTTTGCGATGGAAGTTGCGTCGCAATCAGTGGAACAAGGAATCGATTCTCGGTCGCGTGATCACAATCGTATTTCTTGTATCGGTGGTCAGTGGCGGCGTGATGCTGCTAGGCGCTGGAGTGGCGGCCGGCTTCTTTGTCCATCGCATGGAAATCAGGGTGGGACCATCGATTTTCTGGAGCGCCACCTTGGCCGGATTTTCCTTGGTGTGGCTCATTCATTTTTCTTCGGAGCTGTTTCGAGCCGATGGCCTAACACTCGATCGAATCATGCATTTGCCGATCGCGCCTAGCCACGCGTTCGCAATGAATTATTTCGGATCGTTGCTGAATGTACCGATCGTTTACTTCGTCAGTTTCGTTACGGGAGCGATCGTGGGTTCCGCAGTGTCGGTAGGCCCCCGCATGCTGTTGTTGGCGATTCCGTTGGTGGCCTACGTCGCCTTGGTCACCAGTCTGACCTCGCACTTTCAAATGGTCCTCGCGGCTTGGATCGCTGATCCACGGCGACGACGCGTGGCGATGTTGCTCGTATCGCTCTTTTTCATGATCGTCTTCCCAGCCTTGGCAATCGGACTGCCACGTTGGATCAAGGCCGAGCGACGTCCCGAACCGCCCGTCGAACCCGTTGCGTCGGTGACCTACGATCAACAGCCGAACGAACGCTCGAATGTTGACATGGAGGATTCCGTTCCAACTACGGACGCCAGCGACGGCACGGAGGATCCTAAATCGCGACCACGTCGGGACAGAGCCCAGGCCTTGAGCGAAATCCTCCCCACGTTGAAATGGGTCGAGGTCATCACGCCTCCGCTGTGGCTGTCGGCTTGCGCCAAGTCCTTACTGGACCGTGACGGAATTGCGTTGGCGATCACCCCTATCATGATTCTCTTGTCCTGTCTGTCCCTGCGCAGCAACTACCGCACAACGTTGCGGTACTATCGTCAAGGGTTCAGCGGGCGGTTGTTTTCTTCCCGACGTAACCAGCGTGACACTTCCAATCACGTGTCGACGTCCGACCGGAGCGGCGCGTTGGAGTCCTTTGTCCCATGGCTGGGTCCGACGACCTGGGCCGTGGTCACGCAAACGTGGATCTCGGTCTGGAGAGCACCTGAGCTGAAGTTGATGCTTTTGGCCCCGGTGGCTCAACCCTTCGTCGGTCTGTTTCTGATCCGCATGTGGAACATTTCCGACAACGAGTTCCTGAGAACTGCAATCACACTCGGCCTAGCCGGCTTTGCCCTCTACACCTCGTGTGGAGTTTTGGGGAACCAGTTTGGGCTCGACCGAGCCGGGTTTCGCGCGTGGGTGTTGGCTCCCATTGAGCGTCAAGAAATTTTGCATGGACGAAATCTGGCCTACGGCTTGCCCGCTTGGTTCGCCGCCGCCGGCATGTGTCTGACCGTGGGCTGGTGGTGGGACCTGCCGGCGGAACGGCTCGTGTTCCTGCTCTTGGCTTTAACCGCCTTCCTGCCGTTCTATTTGTTGGTCTGCAACTTGATGGCGATTCTGTCTCCGTTCGCGTTGGCACCCAACGGTCTGGAGCCAAAGAATCTGTCCTGGAAGCACTTGGTCATCAACCTATTGCTGTCGTTTCTGCTTCCTCCGTTGCTCGCGTGGTGCTCGCTGCCATTGGCGATTGAGCTGGGTCTCGAGTGGCTATTACCTGTCTTAAAACCCTGGCCGATCGCGTGTGTGCTGTCCATTTTGTGGGTCTATCTCTCGACCCTTGTTTACCGTTGGAGTCTTCCTGCGGTTGGCCGCCTCATGGCACAGCGGGAGCTCGAAATTCTCAAAACCGTCACCTCCACCATCGAATGACCGTGTTGGGGAAACGGACGCGAAACTGGGAGGAATGGGCGAATTTGACATACTCAACCCCGGGCTGCTTTGCCAAAATAGTTCATCCCGCCAAGGTCCGAGAATCGATACAACCGTTCCAGAGTCTCAAAGTCGCCAGGCGACCATGTGAGCTCTGAGTTTGATAGCTTAAGACCCGCCGCACCTTTTTGGATCCTTTCCCAACGCAAAGCCAACTATGCCTACCCAAGTCGTCTCGACCTCCGAGAAGCCAAGCAAATCCGTTAGCGGAATCACCGTTCGCCTGGCCGGTGACTCCGGGGATGGGATGCAATTGCTCGGCCAGCAATTGACCAACACCTCGGCTTTGTTGGGCAACGACGTGGCGACTTTCCCGGACTTCCCAGCCGAGATCCGCGCCCCGCGCGGGACGCGTGCAGGTGTGTCGGGATTCCAGGTTCAATTCGCTGCCCATGAGGTGCACACGCCAGGCGATTCTCTGGATGCGCTGGTCGCTATGAATCCTGCGGCGTTGGTCACCAATTTGGCGGACCTCAACAAAGGTGGATTGCTGATCGTCAACGACGATAGTTTTGAGGAGAAGGATCTCAAGCTTGCCAAACTGTCCACCAGCCCGCTCGAAGATCCGGCCATGGAAAACTACCGGCTGATCAAAGTCTCGATGACACGGCTGACCAAAGAAGCCGTGGCGGAATTTGGACTGACTACCAAAGAAGCAGATCGCTGCAAGAACTTCTTTGCCATGGGCCTGGTCTATTGGCTCTATGGTCGCAACATGGACGCCACACTGCGGTTCATTCATGGCAAATTCGGCAAAGGAAAATCGACGATTGCGGACTCCAACGAAAAGGCCTTGCGGGCCGGTTGGGCTTATGGCGAGACGATCGAAGCCCTTGGGCATTCTTACACCGTGTCGCCAGCCAAGCTCAAGCCGGGAACGTATCGCAACATCATGGGCAACCAAGCCATGGCATGGGGACTGCTAGCCGCCGCCCAGCGCAGTGGCAAAGAGCTTTTCTATGCCTCGTATCCGATTACTCCAGCCAGCGACATTCTCCACGAGCTGGCTCGCTTCAAAAACTTCGGCGTGTGCACGTTCCAAGCCGAAGATGAGATCGCTGCCGTCTGTTCGGCCATCGGCGCTGCATACGGCGGTCAGATGGCCGTCACCACGTCGAGCGGTCCTGGGATTGCGCTCAAGGCCGAAGGTATGGGGCTGGCCGTGATGCTGGAGTTGCCGCTGCTGGTCATCGATGTCCAGCGCGGTGGTCCGAGCACGGGTCTGCCGACGAAGACCGAACAAGCAGACTTGTTGCAAGTCATGTTCGGCCGAAACGGAGAAGCACCCGTACCCGTGTTGGCCGCACGC
This sequence comes from Pirellula sp., assembly GCA_041752005.1. Taxonomy (GTDB): domain Bacteria; phylum Planctomycetota; class Planctomycetia; order Pirellulales; family Pirellulaceae; genus JBKCUI01. The sequence goes on along the minus strand of JBGSHV010000070.1, from coordinate 80,145 downwards.
AGCCCTGGCGACTGCTTTGACATTATCCAAGAAGCATGGATGTTGGCGACCCAATTGATGTTGCCAGTAATCGTGCTGTCCGACGGCTACATCGCCAACGGCGCGGAGCCTTGGTTGATCCCCGATATTACCGCCCTACCTCCGATACCTGTAGAGCACCCTGGCCCCAGGGCCGATTCGGATGGCCCTTTCATGCCCTATGCTCGCAACCATCTCTTGGCCCGCCCATGGGCGATCCCAGGCACCCCGGGCTTGATGCACCGTGTCGGTGGTATCGAGAAAGAAGACGGCACAGGAAACATCAGCTACGACCCCGAAAACCATCAGAAGATGGTCAACATCCGAGCCCAAAAAGTCGCGAATGCGGCCAAGTTATTGCCGCCTCAGCAGGTCATGGGACCTCAAAGCGGTGAACTGCTCGTCCTGTCCTGGGGCGGCACCTATGGCGCGTGCTTGACCGCGGTGGAACAAGCCCAGCAATTGGGACGCAGCGTCGCGCACGCCCACCTTCGGTACATGAATCCGTTCCCAAGCAATCTTGGTGAGATACTCGGCCGATACGACAAGGTACTCATGCCCGAACTGAATATGGGCCAATTGCGAATGCTGATCCGCAGTCGGTTCCTCGTCGACGCCGTTGGATTCAACAAAGTCAAAGGCAAACCGTTTTCCGTGACCGAGTTGCTCGAAAAGATTTGCGAGATGACGGAAATCACAACGCTTCAAAAGTCCTCGCAGCATTCCTCGCAGCATGTCGCTTGATCGAGCCCATCCCCTACACCGCATCTATATCCTAAGCACTACCAATCATGAGCACTGCCCTACCCCTCCTCAAGGCCGAGAACTTCACCACCGATCAAGACGTACGGTGGTGCCCCGGATGTGGCGACTATTCGATCTTGGCCCAGATGAAGAAAGTACTGCCTGAGATTGGGATCCCCCCAGAACAGACAGTATTCATTTCGGGCATTGGATGCAGCAGCCGCTTCCCTTATTACGTGAACACCTACGGCGTCCATTCGATCCATGGTCGAGCACCCGCGGTGGCCACGGGTCTGAAACTGTCGCGTCCGGATTTGAGTGTTTGGGTCATCACCGGTGACGGCGATGCACTGAGCATCGGCGGAAATCATTTCATCCACTTGCTACGCCGCAACGTCGATCTCAATATCATCCTGTTCAACAATCGGATCTATGGATTGACCAAAGGCCAATACTCACCCACCAGTGTCGAAGGCCAGATCACCAAGAGCACGCCGATGGGTGTGGTCGACCATCCACTCAATCCAATCAGCATTGCGATCGGGGCCGAAGCCACGTTCATCGCGCGGTCGGTCGACAGCAACATCAAGCACTTGGCGGCCACCTTGAAACGGGCTGCCGATCACCGTGGCACGAGTTTTGTTGAGGTCTACCAAAACTGCAACGTGTTCAACGATGGTGCGTTTAGTTATGCTCAGGACAAAGCCACCCGCGACGATGCGACGCTCGAATTGGAGCATGGCAAGCCGATGATCTTTGGCAAGAATCGGGACAAGGGGATTCGCCTCAATGGTTTCTCGATGGAGGTCGTGGATTTGTCGGACGGCAAGGTCAAAGAGGACGACTTGTTGTTCCATGACGAGCAAGCCGATTCGGCGTTGGTCTATCTGTTGTCCCGAATGCGACATCCCAAATTCCCGGAACCCATCGGCGTCTTCAGAAACGTCCAGACCGAAACCTTCGAGGCCGCAGTTCGCGGTCAGATCGATCAATCGATCGCACAGCGAGGCCGAGGCGATCTGCAGAAACTGCTCCACAGCGGCGACACATGGACCGTGCAGGCTTCGTAGCAGCCTCTCTCCGAGAGGCTGTTGGCTCACACGGCACAAGCGAGTCTCGGTGAGACTCGCCTACTATCCCGAACGGTAATATTCTGACTTGCCCTGGCCACTTTCCGGGATTATATTTCCCGAGCGGTATCTTTATCGGCTTTCGCCGGCGTAATACGCCAAAAACATCCCGAGCGGTGTCTTTTTGGAGGTGGATATGGTTCAGGTGGAGACTCCCAAGGAGGTCGGGGACTTGGTTCGCCAGCGTCGAAAAGAGGCGGGGCTGACGCTCAAGGAGGCGGCGGGGATGGCTGGCGTCGGTGTGCGTTTCCTGTCCGAACTGGAGCGCGGCAAACCGACCTTGCAACTAGGGCTTGCGATCCAAGTCCTCCACCTCTTCGGGTTGGAGCTGCACGTGCGAGCGCGTGGGGAATCGCAATGAGCGAAGTGCTGTATGTTCACTTCGGTGAACGAACGGTCGGGCAATTGACGCGGGGCGATTCGGACACGATGCGGTTTGAGTACCGTGCCGAATGGACAAGGTCCAACGGCGCGTTTCCGATTTCGATCTCCCTGCCTTTCTCGGGATCGTTTACCGACCGGGCCAGCCACCATTACTTCGCCAACTTGCTGCCCGAAGGCAATGTGCGGGAGCAGATCTGCCGATCGCTCGGCATCTCTCCGTCGAACGATTTTGAATTATTGAAAGCGATCGGCGGCGAATGCGCCGGCGCGCTACAAATTTCACCGAGTTGCGATCCGATTTCCCAACAACATCCACCGCGATATGAAGTCATCTCGGACCAGCAACTGGCGCAATGGTCGGTCGGAACTCCCGATGCCTTTTCTGACGTAACGGGACATGACGAAGTCCGATTGTCGTTGGCGGGGGCGCAGGACAAACTGCCGGTGCACATCGATGGTCCGCAGTTGTTGATTCCGGTTGGCGGGACTCCCAGTACCTATATCATCAAATTCGCATCACCGTTTTATTCTCATCTGCCCGAGAACGAAACATTCATGACCATGCTGGCAGGCAGCGTGGGGTTGCCGGTAGTCGACGTCACACTTCGGCAGACCCAGAAAGCCCGTGTGGCCGTGATCACTCGCTACGATCGCGTGGCAAGCGAACGCGGCTTTCGTCGCTTGCATCAAGAAGATTTTTGCCAAGCGTTAGGGATTGGTCCGGCGCACAAGTATGAGAAAGAAGGGGGGCCATCGCTGCAACAATGCGCGGAGATCCTTCGCCGCCATGCTGCGTTTCCACTCGTGGATCTCAACCATCTGCTGCAATGGGCGTTGTTCAATTGGTTGGCTGGCAACGCCGATGCGCATGGCAAGAATTTATCGTTGCTCTACACAACCAACGGCGCTCCAAGTTTGGCCCCGTTCTACGATTTGGTCTGCACGCGCAATTACAAGAATCTCGCCCGTCACCTCGCGATGGATCTGGGTGGGACGTCGGACCCCGATCTCGTTGGTACCAAGCATTTGCAAGCGCTCGCAACAGAATTGAAAGTGCGTCCTCCGACCGTAATGCGGGCCGCGAAGGGGCTTCTGGAACAGATCTCAGATTCCTTAGACAAAACGTCCACCAAGTTCGTCGAGCGGTATGGCGATTCCCCGATCGTCGAGCGACTTCCCATCGTCATCCGAAAACAGATTCGTCGAGCGTCCCAGTGGGTAGCCCACGCATCGCCCGGGTCGAAACTATGATGTCGCGACGATTGACCACGGTGTAATGGACGCCGTTTACCATGAAGGCGTCAGCGGACAAACCCGCAGGCCTGGGATCGATCAAATCGCCCGCGATTTGCTTACGAATAAGTACGAATGAGTAGGATTCGCGTTTCTTACTAACCCTTGGTAGCCGGGTAATTGGTAGCCGGGTATTTGAGAACCTACGATGCTTATTGACCGCTCTTCGCTGGTTGTCGGTATGATGCATTCGGGACTGTCGGTAAACTTTGTGTGGTTGACGATTGGAGGTTGAGGGATGGGTGAATTCATGTGGGGGAAAGTTCGTTTGGGAACAAGTCATGCATTTGCCCAAGCATTTGCCCATGCATTTGCGTGGTCGTCAAGGAAACTGACCGCACCTCCAAAGAGTCAATCAAAGAGGCCTGACCTATTTGGATTTTCCCGCGCTGTCTGTGCGGCATGCCTCATCTGCATGGGCGGATCAACGACCTTGAAGGCCACCGATTTTTTTCTGACCCTAGGAGGTGGATACAACCGCTCCGGTAATCAGGCCTCGCTGGAAGCCAACGTGATCTTTTTCCAACAGATCCTTACGGAACAGCACCAGGGAGTTCGCGAACACAAAGTCTTTTTTGCGGATGGGACTGATCCCGGCGAAGATTTGCAAGTCTTGGCCGACAAGCCCCAAACGAGCGATATGCCTGCAACGGATGTCCTCGCTGCGTTGCATCGTCGCGGCAACCGCCAACAAATCACTTACCGCAATCACCGCGTGGCAGATGTCACGGGCCCACTGGACCCCGAGTTGGTTCGAGCCGAACTCGACACGCTGGCAAAGATCGTTGGCGATGGCGATCGCCTGATCATCTTCGTAACCGCTCATGGCAGCGAAGGTGACGAAGACGATCCCTTCAATACCTCCATCGACTGCTGGGACCGTCGCGAGATTTCCGCCCGGGAGTTCGCCGGTTGGCTCGATCAACTGCCGATTGAATTGCCCGTGGTGATGATCATGGCTCAGTGTTACTGCGGCGGATTCGGTCACACAATCTTTACCGATTTGGACGAGGCACAAGGACTCTCAACGCATTTGCGAGCAGGCTTCTTCGCTCAACAATATGATTTGCCCGCCGCAGGTTGCAGGCCGGATATCGAGCACGATGAAGAATACAGCAGCTACTTTTGGGGTGCGATCGCCGGTCGCAGTCGAAACGGTGTCCCGACACAGCCACGCGATCTCGATAACAACGGCGTCATTTCATTTGCCGAGGCCCATGCGCACGCTGTCATCACTGGCGAAACGATCGACATTCCTTTACGCACCTCCGAAGTCCTGCTGCGCTCCTATAGTCAACTTGCTCCCTCGGCAGGGACCACCGACAACGCGAGCCTCGATCCCGTGGACGATACGGGTCCTGTGACCGACGAGTTATTGCATCTCACTACGATGAGTGGGTCGCTTGAGAACCTTCTCATCGACTGCCGCCCGGTTGTGTCGCATATCGTGACGGAGCTGGCCAAGACACTCGAGATATCTCTTCAAGACGACATCGCGACTTGGATCGACCGCGATCAAGATCGACCGAGCGACCGTCGTCCGCCAGGCCGGGGACGCAATCGTCGAGGATCCGGACGGCGTGACCTGTTGCAGGAAGTGGCCGGAAAATGGCCCGAGTTGGGTAACCCTCGCGAATGGTCCAAGTCTCCATTGCTCCATGCAGACAATCAGGCAACATTGCTCGCCGAACTGCAGGCTCTTCCAAGTTGGACGGCCTACGATCAACGGCGACAACAAATGGCAACCGCGGACCAAGCGTCCGATCGCGAGGAATTACGCAGCGTCAAATTGCTCCGTTTAATCTATGCCGTGGAATCCATCGTCCTCGACAAGAACTTGCCGCTGGTCGCAACGCCGCAAGTGGTCGCAAAGTACGAGCAAATTCTTGCGTTAGAGAATTCGAGCCTCCCCACGCCTGCCAATCCCGCAGCATCTAAATAGCTACGATGACTTTATTGGCGAGAGAAGGTTCGAGCGTCCTGCGGTAGGATTTGTATAGGCCGACACTCGGTGGATGGTTCAAAGGAAAGTGCGAATGGGATACTCAAAACGAATCTTGGATCTGCTGGCAACGTCGCTAGTTCTGATGGCTTGCCTTCCTGGTTCTCTACACACTCTGTTTGCGGATGTGGTCGTCGTTACTGAGAGTATCCAGGAGTCTTCGTTGGTTCCGTTTGAGAAGATTTTACCTCCCGCAGTTAACGACGATGCAACGTCAGGCAATTGGGCGATTGTCCGAGGCAAGCCCGACAGCAACTCGGCCCCGCTGAGCGTCCTTCACGATGGAAAGCTCCCGAGCAACGAAGATAGCCCGAGTGAAAATTTCTTTTTCGCGCCAGGAACTGCGGTGGGTTGCATCGCACTGGATCTCGGGCAAGCCACCGAACTATCGGAGGTGGTGACGTACTCATGGCATTCAGGCAGCCGGGGACCGCAAGTGTTTGCAATCTATGCCTCCACTGGCGAGCATCCCGATTTTCGCTGGAATCAACTCGACCAGGATGCAGAATTAAGTCGTTTAGGTTGGACGCGAATCGCGGATGTCGACACGCGTGATCGAAGGAATGTTGGCGGACAACATGCCAGCCATATCAGCGACACGTCAGGTAGTTTAGGACGATTTCGCTATCTACTTTTTGAAGTCCAGCCGACCGAAAACGACGATCGATTCGGAAATACGTTCTTTAGTGAAATCGATGTTGTTGCGCGAGGATCGATTCCACTCGAGAGGCTTAAACTTCCCGAGATTCAATCGCTTCGATTCTCGACCGCCGACGGCCAATTTGACTTTACCATCGATAGTACAGCCGCTCCGGAACTAGCCGCTTGGTCTGAATCGGAGCTGAAGCCAGTCATCTTGGAGTGGTACCCTCGGATTGTTTCCCTGTTTCCAAGCGATGGATTCCAAGCGCCAGACAAAGTTCGATTCCGGTACTTGCCCAGCGATAAAATGAATGGGATTCCCGCTTACGCTCAAGGGGCAACGATCTCGATGAATGCGGGTTGGATGTCAAAAGAAATCGACCGCGAAGCTCGCGGAGCCATCGTTCATGAGATGGTGCACGTTGTTCAAAGCTACCAAGGGCGACGCCAACGAGGTTTGCGACGAATGCCAACACCGGGTTGGATCGTTGAGGGAGTCCCGGACTATGTTCGATGGTTCCTATACGAACCCGAAACAAAGGGCGCTTTCCTTTCGAAGGCAGCCCGTGCAAAAGCAAAACATGACGCAAGCTACCGCGTTTCTGCAAACTTCATCGATTGGGTTGTAAGAAACTATGACTCGGACGGGACATTGCTTCAAAAGCTCAACGCGACGGCGCGCGAGGGACGGTACTCATCCGATACATGGCGAGAGCTAACCGGTCGTACCGAAGAAGAACTCGCCACCGCCTGGAAGGCAGAGTGAGCCCACCGACACCGCCCCTTTTTTCACGCTTTCTTTATCGTTTCTACGTTGTTTCCGACTAGGGATTGCAAGGGATCGGGATCACAATCAGTATCGGTCGGCTCCTGGGGCTCTCGGCGTGAAACCGCGCGGTAGGCCTGGAGACTCCGAGTCATGCCTCCCCCTCCCCTACCCTGCCCTGGATCCATGAAACATCTTCTTGATTTGCAACTCTTCGGTCGGCAGTACCTTGGAGGGTGCGTCGCAATACTCCTGGCGACTTTGATCGGTTCCACGCAAGCATGGGGGCATCCACCGGGTGCCCATCAGGACGGCAACCACACCGACTCCGGAAATCATGAGCACGCACAAGGCTACGTGTATCACGATGCCAACGGCAACCGTCGCCGCGACGAAGGGGAAGCGGGAGTACCGGACGTGCGCGTCTCGAATGGCCGGGCTATTTTACTTACCGACGCCGAAGGACACTACGAAATCGAAGTCGATGACGACACGATCATCTTCGTCATCAAACCCCGCAACTGGATGACGCCCCTCAACCGCGACCAGCTTCCGCAGTTTTATTACATCCACAAGCCGGCAGGATCGCCCTCGCAAAAATTCCCAGGCGTGGCTCCCACGGGGCCTTTGCCGGCCTCGATCGATTTTCCATTGAGCCCGCAGGAGGAGCCCGATCAATTTCGTGCGTTGCTCTTCGGCGATACGCAGCCGCGGAACAAGCAAGAGGTCGAGTACATGGCGCACGACATCATCGAACAAGTCGTGGCTGAGAATGCGCACGGAGCATCGTTAGGCGTGACCCTAGGTGATATTGTCTTCGACGACTTGAGCGTCTTCCAACCGCACAATCAAGCCATCGCAATGATCGGAATCCCTTGGTACAACGTCCTCGGCAATCACGATATCAACCTAGATGCAGCGGACGACAAACACTCCGACGAAACTTTTGAGTCCTATTATGGCCCCAGCTACTACGCGTTCGATCATGGGCCGGTCCATTTTTTAGCCTTGGACGATGTCCGTTGGATCGGGGCCAGCGAGATCGAGAAGGGTCGCTTCGTCGGAGGCTTTGGTCCTGAGCAAATGGAGTTCATACGCAACGATTTGGCCTTGGTCCCCGAAAATCAACTCGTCGTGCTACTGATGCACATCCCTATGTTGGCGGTCGAGGATCGGCAGGAATTGTATCGATTGATCGAACAACGCCCGTTCGCACTTTCGATCTCGGCACATACGCATTTTGTCAAACACCATTTCATCGATGGAGCCGACGGTTGGCGAGGGAAAGAGCCGCATCACCACGTCGTCAACGTGACGGTGTGCGGCAGTTGGTGGCGAGGCGCCATTGACGAACTGGGAATTCCGCATGCCACGATGAGCGATGGTGGCGCGAACGGTTATTCGATCATTGGTTTCGATGGCAGCAAGTATTCACTCGAGTACCGGGCCGCACGTCGACCCGCAGATCATCAGATGAGTATCTACCTGCCAGAAGAAATTTTGCCGACCGAGGCCATCTCGACGGCTATGATTGTCAACGTCTTCTTTGGGAGCAAGAAATCGAAAGTTGAGATGAGGCATCTGCCGGATGGCGAGTGGAAGGAGATCGAGCGCGTCGATGGCATCGACCCCTTTTACGCCGACATGAAGCTAGCCGAAACGGGACCGACCCCGCCCAATGGGATCCCCTTACCTGGTCCTTCGATCACGGATCACTTGTGGCGAGGCTTCTTGCCTGCCTACTTACCAGCCGGTACGCATTTGTTTGAAGTCCGTACCACAGACATGCATGGCCATGTTTATACCGACCGAGAGTCGATCCGAGTGATCGATCCACCGGTCGCGGCGCCTCGCGCACGGCGTTGACCAAGCTCAATCCTTGCAAAAACCGCAACGTACGAACCCATTCGGCAGTCTCGTTGGCAAGAATCATGATTTTACGCTCAAAAATTTGACTTTCGATTGCGACATCGATACCTTGTGATCTTTAGGTCTCTTCGTCCTAGCAGTTGGAGAATTGTCATGCACAATCGAATTCGATTACTTTCGAGCGGATGCGGGGTGTTTTTAATAGCTCTCGGTTTTGTTCTAGCCGCAAGTGGCGAGAGCCACTCTGCTTCGTCCCAAAAAGTGCGTTTACTTGGGAGAGGCGAAATAGAAGCGATTCATGGCGGATACCTCTGGTGGATCTGCGTCGATCGTTCGCCTTGCGAAGATCCAAATCCTTGCCCTACGACCTCCACGTGTAACTCGACCAACAAAAACCCAAATTGCGGAATTCAATACTACCCAGGATATAACAATTGTTCATCGACGTATTCGAGCGGAGGATGCGGCAACGTATTGAATGGCACTTGTGTTTTGAATATGGGGGGTGGATGGCAATGGACTCCTTTACCAGCACCAGGAACACCTTTATGCGGCGGCACCATTTGCAACGCATTCTGAATGATATTGGACGATTTTGAAAAAATGCTGATTTCGATCCCTTCGGGTCGGTGGTCGACAAGGCCTTCGCTAGTTTATCTGTAGGACTAGATTCATATTAGTCGCTTATGGTGGGGTTATCATGGAATCGACTTTCGTGAGATGTATCGTCAGCTTACTTCTTTGCTGCGCCATGAATTCAGTAATGATCGGGCAAGACGCTGGGCAGCACCCTTTCGACCTGCTAGCTTTTAATTATTTGGCCGAACTCGAGAGCAAGGTCGTAAATTGCTCTGCTGATGTGAGTCTGGAGGGTAGCATGATTGTTGTACCCGAGGCAAAAGGTAATTCAAATTCGGGCATTTGGCAATTTAACCCCGATCAGGGGATTCGATTCGACGTGCAGTATCCGAATGGCATGCACAAGCTATCGATCTTTCGACATGGAACTTCTATAGCCGAGCTGTGGTTGCCGTCGGATCAAAATTCGGGCGGGAATGGAAAGATCGCCCAGCAAGGAAACATGTTTATCGATCGATATTGGCCGATGTGGCTCGATTTCTATCTCAACTCGGGTGTGGTGAAGTACCCGCAGGAGATTTCGACCCAGCCATCTGAGAATACTTTAGAAATCAAGCTTCCGGGGAATCCATCGATCTTTGTTACGTTTCTTGAAATGCAGTACGGATTACAGATCACGAAATTAAACTCTTCCGTAAGGAACTCTAATGGTTTCTCTGCGGACTTTGAACGCACATTTGAGAATGAGATCGTTGACGGTCGTTGGATTCCAAAGAGCTGCGTCGAACGCAGGTCTGGTGCGTATGGTAATGGCGAGCTGCGACTCCGATTCTCAGGCAACTCTGTGGATTCTGATGGTCGATTGATTTGGGATGTAGAGTTCCCACCTGGCACCAAAATCAACGACCATATTTCTAAGCAGTATTATGAGGTTGGCAAGACCAGCGATCCGGTGTCTTCCGTCGAGTCGATGGCGAATTTTGCACGACGCAGTGACCTCTCGAAGCCATCGGTTTTTGGAATGTTTTCCAAAACAACAACTTGGCGGTTCCCTGTCGTGGCTTTAATTCTGGCAACAACCTTCGTCGCCGTGTTAATTTTAGCAATGTATAAAAGGACGAAGTCATGAGCTGGCCTCTCAAAACAATATTTGGGTTTTTGCTGCTCATGCATGCAGATTCCTGTAAATCCTTTGGCGGATATTCAATTACACCAGTAAGCAAGTCTGTCGCAAATCCAACCTGTGCAGTTGCTGCAACCGCGATCTTCACGGCTGCATCTGGAAAGTCGATTGATGTACGCGACTATGTTGGGCAGCACAGGACGCCTAAAGCATCTCACACCCTTGACGAAATCGTAAAGATGGTGTCGGATCAATCCTTCGATGTTTGCCCTGTTGAAGTCGATGCGCAGGGGCTATTTGGGATAATTCAAAAGCCAATTATTGCCCATCTAGCAACTGCAGGGCTTCCGGGGCATTTCGTTGTAGTATTGCCTTTGGTTGACGACTGGATTGTTCTCGATCCACAACTCGATTCTCCACTTCTTCTATCAAAAAGCGACATATTTGATATTGCGTTCAGCGGAACATGGATAATTCACCGTTCTGATTACCTGAATCTCATTAGTGAACATCGTAAAACAGCAGTCGTGGGTAAAACTGCAATCGTGGCTTTTTGTGTGATTTTTGGTGCCATGCTGATTTTTGCGTCGCAAGCTGTATTGCGGACCCGCAAAGTTTTGGGTGTTCGCTCACGGCAATTCAATACTACGACTGTTGCCTTGCTCATAAGTTTCCCATTCTTTTGCGGTTGCCATCAAGACCGTTTGGATTTACAGACCGAGTCTACAAACACTCCTGTCCACCAATTGTCTCTTGGTGAAAAAGCCTTGACATTTGAGTCCGCGAACTTTGTTATTCTTGATCGAGTTGATTTTCCAAGTGAGGTTGCGGTCGGGGATTATGGCGAAGTTGTTGCGCATCTTAAGAACATAGGGGCTTGCAGTTTGGGAATGGAAAACTTCCTGTCTGGATCACCTTGCTGTGCAACGTTCGTGCTAAAGTCGCTGAGCTCAAATCTAATTGAACCCGGAGACTCCTTCACTGCTAGCTATCGTGCCTACGCGCGTGAGGACGGCATGGCGGAGACGCTTGAAATTCAAATTTCAGATGGAGATAGCATGCAGGTCATCGTCGCCCCATCGACCATTCGCGTAGTCAGCCCTGCCTATAGAGTGCTTGGCCCGATCGACGTGGACTTTGGTGAGCTCAACAACGGTGATGATGCCGTGGTTAATCAAAGTATAATCGTGAGGTCTGCTTCAGAATCATTTTTGGGAAATGAGGCAATCTCCATAACCACCGACATTGCCGAATTGACTGCAGATGTAGGTGATCCTGAGTTCGTCGGGATTCAGCTAATGAACCACCAATGGAATGTCCCTGTTACATTTCGACTAAACACTGAGAAACTTGAGCAAGGAACGTTCGCATACGATTTTTCCGGGCATGTCAATGATCAGTTGTTCAAGATTAAGGCACGGGGAAAAATACGCTATGAGTGGAGTCTTTCCGGTTCGTTGACACCTAGGATCTTAGTTAGGAACGGTCGTATAATTCCTGCTTCATTGAGGTTAATGTCATCGCATTCGGGCTACACGATCAATTGTGCGGAAATAGCAAATTCCGAATTGATTGCGGCTAGCGTTATCGAAAACGATGTCCTACAACTTTCGCTTCGGCCTTTCACTCCGGAATCCATGCGTCGCATGGACGAATCTGCGACTATCTCACTTGTCGTTACGCCGAGCACTGGAAGCGAATTAAAACTGAACTTCCATGTGTCGGTGTCTAGGAGATAGAAATGCGTTACTTTGAGCGGAACGCTTTCACGTTAACTGAGTTGCTGGTTGTCTGTGCTATCATCGGAGTTTTGTTATCCATAACCCTCCCAGCCGTGCAGTCCGTTCGCGAGTCCGCTCGTAGGGTCAACTGCCAGTCGAACATGCGGCAAATTGGAACGGCGTTGCAAAGTTTCCAGTCGGTGAGGCGTTCGTTCCCGATTGGCGTATCATCTCAAATTGGACGTGATGGATTCTTAACGTCTTATAGTGTATTCACACGATTGCTCGTTGAATTGGAGCAAGGAACCATTGCAAGTTCGGTGGATTGGAGTGCCTCGCCAGCTGATAGGAACAATCGGCTGACGTTGGAATCTGCGTCGATCTCCATCTTGAAGTGCCCATCGGATCCCAACGCAAGTGGTAAGATAATGATTCAAGCAGTTGAATCTCCTGTAGGCCTCGCCCATTCCTATGTTGCGAGTGTGGGCGTGCTTGGTTCGATGCAGAACGAACAAAGACTCGGTCCGCTGCTCGGAGACAATAGCAAGTTGGGAGGTCCATTTCGCGGAGAAGTTGCTGTTTTTCCTTCCGAGATCGTCGACGGACTTTCTTGTACTGCTTTCTTTTCTGAACGACGTATTGGGACTTCTTCAAATCCGATTTATGTGCCCGATGGAAAACCGTTTTTCGACGTAGCGAGACTGACAACCGTGGAACTTCTCGTTGACATAGGCAACCCCAATCGACTATCAGACCGATGCGCTTCTATTCCATTGGGTTTCCCGACATGGTCACGAACGAATTCGCGGCAGTGGTATTCCGCTGATTATTCGTTCTACAATCATGTGCTCTGTCCGAATGCCGATGTTGTGGACTGCGGTGATGCGAACAATGTACCTGTCGGAGTCTTCTCAGCCAGAAGCTACCATACGAATTGTGTAAACACTCTGTTTGGCGACGGCCATATTGAGCCGATCGCCGATTCCATTGACCTTGAGGTCTGGCGATCGCTAGGCTCTAGGGCAGGGAGTGAGTCCTTTAGCATCGAAGAATAGGGGTGATAGCGTCCATACCAAAAATGCATCGAACGAACCGTCGTGAGGGACACACTTTCCGATTGTCAAGTAGGTAGTGTTCGGCGACAGTTCGAAGTCCGCACGACCGACATGCACGGCCATGTCTATACCGATCGAGAATCGATCCGAGTGATCGAACCTCCCGTGTCCGCGCCTTGCTCACAGCGTTAATCGAGCTCAATCCTCGCTGGCAAATCCTGGGGAAGTTTCTGTTGGCGGTGTCTGATTGCACTGGTTCTTCAGTCCGCAATTGCCTATGGATTGTTGCCAGGCCTCATGCACGCTCCTCCGGAATTTGCATGGTTTGTAATCTGGAATTTGTATGTATTGCTCGGACTGTTCGCGCTCTTGATGGGTATCGTCCTTTGGTGGCTGGTGATTTCGTTCGTGCGTGGAATCTAACGTTTAACGACAAGCCGCCAGGCGCCAGCGTGCGTGAACACGTACCTGTCCAACTACGATCCTCCGGATCATCCACGGCCATCGCAATACTTTATGGCAGGATCGTGTAATTCAAGACGATGACACGATTGGACCGAACGCTTGAACGATACCTTCGCCACTGGCAGGATCGTGAAACTGGAATGCCAAGCATTGCTTCGGGTCGTCGCTCCAGTCGGTCAGCGAATAGTAATCGGCATTGAAGTCTTGACGATAGATGGCGATGCCCGTCGCATCAATCTCTTTGGCGATCGTTTCGAGTGCCCACGCTCGGGCTTTTGGTTTTCCCAGATCGAGCAATCGAAATCCGTCGTTCTCCATGTAACGCAGACTTTCCGGTGTGCCGCTCAGCAGGAGCAACCAATCGGCATGTTCGTAACGATCATCCAGCCATTGGCCTTTCGTACGCGGCATCGCGATGGAAGGGGGACAGCTTACACACAAAACCCGGATGGACCAAACTTTTTTGGGATTTCCAGACATGACACGCTTGACAGCGACCTGAAATTACCTCAACAATCAGCCCTGTGGAACGCGGGCCCGACCACCGTCAACCAAAACATACCCTAGTTCTTTGTAGATTGAATAATGAATCCAATTCGACCTCTATCCAATCGAACTCCAAAAAAGAGCAACCGAACACTGTTACCGCCTGCAACACTTTTGCTAGTATCTGTCGTGTCGTTAATGGTCTTCGTTGTCGCTCTTTGTCAACTTGGTTTTTCATTGATACAAGACGACTGTCCGATATCGGTTCGGCAGATCGCCAATGTATGGAAAGAAAACGAGCTTCTTGGTAGTTTTCACGTCGAGGGTTTCTTTCGTATATCCAATCGCTCGAAAGTCCCGGTTAGAATCCACGGACTTTGGTCCGATTGCAACTGTTTAGGAAAATGGTTCGAGTTGAAAACGGTCCCCCCTCAAGGCCACCTGGATCTGTCTATTAATACCGATAGATCGTCTATAAGCCAAGAGATTCTGTCGCTGAGTGCTTTTACGGCTGAACATAAGACAACCATCATTTGGAAGTTAGATCCGAATAGCGACCTATTGCTTCGGAGACAGGCTGACTAACTATGTCCGGATTGGTGAAAGCATTTATCGCCGCGTTCATTTGTAGCCTAACGGCATCCACGAGCTTTGCGTCCGAATTTGAGTGGCCAAAGGAGGTGCTGGATGGATGGAAAACACATAAGCAGCATCTCGCCAACGGTTGGTTTTACCTTGAGCTGCTAAGTGATAACGGTATCATGAACGAAAAAACTCTCTATTGCCGAAACGGTGATCAGCTTGTCGAGGAAAAAGGTTCCGATGGACTTCGAGTGTCAGTTTTTCGTTCCGGGTCCTATTTTGTTGTCGCAAAGTTAGACACGTCCTCGCATTGGGATCTGCGACAACTGAGTCCCACTCCGGAGCATCGTATAGCGCTGTCTCCGTATGTCTATTTTGCCTACGCAATGTTTGCGACAGAATTCTCCGAAGACAAGGGCCACGATTATATTGCGGCATCACCATTCAACCCGAAAGACAAATTTACCGTAAAATGGCGGAACAAAGACAACCAAAAAATTCACGGATCCTTGGTTTTTGATCCGAAGGTTGCGTGGGGCTGTGTCGAACTACGTTACATCAACCAAGATTCGATTGAAGCAAAATTCATCGGGGAATACAGCGGATCGAATCTTAAGTCGGTTCGGATCGAAGATCCAAAAAGCCCCGAGACGTTTTCCATGTTTATGATAAATTCCGATCCGGCTCCTGCCGAGAAGTTCACTCTCGAACATTATGGGTTGTCCGAGAAATTGCTGGGTGACAAGCCACTACAGCCGCGTAACAATTCAATATTGCTGTTTGGTACAATTGGTGTTGTTTTGTTGATCGTTTCGATTTTGATCAAAAAGAGTGGTATTTTGAAAGGATCATGAGTATGCGTCGTGCTTTGTGTCGTTTTCTTTGTCATGTTTGCCTTCTTTGCTCGTTCGTTTCTTTCGGGATCGTCGCTGGGCACTCAAGTTCGTTTCTCTTGGCTGATGATGATGGAGCGCCCGTGCCAGTTTCGTGCACGGTTACAAGCGCTTGTCCGACTGGATCAACCGGAATTTGTTCCAGTACTCCAACTGGCTTTGTTTGCGGCGAAACCGGACCAGGCAAAACGGATTGCAAGAGATGCGAGAACAGAACCGTAAATAACCAAAAAACATGCGCGTGCGAAAAGTAATTGTAGGGCCACCAAAAATCGATAAAGAGAGAAAAGCTGTATTCGGAAAACGAGGATTTTCTGTTGTCGAGTTAGTCTTCGCGATCGGAATCATGAGTATCCTAATCTCTCTGCTGCTTCCTGCGATTCATTCTGCGAGAGAATCAGCGCGCCGCATAGATTGTGCGAATCGTATGCGGCAAATTGCCATGGCGTTGATCGTCCACAAGTTAACGCACCGATACCTACCGAGCGGAACTTCCAGCGATCAAACGGTTACGCCCTGGCGGGGGTGGCTCGTAAATGTTTTGCCTTCGCTAGAGGCGCGCCAAACGTACTTGGAATCTCAGGTTCAGTTCGGACGCGGAATCCCATTTCAGTCGCACCCAGGCTTCAGAACGCATTTTTCGAAGCTTGTCTGCCCATCGGATGGTCGAATTGATCAGCCGCGATTTGTACCTCGCAAGCTATACGACGTGGCTCTTACTTCGTACTTGGGGGTAAACGGTATCGACGATTTGAATCGAGATGGGGTCCTGTTCATTGACTCGCGAGTTGGAGATCGAGATATCCAGGACGGTTTATCCCAGACACTAATGATCGCTGAGCGACCGCCTTCTGCGGCATTTGACTATGGCTGGTGGTATGCAGGTATTGGTGTTGGAAGACGCGGGACATTGGATCATTCGATGGGAGTAAAGGAAACATCTCTCAATCGTTTTGCGACGTGTTCGGAGGGGCGATGGACGAATAATCTCAAGGATGAATGCTCGTCGAATCACTTCTGGAGCTTGCATGGAGATTTCGCGAACACCGCATTCTGCGATGGAGCCGTGCGAGCATTTAGTTTTCGCGACGAGAAAGTCTCAACTTCGCTCGCAACCCGTTGGGGTGATGAGATCACGGACATCAACTCCCAGTAACGTTCGGTTTGATCATTCCACGTCGGACGATGGTGCACTACAGACCGTTGATTCCTCACGAACGGCTGTCCAAGATAGGCAAGGCAGTAGCACGTGATCCTACGCCTACGTTGGTGAATAGTCTCTGCCTATGGTTAACCGCGTTGCGACCGCTTCGTTAGCGACGCCTGTCCGGGCATTGGTGTTGGCTTAAACTAGCCCATTTAGATAATTGATCACCAGCAGAACATCCAGCGGTTCGATGTCCCCATTGGCATTCGTATCCAGATAACCCAAAAACTCAGGCGGGGTTGGAACGGGTCCAATGCCCCGCGAATTAATCACGTCGATGACAAGCAAAACATCGAGCGGTCCCACACTTCCGTCGCCATCCACGTCCATCGCATTGCTGGGGTTGGTCGGCGCGAACTGATTGTTCCAGTACCAATTGCTGGACGAGGAAACCTGTGCCGTGCTGGAGGCAGCAAGAGGCGTAACCGGCGGTGGTCCTACTTGCTGAGTTGTAGTCGTGGGGTTTGTGCTGTTGGGATAACAGTACTGCGTTGTCGATCCTGGGCAAAGGAACATGGGCTGAACTTTCTTATCCCCAAGAACAGGTCCCACCGGTTGAGAAGGCCGCTCGGCTCGGAGGGCGAAATCGATGTTGGGTAGCTCCCCCGAGACGACCGATGATGCCACCTGAAAGTAATAGGTACCAGCATCCAGGAACAATCCAGGCGCCGAACGCAGATCATTTAGCGGTGCCACGAGTCCCGCGACCAATCGATTCTGAGAATCAAAAATGGACACCCAAATGCTTCCGTCGACATTGTTCTGTGCTGTGGTACCTGATAGCGACAAACCAAACAGTTGAGGCCTCGCTACATACCATTCACGATCGATGGATGCTTGCTCAGAACTTAGCGTGCCCTCCAAGAGAACCTCTGGTGTTGAAGTCGGAAGTCCAAAGGTGACGGACAACGACATGCTGCCGATGCGGAATTCCTGGGTAACACTTTGTCCAAGTAATCGGATAAAGAACTTCTGCTCCGGTTGAACGTTGGCAATTACTAACTCAGTTTGCCCGTAGCCCTTGACGCGCGTCTCGGTCACAAGCGAATCCTGCTTCTCGTCAAAAACTTCGACTTCAGGAACGAGTCCACCGGCTGCAAGGGACTCAACATCAATTGTCAACTCGCTTCTTAGCCCCAGATCCTTCGGAGCCTCAACCACGTAATGATCGATATCCGAAAGATCCGAGATAGTTCCCACGGTCTGAAATACGGCGCGTTCGGCCGTGTCGAGGACCTGCGGAATGAGACCCGCAGTATCAATTGTGTCGTCGGTATGCCGATCGTCTTCTCGTGGACCGTCCTCATGATTCGAAAGGATCTGGTATGAAAATCCATCCTTAGCGCGATCGCTATCGTAATACCAGCGATGCGCTTGACGAGACCAGGCTGCTATCGCATTTGCGTCGGTTTCCAATGTCGTTGGATTCGCCACCGTCACGCTGTAGTCTCCTATCGCCCAAAAGGGGGCATCCCCGGGCAGGACACGAAGGAAGTATTCTCCTTCAGATTGAGTCTGGTCGAGCGTAACGCGTGTTACACCGCCAAAATCTCCGCTCATCTCTGATTGAGCCAAGATGTCTCCGTTCTTGTCCGTTAGCTCTATTCGCAGTCGGGCTAAGCTGATGCCTTCCGAGCGGACTTCGACGGAGATCGGACCCGCGTAGCCCTTGGCTGTTTGGATGGCATACACATCGCGATCGTTTGATGTTTGCAAATCCCCAAATTGAATCCAAACTTGGTCTCCACGGAATCCCTCCGCAGTCGTAGTGTCCTCTTCCCCTCCCTTAATTTCAGTTGCGTTTGCAATGGTGTCGTTCCCTTCCTGCCCTTCGTTTGGATCGGGGGTTCTGGGACCATGTATCGCCTGCAATTGAGCAATATCATCTGCGGTCAGCACCAAATTCCCGCTTGGACCATGTTGATACATGGCCGACAACGGATCGGTACTATGAGCGAGACCTAGAATGTGCCCGACTTCATGTAGCGCCGTTGCTTCGATCGCTTCCACGCTCGTCCATTCTGCTGTGGTATTGAAAAACATGTCGCCCGCCCAAGTTCCCACAGATCGCGTATTCTCTGATACGGCTTCTGCGTGCGAATCCTCCGCGAAATCAAAACCGGTCACGCGAATATCGCCAAATCGTTCATCACCCCGAGTCGGTCCATAGACACCAGAAGCTGCGCCGTTGTCCAAGACTCGTCCAATGTTGGTATTCGATTCCTGAGCCCATTTTTGGAACGCTCGGGCAATCGCCTGCTCCCACACGGCGGCTGGAGAAACTCCTCCCAGGGCCGCATACAGTTCACTTGTTTCCCTGCCAACTAGTGTCCCATCCGGAGCGATGCTGTACGTCAAACTGCCGAATCCAACAAACGATCCGTCGTCTCCGTTGAAGACAGTTCTCGACTCGAGATTCTCCAATAGCAGTCGACGTTTGATGAATGCCCCTTTGCGACTTAGTTTTTTCATTGATCCTTTTCTTCCTCGCCCAGTGTGCTATCCGAGCCAAAGGCCTCCAGTTGCCGTAGTGCATTCCTGGCGCCTATCCATTCTATGTATTCGGGGCGGTTTTTAAGCCAAGCGATGTCCGGATCGATTTGCGCAATTTGCAATAAACTTTCATCCATGTGTATGGCTCGATTCAACCATCGCATCGCATTGCGGGCTGCGTCTAGGGAAACGTCCGGATCACGGTCAGCGACCAGTGAGTAGATACATGCAATCTGGTACGCTTCGATCGGCTTCACGGTCGTAAAATGTGCCAATTGTTCTGCATCATGCTTAGCTTTATCGACTTCGCCGATCCTAGCCAACAATACGCCTCGACCGGCACGCGGCCCCGGATCCTTGGGAGCGAGTCCGATCATCTCGTCCAGTTGTTGCAGACTTCGAACGGGATCTCCCAGCACTTCCGAATAAACATAAGCCATCTTTTGCCGAGCATCGATCGAAAGAGGATTCTCTTGCACAGCGCGTTGAAAATCAGTTATGCAGTTCGCAGGGTCCATGCCCAATCGAATCAATCCTCGGTCGATCCATTCCTGTTCGGTTCGTGGCTGCACTTTCAAAGCCAATTGGATTGCCTCGGAACTTCGAACGGCATCCCCTTGCTGTGCCAGCAATTCCGACAGTAGCCGGTAAACACTTACCGTCCTAAAATCCTGATCGATCGCCATCTCCAATTCCTGGACAGCGCCCGGAACGTCTCCTAATGCTTGACGGCAAAGAGCCAGGTTCAGATGGCAGGCCGGCCAACGCTGCGATTTCACCAGCGCTTGCCGGTAGTCATCCGATGCCAGAGGGAATTGCCCTTGGCTCCAGCGTGCCATTCCGCGATTGAAATAAGCGACGGCTACTTCGGGCTGCAGCGCGATACATACCGTATAAGCTTGTTCCGCTTGTGTTTCGTTGTGCAACGCATGCTGGCAATCCCCAAGCAACCACCACGCGAAAAAATCGCGTTGGTTCTTGATAAGGCGATTCTCGAGAGGCTTCACCGCCTGCTCGAATTGGCCAGCTTGCACTAATCTTAGAAATTCAACACCTTCGAATTCATCGTCCCGATCTCGCAAGAGCCTGTCAGATCCTGCAGGGCGATTATAGCCTTGCTGCTTGGCAAGCGAGATCATTTGAACCACGTTCTCTCGGAGCCCCTCCGGGATGGCGATTCCGCCCTCAAACCACCTTGGATCTATTTCCGGTGAAGTAACGCGACCAGATCTTCGAGATATCAAAGCCATCGTTTGCTCAAACTGTTCCGCCGCTTCGCCATCGAGGTCCGGTGCGACGCCGCATGTTGACAAAAGGGCAAGCGTGTTAGGAAGCCTCTGTTGCAACTGTGTGATGCGTCGAATCCAGTCTGACTTCGCGATCGCCTCGTCTCGTATCAGTAAACCCGCGACTAAGAAGCACACGACGACCGACGCCAGCGTGGCAATACTCACCGAAGAAGACCATCGAGGATGCCGTGCGGCCCACTTCATCGAACGTTCAAACAAACTGGGTTCCTGTAGATGTATCAAGGGACGAAGATGGAACTGAGCTTCCAAATCCTCTTGAACCGAGCGGGCGTCCGGATAGCGCGAGTTGGGGTCGCACTCGAGACAGCGGTTAATGATCGATCTCAGCGCGGGTGAGACTGAATTGCTCCACTGCCTATGACGTGCGTCAATTTTCGGCGCAGGGAGTCGACCATTGAGCATCTCGTACAATACGACACCTAGCGAATAGATGTCCGTTCTGCCATCCACAGTGTTCCTACGCGAAGCCTTTGTCTGACTCAACGATTTCCGGAGTTCCGGGGACATGTAGGGAACTGTCCCACCCAATGGCTCATTTATCTCGTCGTCGGAACCGGCGGATTGACTTATTGTGGAGCGTCGAGAATCTGACTTCGCATACGCCACATTAAAGTCCAACAGCATGGGTTGACCATCGCTCGCGACCAAAATATTTGCAGGCTTGACGTCTGAGTGAATCACACCATGTTCGTGGGCGTATGCCAATGCATCTGCTAATTGGGAGCCGATCCACACAACAGAACGAACATAATCCATTCCTCGCAATACCGTGCTCGCCAAAGGACTCGTTTGCAAATTGGAAATCTCGATCGGATCCTTGCCATGGCCTTGGCTGAGCTCGCCCATCGTGTCGTCGTCCACAGATTCCAAAAGAGTGTCGATTCGACTGTGACGGTTTCGAACGGTGCTGAGAATTGGACTTGGATCGCGCTCCTTCAGATTCCCGGTAGACGTCCACCATTTCGAAGAACTCGATGTGTATCCTCGAGCAGATTGAATAACGTCACCGATCGTTGTGTTGCCGAGAAAGGGCATGCAGATGCCATAAAGCTCGTCATGCTGGTGCGTGGAATAGATTGGGACAATGGACGAATGCTGAAGCGTGGCCAACCAGTACGATTCGAAGGACTCACGAAACGTTAGCTTGAGCGCGACCAAGCGTCCCGCAAGATCGTTTTGTTTCGCTAAGTAAACCTTTGCAAAGGCGCCTGCCCCCAACTCAGCCAGAAGTTCAAAGGCCCCCCATGTCCCGCCTACCGCGGGAAACGCTTGCATGGCTGACTTCGATCCGCGACGTTGCGTTGAATACGGGTGCGCAATCGCCTGCTGACGATTCTCCTCCTCGCGAATATTCTCGAGATCAACTTCGGAAAAGTGGACCGCCGGAAATTGTGCAAGGCACTCTTCTAGGGACACCGGATTACCATCATGCCACCGATGTTCCATCCAGACCCGCAACATTTCAACGAGTACTGCCGAATGCTCCCGTTCGGAAAGCTCATCGGATGCAGGCGCAAACCGAGTTGGATCGATCGACATGACGCCGTAGCTTGCGATCGCCGATTCGAGAGCATCCACGTATTGGTCGATGGCATTCATGAGGGTTCCAATTCCGCTTCGACCAGCGCGGACTCCAATAGCTGACTTCGAAAGGATTGGAGCACGCGTTCGACGGTGCGTTTGCTCCTCTTCTCACGCTCTGCGATCGACTCAACGTCCATCCCATCGATGCGCGAACGTATGATTCCCCGATGGTTCTCTGGCTGTCGCTCGATAACCTCCTCAAGTGACATGTAGAGAATGGATTTAGCAATTTCCTGCGTGTCGCCATTCACGGCGAAATCCTCGGAATCGATCGAGTGCGTTTTACGAATATCGCGCTTCTTAGAGCGGTGAAACGCCCCTTTCGCTCGCACTTTGTTCAACGCCATCACGAGCAATAGCTTCCAAAGTTCGTCTCCTTCTGGCGCCTCGTACTGCCCGGATGCCGCGCGACGAAAAAAGGTTCGAAAAACCGACTGGACGATATCCTCGGGGTCGAAGCGAATCGCCAAATCTTGGGCCGTCTGTTTCGATGCAAGCCGCAAAAGTCGATCCGAATATCGGAAATATAGCTGAAGCGCAGCATCCTGGTCGCCGCGTCGAAAACGTTCCAAAAGTTTAAAATCGCTGGATTTCTGGCTGGGATCGTCAGTCATCCATCCAGTATGACCGTGCTTTGTAGTGTCGTAAAGCGCGAGCATTTTGGTATCGCACTAGATTACGGAATTGAAACCTGACGAAACGTCGCCGATTGTCACAATCGAACCGGACTCGAGATCCGGGAAGCTTTCAGGAAACGGCTGGTCTCCTTCGTGCTCAGAGTGGTTGGACAGCCGCAGTCTCCCCTTCCCATTGATATCCGTATTAATCCTGCCAATCAAAATTCCGTCGACAGCGACATCGAACATGCCGTTGGCGGCTGCATGTTCAAGTGCAGCTTCGAAGCGTTGTCTGACAAGTCCACCCTCGGACTCTCTCTCGAACTCAGCCGATCGTTCGACGCGATCGATTGGGCTGAACCTGGCTAAAAGGTGGAGACTGGCTGTTTCCTCGACGTTGGCTGCACGCGCTATCTTGCCCCGAACAATGTCGCCGATCACCAATTCCATGTCAGGCGAAAGTGCTATCAGTGCGTCGGGAAGCGGTGACCGATTCGAATCGTCACCTCCTCGGCTCAGAAGCAGTTCACCTCGACCTCGGGTGTCAGTCATGAGTTGGCCAAGAGCAATGTCATTGAGTGTCACATCGAAGGACGACGAAGCCGGCGCGTTGTCTACGCGAATCTTTAGCTCCGCCTCCGCCCCTTCGGATTCTAGCTCGACCCTCGCACGAACGCCGGAAACCCCAGGTACGTTGGTAGACTGGTCCGTCGTGGCGTGAACTGTCGTCGAATTCAGTTTGTTGATCACAGCCAACGCGTCCAGTGGTGTCAGCTGCGAGTCATCATCCACGTCCTCAAATTCATGACCATTGATTGCAGTTTCGCCTGATTTGTTCAAGCGATTAATGACAACCAGCGCGTCGATCGGCGTGATGGATCCGTCGTCATCGACGTCGTGGGGCATCAAGAAGTTGTGCAGCACATCCGCAGCGAAAAGGGTCCGTGTCTCCAACCGCTCAGAAAACAACCGACGAAAACGGGTCTTCCGCTGCGAAATTGTTCGATGAGTCATTGCTGTTATTCCCGTAGGGACTGGCTTTGCGAGTCCGGGCATTCCATCGATTGGAAAAACCCTCTATTGGGAGTAGCAGTATTCCCGAGTCCCATCCGCCACGGTTTGTGGAAGATCGTTAAAAATTTCTTTGTTTCGCTTCACGACTTGGATCGCGGCCCGGTGCTTCAACTACGCCTTGCGAAACTACAGAGTTTCCCAAGCACCCTAGCCCGAGGAAACGCCAGTACATCGGTCAGTCATTTCGCGCGCGACGTTCGGCTGGTGCATTCGGTTTATTCAGGTTATTCAAAAAATTTGGAAATTTGTGGCGGGCGGCAAAGGCGGCCTCAACCCTTCTGTGTAACGGGACAACTTGTGGCGCTGGCAACGGATTCAATTGCCCTCCGGGCCTCATAATTTTCTATGCGAACAGATTATCGCCAATATGAAAAAAAGAATTTTGACAAACGCAGCTTCCAATATGCAAGCACGCGAACGATGGACAACACGGCGCGAGCATTTCTCCTCTCGTCAACGAAAAACGCGCAGACTTATCCTTGAGACCCTCGAGACTCGCAAGTTGATGGCGAGCGATATCTTCGGGACGATTTACGAGGACGTGAATCGCAGCGGGGATTACAACACAGGTGAAAATGGGGTTGGGACTGGCTGGACTGTTTTTTTGGACCTCAACAAAGACGCGGCAATTTCTTCGGGCGAACCAACGGCCACCACAGACACTGATGGCGCCTATGTTTTCAAGGGAGTTGCCCCAGGCAACTACCGTGTGGCGGAGGATCTACCTGATGGTTGGCTGGCAACATCTCCCATATCACTCGACGTGACACACACGGACAAAGGGGATACTCAAGTAGACTTCTTTGCATTCGCGGGTGGCACGATCAAGGGTACTGCCTGGAATGATTTGAATGACAATGGAATACGGGACATCGATCCAGCGACGGGAGAATTTACCGATCCGGGACTGTCGGGTTGGAGTATCTTTCTCGATCTGAACAAGGACCGTGCTTTCGACGCAGGCGAACCAGTCACCACGACAGCCGCAGATGGCACGTACGTCTTTCGCGAAATCCCAAGTGGCGAATACGAGGTAACTGAGGAGCTGCCGGCGGGATGGGACTCTGCCAAGAAAAATGACTGGAAGCAAACGGTCTTCGTTGCCCCGCTGAAAGAATCGATCCAGGATTTCGGCAACATTGGCTCATCCGCTGGAGGTATGCAAGGTACGTTGTTCAATGATCTTAATGCAGATGGTTTCCGCAACGTCGATGCAACAACCGGGGAGTTCACAGAGCCGGGTTTAGAAAATTGGACCGTCTTTATCGATCTAAACAACAATCTCACCCTGGATGACGGAGAGTTGTCTGCCATAACGGACAAAGATGGAGAATACCAATTCCGGAGTTTGGACCCAGGCGATTACGAAGTTGTCGAAATTTTACCGACCGGTTGGGAACCGTCTCCTGGTACCGATTCACAGCAAACGATTACGGTCTTCAACGGCGAAGTGACCACAGCTCCGGATTTCGCGAACTTCACCACGCTCAATGGCTCGATTAGCGGAGTAGTCTGGAATGATATTAACCGCAATGGAATTCGTGACTACGACACGATTGCTGGCGCTTTCGTCGATCCTCCCTTGGTCGGTTGGACGGTTTTTGTCGACTTGAATCGGAATAAGGTCGCAGATCCGGGCGAACCGATGGAAGTGACCGATACCAATGGCCAATATCTATTCACCGACCTTCAAGTCGGTGAGTACGAAGTACAAGAGTTTCTCCCACCAGGCTGGGAAGTCGCACCCACGTTTAGCGACAACCAGTCCGTGATCGTTTTTTCCGGCGTCGACTCTCCGGCGATGGATTTCGCAAACTTTGATGCCTCGGCTTCGAGTCCCGGCTCGGTCGCGGGCGTCGTTTGGAATGATGAAAATGGCAACGGTCTGCGTGATACTTTGGAACATGGCTTGGGATCTTGGACCGTCTTCCTAGACGTGAATAGCGATGGAATTCTGAATTCAGGCGAATCCACGGTTACTACTCCATCGGATGGAAGCTATGCCTTCTCAAGCGTCAGTGCAGGTACCGTGAGCATTGGCGTACTACCTGTCACCGGGTGGCGTGGCACGGTGCCTTTGACCAACAGTCGCACTATCACGTTGAAGGGAGGGGAATCACGCACCGGTCTCGATTTCGGTGAAATTCAATTAAAGGATGCGAGTATTTCCGGTTCCGTATTCGCCGACAGGAACAAGAACGGAACGCGAGAACTCGGTGAAAAAGGACTATCGGGCCTTCTCGTCTATTTGGACCTAAACAACAACAGTCTTCTCGACCTAGGAGAACCTTCAACAGCCACCTCGCAAGATGAATTCTACACGCCGACGCTCGATGAAGCCGGACAGTATAGCTTCACGCATCTTGCACTAGGCTCCTACACCGTTCGTGTCGTTGTTCCTGAAACACTCAATGCAACACCCGCATCGGAGCTGGCGCATACGGTTGTGTTAGCTGCGTTCGAAGCCAGGAAGGACATTAACTCAGCAGCGATCTATCGCGCCAGCGAAATCCACGGCACTAAGTTCGAGGATGTCAACGGAAACCACTTGCGCGACGATGGCGAACCTGCAATCCCCGGCGCCGCTGTGTTTCTGGATATCAACCGAAACAACTCCCTGGAACCAGGCGAACCCACGACCCTCACCGGAAGCGACGGGAGTTACGTGTTCACCAACCTCGAGGCCGGATCGTATGTGGTACGCTCGGAAGTCGAACCCGGTTACGTTCACTCATCGCCGACTACCGTAGGCGGTATTCTTTGGCCCGACGGAACCAGCAACCCGGCCGTTGGAAACGTGTCTCCTACTAGCATCACGAAGTCGTTGATAAAGGGAGAAAACTACAGGCTCAATGTCTCATTGACTCTTCCCGATTCCGGTGCACTAACCGATCTTGTCGACGTATTTCTGTTGTTCGATGACACTGGAAGTTTTGTGAACAACAGCCCCATCGTACGGGCCGCCTTTCCCGACATCATCTCATCCTTGCAAACACAACTTCCTGGCATTGATCTTGGATTCGGAGTCGGAAGACTCGAGGAGTATGCAAATTTTGCATACGAATACGACAGTGGGCGTCCGTTCACTCTCAATCAACCCGTGGTGGCTGCTTCGACTGCTGGTTATATGTCGGCCATCCAAGCCGCTCTCGATCGAACCGCACCTGGATACGGTGGCGATCAGCCAGAGACCGATATCGAAGCCCTCTATCAATTGGTTACCGGCAAAGGCTTTGATGGCAACAACAATGGAACCGTATCCGACAGTGGTCCTGCCGGGTTGGCATCGACGCAGCTCAATCCTGGTGCGAGTGGAGATGTACCGGCTTTCTCTTCCTTTACACCCGATCCGGCCAATAACGTGATGCCGGCCGCAGGAAATGTAGGTGGCGCCGGTTTCCGTCCTGGTGCATTGCCTATCATCTTGCTTGCGACCGATACGGGCTTCGCGTACCAACCGAAAGGTGAAACCACCATCGTAGGAGCAGGCGGAGTCTCGATTGATGTTTCACAAATGACCCAGACCTCGCGAGCCAGCACCCCCTACAATTCTGGTGCGGGCATACAAGAAACGATCACCGGCCTAAATGCTCTTGGAGCATTGGTAATCGGATTGGGAACCAATCCCCAAGCCACGATTGATCCGCGGCAACAGCTCGAGGCGATCTCGAAACTAACGGGTGCGATCAACCAGTCGACATTTACGATTGAGAACGGTACAGCCGACAAAATTATTCCTGGAGATCCACTCTATTTTCAGATCGCATCAGGCTTTGGAGCAAGTGTGGCAAATGGAGTGGTAAATGCCATCACCAATGCGGTAACCAACGTGGCCGTCGACTTGGAATTGCGAGCCTCGGATCCTCGCGTCAAGATCATCAATCATACCGGCATCGTACACGGCATTGGAGCCGCCCAAACCGCGACCTTCGATGTCGAATTCATCGGTGATGGGATTCCTCGCCGCTTTGACCTGCAGTTTGTTCGAGCCGGGAGCAATGTCGTCATGGGTTCAATCCCCATTGTTCTGGGAACTCTTATCCCTGGCGACGGTTATCACTTCGACGAACTGGAGGATGGAGAGATCGAGATCGGGGACGATTACAGCGATCGCCTTGCAGGGTCCACACCCCCAAATACAGCACCTTCGTTCGTGATTGGCTCCGATGCACTGGTACTTGAGGACTCAGGCCTCGCCAACTACCCAGACTGGGCAACAGCTATCAGCGCCGGTGCTCCATCGGAATCGAGCCAATCGCTCAATTTCATCGCGACCAATGACAACAGTGCCCTCTTCTCAATTCAACCTTCGGTCCTACCGAATGGAACACTGACATTCAAGAGCGCAGATAATGCGTTCGGTTCTGCAGTCGTTTCGTTAGCCCTACATGACAATGGTGGAACGGCAAATGGAGGGTCAGATACGAGCCTTCCGCAGACGTTTACCATTACCGTCGACCCGGTCAACGACGCTCCGGTCGCCTCAGATGACCAGTTCACTACCCACGCGAACAACACTCTTACGATAGGTCTCCCCGGAGTCCTAGGGAATGACAGCGACAGCGACAGCTCTTCAATTACCGTAAGGTTAGTCAGTTTGCCGAGCCACGGATCGTTACTCCTGAACCCCGACGGTTCATTTGTCTATGATCCCGATGCTGGTTATACCGGTAGCGACTCGTTTCGTTACGTTGCGAACGACGGCTCCCTCGATTCCAATGAAGCCGAAGTTCGAATCGACGTTTCGAACCTTGCTCCAACCGGCGTTAATGATGCGTTTGAACTCGACGAAGGCCAGCTTTTGAGCGTCGCGGCACCCGGCGTCCTGACCAACGACTCCGATCTTGAGGGCGATTCTCTCTTAGTATCGTTGGTGGTTAGCCCAAGCCACGGAACCCTCACTTTTCACAGTGACGGCTCTTTCGAATACTTGCCAGATGCCAATTTTAACGGCTCGGATTCATTCACTTACAAGATTTCGGACGGATTGCTCGACTCTAATGAAACCACCGTCAGTCTGACGGTGCGGGCAGTCAACGATCCACCGACCGCTGGCAACGATTCGTACTCAACCCTTTCCGGAACACCTCTCACGATTCCTGCCCCTGGTGTACTTTTCAATGATACGGATATAGACAGCACCATCCTGTCAAGTATCGTCGACACGCTTCCATCGTATGGCACACTGGTCCTCAACAGCGACGGATCATTCGTGTACACGCCGGCTCTTGGTTTCGCAGGTCTCGATCAGTTCAGCTACCATGCAGATGATGGACTATCAAATTCCAACCCTGCCACGGTAGTGATCTCCGTCATAAATCAGGCACCCACGGCAGTTGATGATGCGTATTCGATCTCCGAGGACCAACCGCTGATCCTTTCGGCACCAGGTATTCTTGGTAACGATACAGATCCCGAAGGAGACGCCCTCAGTGCTATTCTGGTCAAGGCTCCAACTCATGGAACACTGACGATCCAATCAGATGGTTCATTTAGCTATCTCCCCGACCATAATTTCAACGGCTCCGATACCTTCACTTATCGAGTAACCGATTCCAAACTCGATTCAAATGTCGCAACAGTCTTCATATCCGTCACACCTGTCAATGACGCTCCCGTCGCTAACGACGATCGATACACAGCAACAAGCGGTAAATCCCTCTTAGTTACTGCACCTGGCGTGTTGTTGAATGACTCGGATATCGACAGTCCAACCCTGCATTCAGTTCTCGTATCATCTCCGTCTCATGGCTCTGTCACATTCAATACAGATGGATCGTTTTCCTACACTTCGTACCCAGGATTCGCTGGAGTCGATCAATTCACATACGTCGCAGACGATGGTACCGATCAAAGTGCTCCCGCAACGGCCATCATCGATGTTGTGTCGACTACAAAGGATGTCGAGTACCTGGTTGTAGATCAATCGGCTCGCAAGCGGTTCGATTACGACACGAACGGGAACCTCACCGGTCAGACGTCGCTCGATAGAGAAAACAAAAAGGCGAGGGGGATCACGACGAGTGAAGATGGATCGACCAGTTGGGTAATCGATGCTGACGGAGTCGTCTATGTTTATGACCGCGTTGGAAAATCGCTAGGCTCTTGGGAGGCCAAGGAAGTCGACAAGCCCGAGGGGATCGGAACGGATGGCGTTAATCTTTGGATCGTTGACAACTCCTCAGATTGCGTACTCTACTTTGCCGATGCGGCCTTAGCGAGGTCCGGCAAACGCACGCCGTCTGGCTCGTTCCCATTGGTACGAGACAATCGCAATCCAACAGATTTGACCACCGACGGTTCATCCATATGGGTTACCAACGACACTGCCAAGCTCGATAAAGTATTTCGATACTCGATCGACGGAACGCTACAGGGTAGTTGGCAAATCGATGCAGGCAATGCACGTCCTACAGGTATCGCAGTCGACCCGAACGACCTGACCACCGTTTGGATTGCAGATTCACGTTCCGATCGAGTCTACCAGTACGACAATGCCGCTGGGGTTCTGACCGGAGCGATTTCCGCTTCACATAGTTTCTCCTTGACCAAGCGTGATTCCAATGCGCAAGGGTTGTCGGTTCGCAGATCCACTTCTGAGGCAAAGCTTGGTTTTGCATCGACATTCGACTCCCATTGATAGCGTGATGCCCACAATCGCACCTTCGTCAAACACGAGAGAATCGGACAAGAAAAATACTTTCGTATCGGACGACCATCCCATTCCATTACGGAAGAACGATTCGCCAGCATCTTCGGCCGTTGACGATGGTCTTTCTCACCGTGAGTCCGAGGAAATCACACACTCGACGAGAGACGAAATCTTCGCGGAACTCGAACGACATTACGATGAGTACAGCACCGAGTTGACAGATCTGATTTCGACTATTCGACTCGCTTCCCGATAAGGGGACGTGTGCATCAAATGACTTCCCTGGAATCGATACAGTCCTCAGTTACAGGGAGCTGTTCCAGGGACGTATTGTGGAATAGCAAGATCCTAGTCCTCGATCAAGCTTCGCGTGATCGAGGACTAGCCACGTCGCATGAAGTTGGTCATCTCTTCGATGCTGCCGATTCCGATACCTACTCTTAATCATCGCCCAAATTAGAAGATTTTCTGCGATGGCTACTGGATTCCAACCGAGCGATTGCCTACCTTGATGCGTCGCGTGTTCCATAGTGCGATAATTCGGCTATATCTCATTTTGCATTAGTTCTGCCTTGGTACCTCGCCATCATGCCAGCACTGCGCCGTCTTCTTCCCGCCTTTATTGTTCTCGTGATTGCCATTGCGACCAATTGGCTTTGGCTGCAAAGCGAGCAGATCATCGACCAAAGGACGGTCTATCCTTTTGATGAAAGGGTTCCTTGGTTAGACGATCGGGTCGAGCGAGCGGCAGGATTTCCGTGGACGTATTGGATCCGCTTCGAGTACAGCAATCCGCGAAGCGATCTCGTCCCTTCGACTTCGCACGGAGTTTTCGACGGTACGAGATTGTTCGGCAACATCGCATTGTGGGCGCTGTTATTGGCATTTACTTTTTGGTACACCGGCCCGCGTCGACGGGGGGATGACGACGACGCATCGGCGACCGAGCCGCGACGTTTCATGCTTTCCGATTTGGCGATCTTGATAACCGTGATCGCGCTGGGATTGGCGTATTATAGTTGGATGCGAAAAACGGGCCGTGAGCAGGAAGGGCTGGCGTCGCGGATCGAGCAGGCAGGTGGCATGGTCGATATTTCTGTGAACTTGCCAGCTCCGCTGGCATGGTTGGTCAAGGGTCGGTATGAGGACTGGCTGACCCCGATGTATCGGATCACGGGGGTCACGATCGACAATCCCAACAAAGCGCTGGTCGACGAGATCGTTGTGTTGCCTAAACTTCAGAGGTTCCGGTTGTCGGGCGACAGCTACCCGCTTGAGAGTTTGCAGCCTTTGGTGGGACGCTTTGGACTAGAGGAGTTGAGGATTTCGGGGCGCGAGTTGGACGATTCGACCGTCGAATTGATCGGGCGGTTAAAGTCACTCCAATCCATCAACCTGATGCGGACAAATCTTCACTGCAATGGGCTCATCGCCTGGGGTTTCATGCCTCGTCTCCGGTATCTGCATCTCGTCCATAGCGACGTGTCGTTGGATGTCGACGAGCCGATCGCGGCGCTCGAGTCGGTGCGAGGGTTGCTGTTGCCTCGACCGCCACGCGGGAAATCGATGATCCATCGTACTGTTCGATTGCCTGAACTGAGGGAAATCATCTGCACGGAGTATGACGAACGCATTAACAATACTCCGGTGCAACTGACGGTTGAGGATTGCCCCAAGCTCCAACGCATCGCCGTGGATGCGATCCAGCGATTGGATTTGGAACTTCGCCGGCTGCCGCTCCTGAGAAAGCTGGAAACGATCCAGTTTCTGATCGGTGAACGTGTTCGTCAAAAGAGCATCGTCCCTGATGGGGTTTGGGTCCGTAAAGCGGTATTCGATGATCTCCCAACCCTCGAGACGATTCCACTATTTGTCCGAAATTTGGAAGAGATCGAGATCCGCGGTTGCGATCGATCCTCACTCGATGCGACGTCGCTCGGCGGGTGTTTTGTTATGGAGCGTCGAGAGTTGGTCCCTGTCGGTCAATTGGTGCAGCACACCCAGCCGTTCATGGACAGCGGTAGCGTGATTTCGGACACCGATGACGGAGCGGAGCCCAATCCACTCACATGGTTGCTGCCGTCGACAGAGGAGACCCAGCACATGATCAACGTTCTAAGCAACGTTTCGTCCCTGTCCACTTTGTCGTTGACGCATCGCGACCTTTCCCAGATCGATTTCAGCCCGTTGGCGCAGTGCAAGTCCCTGCGGTCGATCGATTTGTCGATGTCCAAATTCGTTCCGAGCCAATTGGCGCCACTCGCCGATCTGGAACAACTGGAATCGTTGCAGTTGGCTCCAATGCAAGACTCGGTAAGCGAGGACTTGATGATGGCGGCCTATAGCTTCGTGCAACGCAGGCGGTATTCGGAATCACCTCGTGGTTCCAAGGATCTTCTCGCCGAGATTCTCGCCACGCTCCCCAACCTTCGGACAGTAGCAGGGGACACCAACGATCTGGGGAAGTTTGACATCGAGAACCATGAAGCCATCGAGTCCGTGTTTCAAGGCCGCTGGGGACTTGCCGATCAAGTGAACGTGGTGGGCAATCCGAAATTGAAAGATACAGTGATCCTTTCACCGGTTTTGCAGAATCTTGTGATTCGTGGCAATCCACAGATCCGAGGCCTGCTGACGCACCGTCCGTGGGATGGAGGTTGGGTCGTTGAGGATTGCGACCAATTGCGATTCCTGGCGGTGGGAGGTGAGAAATTCAGCGATCCGCAGTGGCTCCGCATCGGCGATCTGCAACATCTCGAATCGTTAACGGTAGCCCATGCCCCGCTGAGCGAAGCATCGCTTCAGCGGATCGGAGAGTCGGCGAAATTGAAGGCCCTGTGCGCATACGGATGCAAGGTCAACGATTCGGTCGTGGGGGCATGGAACGCGATTCGCGATCTCGAGATGCTCGACCTTCGAGAAACGCAGATCACCGCCGAGTCCCTCGCCTGGATACGCAGCCAAAGCTCTTTGAAGCAGCTCGCGATCGATTATGCGGTCCTACAAGGAGCGAGCAGCGATACGCTCGATTTCCTCGGGCGTCTGGAACGGCTTACCCTGCGTGGCGGCACACTCGACGCGGCGAGCCTCGAGGCTTGGCCACCCATGCTGTCGCTACAGGAATGGCGGTTAGAAATGATGGATGTCCCGGTCGACACCGCGATCGTACTCGCCGGGCGCAAACTTCCTGGCCTTCGATTCCTCGATCTGGATCGCTGCACGGTGGATCTGACGAATATCGGCGAATGGTTGCAGCAGCGAGTCGCCAGTCGAGTGGTCTGTTCGATTCATGAGACCGTCATTCCTGCGGATATCGAGGATGAGATGGTCCAGCGTGGACAAGCAGGCCGCGTCGCGACCGCACCCTATGTGGATGTAACCGAGCCCGGTTTCGAATCGATCAAATCGTTTGGCGAGGAGAGTAACTTCGATATGCCATTTGAATATGCATTTCTGCGGCTGGGAGCGGATATCCCTTGGATTAAGGGGCGGACGTTCTTGGTCCGTCCCGAGCTTTTCTCCAGATCCACGATGTCGAGGAGTCTTTTCCCATGATTGGTTCTCAACGGAGTGCCGGCGGAGGTTGGTATGTGACCCTTTTGCTGATGGCCGGACTGGGATGCGATGATAGGCCTGCATATCAACCGCCCCCAGTCCTTGCCAATGGGCAAACCCAGTTGGTCGCCGAGAAAGGTCGCGGGACTTACAAGTGGACCTGGAACATCAACGGTTACTTCGAGGCCACACGCCCTTCGGTCTTAACCTTCCTCGAGGATTCCGATTCGAGTTTGGCCATCGATTCCCTGTTCGGGACTGAGGACCAAAAGGCTTGGCAGCGGCCAGAGTGGATGTCCGATTCCGTGTACGAATCGTTTCGGCTCTTCACCGATCCCCCCAGCCCGCGAACGGCCCTCGAAATCCCCTTGCAGACGGCGCTCACAAAATATCAGTTCTTCCTCGAACCAAAAGGGAAAACAATTTACTGGCTGTCCGATGAACGCATTCACTACCGACCTATCTCGGCAGAAGACGCTGGCCAAACGAATCGAGATCCATCGACCGATTCTGAAAAATCGCTTGCGAGTCCTGTAGCGCAACCGATCGGCGTCTTTGCCGACCTCGCCCAGGAAAGTGTGTTTGTGCTCGGGACTAAGCAAATCGCTCGGGTTCGGCTTCAGGATGGCACGACCCTTTGGACCAGTCCGCTGCCCAAGCCAGCGATCGCTTGGTGCCGTGCACGGGATGCCGACACCATCGCCTTCGTGACCGAAGATTTTCGTTGGCTCCTTTGCAATAGTGAAGACGGTATGCTTCAGGAATGCAAGGATCGATTGACGACGCCCGAAATCGCCATCGATCCCGCGGGTACTAAGCTCGTCGGGATCCAGGGCCAGAAACTCTTGGAATGGTATCCGGAGGGAGGAAACAAGATCGCGAAAAAGCATCAGGTCCAAGGGATCGATTTACCGAAGTCGAGACCTTCCTCGAGTACCGATGCCGATGCATGGATCGACCATCAGCATTTCGCTTTCCGAGGTCAATCCGAATACGAAAACGCCGACGTGAAATATACCTTTTCGCACTATTTGGTGTCCGCCCGCATGTTCGTATGCGCTGAGGGGACTAGGGCAACCTATTATGCGATGATCGGTCAATCACTACCCGCGAGCATCTATCAAGGAAAGGTAGTGCTCTGCGATATCGTTCCCAACGCAGACTTCATCGCGTACTCCCAACCGGTAGTGCTCGAAGACGCCAGCGCGTTGGAAGTGCAAATTTCCGAGGATGGTCGAATCCTGGCGTGGTCGACTCCGCGAGGACTGCATGTGCTGGAACGCACACCCCGCAGCGGCTGCCGGATTCGTGATGAAATAGGCCGGATAGCAAGTGATCTCATTCGGAATTTGGATTGGGAGCAATTGGAACGAGTTGCCGATGACATCCGCGATCATGATTGGCCCAAGGATTTCGCCTGCGGTGAATCCGCGTATAGCGCCATAACAATCACGGTCGCCATGCTCGCTCACAACGCCGAGCTGCAACCGGACAATCTGCGTGCACAAGGCTGCGTCGAAGCGTTTAAATCGTGGTTTGAATCGGGGAGTCCATTCGCAAAAATTGTGGAGCTCGAACTTGAGAATCGACGCGCGAATTTAGCCCGTGGGACTGGAACGATTCAGACGGTTTCCGAGGAGGACATGGAACGTTTCCTTCGCCACCAAGAACGAGTGGCGGTATTGGCAAGTGAACTTCTAAAGGGAGAACGAGCACCCGGAAGAGCCTATCAAATCATGCTGGAACATTGGAAGAAGGAAGGAAATGGGTTCCAAAAAGCAGAAGAGTTGTTGCAGCAATGCCTCCAAAAGTATCCCCAGTTTTGGGATGTGCACGAGACCATGATGCCTTGGCTGCTCCCGCGTTGGGGAGGTGCTCCCGGGCAGGCGCAGGCCTATGCCGAAGGTGTCGTTGGGATGTATCCAAAGAAATTTCGAGACCGCATTTTTGGAATCATCGTTTATAACTTTTTGTATTCATGGAATTTTATTGGGCTGCGCGAGAACGAAGGGTTTATCAAACCGAATCAATTCCTGGTCGGCCTGATGGCTTGGTGCCAGAGTGACGTTCCGCCACAAGGTATGGTCGAGATCGGTGTCGCAACCGCCAACGTGACCAACAACGCTCCCAAGGCGATCGATTTCCTAGTCGATTACTCGTTGCGGCATTATCCACTCATGCGTCTCCCCGGAGTCCGTAAGGGACTGCAGGAACGCTTCGACGAAGGCAAAGCTGCAATGCTTCGCGCGCAGCCCGCCACTCCGAATGCATCGCCTAACGATCACCGAGGTTGAGGGATTGATAGAGTGGCAGGTAGCGGTAGTAGACTTCCAAGCACATGCAGGCCGTCGCCGTGGAATACACTCGACCACCGTAGGTGCCCCATACGTCGGTCGGGTCCCAGGAGCCCGCATTCGGGCCGTGGACTATTTGCCGACCACACAGTTGCGTTTTCATCGCGTCGTTCCAACGAGTCCACGCCGCTTCGGAGGGCGTTGCCATGCCGACGTTTACCAAGCCTGCCGCTTGATCGTTCGATCCTCGCATTTGATACATTGCCAATGCGCCGTAGTACCAGTAATAAAAGTTGACATCTCCCTGGCCTGGAAGGTTGTCGATGAGCATGGATCGGGCTTCCGATGCGGCTTGATTCGAGATCGGCAACTCCAGCAAACAACGCATGGCCATGGCTTCGGCCGTCATGGCGGGGGTGGCAGCAGAAGTCGGCGCGCGAACTCCGGGTGCTACATTGCGATACACGGCCAATCCGCCGGCCCTGCCGGTACTGACCGAATCGAGAAATCGCTGCATGGCGATACGCGATGAACCTGATAGTCGGATAGCGCGACTGCTCGACGCGCTGTGCAATAACATGGCTTGCCAACCGAATTGACTCGTGTCCCCTGGGTCGTCGCTTGCAAAGTCGTACCGCCATCCACCGGTTCTCGGATTCATGGCCTTGATCGTGTACCCAACTGCCGATTGCAACGGGGCCAGCAATTCGGCGTCCTGGGTCAACGCATAGGCTTCCGCCATGGCGAGGGAAGCCATGCCGTGGCTGTACATGCGCGCGTAGCGAACCGTCGGGTCTTGACCGATCTGATCGCGTCCCGACAAATCTCCGGACGGGAGCTGCTGCGCGATCAAGTAACGCAGGCCGCGAGCGATGGTCTCGGCATAGGGTCCTTCGCGATGCGTATGACCGGATCCCAAGAATGACAGCAGCGCCAAACCCGACATGGCCGTATCGGCACGGGCGCCCGCATTGGCGCGGTAACGGCCTTCCTCGCCATCCCGACGTGTCGGCCTGCCCTCCCCTGCCCCGTGTTGGGCAGCACTCCAAGATCCATCGCTGGATTGTTCGCGTGCCAACCACATGAGTGCGTTCTGAACGGCAGTTTCGGTGTTCGCATCCCCTCCGTTCGCGGCTGCAAAGGCCAGGCGGTTCGGGGACAACCGCATGTGATACTCGCGAGGAACCCCGGCCAACGAACGGGCTGAAGTCGACGGCGGCACCATCGCTGGCTTGATCGATGAGTCATCGATCGACCGCGTACGGTCTTCGGCTGGCAAGCTCGGATCGATCGGAAGCTCGGCCAATCGCATGAGTTCCTCCGCCGAATATTCCGAGGGTTGCCCCAATTCGGTGTCCATCGTTGTATCATTTGCCCGCGACTCGATGTGGATTTCGGACGGCGTTTCGAACGATGGCTCCGGCAACTTCGGCGCATCAACTTGTTCAAGAGTTGGGGATGCCATCGGCATTTCCCAGGGCTGCGCGAGGCGCGGTTCAGAAGCATCGCTGAGCGTGTCGGCTGTCGATGCATCGGACAGCGGAGCCTCGGGGCCAAAGGAATCATTGTCGGCTGAGACCCACGCCACGACGGCCGGCATGCTGGTACTGGTTGCGATACCACCGTCGGCTCCGGGCCCAAACCCAGGGGACACGATTCGAGTTCCGTACGCATAGAGCAGCAACCAAATATGGGCCACGATGGCGATACCGACGCATTTGGCGAGCGGTTTGGATTGTCCCCAGCGTGTCCAAGATGCGACTAGCAAACTGATAGCAACAATGGCGAAGACAACGCCGAGAACGATGGCCCAGGCTCGACTCGTGGGCGGCCCGCCGATGGCTGCAAGAGCCACGAAACGTGCAGCGTGCGCGAACTCCATGGACTGAGCGACCAGAGTCGGCAGGGTTGAGGGCATGGGCGTCACCGGATGGTCGATCCAGGCATGCGCGAAGCGGTCATGGTCCAGCCTACGTTCTTGACCCCTGCCCGGCTGATGGCTTCCATGACCATCGACGCTTGCCCGACTGAGCCAGCCGAGTCGGCGCGCAGTTGAACGCGTACGTCCGGATAGTTTTGAACCGCTGGTACCAGGGCCGAGGTGAGTTGGGAGGCCGTAATGCGCTGGCCATCCAGCTCCAGAGTTCCATCGGAAAACATGGTCACCACTCGAGGGGCTGGTTCATGGATCATGGCACTGGGCGAGGACGACTTTGGCAGCGTCAGTTGGATTTGCGTTTCGCTTTCGGAAAAGCGTGTACCGACCATGAAGAAAATAATCAGCAAGAACAGCACGTCGATCATGCTGGTCAAGTTTATGACCGGCATCTCTTCAGAACTGGTTTTGAGAGGCATGGTTGGTGTGTCCCCTCCGCCCTTAAGCTGCCTTGCGGCTTCGATTGCGAGTCCGGCCAATGTCGTTTTCTTGAAGTCCTTCGGCGCTGACGACATCCACCAGTCGTTGTGCGTGAAGATCCATCTCCATGATCAGTCGATCGATATGTCCGACGAAGTAGACGTACAGGAGGTAAGCGGGAATAGCGACCAAAAGGCCTGCGGCCGTTGTCAACAGAGCTTGGCTGATCCCACCTGCGAGCATTTCGGGGCGGCCCATGGCTTGTGAACCCGAGATATCGTTGAACGATTGGATCATGCCCATCACGGTCCCGAGCAGCCCCAGCAACGGGCTCACATTGCTGATCGCGCTGAACAGCCGCATGTAACGCCGCAACTGATTGCTCTCGCGCTCACCTGCATCGAGGACTGCTTGTTCGACCTCCACCGCCGGACGTCCATACCGTTTCAATGCCGCGCTTAGAATCCGCGCGATCGGACTTGGGTTCTTCTCGCACAGTTCGAGGGCTTCTTCGCGGTCGACCTGTTGTTGTTGGATCTGTTCGATCAAACGCAGGACAAACGGGCGGGGAATCACGCGACCGCGTCGCAAATTAATCCCTCGTTCAAAGGCGAAGACGGTCAATGCAAACGAACACAGGGCGATCGGATACATCATCAGACCGCCATCGTAGAAAATCTGAAGTAGATTTCGGACTGGAATCGCGCCATCACCGGCGGCATTCGTCGCGCCATCGACCGACGGTTTGGCACTGACAACCGGTACCCCGTTGACGGCAACATTGGAAGAAGGGCTGGGCAGAGCAGCCAATCGGGGATCGCGCTGGCCTACGTTTCCGGCATACGGATTCGTCGGCGCGTACCCATAGTTAGGTTGATTGTTGAAACCTGGCTGCTGCCCGGACGGCGGGTATTGTGGATTTTGAGCCAGAATGGTCCCGGCGCAGCAGATCGCAAACGCAACGAGCCATCCACCGATCAATGGGATTCGGAGTTTGGATCGCACCTGGGCGTTCATCGCTTGTTACTACCTAATCCGTCGTTGGAAGATGTCTTTGCACTCGGCTCGGTTTCGCGGGCCGATGGTGGCAATTTCTCAAGTCGCTCGCGGGCCAAAGCACCAAAGGTGCCATCGGCATCGCTGCGAACAATTTGCTCGTACGCATGTCTGGCCGCCGATGCATCTTGAAGCAATTCCTGGCATTGCCCGATTTGCATCCAAGCCGCCGATTGCCAATACGCTCGGGCGTCAACCCGGAAAACCTGTTCGTACGACTGCACTGCCTCGCCATACCGCCGCTGCATCAAGTAGGTTTCGCCCATCATCCACCATGCCCTGGCAGCGATTTCTGGCGATTGCACTTGAGGTTTGCTAGCGATTGCTTGAAGCAACTGCCTGGCCGAATCGAACTGAGCCTTAGAGATCCAACACCGCGCCAACAAATAATCGACTTCATCCCTACGGTCGCATTCGGGAAACTGCTCGCGAATTCGATAAACACTTTGCTCGGCTGCCATCCAGTCCTTTTGCAATGCTTGCTCTTCGGCTTGCCGGAGCCAAATCGTGGCTAACCACGACGGCGGCGGTCCCTCGTTACTCAGGGCGCGCTTAGCTAGCATTTCCCAGTGCGGTCGAGCTTGATCCCAAAGTTGCAGCAGGACCAGAGCCTCGGCCAATTCGAAGCGAACGGCGGTATCCAGTTGCACATCGTCCGTGGTGAATTGCAGAGCGAGCACAAAATCGTCGCGAGCGGATTGGGGAAGTTGCAACTCGATCTTGGCTTTGCCTCGCATGAAGTAAGCGTGGGGTGCGAGATATCCAGGGCATCCCAGGGCGATGGCATCGTCGAGCGATTTTCGGACTTCGTCCCATTCGCCGCGACCGTAGGCTTGTTTGGCCAATCGGATTCGGGCGTCGACGGCCAATGGGCTGTTGGGATCACGGTGGACGATTTCGACGAGCAACGCTTCGCCATCGGCATCCACGTGCGCCGCGAGTAGGGCGACCGCAAGCTCGTAAACGAGGGCGATATCCGCGCGTCCGGCTAGGGCCCATTGGATGGCGGGCCGAAGCGATTCTGCTGCGCTGACGAGGTTCGACTGAATCTTTTCTAAATCATGCCGTAGCAAAGCAGTTCGGATCCGCCAATCCTCGCGATCGGCGTGTTGTTGGAGTTGTTCGATGGCTTGCGCGGCCGCTTCCATTTCCCCGCAATCGAGGTGGCAGCGGGCCATGGCGGCCCATGCGCTGCATTGGGTTTCGTTAACACCTTGACTCAGCTCGATGGCCTGTTGCAAGCAATGCAGCGCGCCGTGGGGATCGCGTTTCGATTCCGTCCGCAACAGCCCCAGCTCTAACCAAACCGATCCAGCCGCCGGCAGTTGTTCGGGCCATGCTTGATCAGGGTCTCGCTCCGTCTCGTCTAATTGCAACAACGCCTTGAGCCTGGCTTCGGCCGCTGCGCCCGCGTTGGCCCGCCGTTCATTTTGAGCCAGGATAAGTTGGGCATTGGCGATCCAACCATCCATCGATCCATCCATCGACGAGGCGCTTGGCACTTTTGCATCCTGGCGACGCCTTTGAAGTGATTTGGCTTCCGCCAGCCACTTGGTCACCGTCGCCGCGCAGCCTATATCTTTGCGACGCCAATCGGACAGCATGGCGAAGTAGTTCGATTCCAAGGCTAGCGGCGAGCCAACACAGGTCGCGCTAACTTGGCGAAATCGCTCTGAGGCTTCGACCCAACGTTGTTTGGAGAAAGCGTCCCGGGCCGCAGCATGTAGCTTCAGCAGTGACTCTTTAGGTCCATCACTCGCCGACAAAACCGGTGCCGCCTGGGTTTCGCCGTCAATGCTTGGAACGTAGGCGGCGTTCTCAGCCGACTGCGCATGGCCGATGCTCGGGCAGAATCCCAACCCGACCAGTGGTCCGGATCCGACCAGGAAGACGAACCTTGCGTACCGCCCAAATTCCATGATCGTTCTCACCCCATTCTTAGCTAGCATCCTGTTTGGTGAATCGCACCCGCGTTGGCGTTCGAGCGAGTGGAATTCTGAGTTTAGGAAGTAGTCCAATTCTGGATGCGAATCAAGGTAAGCGGGGTAAGGCCACGTCTTGTCTTGAGTTTTCCGCTGACTTTTTGCTACAAGCGAGTGACTTGCAGGAAAGGATGTAGCACGATTGATCGCACCCCTCACCCCAGAGCATGTTCGATGAGGACTGGCTCGGAACCTAAGGCAATGCGCGGGCGGAGTACCGCTGGGCTAGCGCTGCGCTTGTGGGTTTGCGTTGGGATCGCGGTGGGGGCGACGTTGGGTTGCCGAGCATTGCAGACCAGTTCGACCAACAAGCCGCTTGTATCAGCGCGACAATTATCGTTGCGGGGTGCCGATGCATTGCAGCGCTCGCGTGATCAAGACGCAGAGCTTCTTTTCTCGCAGGCTCTGGCGTTGTCGCCATTGGACGAGCGAGCGCATTGGGGGTACGCGACGGTCCTTTGGAATCAAGGTGAGAAGAAGAGTGCCATCGTGCACATGAATGAAGCGTTGCGATTGTCGGGACGCAATCCTGATTACGCAATCCAGCTTGGCGAAATGAATTTAGAGATGGGGGATTACACGGCGGCCAAAGCCATCGCATTGGACGTACTATCGGGCAATCGCCAGCACGCTCGTGCTTGGGCATTGCTCGGCGATACGCATCGATCGGAAAGCGATTGGGTCAATGCGAGGGAGTGTTACCATCGAGCG
Organism: Pirellula sp.; assembly: GCA_041752005.1. GTDB lineage: Bacteria > Planctomycetota > Planctomycetia > Pirellulales > Pirellulaceae > JBKCUI01. The sequence continues at coordinate 37,502 of JBGSHV010000070.1, read as the reverse complement.
TTATTGATTCGAAGCGATTATCCGAGCGTGCAGATGTCGGTCGCCGAGATCTATCGCAAGCAGGGTCGACCCGAGCGTGCGTTGGCCACGTTGGATCGCATGACCGATCTCCATGCCGCCGTCCGAGACGACCCGCAGCACATGCTGCTTCAGGGCCTCGCGTTTGCAGATCTCAATCGACCTCAAGAAGCGGCATCGCTGTTGGCCAAGGCATCGGAGCGACTGCCTATCGATCAGATCGATCGTCACCTAGAAGTTTTGGAAACCCAACATCGCATCGGGGAGTTGGTTCAAGCCCGGATTACTTTAGGACGGCTGATTCCCGAGCATGCCGACAATCCTCGGGTAACGGTGGCCAAGGGCATGATTGACGAGTCGTTTGCAAGTCTTTCGCCGACGGTGCCGCGGATGGCTACCAACACAGGGCCGTCGGAGCCTGCCGTTTGGTCCGGCCCGACGGGATTTGGAAATCTCATCGAATCACCGGCCGGCCCGTCGGGCGAAGCCTTGCGGCGCTGAGGTGTGCTCGTAGATTCGCTGGCATTGTGGTCCGTTTGTCCCTCTGTTTTCGAATTCTCAAGGATTCGGATGCTGGTATGATCTTGCGGAGTTTTGTGGCCGATTGGTCCATGAAACGCATTTTGAATCTGCAATGAATCCCACGCGTCTCCGAATTGGTTGTTTCGATGCCTCTGATTGTTCAAAAGTTTGGTGGTACAAGCGTTGCCACTCCTGATAAAATTCAATCCGCCGCCCGCAAAGCCATCCGGGCTCATCAAGAAGGAAATCAGGTCGTGGTGGTCGTCAGTGCCATGGGGCACGAGACCGACCATTTGATCGATTTGGCGAAACAGATCAATGACGAGCCACCGGCTCGCGAGATGGACATGCTCTTGAGCACCGGTGAGCAGGTCAGCGTGGCCCTGATGGCGATGGCTATCCATCGCTTTGGCTATCGCGCGATCTCATTGACCGGCGCTCAGATGGGGATTCGCACTGATAGTTCGTACACCAAAGCCCGCATCAAAACAATCTCGACCGACCGCATCCAACGTTTGCTCGCTCAAGGGAACATCGTCATCGCGGCTGGTTTCCAAGGGGTCGACGATGACTTCAACATCACCACCTTGGGTCGCGGCGGGAGCGACACGACCGCCGTGGCTTTGGCCGCCGTCCTCGGAGCGGATGCCTGCGAGATCTACACCGATGTCGATGGCGTTTATACGACCGATCCGCGGTTGCTGCCCGAAGCCCGCCAAATGGAAATGATCAGTTACGACGAGATGCTCGAACTCGCTAGTTTGGGCGCAAGCGTCATGTACAACCGTTCGATTGAATTCGCAAAAAAATTCAATGTTCCAATTCGAGTTCGCAGTAGTTTTTCCGATGCTCCGGGTTCGATGATTGTGTCGGATCCCGAGTCGCCGACGGTACCGGTGAGCGGGGCCGCTTTAACGCGCGACGAAGCCCGGATCACGGTCCAAGGCGTCCCCGATTCGCCCGGAATGAGTTTTGAGATCTTCAAACGTCTGGCTGATCGCAAGATCACGGTCGACATGATCGTTCAAAATATCGGAATGGAGAATCGAGCCGACATCTCGTTCACCATCCCCAGTATCGAATTGAAGGAAGCGTTGCGGGCCGTTAACGAGGCGGTTCGCGTTACCGGCGCTACAGGGTTCACCCATGACGATGCTGTTGCCAAAGTCTCGGTGGTGGGGCTGGGCATGGCCAAGCAAACCGGTGTGGCCGAGAAAATGTTCGCCGCGTTGGCGGTTGCCGGCATCAACATTCAGATGATCACCACCAGCGAAATCAAAATCAGTTGCTTGGTCCAACGTTCGCAAGCCGGCCCGGCGCTGCGGGCCGTTCACCAAGCCTTTGCGCTGCATGTCAAACCCGCCGATGCCAATCAATGGCTTCCGGGACAGGTCTCCGTTCATGAGAACGCGGATGAAATCGTCGAACGATTGAGCCAATCAAATTTGGAGCAATTGACACTCCTCGATATCTCGCTGGTCGGGGATCAAGCCCGGGTGACGTTGACCGGCGTTCCCGATACTCCAGGCTTGGCCGAGAAGGTTTTTCGCGAGGTCGCCTTGGCCGGCGTATTCGTCGACATGATCGTCCAGAGCTGCGATGGTTACCTCGGTGAAACAAGCATTTCATTCACGGTGCCCGACGAGCAGATGGATTTGTGTTTGGATGTGCTCGGTAAAACGGGTTACCAGTTTCGCAAGATCGGTGGATCGACCGACATCGCCAAGTTATCGGTCAGCGGCATCGGACTGCGTAGTCATACCAGTGTGGCCATCGCCATGTTCAAGGCCTTGGCCGATGAAAACATCAATGTGCTGATGATCAACACCAGTGAGTTACGGGTGAACGTAGTGATCGACGGCAAGGATGGAGAGCGCGGTCTAGCCGCTCTTCATAAGACGTTTGAAGGTTCCCTGTTGTAAGAATGCCATATTGTGATTCCAAAACCTGAATTCATGTACTTCGATCTGGGCAACGTACTGCTCTACTTCGATCACGCGTTCGCGATGCGATCAATGTCGAGGATCGCCGGGGTATCCCCGCTCCAAATGCATTCTCTGATCATGGACAGCGATTTGCAGATCCAGTACGAAACGGGTTTTATCACCGGGGAACAGTTCATCGACACCATCGCCGAGTCGCTTGGGAAGTCGCTCGACAAGCCGGCCATGCTTCAAGCCGCGGCGGACATGTTCATTCCCAATCCACAGATCCTTCCGGTGCTCGAGCACGTCCGAAGAAGTGGTATTCCGATCGGATTGCTATCGAACACTTGCGAGGCCCACTGGAAATGGATTGTCGAGCAGAAGTACCCACAAGTGCACGACTGGTTCGGACCGATCATTCTGTCGTACGAAGCCAAGAGCATGAAGCCCGATGCATTGATCTACCGAATTGCGGCTGAGCAAGCCGGCTGTGAACCGAGCGGAATCTTTTTTGTGGATGACCGCCACGACAATATCGAGGGAGCCCGTTCGGCCGGTTGGCGAGCCGAGACGTTCACCAGCGCGGACCGATTGATGGATCAAATCGGCCATTGGTAAATTGTTTGGGTCGAACAACCAAGCGACGGCTGCAACGCACTAGAAGACTTCGATCGATTTGATCGACGCGGTACCTTGGACGTTAGCACTTTCTAAACAACGCCATGCAGCGTCGACTAATTGGTCGCTTTGGAACGACCGCGATGGACCGCTAACCAAAGCGATGCCAGCAATCCATGGGATTGGGGCTTGGCTCGCCATGCCGCGTGGGTCGAACATGGTTTTCCGCAGTTTCGCAAAACCATCGCGAACTCCTTGAGCGATCTCTCCTCGATCGACATCACGATAAATCAAGGCAACATCGCCTGAGTCGGTTCGAAATCCATGAACGCAATTGGCCTCCATCGTTGCATCCATCGCATCGAGAAGGTCCGACGGCCAGTAAGGTATTTCACCATCATCCCTGGTGCCTTTGCCCGAGCCGACTTCTACCGGTTCATCGACCCATCGGACGATGACCAGCGCCAATGCGCCTTGATCCACGCGGCATGCATGGAGCAACACATCGAGGCTCCGAACAAAAACAGTCTCTTTGGGCGAATGCACTTCAACGATACGAGGGTCGAGGGCTGGGCGACGGGGGGATGGAACATCGTCCGGCTCGCGGACCGCACTTTCTGCGTCCGCTGCGGGGAGCTGCAGGGAGTCGTAAAGACGCGACCAATGTTCGAGGAATTGATTCCATTCCATGCCTTGCGAGTTGGATCGACTCGTTGACATGGGGAGCGACTGAGAACTGCAGACTTGCCAAGCCATGGACCACCATTGTTGGTGCAAGGCATCACTTGGCCGTGTCTCTTGGGTTGCGTAACCGCCCCGTGCGCCCAGCGTCGCACGCGACAGCGACGCGAGGTCCAACGCGCCTGGGCAGTAGGTGGCGTGCGATTGTTCGAGTCGTTCGCACAAGGCGACCACGACATCGGGCAATGAAATTCGGAAGGATTCGGCAATGGCTTGCCTAGGATCCAACGGCATCCGTTTCGGCTCATTGATCCATTCCGCGAAACCCGAGGGTTGCAAGCAACGATGGAGTTCTAGGACAGAGACCAGCTCCAACATCAGCCAAGAGCCGTGCTCGAACACGTCGTTCAGCGTCGTGCGAGCTCCATCCTCGCGGCGAGGTGTGGCCATGTAATAGGGGAGCAGGATTTTCAACAAGCAGGATTCGCGAAGGGTGGGATCCCAATCCCTCATTTGATCGTGCGCCCATGGCAGGCATGCCTTCAGTTCCCGAATGCGTTGATTGGAACTGAGTGATTGATTGCTGACGGCGTCACTGGCCGACTCGTTCGCCGGCTCAAGTCCGCTGACCACGGTTCTCTCCACGGCTCGCAGCAATTCGGTCAAGGAGTTTTCGATACTTGGATCTCGCGGTGCACCCGTCGATGGGTTCCCGGATAGGCCCAAAGGCAAGACGTCGCGGGGGGAAGAATCGCGGTCACCGAGATCGGACGCAATGCGATACGCCAGGGAGCGACCAAGCCAGCGGGACCGTTGCAGCGACGACGCCTGAGCTTCGTCCGAGGCGATGCGAGAAGCACGGGACTCGCCCGTCGAGGGCAGAATCACACCATCGCGGAACGCGTGGGCCACGTCAGCGGAATTGGACAACGAGGAAACGTTCATCGACATAACACCTGGGAGCAGGGGTTGATTCGCAACGGTTGGCCAATCGTCAGATCGTCACCGAACGAGGAAATTCGCAGCATGGAACGCTAGGTCGTGGTGCATGGCCGAAGAGGGGTGAAGACCTCCAAATGCGATGTCAAAGCGTGGCGGATCGTTCCGATGGCGGCAGTTGTAACGATAAAGAGGCCGGACGGATCGCGGGTGTGTGGAGGGTGCGGTCCCGTGCGGGTATTATCCGGAGTGGCTACGATAGAGGGCCCCGGACCTTGTCATTCTCGGAGTTTTGCACGATAAAAGGGAGCTTCTCCGAAACAGCAATCTTGAACAACGTTTTCCCGTGCGCGGCCGCATCCATCAGGATCGATCGACGCGTTAGCAGACTGGCAGCGGAATGAACTCGACGATCCAGACGACCTTGCAGCGATTGCAGGGAAACATTGAATCTGTAGTGCTTGGAAAAAAGGAAGTCGTCCGAAAAACGCTCATCGCGCTGCTCGCCGCCGAACATATCTTGCTCGAGGACGTACCTGGGGTCGGCAAAACCTTGGTGGCCAAGGCGTTGGCCAAGAGCATTGATGGACGGTTCACGCGGGTGCAGTTCACACCCGATTTGCTCCCCAGCGACATCGTTGGGAGCAGCATTTACCACAATGGTGAGTTCAAGTTCAGTCCTGGTCCAATCTTCGCAAACGTCGTGCTCGGCGATGAAATCAATCGAGCTCCCCCGAGGACACAGAGTGCACTGCTCGAGGCCATGAGCGAGCGGCAGGCCAGCATCGATGGCATCACCCACCCCATGCCCGATCCATTTCTGGTCATTGCGACCCAGAACCCCTTCGAGTTCGAAGGAACCTATGTCCTGCCCGAAAGCCAACTCGATCGCTTCATCATGCGGATCGACGTCGGCTATCCGGAACGCGAAGCCGAACGCAACGTGTTGCGTTCGCACCGCAATGGCGAACCCGTCGACCATTTGACCCCAGTCGTTTCACTCGCTGAGATCAAAGATGCCCAGGCAATGGTGCGCGACGTTCGCCTCGAAGATTCGCTCCTTGACTATTTGCAAGACATCGTCGAACGCACCCGCAAGAGCAATGATTTGCAGGTTGGGATCAGCACACGTGGCGCATTGGCTTACTATCGCGCAGCTCAGGCCAGCGCGGTTTTGGCCGGTCGTGGCTATGTCATTCCCGACGACATCAAGAACTTGGCCACCTGCGTACTCGCCCACCGTGTATTGCCTCGGGGATTTGCCGCCGGCAGCGACCGGGCAGCGGCCGAGGCGATCATCCAACGATGCTTGGAATCGGTCTCGGTACCTGTGTAACGCGCATGAACAATCGCAAACAGGGCCCCGTATCCAGCGCGTTTGCAGCTACCAAAGAATGGTTGGCGGGAACGCTACGCGTCTACCGCCAATACCGTCGAAGTGCACATCCGGTCGGAACGCGTCTGACGCGCGAGGGATTGCAGTTCTTGTTCATGATCAGCTTTATCCTTTTCGGAGCTGTGCTGCGCGACGTCAACTTGCTGGTCATTCTGGCTGGCACTTTGTTCGGGATGATGTTGATTCAATGGCGCGTGTGCGCAAAGACACTGGTCGATCTATCGATCGATCGGCGACTGCCGCGCGCCGTCTATGCGCGCCGCCCTTTCGAGATTGAATTGGTGCTCAGAAACGGCAAGTCGTGGTTGGGATCATGGTTAGTACTCGTGCAAGACCGGATGGTGTTCGCACCGGTCCTGTCGACCATCCATCGGGCTTCACAAACGATCAGTTTGTTGTTTTTATCCGTTCCCCCGCGATCCTCGCGCACGCAGCGTTACCGATGCGTGGCCGAACGACGTGGCCGTTACCAATGGATGGGACTCGAGATGACCACGCGTTTCCCTTTGGGATTGATGCGCGGCGTATTGACACAAAAGGAGTCCCGGCACTTCATCGTACAGCCCGCCCTGGGACGCTTGTTGCCGTCGTGGCAGGAATTATTCTTGGTTCGAAATTCCGGTGCGCGGCATCGACGCGTCCGGTCCTTGGCCGACGAAGGCGAATTTTTTGGACTTCGGTCCTACCGTATTGGAGATAGTCCACGGGCCATCCATTGGAGGAGTTCGGCGCGGCGCGACGAATTGGTGGTCAAGCAGTTTCAACAACCCGAAAGCCGCGAGCTGGTTCTGCTTCTCGATCTGGTCATCCCGAGCGATCCGTCGCTGGAAGCCCGCAAACGGTATGTTCTGATTGAAGACACCGCAGTCGAATTTCTAGCCACCCTCGTGCATCAAATGACACACGCCAATGTCGGATCGATCACGGTGGCCATCGCCGATGCGCAGCCCACCGTCGCTTCGCGAGTCGCCGCGCGTTCTCAAGGCCATGCGTTGCTCGATCGATTGGCCAACGCCCGCGGCGGCACCGCTGCAACGCTCATCCCAGCCATGAAAATGCTCGAACGTGAAAATCGGCATGTCGAGCATTTGATCGTTGTGAGCACGCGGCCCATGCCGGCCCCATCAGCCGATGCCTTGGCTTTAGACTCCATCGCGCCTTTTTGGCGATCGGTTCAATGGCTCAACGCCGATGCTGGAGAGACCGCGAAGTACTTCGCACCCGCCGAATAAATAGACCGTCGCTGAATCAATAGATCGACAAGGAGAGCTGTATCATGATTGCTTTGGTCCTGCGGACGATCGCTTACTACCACCGACTCCTTCTGCCGGTCGCGGCCGGCGTCGCTGTCAGCAGCGCGGTCATCGTCGGCGCGCTGATCGTCGGCGACAGCATGCGTGGCTCGCTTCGCTTCATTGCCCTGGATCGCATCGGTTCGATCGAACGGATCGTCATCGCTCCACGTTGGTTTCGCGAATCATCGCTCGACACAGCACCAGAGCTCAATGGCCTGCTGATGATCGATTCCGTGGTCGCCGAGTTCCAGACGCGCGATGGCGAACAACTGCGCTCGCAACGGGCCACGGAAATGTCACTGTTCGGAGTCGACGCGAACTTTTGGTCGATGGGGGATGTGGTTCCCGACGTATTGCCCGATGGCCAACAGTTGGTCCTCAACCGCGCGTTAGCCGATAAACTGGGGGTTCAGGTCGGCGATGCGGTGACGCTCAAGGTGTCTCGACAAGCAGTCGTACCGGCCGATAGTGCACTTGGGAAACGGGACAACGATACGACCGCGCTTTCGCGATGGGAGGTGGTGGCCATCGTGCCCGATGCGAGCCTCGGACGCTTTTCCCTGCGCAGCGATCAACGCCCAGTCCTGAATGCCTTTGCCTCCAAGTCCTCTCTTCAAAAAGCGCTCGAGATCGAAGGCCTTATCAATGCTGTCGCACAGACAAACCAGTCCCATTCAACCGACCAGACCGTGCTTCCGAAATTGGCCCTGGAACTCCAAGATATCGGGCTGACCTGGCAACATGTACGACGGGTCTTTCCGGACACGGAAATAGGTGAATCGCAAGGGGCTGGCGAGCCGGCAGTCATCTACGACTACGATCAACTCATGTCCGACCAAATGCTCCTCAACGATGCACTAACCAAAGCCTTTTCCGATACACTCGCGGACCAGCAACCCAAACGGATCTTGACGTACCTAGCCAACAACACCGAGGTCATCGAATCCACGGATCTCGATTCCACGGATACGGTCGCCCGTCCCGAATCGGGTCGCCCGGTTCCTTACTCGACCATCAGCGGGCTACCGTGGGAGCTCGCGCAGTCCATGTTGAAGGTCAGTGGCGTGTCGGTTGAATCTCCGCCTGCCGACATGCGGTGGGTGATTCTCAATCGATGGATTGCCGACGAGATGAAAGCCCGGGTGGGGGATCGATTGAGGATCGATTATTACCTGCCCGAAACCGTCGATGGAACCGAGGTCGAAAAGCATTTCGAGGTTCAGGTCGTTGCGATCGCACCACTCACTCCGCCCAGTTCTCCGTACCGCCGCACCGCGCCGGCGAAGTTCACGGAAGCGCCCACTCCCTTCAACGATACCGAATGGACGCCTGAGGTACCTGGCATCACGGATCAGGAATCGATCTCGAGTTGGGAAACCCCCTTTCCACTTGAACGCAAGATCGAGAGCGCCGACGATGAATACTGGACGGACTATCGATTGACCCCGAAGTTGTTTATCGACGACGCACTGGCTCGCGAGTTATTCGGTTCGCGGTTTGGCGATCAAACGTCGCTCCGTTTCGATGGCTTGACCGACGCCGAGCGGGCAGAGCTTGCCCCTAAAATCTTGACCCAATCCCGAGCGCATCTCGATGCGATGGGTTGGCGCGAGATCGCCATTCGCGAACAGCAATTGCGAGCGGCATCGGGCACCACACCTTTTGACGCGTTGTTTCTGTCCCTGAGTTTCTTTGTGATCGCCGCGTCGTTGCTGCTGGTCGCGTTGCTGTTTCGTTTGACCATTGAACGCAGAGCTGACCATTGGGGGTTATTGATGGCGTCGGGCTGGACGCGGGCCAAGGTGCGTCGATTGCTGCTGTGCGAAGCCAGCCTCGTGGCTCTGTTGGGTGCCACCCTCGGCGTGGGGTTGGGGGTCGGATATGCGTACGCCATGCTGGCGGGTCTTCGCTCGTGGTGGGTAGGTGCCATCTCCGTATCGTTCCTTAATTTTTACGTGCGGCCAGAGAGTCTTTGGATCGGTTGGTTGGCAGGTTTTCTCGTTTCGTTGCTGACGACTTGGTTAGTAACTCGGCAATTGCGAACCGCCAGCGTGGCGCGATTGCTGAAGGGTCGAATGGAAAACGATGCGTCCTCTGCCGGCTCGGGACGATGGATTCTGTGGCTATCGATCCTGACGGCGGTCCTGGGAGTCATCATCATGTTCTCGGGGGTATTTGCCCAAGGCCAAGCCCAAGCGGGCGCGTTTGTCGGGAGCGGCATGCTCTGGATGGTCTCGGGTGTGTTGTGGATGTATTGGGGATTGCGATCGCATGCTCGCACCGGCAGCCTCCAAACCGGTTCCCAAGCCTCAGGACAACCCGATTCCCGGACCTCGGGCCAAACCCGCTATCGGACCTTGGGAATCCTCGGCTTGAGTCGAAGCAATGCTCAGCGTTCACCGGTCCGAAGTATTCTGACGGTGTCGCTGATGGCGATCGCTTCGTTTCTGATCCTGTCCATGAGTTTGTTTCAAGCCCAACCCGATCGTCGCGGAACAGGTGGGATTGCGTTTGTCGCCAAAAGCGCTCAAGGGATCGCGATCAATATCGGCGAAGCCAAACAGCAGCGATTGGCGCTGGCCTCTCAAGCGGAGGTCTTGACTCAGGCCGAGATAGTGAGCGTGCGAATGCGAGGTGGGGACGATGCGAGTTGCAACAATCTATTCCAGGCCCATGAGCCGCAGGTGCTAGGCATCTCGGCAGATATCGCCCGAGTCGATCGTGACGCACAAGGCAACTCGGAGTTCGCATGGTTTGCCACGGACGCTGCGGCAAGCAATGCCGTTGCCCCCGACCAACCCGGTCGAGCGCCCTCACCGTGGCGTGCCCTCGAAACTTCCGGCGACGGCACGGAGAGTTCGCCGATCCCAGTCATCCTGGATCAGAACACGGCTTTATGGGCACTGCACCTAGGAGGCTACACGGGCGAGACCTTCGCGTACACGTTTGCCGATCGCAAAGTGCACTTTCGCACGGTAGCAGTTTCCCAAAATACGGTGCTGCAGGGAAGTCTGTGGATCGGCGAGTCGAACTTCCAACGCATCTTCCCAGAGATCAGTGGCTACCGATTGTTCTTGGTCAAACCCAAAGAACCGAAGGTACCGTCCGCTACCCTCACGGAAATTCGGACAGCATTGGAAACCGGTTGGTCCAACGAAGGGCTCAGTTGCGCTTCGGCCTCCGACATCCTCGCCCGATTGCTGGCGGTACAAAATACCTACTTGAGCGCGTTCCAAGTCTTGGGCGGGTTGGGATTGTTGCTAGGCACGTTGGGATTGGGAGTGACACAACTGCGCAGCGCACTGGAACGCAGTTCCGAATTGGCGGCCATGCGGGCTATGGGTTTTTCCAAGAACCGCTTGATTTGGACGTTGTCCCTCGAAAACGGTTGGCAATTGATTCGTGGCATTGGTATTGGTTTGACTGCAGCATTATTGGCCTCTGCGCCTGTGCTGTTGCAGGGACAGGGCATGGCCGCGGTCGCGTCTCCGCTGTTGATGCTGCTTTGGGTCGTGTTGCTCGGGTTGGTGTTTTGCGTCGGTGCAGCGGTGTTGGCCATGCGTCAACCCTTGCTCGCATCGTTACGGGCCGATCGCTAACGGAATTCGTTGTACTCCGAAGTAAGAGGTGGATCGATGTTCGGTTGGGGAATCGTGGGTTGCGGGATGATCGCCCGCTTTCATGCCAAGGCAATCGCAGAGATGCGTGGTTCACAACTCGTGGCGTGCCACAGCCGAGATCTCGCCAAAGCGACGGCCTTTGCCAAAGAGTATGGAGGCACGCCGTACGACGATTTGGCCAGCATGCTCCGCGATCCACGATTGGATGTCGTTACCATCTGCACTCCCAGCGGTGCGCATCTTGAACCTGGACTCGAAGCTGCGAGGGCTGGCAAACATGTGTTGGTCGAAAAACCTTTGGAGGTAACAACCCAGCGTTGCGATCGATTGATCGCTGAATGCGAACGGCGTCAGGTGCATCTCGGGACCATCTTTCCGTCACGATTTCATCGATCGGCGCGAACGCTGAAAACGGCCGTCGACCAGAATCGCTTCGGGGCGATCTCGGTGGCCGATGCCATCGTCAAGTGGTACCGAACGCAGCAGTACTATGACAGCGGCAAATGGCGAGGCACGTGGCAGCTCGATGGTGGCGGGGCGCTCATGAACCAAGCCATCCACAGCGTCGACTTGCTGGTGTGGTTGATGGGCCCGGTGCGGGGAGTGAGTGCCATGACAGCCCTTCGGGCGCACGAACGGATCGAAGTCGAGGATACAGCGGTGGCCAGCTTGGAGTTCGAATCCGGTGCTCTGGGCACCATTGTTGCTACCACAGCAGCCTTCCCAGGCAGTCTGAAACGAATCGAAATCGCAGGCTCACAGGGGATGGCGGTGTTGGAGGAAGAAGCCCTCGTCGATTGGCGATTTGCCAAGCCGACCAAGGCCGACGCAAAGATCCTCACCGAGATGCAAGGCAATACGACCGGCGGTGGTGCCTCGGACCCGTCCGCCATCGGCCACGCGTCCCACCGCGAGTTGTTTAAGGATTTTTTGAAGGGGATTCACGGCAAAGCATCGACCAAGATCGATGGCAACGAGGGCCGTCGGAGCGTGGAATTGATCCAGGCCATTTACAAGTCGGCCAAGACCGGCAAGCGCGTCGCGTTGGTATCATAAATTCCGATCGCTCCAACACACACAGCCACCGGACATCTCTTACTTTCCAAATTCAGCTTAAATCATGCGCGCGATTCAGATAGTCGAACCCAAACGCTTGCAACGCATCGAAATCGAGGAACCGCACTCGCCTGGGCCGGGCATGGCATTGGTACGAACGCATCGAATGGGAGTCTGCGGGACCGATGTGAGTTGCTACCTCGGTAAATTTCCGTTCTTCGCTTTCCCACGCATCCCTGGCCACGAACTCGGGGTTGAGGTTCTCGAAATCGGGACGGGAGTCGACAATGTCTCAGTTGGCGATCGCTGCAGCGTGGAACCTTATATGAATTGTGGGACATGCTACGCTTGCCGCAAAGGGGCAGGCAATTGCTGTTCTCAACTAAAGGTGATCGGCGTCATGACCGATGGCGGATTGTGCGATCGCTTTTTGATTCGAGCCGACAAACTGCATGCGTCATCGCAATTGACGATGGATCAACTGGCTTTGGTCGAAACCTTGGCCATCGGATGCCACGCCAGTCATCGCAGCGGTGCGACGCAAAACGATCGTGCGCTCATCATCGGGGCCGGTCCGATCGGCATCTCTGCATTGGAATTCGTACGCTTGACCGGGGCCGAACTCTCGGTCATGGACATGAACCGCGCTCGGCTCGAATTCGTCCAAACGCATTACGGCATCGGCAATTTGATCGAAGTCAGTCCCCAAGACAACGGAATGGATGCGGCCCTGAAGCTAACGGATGGCGATTTGTACAGCATCGTGATCGATGCAACCGGGAATCGCCATTCGATGTCCGCCGCGCTGGGTTTTGTCGCTCCGACAGGAACCCTGGTTTATGTCGGAATCACGCAGGACGAGATTGCGTTCAAGCATCCCGCGTTGCATCGGCCGGAGATAAATCTCTTAGCTTCCAGAAACGCGCTGCCCACGGATTTTCCAAAGATCATCCGTTTGATCGAACAGGGAGCCATTCGCACCGATCCATGGATCACGCATCGAACAAGTTTCGAGAACGCTGAACGGGATTTCGATGGTTTCACCCGTCCTGAGAACGGGGTTCTCAAAGCCATCATCGAATTGGTGTGATGCATTACCTCGATTCTTCGTTCGGCACTCCCGAAGAAAATCTGGCTTGGGACGAAGCCTTGATCGAACTCGCCCATAGGACGTCATCACCGTCGAGCGGCAGCGAGCGGTCATCACCGTCGAGCCGCAGCGAGCTGTCATCATCGTCGAGCGGCAGCGAGCGGTCATCATCGACGAGCGAGGTGTTGCGTTGGTGGAGTATGCCCACAACGTGTGTGGTTCTGGGCCGATCGAGCCGAATCGATGCCGAGGTACAGCCCGATCGCTGTCGCGAAGATGGGATTCCAATTTTGCGCCGCATGAGCGGTGGCGCACCCATTGTGGCCGGTCCTGGATGCTGCATGTATAGCTTGCTGCTGTCTCTCGAAGCGCGACCGGAGTGTCGGCAGCTCGACGAAGTTCATCGCATGGTCATGGACCGGACCCGCTCCGCCATGCAATCCGCGTTGATCGAGCACGGCCTCGATCGTCGGGTCGAAATCCAAGGCATATGCGATTTGACGGTCGACGATCAAAAAATTTCCGGCAATGCGTTGCGAGTGAAGAAGGATTGGATCCTGTACCACGGAACTTTGCTGATCGACATGCCTCTGGAGTGGATCGACGCGTATTTGGCCATGCCGCAAAAACAACCCGAGTATCGACGTGGTCGGCCGCATGCCGAGTTCGTGACCAGTTTAAAAGATAGCCTCGTCGACCCAAGCGGATTTACGCGACGGCTAAGCCGATGCATGCAGCGCGTTTGGAATGCTACGGAGCCGTGGTCCACGCACGTCCTACGCGAAGCGATGCCGCACGAAACGCAGCGATGGTTGGCTGAACGCTATACCGATCCAAAGTGGCACAGCAGTCGCTAAACACCCAGTCGCTGAGCAATCGCACGGGTCGTTAGGCTGCCGAACGGGCCGGTTGAAGCGGAGTCATGTCCAACTCGAACAAGTTGGAATCGATGATTTGTAGGTTTGATTTGGTGGTTGCGAACCAAGCCACTAGCCATGGCTGCATGCGGGCCATGGTACTGCGCATGGCATGTTCGCTCGTCCCCCATGCGAGATTGCATGCAATCAAATCGAGAATTTCGTCGTGATCGAAGTAGGCCGTGTGCACCAATTCACCGCCCGCCAGGTCGTTGCTAAAAGATTGCAAGCCGGCGGTGAACGAGGGCAAACTTAGCAGTTTGCGCAACTTCGGCGCGATGTCACAGGCCGCGAGATCCGCGCAGCGGACCAATTCCTCCGTGAGTTGCGATGGGAGCGGCGGCGCCACGTGGATCGAAGCAGCAAAAGGGCATGGTGACACATCGATGATGTTTGCCGTGGGACGATCGTTCCCTTGAGCCGATTTTGTCACGATCCCGCGAATTGAGCGATCGATCAGCGGCTGGATCACGAAGTTGAAGACCGGAGCAGCGACCCAGTAAATGGGACTCGACAATAGATTGAGATTGTCCGAAAGGAAGACGCGCTCGCGGGGAGTCATTTTCCCGAAGAAACTCATCGACAAATCGAGCGTGGCTCGAAGTCCATTGATGGCCTCATCGTCGGTGGACCACAAGCCTAACCATCGCGGCTGGTACTTCGCGAATGCATCATCCTCGAGATTGTTTTCGGCGCGCAAGCGGTAGGACTCGATCACCGGACGTATGCACATCAGTCCAACCAGCAACAACGTGTATGCGGCCGCCAGTGCCATCGTCAACAGGAAGAGTCCTTCGCCCGTTAGGAAGAGATAGGCAGCCAGGGACTGCGTTCCATTCGGATCGTAGCAACCAACCTGTATTCCGTCGGATGTTTCTGTCATGGGAATCCCGGTCCAATGGAGAAACGCCAGGACTGGGTTGTCAAAGAAGTTACCGATTCTCAACGGTCCGTCGGAAGTGAGCAGCATCCCTTGACGATTGCCAATGGCTGCATTCCATAAAAGGATGGCTAAATGTTTCGAGGTGCGATACACGGGGCGCAACAGCATCAAGCCGACGATCAAGGCGACAATATTGGCCGGATTCCATGCATCGCGGCTACGATGTTGCAGGAATGGCGTTCCGACGGTGGTCCAGGTCCGGAGCAAATCCAGGGACCGTCGCCGGATCGTCGCCAGTTTCAACATGTTCCAGATCACCGATCCACCGTGGCTGTGTCCGACGAGGTGGTAGGGTTGGCCTGCGCGTTCAAAGCGTTTGACTGTCTCGAACAACGCAACCGCGGCTTTGTTGCGAGCCCGTTCGCTATTTTCGCCCGACCAATGAAACACATGCGGTTCCGGAGCGATTTGAACCGAATCAGGCAATCGCGAGGCCAATTGTTCGGCCACGGGACTGCCCGACTGCCACCACTTGTCGCCTCGATCGTTATCCGACCCTGCAAAGGTTCCATGGACCAGAATCGCAACCGAAGGTTGCTCGACCACATTGGCAGCATAGAGTCGTCGTCGTGGTTTCATCGGTTCGCCCCTGGCATTTTCTTAGAACCCGGTTGGGTATCGAAGGATCAACGGTTAAGCCTGATTGGCTCCCTAGAAAAAATCATGTTGACGCGGGGGGCTTTGGATTGGCGGTGACGTTAGGGATTCTGCGTCGGCGTGCCAAGAGCAGATGATCGCGTGGTTTAGAAGTACCCTTGCCACTCCATTCGCAGCAAGAAGCCTTTCCCCCCCACTGGGATATCCGCACCCGTGCTATTGGTCGGGCTTCCGTCCAAGTAAGTCCCGTCCACTGAGAGTCTTTGATTGTGTGAATTGCGAGGATAGTACGAAAATCCGGTTGCATAGGTGTTCGACGAACCCTCATCGCCCGTCACAAAGGAATACTGGGAGTTAAATTCGAGCCGCTTCGGAATAGGAAAGAATCCACCCTCGCAATAGAAGCCTTGTTGAAGCCCCACATCGGGAAGGGACACCGGCATGTCGGGCACGAGATCACTAACGGAGCGAATAAAGTACTCGCCGTTAGCGCTCCAACCGCGATACTTGTAAGCCGCATCGAACGTGAGCAGAAATACATTGAAACTCTCGACCCGAACCCCGGGAACCAATGCTCCCTCCTCGGTAATCCGCGTTCCGTCGGTCAGTCGCAAAAAGTCAGCTTCCTGCGATTGCCTGCCTGGTGTTCCTGAGATCGCAGCAACCGATGAAATGCCCAATCGCACCGCCAACTCGTCATGAAATTCGAAGTCGATGGGTCGGTTGGAACCGTAGTCGCCAATAACATCGCGTGTCAAAGAGCCGGCAAGTGCAAAGTTATCTCCGACTTCTTGGGGCGTAAGTCCGTCGGTGTTGTAGCCTTGGCCGATCATGAATAAGTACTCAGTCGCGGGATTGAGGTCGCCCTCGAAAAAGATGCCTGTCGTTCGGTTCGGGCGGAAGTATTCGTTCGCCATGGATCGATCGACCATGCGCGTATTGATCATGCTCAGGATCCAGTTTCGGGCCGCCGGAACCTTGCCTTTCCCCAGTAAGATGCGGTGATTCTCAGCGTACTGCCAACCGGCCCAGCCTTCGATAATCGAAATCACATGCGCGCTGTCCGTGTCACCGTCGACTTGTACGTAGTAAATCAAGCTGGGATCGAAGGCGTGACCGGAAAGAATCATACGGGCTCGCTCGATGTCGAAATACCGGCGATCCAAAACCGGGAGCGTCACCCCGGCACTATTGGTCCAGGACTCGGTGTTGCGAGTGAAATTTACGAATCGAAACTGCCATCGCAAATTCGCTTTGATTTCAAAGGAATCTTTTTCCTGACGTAACCGCAAATAAATTCCGCGGTCGTAGCCTATTCCGTAGGACGAAGGATCGAATTTGAAGTCGGTGCTTTCACCCGAATCCATGTCTTCCTGAGCCAACATTCCATTTTCTTGATCCACTCCCCGATCTTGAACCAAACGAAGCCAGTTTGTTTCCACTTCAGGTTCACGGAATAGCGACTCCTGCGCGGTCGCGAACAAGCCCACGGTGATCGCAAGGTACAGTTGCAAAGCTGGCGCGAGAACGGCTTTTCGCAACCCTATCGTCACTGTGGAAAGTACCTCTTAAACCGCGACTGCTCGCATCGTCGCGGGGAGAGAGGATCCGAAGTCCTCTCTCCCGCACCACTCATCCTCCATCCCTTGCTAAAGGTTGTCGACAAAAACGACTGGTGCGTTTAGGGAAACTTTAACGATCAAGCCGGTTGAGGCGTATTTCTGCCAGATCAACGCGAGCTCGCAAGATCGCTAGCAATCGACGCTGAAGATCTCGGGCACGCAATTCGTTCAAGAACGCTAGCAACGACAGCCCGTTGCTACATCGGTGGCGTCGCTTTGCGATCGCTCAATGGTCCGAGAACGATTTTGAATTCGCCCGTCGGTAGTTGTTCGGCCTTACGATCGTTCTCAACAATGGGGCGGTTGGTCATGGCAACCGTGACCCCTTTTCGTTGTTCCGGCTTGAGGTCCATGTAGATACCATCCCTGCGGTTGAGCTCGTCGTTGGCCTCGAAGTACATTTGAGTGACCAATTCAGTTCGCTGGGGAGCTACGATGCGATAGTGGATGTGTGGAGTTCGGCCCGGATACTTGCCCGGTTGGATGGTACGGAACGTGAACAGACCATCGTCCCCCGTCAGCATGCGGGCCCAATACTGAAAATTCGGATCCATCGATCGATCGTTTTTGTCTTGAGGATGGTTGTAGCGGCCGGTCATACAGGCTTGCCAAACTTCAACAATGACATTGGCAAGTGGTCGATCGTCCATACCAACGACTCCACCACGGATTGCGATTTGCTCCCCTTCGGCGACGGGCGATTTGTCATCGAGTCGTGTCAGGTCGGCATCGAAGTACTTCTGCTTTTCAATTTCTGGAATCGGATAGAAAGGTCCTTTGGTTTGCGGCGCGGTGGGTGGCAGTCCGTCTTCGAAGAGCATATTGGCCCACATTTTCTTTGCGACCACCACGCTCAAACCGGTGCCTGCGAGAGCTCGCAGGAGGAGGCGTCGACTTGGATTGGCCCGATGGCCATGACCATGATGAGGTGTTTGATTCATACCAGTTCTCCTGAGAACCTTAGAAAAAAGCTTTTAAGTTCCTAACACACGACTCATACTGATTGTACTGATTTAAACTTCAAATAATCCAGTTCTCACGAAACCAACGCTTAGATTTTGGTATCGGAATCCAGTTCCTTACCTAGTCTAGAAGAAGAAAGTGCCATCGCGTAGGAATGAATGAGGAAGATTGTTTGCTTTCACAATCCATCGAACACACCGTGGCATCGACCGCTTCTGATCGAAGTGCGCCCGGAATGTATTTGAGCCATGGGGCTACCGGACAAAGTTCGAGCAAGCCCACCGCATTCCAACCGCTCGACACGTTGGCCGAAGTGGTTGATGGGAACATTCAGCGGACGCCGCTGCAGTCCCCAATCTCTTGGGAGACCATTGTTCCAACAACGCGGCGCGAGCAAGCATTGGAAGGAGCATTGATGGGATGCGCTGTGGCCGAGGCTCTCAGCATCCTGTGTGGATCCCCGAGCCGTAGTACGGCGCGCCGCCAAAGAATTGACCGCCTTGTTCAATGGAGTCCATGGCCGCTAATGCCCGGAGATCGTACGCACGCGATGATCCTGGCAACGCAAAGCATCTTGCTCTCCAGGTGCAGCGTCGATGATTTCAGTACCGTATTGCGGTCTCGATTAACGTGGTATCGTCGTAGTCACCCTCTGGCCAGCAGCACCGAGTGGTTCCATCAAAGCATGCGACGGACTCGACACAATGTCTTGAGGGCTGGCAAGGGTCGCGATCCAATTGCCCGAGCTGCCATCATGAGTGTGATATTGCAAGGACATAGTCACTCCGGCGTGCGATGGATACACCGCTCAACGCTCATCACTCATCGAAATGCACTCGTTGCCAATACGTCATTGCTCGTTGCCATTGCAAGTCAGTGCGCCCAAGTTTACGGGACGAGATTTGCAATTGCACCCGATCAAGTCCTGCCGATGCTGATGGAATCGACAGCCGTCGTTGCACTGAAAGATCGCCTTGAAATGCTCGATAGATTCCTGCGACAGGGACGTTCGTTGATGCGAGCAGCCCGAGGGCTGGGCTACCGCAACGGGTTGAAGAATAACTTAGTAGACGCTCCATTGTTGGCGGTGTTCGCATGGCTCCGCTATGGCGATAACTACCGCGAGTGCATGGAGCGAATTGTGCGTTTAGGAGGCGAGACCTCGAGCGCCGCGACACTCGCAGGCGCGTTGATCGGGACGCAATACGGTGTCGCTGCCATTCCCGCAGAATGGAGGGAGCGAACGACCATGGAGCCCTACGGTGCGGATTGGATTGAAGCCTATGTCGATCGGTTAAGGGATTGGCCGCATGGGCCTGAGGACATCCAGCGGACAGCCACGTTACCTGCCATGCCGATACGTCAGCTTGCAAGAAACATTCGATTTTCCCTTTGGCAAGGGACCTTGCCACTGTTCCGATGGCTCGCCCGCGACCGTACACCATGGACCCGGCCTTCTCGCTGAGCTGCGCTGTGTATCCCTAAGGCAGGAGCGGTCACGTTTTCGCATCGATGTCACTCCGCGAAATAGAAATCACCGCAGATAGAATGGAACCGGTGGCAGAAAGGCGTGTTGGAGGAGGATGCTAGCTGCACCTTCCCAGAGGGTGAATTTGGCAAGATAGAGAAAGCCCACGTAGATGCCCGCCACCGAGGCTTGTGGCAACCACGCCGACCAGCGCAGGAGCCAGTGCCGATCGATGCTGCGGCGACGACTGCACCGCAGCGCCCAACCGGCTAGAAGTTTGACTGGAAACATTAGGATCACGAAGAAAAGCGAGAGTATCCACAGCAACTGCGAGGGAATCGATTCGATCCGAAGCAAGTACAAAGGGATCGCCAGCGCGACCAACGCGCTGAGTGCCAAGCAAAATGCGAATGGGGCCCTGCGAAATGCGCGGCGAATTTCTTTCCAATCGAAAATCGCCCGAAAGCGATTTTGGCTGGCCATATGCACGGGCAAGTACGGCAGGAACAGAACCAGCCACCACATGCCCACCGCGCCCAAAAAGCCGATGAAGCCCAACGCGCCATCGGCAGGGCTGGTCAATGCAATGATCATGAGGATTGCCGGGAGAATCAGCCACAGCAGCGCCCCGACCGTTCCATAAAACCCGATCTTCATCAAGTACGGAAAACGGAGCGAAGCAACGAAGTCCCAGAGCTTGTCCTCGATCTCGTGCCAAGCTCGACGGGTGAACACCGTTCGAAAAAAGAGTTTTGGGGCCGGCCACAGGAAATGCCACAATCGGCCGCCGCGGACCAAGGCCCACGACGCCCATACCACCCAGGCAACCGCCAAGACACGGGCCGCGATTCGCATCCGCGTGGCGTAGTCCGAGCCCGGTTCGATCAATTCGGCACTGTAGGCCAGGTCGGCCAGGAACCATACCGGTAGCCACGACAGAACCAGCCATACCCCTCGGGACACCATTGCACCGGCGATCCCGGCCCCTGGAAAGCAGCGGCGAACCGGCAGACCATTGGCCACCCGCCCGGAAGATTCCAGCATGTAACCTAGACTGGCCAACTGCACGATCGGAATCGTAGCCGTAACGCTGAGCACCAGAATCAGGCTCAACGAATTCCACAAAGCTCGAAAAAAACCCCTGATCCACGGAATGATCCGTTTCGCCATATCGGTTGCTCCTGCGACCCCATTCGGCGGAGGCCGGAGGATCTTCCCTTCCAAAAACCAAAAGAAAAAGGATTGGGCAATTTATTTGCAGTCTGCGTTCCGGCAGTTACTATGAATGCCAACTGTAACGGTACCGCAACGACTCCCTGGAATCGATCCTATGCGACTGCGACTGACTTCATTGACCTTTTCTGTTCTCGCGAGCTTTGCCTCCGCCCCTCTGCTCGCCCAGGATCCGTTGGACGAAGTCTACGGACATGCGGTCCACTCGTACTTCCGCGGCGACGTCCCCCAAGCCCAAACGCTCCTCGATCAGGTCATCGAGGCAGGGAGCGTGGACCCTCGCGTCCATTACTTCCGCGGCCTTTGTTTGTCGGTCCAATCAGGTGGCACGGATGCTGGCAAGGCCGATTTCCAACGCGGTGCAGAACTGGAAATCGAAGGCAAGAAAGTTGTTAACGTGGGCAAGGCGTTGGAACGCATTCAAGGAGCGGCTAGGTGCGAAATCGAAGAAATTCGTCGCAAATACCGACTCGATGCCCGGGACAAGTACATGCAAATGCAACGCTTGCGGTACGAGGAAGCTCAAAGAACGGCCCCGGCCCTTCCAGCCCGAGATGCCGATGCACCTCCGAGCTTGGTACCCACCCCCAAGGATCCGTTCGCTCCTGGTCTGGATCTGAATAAAGGGACGCCGGTTCCAATGCCAGATTCCAAGCCGACCACACCTCCCGCCGACAACAACCCATTCGGCGATGCACCCTCAGACCCAGGCACGACGACGCCACCTCCGGCCACCGACGATCCCTTCGGCGGCCCCCCCCCGGCTTCCGACGACGATCCGTTCGGAAACTAGACCTAAGCATATTTTCAAAACTTCCCAAAACCATCGGCTACCCGCCGATGGTTTTTTTGTGCCTCGGGTCCATGCGCCCAGCCTTGCCGTGATCCAGCCATTGGGACACCGTCGAAACCTAGCTTCCATCTTCGATTCTCCGTGTCTGCCCTTCACCAAAAGCACTTCCGCGAATTGGCCCTCGGCTTTACGATTACCGAATTGTTTTTTGGGTCTGTGGTCGAACAAGTGGGAATCGCATCAGCGATGGCTCCCTGAGCGACGTAACCCCGGGGTTCCTGGTGGCGCACGAAATCAACCAAGTCGACAGCGACGAAGATCTCCGGCAGGTACTTGGCTACCTCAACTTCTCATCGGGTAAATCCGATCCCAAGAGCCTCTCCGCTCTCAATCGCCTGTACCGCAAGGCCATCGCTGGAACGCCGGGGCAAACCACCCCGTTCGCTGGCTTGCCCCCGTGGCTGACCATTCGCCAGTGGCTGCAGGATCGCTTGGAAACTCTTCGCGAAGAAAATCCGATTTTTCGCGAGAGCCAACAGGCGTCTCAGGTGCTGCAATTGGTTTGGTTGTACCTGCTTCCCGACTACCTGGACTACCATAGCGATTTGCTATTTCACCAAGAGCCCGAGGGGTTGCTCAACGGCTTGTTCCTCGGCCGCGCCATCGAATCGGTGCTGCAGCAAGGGGCACCCTGGACCGAGGTCGATCGCATCGTGTCCGGTGCTATCCAGCAGATCAACGATTCCGTTGGCTACCGTCCGGTTGCAGTTCTCGAAGGCCGACGCCTCGAACCTTACCCCCACGAATGGTTGCGGCCCGTTCCGCTCTACATCCGCGATGTGGGCGTCGCCTATGGGCCTTATTGCGGGATCATCGAACGAACGCTGGCCATCCTTCGCCGTACGTCCCCGCATATCTTGATCGACGCGCAGTACGATCCGAACATGCTCGACGAACTCGCGCTCGATCCACGCGCGTACGATTTCGATCACCCCGTGAACAAGCGTCCGAACTACTACTTCGGGCAATGGGATCCGAACCTGATGGACGGGTCGGGTTACTACCGTCGATTCGTATTGCAGCAAGTCACGGTGGATGCTTTGTTGGCGAGAGTCCAACAGCAGTCCGAGTTGCCGCACGAGGAACTACTGACGGAAGCTGCGGCGGTGCTGGCCGGAACCATGCTTATGGCGTCGGGCATCTCGGGTGGCTGCGCGAATGCATTTGCCTCGACCACGACGTTGATCGGACTTCTTTCCCACATCGCCAACTATCGCGACGCTTTTTATGCCGAGTTTCTCGAGACAACCACGGGGGCGCATCGTGAGCGACTCCTCGCCGAAGCTGCCATTCGTCGCCAGCCCTTAGGCGGCGCCCGGCAGGAGCTCAACACCAATCTGGCGCGATTGCGAGCTGCCCAGGTCGAGCGGGTCCAGTTGGCCCGCATCTTCGCTCGGATGGGAAACGCAACCGCGGCCAAGGACGAGTCGGACGATGTCCAAGTCCCCTCGGCCCGCATTCTGTGCCGAATCGATTGCTTACTGACCATCGGCAACCAGCTCCTCCGCCGCAACGAACTTGAAAAAGCCTCGGAGATCCCTGAGCAGATCTTTGATTTGATCCAACGCGGCATCGAATGCGGAGCCTTGGTCGATCCCTGGAACATCCTAGGCTTCGCCGGCAACTTCCCGCGCTTTATTGGTAGCGATGCGACGGTGGTCGACGACCGGGTGCGAGAGTTGGTCCAAATCATGGAACAGCTCTTCGGATTGCTGGCACGCATATGGCGCGAAGCAGCAGCCAACGATCAAGAAGTCCTTTGCGACGCCACCGAAGCCCGATTCCGCCGTATCTGTGAGTGGTGGCGCAAGTACGCCGCGCATGAAGTGAGCGATGTCCAAGCCACCGATCCACAGGAATCGCTCGAGTCATCACAATTGGTGGCCCGCGCTCTGCGGCTTTGGAATCGCGGCGGTGCCGCCGCCGGTGACTTGAAATTCTGGACCCCTCACGCCGATATTTTCGATTCCCCAAAAGCCTATGCGCTGGTCATCGAAGCCCTGCTCGATCGCGGTGACTTTGTCAGCTGCATGGCCTTGCTCGTCCACTGGCTCAGCAGCGCCGGCCGCGTGGGACTTCAAAGTGGCAACATTTCCTACTCCGATCTCGCTCGCATGTGGCTCGAACGACTCTTCGAACGCACGCATGCAGAACCACACGGCGGCGACGCGTCGCCCGAAGCATCCCAAGAGCCATCACCCAATCCGTCGGCCAGCGGGTCCTCGCTCAACCGTTCCGATTTGATGCGGATTTGGTCGCTGGTCGAAAAATTCTTCGATTACCTCGAAGCCAACGGCGAATCGTTTTGGTTAGTTCCTAGTTTCCAACTCGCCAGCATGAAGAAGCGGCGACGACGACGCAAGGGTGAGGACGCGGGGCAGCTGCAAGGCTCTGGGGCTGACCCTGAGGATGGCACCGAATCGTCAGAGGCTTTGTTCGACGCTGCCTACGATGGCTTCACCTACGAAGACAAAACCGATGACGGTATTGAAGGCTCGATCTTCGAAGAAGGCTCCGATACCAACGAAGAACTGTTGGCCGAATCGAAGCGCATCGGGGAACACCTGACCTTCCTCGCCGCATTGGCCCAAATGTGGAAACTCGTCGCTCAATCGACGTTGAGTTTGTCCGAAACGAGCAGCAACGCATCCTTCGCCGAGCAAAAAGCCAATGTGTTGGCTGCGATTCACCGCTGGACCCAACAATGCTTAGTCAATCGTGATGGGTTGATCGAGCTGCTCAATCAAGTCCGCGATTTCTCGATCGATCGTGGGGGCACCGATACCGATTCCATGACACGTTACGATCGCCAACGGGTGATCAAAGAATCCCTCATGGAACGCATCCTCGCCTCCGCCGTCGAAACGGCAGACGCAGGACGCATGCTGCTCGGCTCGTTGCTGGCTCATTGCGGCGATCGTCAAGCCGTGCAACCGCTTCTCGAATCACTTCCCAACGATGAACGATTGGCCGCCGAACTTTACGGCGATCTGATGGCCGGCCGACGCGAATCCGTCGATGCATCCTTCGCGCAGTTCCTGTCAGCCATTCGCAACGAACGCTTGCTCTACGTATCGCTCGCTCGCGGGGGGAACCCAGGTGAGATCTTGGTGGCCCGCGTCCGTCGCCGGGCCTTGACCCACCTCCTGACGTGGCTGCCTCGCCAAGGCTTTTACTTTCACGCGTGCCGGTTGGTCGATACCGCCCGGCACATGGAACATCAGCATCCGGTCGGTCACGGTGCGGTCACCGAATTCGACGACTTGTTTCAGAACGCATTCAAGTCGCTCGTGCGGGGATTGATCCGCAATGCATACCAGTGGCAAGCCCAGGCTCCCAACACGCGCCGCACCTCCCGCTTGCGACTGACACAGTCGAACTTAGAAAAGCCGATCGATGCCGTCATTTGGCAATCGATGGAACTCGACAGCATCGTCGACCAGAACCCGCCCGAACCCGATAGCGAAGTCCTCGTACCGCTTCTGGAGCAACTCACCGAGATCCTTCTGAGCAGCTGGTTGTCCCACTCCCGCACCTTGCGTCTGAGCATTCTCGAAACGGTCGAGGGGACCGCGACCTGGAATCAACTTTCCGGCTTCATCCAAAAGTACGGCAAAGGGATCTTCACCCAAGGCTTTCTCAGGCTCTCGCACGTGCGAGCTATCTTGCATCAAGGAGTCGGGCATTGGCTCGAACAAGCCACGCTCAATCAAGATGCCGAAGAGATCCGTCCCTTGCTCGATGCCATCGAAGCCGGCGAAATTAGCCTGGAAGAATCCCAGCGCTGGCTGGCCGTCGTATTCGAAGCCATCATCGATCACTTCACGGAGTACAAGGACTACAACAGCACCACCACGCAATCCGATCGCGGTGAGATGCTTTACATGCTTCTCGACTTCCTGCGATTGCGAGTCCGCTACGATCGCGTTTGCTGGAACCTCAAACCCGTCTTCTGGGCGCACGAGGTTCTGGTTCACAATGGATGTCAGCAATCGGCCCAGCAATGGCGTCGGGCACTTTCGGATCGCGTCGCCCGCGAAGCCGATCAGTACCTAGAGAAACTGGCCAAGCTTCAAGAAGCCTTTGCCATGAAAATGCCGACGGTGGCGGATCGACTCAACGAACGCTTCGTCAAACCGATGGCCATCGATCGCATGCGGGCTCTGATCCGACCCGCCATGCGTCAACTTCGATCGAACGACCGCGAAGAAAGTCGCGCCTTCGATCTATTGGTCCAGGAAGCTCACTTGATGATGCGTGAACCAACCGGCGTCGGTTTGGAAATACCCGCGTGGCTCATCATGCTCGAGGAAGAAGTGGATCGCGTATTGCACCACCATTTGCAATTGCCTCAGTTACAGCGACTGGAAAAGGCTGTCCCCTCGCTGCTGGTCACGCAGGAAGAAATTCAAAAACAGCTTCAAATGGCCATGAACCAGAATCGCACACTGCGTGCCCCCGGCGACAAACCTCAAGCTTGAGGTTTGCCGGTACATAGACCATTTCCATCACGCGGACAGAATGGGCACCGCTTCTTCTGGCTCTTCGTCCGGCGTCTTAACCGCAGGTGGATGGAAGAAAATCGCCAGTGCAATGGCGGCTAGCGTTGCGATTCCGGTGGGCAACAGGAACAGGCTTCGATAATCGACACCGGCTTCGGTGGTGAAGACGTTCTGGAGCAACATTGGGCAAATCGTATTGGCGACCAAGGCCCCGACCCCCAAGATCATCACATTGAAAAGACCTTGGGCGCTGCTCCGCACGTTCTTTGGAAAATACGCGTCGACAAAAATATAGACCGTCGCAAAGAAGAACGCATAGCACACGCCGTGCAGGATCTGAATCGCGATGATTAAACCCGCATTCGTAGGAAACAGTGCGTAGACCAAAAATCGGAGCGCGTGACCGAGGATACCGACAATCATCGTCCAGCGCCAACCGAGATTCTTGAGGGTGACACCCAACACAAACATGGTCAAGATTTCAGCGATTTGGCCAACGCTCATGACGGGCATGACCCAATTGCCAGGAATACCTACGCCACCGTCTTCGGTCGAGGCACTGAGAAAACCAGCCGTCCAATTGAAGTAACAGTTGTGTACGAACGCATCGACGAAGGTAACCAACCAGAGCACCATGACGAACGGACTTTTGAGCAACCGGACCGCTTCGAGCCACGCCAAATTCTCTCCTGCGTTGGAAGGTTTTTTCGGCGGCGTGTGCGGCAGAGTCATGCTAAATGCTGCCAACAGCAGCGATGCGATGCCGGCCACGACAAACGTCCAACGCGTTGCATCGAGCAACGGCTGACCGCTCAGCCCACTCCCAAGTACTGTTCCAATCCAATCCACCATTCCAGTCGGTGCCGCATCCTTGACCTTGGCCCAATCCACAAAGATAAACGTAAACGGCCACGCGGCCAGGATCCATCCGACGGTCCCCCCCATGCGCACCAACCCGAATTCTTTTTGGGGATCGGTCATGTTCGCGAAGGCTACCGAATTGGTGATCGAGATCGTGGGGACATAGAGCAAGCAGTGAACCAGCATCAATAAAAAGAACGGCCAAAAGGAAGTGGTAAATCCACATCCCATGATGGCCAGACCGCCGATGAGGTGACTGAAGGATAAAAATTTCTCGGCCGCAAACGTTCGATCCGCAAACTGGTTGCTAAAGAACATGCCGACGATGGCGGCGATGGGAAAGGCGTTGAGGATCCAAGACTGCTGACCAGGGGTAAATCCGAGGCCTGGCAGATAGGCGAAGATCAAGGGCAACCATGCCCCCCAGATAAAGAATTGCAACACCATCATGAAGAACAACTTCCACCGAATGTTCGACGGGCGCACAAAGTCACTATCGATGGACATGAGAGGATCGTCTCCGAGTCGAAAGGTTGCGAGAGTTGCGAGGGGAAGGAGGCTGCACGGGCGTGGCTGCGACTAATCTCGTTGAGATCCAACCTGAAATCAAGTCCCCCCCGGGCTTGGGTAGTTTTGATTCCCGCGGCAGAACAACTATAATCCCCAGCCACCCAAGTCAGCCCCCTCGAGGAAGCCCTAATCATTCATGGCAGACGAAACCAGCACGGATGCCGCGTTCTTTGCGGAAGCGCTCACCAAGTACCGTTGTCCGCACGGATCTTTCGATGAACTGGCGAATGGCCAGGGAGTGATCCGCAAAGGCTACCGGCAACTGCTCGGAGTCGATTCGGCCCTCTCCGGCCCCGAGATCTATCTCCGCTGGAAATCGGCCAAGCAATCGCTGAAGGACAATCCACCCGCCTCAACCGGTCAATTGATTAAATCGGGAGTGCCCCAAGCGTGGGAACTGGATCCCATTCCATGCGTCCTGGAACAGCAGGAATGGGACACGCTCTCGGAAGGCTTGCGACAACGCATGCAACTGATGAGCATGCTTCTGGCTGACGTCTACGGACCACAACGCCTGCTGGCCGATGGCACCATTCCCTCGGCCTTGGTTTACGGTGCACCGAGCTACCTGCGGGCCGTACGTCAAACCGGTGAACATAGCCATCGAATGCTGACCCTGTATGCGGCTCAAGTCGCACGTTCCCCTTCGGGGCAATGGCTTGTTATGGCCGATCGCACCCAAGGGCCCAGCGGTTGCGGGCACGCCATTGAAAACCGGTTGGCCATGTCGCGAGTTCTCTCGGACGACTTTCAGTCCATGCGCGTGCACCGACTCGCCGGTTTCTTCTCCTCACTGCGCCATTCGCTCAATGAAGCGTCGCAGAATACAGCTTCGCCAGCTACGGACAGGAACGCTCGGATCGCGCTGCTCAGTCCTGGTGTTCAAAGCCAAACGTACTTCGAGGACGCGTACTTAGCACGCTACCTCGGTTACACGTTGACTCAGACCGCCGATCTGACCGTTCGAGGCGGTATGGTCTACCTCAAAACGCTCGGAGGATTGGTACGCATCGATAGCATCTTGCGCCGAATGTCGGACACCAAATGCGATCCTCTAGAAATCGATTCCACCACCAGTGAGGGCGTTCCAGGCTTGGCCCAGGCCGCTCGCGAGCATCGCGTGCTATTAGCCAACGGCTTGGGGACAGGCTGGGGAGAAAGCCCTGCTTTGATGGCTCTCCTGCCCCGTATCTGCCAGCGACTGCTCGGTGAACCGTTGCGGCTCGAAAGTGTACCGGTCTGGTGGTGTGGCGATCCCCAGTCGATGGAGTACGTACTGACCAATCTCGACGGCTTGATCATCCGCGATGCGTTTGTCCGTCACTCGGCCAGCGAACTCTTGGGTCGAGAACTTCAAGGTCGGCTTCGCGAACAGGTCATCGACTCGATTCGCCAGCGGCCTTGGATGTACGTGGCCATGATGCCGAACCAATATGGCCATGTTCCCAACTGGGTGCACAACAACATGGTGGCTTGGCCGGCCGTCTACCGCTTCTTCGCGTGCGCGAGCCGCGACCAAATCGAAGTTATGCCAGGCGGTGTGGCCCGCGTGGCTGCAACCGCCGACGAGCTCGACGAAAGTTTGGTTTCCGGATCGATGAGCAAGGACGTTTGGATTCTAAGCAAAGGAGTGGTGAAGCCGGTTACCTTGCTCAGCGGTGGAAAACAATCGATGGAGCTCAAACGCTCCGCCATGGATCTGCCCAGCCGAGTCGCGGAACATCTGTACTGGCTCGGCCGATTCGCTGAACGGGCGGAGTTCATGACCCGACATGCGCGCTACTGCACCAGCCAGTTGACCTCAGAACTTTCCAGCGATGTGCTGGTGGCGCTCTGGCAAGTAGTCAGGGCCTTGGGAGAAAGCGAAGGACTGGATACCGACCCACCTACCGAACCACCCAATGCTGCCTTGCATCGCATGCGTTCGGTTGTACGGGATGTGCTCTTCGATCGGAGCAAGTCCGATGGAATTGCTTCAGCGATCAATGGCATTCTGCGAAATGCAGAGAGCATTCGGGATCGTATCAGTCTCGATTCCTGGCAGATTATTAGCCGACTCGACTTCTCGGTCCTCATCCCATGGGCCAATCCGCGCGACAAGATGGGGGATGCACTCCTCATCCTCAATCAAATCATCGGCTTACTCTCGGCCTTCTCGGGGCTCGCTTCCGAGAGCATGACCCGCGGTCCCGGTTGGCATTTCCTCGACCTGGGCCGGCGTATCGACCGGGGGCAGAATATCCTTCGACTGGTCGATCAACTCATCGTACCCGTCAACAAAAACTCTCGTCAGTTGCTCGAGTCAATGCTCGATATCTGCGACAGTTCGATGACCTATCGCTACCGTTACCTGATGAGTTACGAAATCGGACCTGTCCTCGATTTACTGGTCGTCGATCAATCCAACCCGCGCGGACTCGCATTTCAGTTCCTGCAGATCGTCACCCATTTGGATGCGCTCAACATCGGCGATAAAACGGAGCTGATCAAGCATCGGAAACGCATGAATGAGTGTCGCGCCTCGCTGCGACTGTTCGACCCCGACGCGCTAGGCGACGAGATTATGACCGACGAATCTGGCCGCTCCGAACGGGCCTTGCTCCAGGAAAAAGTGCACGAGTACAGCTCCGCTCTCAACGACTTGAGCGAATTCATCTCGCGCCGCTTCTTAACCCACACCTCCCTGCGCCAACTCGAAGACATGGTCAACCAATGACCCCATGCCGTCATGGCTCGCGAAGATCGATACGCAACACGCCAGTCGATCGCCATACCCAGAGCCCTTCCCCGTCGGGTTGCAGCAACATGGCTTCGATCCGTGCCTCGGATGCCGGCAGTAGCGAACGCATCTCCAGGCTTTCCATATCGATGCGTACGATTGCACGTTCTGCGGTGGCTACGGCCACCTGCAACCCGGAACGCAAAGTGCATAGATGGGTCGGTGCTGATTCCAATTTTGCAAAACGGATCAAGCGGCCGATCCCGGGCTTCCACAATCGTACCGTCCCATCGCGGCTGGCCGAAATAAGGAACGGCTGGCTCGGGTCCGATGGATCCTCCGATGCCACCATCGCGATCACTTGATCCACGTGATTGTCCATGCTCCGAACGAGTTGCCCGCTGCTCGATTCCCAAATCTTGATCGATGGGTCCACCCCGGCCGAGGCGACCAGTTGCGAGGCATCTAAGAATTCGGCCGTCAACACGCTGCGTGAATGACCGGAAAAGCACTGCTCGACCGACCCATCGCGGCGGCGAATGTTCACGCGCCCGTCCCAGCCCGCTTCGAGCCAACGTTTTCCATCGCTGGCGTATTCAACATGTGTGACCACATCCTCGCGGTCCGACCAGGAGTTGATCAAGTCCCCGGACGGCCACGCGCGTTGCTCCATCACCCCGACCTGGCCCGGATCCCCACCCGCCACTAAGAGCTCCAAACCATTGGGGGCCAAGGCCAGCGTCAGAATCTTTTCCATGCCCGCGGTGAAGAGCGGCCTCGTGACCTGCGTCTCCGGATCCAGCGCCAGTACTTGCGAATCGGAGATGGCCAGAATTCGTCCACCATTATCATCCCACACCATGGCCGTGATCGGACTCCGCGGTGGAGTGGGCCCATCGGCTACCGCTTTAGAGATCCCGATACACGCAGCCATTTGCAGGAGGACCCAACCGATCGAGACCCGCAACCAACCAGGCTGAATCCAGGCGCTACAGCAGTTCATGGATATCGCGGCCGTTGGGATAAATGGCGATGGTCCGTCCATCAGGCGTACGAAGCGTTTCCTTGGATTCGATGCCTAAATGATGGTAGAGCGTGCGTACCAAATCCGCAGGCGTGATGGGTCGCTCGTGGGGACTCTCTCCCGTCCTATCACTTGCCCCGAGCACCAGTCCGCGCGGGATACCACCTCCACACAGCATAGCGCTGAATACGCGCGGCCAATGATCGCGTCCACCACGCGGATTGAGTTTCGGCGTCCGCCCGAACTCACCCATGGCAATCACAAGTGTTTCCTCCAACAATCCACGGGCCTCCAGGTCTTCGATCAACGACGCCACGCCCGCATCAAAAGTTGGGATCAATCCCACTCCGACGTTCGCCCCCGCAAAGCCATCGCGCAACGACAACTTCAAGTTTTCATGGGTGTCCCAACCCGATTGGACCACGGTGATGAAGGGCACCTCCCGTTCCACCAACCGCCGCGCCAACAAACACCCTTGGCCAAACGATCGCGGCCCATAGCGCGCCCGAACGGAGTCCGGTTCACCACTGAGATCAAAAGCCTCGCGCGTCTCAGCCCCATCGACCATTCGAAAGGCTGCTTCAAAGGCCGTACCTTTCTCCGATCCCACTTCCAATTGCCCTTCCGCCCGCCACGCTTCGAGTTGCGCGAGCATGCGGCGACGGCGATCGAAGCGATTCCAATCCACGCCTGGAGAAAACTCCAAATCGCGGACTCGAAATTGAGGGCTGGCCGGGTCGCTACCCACAAAGAACGGCTCCGCCTCCGCCCCCAAAAAGCCAGCTCCCATACTCGTTCGCGCTTCCGGCATCCCGATATAAGGTGGCAATCCATTGGCCTCGAAGGCTCGATCGACTGAACCACGATGATGCGCCACCACCGAACCCATGCTCGGATATTGCAGCGCAGGAGAAGGCGGATAACCGGTCAAGAGATACTGATTGGCCAATCCATGTTCCCCCAACGGACTGGTCAGCGATCGCAGGATAGTCATGCGATCGGCGAGCTTCGCCGATCGAGCCAAACACTCCGAAAAATGGACTCCGGGAATTGCAGTCGAGATCGATCCGAATGGCCCGCGGACCTCGGCGGGTGCATCGATCTTCGGATCCCACATCTCGAGATGACTCGGCCCACCATCGAGCCACAGCAGCACACACGACTTGACTTTCTTAACAACTCGATGCGCCGAAGTCGCGCCTCGCGTTTCGCGCAGGCAACCGAGGCCGATCCCCAACGGGAGCAAACTCCCGATTTGGACGAAGCTACGGCGGTGGAGTCGCCGAGGATGAAAGGATGTGCATGGGTTCATGGCCGATGTCTCGTTTTGATCAATGATGGGTCAGGAATTCCGGGCTACTCATCAAGCTCCACATCCAATCTTGATACCATTGCAATCGCGGATCCCGCGCTAGCGGTATTTGATCCGTCCAAGTATCAAGCTCGTTTGCAGTCGGATACCGCGAGAAGGCGCGCAGGTAGCCTTCGGTTACGATCGTCTCATTCGGAACACCCAGATCGATGGCTTGAGAGAAGAACGTATTCTTCGATTCGAGGGGTTGATTGAGCGCGGTGCCATTGAGCCAGTGCAATTGCTGTGAGAAACCGAAGGACTGCGCACCGTCCGCGCATGCATTGCCACGTACGCAACGGCCGAGGATATCCAACGTGGGCTGAGGCGCACTTGCGTCGAGCAAATGCACTGCACGCGTGGCTCCGTTTAGCGAGTCCTCGATGGCGGTTGTTCCCAGGCAATCGTGGATGGCATCGACCAGCAGTTCCGGGGCCAACGGCCTCTCGATGCATTGGGCATAGAAACTTGCGTCGACGTCCGATAGACGCGCGTCCCG
Source organism: Pirellula sp. (assembly GCA_041752005.1). GTDB lineage: Bacteria > Planctomycetota > Planctomycetia > Pirellulales > Pirellulaceae > JBKCUI01. Next base: position 4,220 of record JBGSHV010000070.1, on the reverse strand, counting down.
GCCGCGGGCGTAGGCATCGCTCATGGCGATGGCGGCTAGTATCGGTCGTATTCGATAGCCCGAGGCGCGAAACTCTGTGGCCAAATCGTCGAGCAACTCGGGATGGCTGGCGGGATTGGTCTCGCGAAAATCGTCCACGGGATCCACCAACCCACGTCCCATCATCGCATGCCATAAACGATTGACCATGACGCGTGCCCACGTTGGATTTTCACCTGCGATCGCCCATCGGCTGAATTGTTTGAATCCACGTTCTGTCCCGTGCACATCCCAGGCCCCAGGGATACGCGGGACTGCCGGCCGCTTGGTCCTGGGATGGATGACCTGACCGCGTCCGGTTAGCACCACGTGCCGACCGCGATCGACCCCTGCGAAGATGGCGGCCAAACCGTGGTAATCGTCCATGGTCCATCGGTCCATCGGATGATCATGACACTGTGCGCATTGCAATCGAGTACCTAAGAAAACGGATCCGATCAGTTCCGCATGCGTTCTCGGGTCGGTAGCGGTCCTCGCAAAATTGGCCGGACCGACGTCATGCGAGTCACCGCTGGAGGTCAACAATTCGCCCCCCATGTCGCGCACCGAACGATCGCTCGCCACTCCCTCTCGGATCCAAGCGACGTAGGCTTCGTACGCCTTCGTCTCCGTGGGGTTCACCTTCAACTGCAACCACCGCGCCCATCGCCAAGACCATGCGTCGACAAACGCATCGTTCCTCATCAGGGCCTCGATCCAACGCGCGCGGATGCCTTCGGGGGCCGATTGAAATTCGCTCTCAAAGGCCTGGATCTGCTCCAGCGTCGGCAGCCGTCCGGTCATGTCCAAGCAGATGCGCCGCAACCACTGTAGATCCGTCACGCGCGGTGCCGGAGTCACACCCGCCGCTGCCAATTGGATCGCGATCGCGGCATCGATGCGTTGCGTCAAGTCGCCCGGCGAAGCCAACGCCGACGATTCCTGGCCTGCGTTCCGTTCGCTCGCTACCCCATTTTGAGCGTACGGCTTGATCATCTCGACGGAAGTGACTCGGTTCATGTAGCGAGCCAAGATACGATGCCGACCCGCGCGTTCGGGAACTGCGAATCGACGTTCGGCGTCCCATCCCAAGCCGCTCGAGGGATCGATAGTGAACAACGTTGTGTCCGATACGTCGCGCACTGAGCCATCCGCCATGCGTGCGGTGGCCTTCAACCGATAGCCGGTGGATCCACCCTCGAGGATGACCGGTGAAGCCAGAACGTCGAGCCGATCGATTTTCATGCTTCCACCGCGCGGCGCTCCTTGCTCGATCCATGCCAACAGCAGCCCTGCCGTTTCGCTGTCGGGATCAAAGATTTCATCGCCACCGTGGGCGACACGTCCCGAAGGCTTGGTCAACAGCAAACTGGATTCGGGATCGGAAAAACGCAGCCTGCGGCCGGCGTACTCATGCACAATGGCTTCGTAGTCTCGATCCGCATCGCTACCGAACAACGACAGATTGAATTGTCCGCGGCCTGCGGCTGCACCGTGACAAGCGCCTGCGTTGCAGCCATGTTTGGTCAAGGCCGGGAGCACCTGCGTGTCGAAATCAACCGTCGCTCGCGCGTCGGCTTCGATCCAACCCAAGATCAAGATCAGTAGTGCCGTTAACATCGTCGTCGCTTGCCTTTACCTCCGTTGGATGGACGGGCCTAGGGTTTCTTGGACCGAGGTCCGTACTTCTCCGCCCACGATTTGAGGAACGACTGTGCCCGAGGCGTTCCATAATTTTCAAGTTTGCCACTTCCAACAATGGTTGAAGCGATGCGACCAATCTCTCGACTGATCGCGGGATCCGCTTCGATCTTGCTTTCAATCGCGGCCGCCGCCGCATCGACTTGTTCGTCGCTGGCGGTCTTTTGGATCAATGGCCGCAGCAGGCCGCGCAACTGATCCTGATCGACTCCACCCCGTTCGGTTTTCATCTCGGCTTGCCGCATGCCGGGCGCCAGGGCCATGAGCTGTTCGGTGTTCGGCATCTCCCCACCGACTTGATCGACGATGGAACGAATGATCTTCGGCAGATCGGCCTGTAAACTTGGCTGGACCAGTGCGTAGTTGGCAGTCACCCGCCCCTGCTTGCCCACGAGGATCGTGAGTTGCATCTTGCGGTTGAGACCGTAGGCGCCGGGACCTTCAAGACCGTCCAGGGAAACGCCGGTCGGTACATTGGGTGTCAACGCATGTTGCATCCGTTTGAGGTTGGCCTCAGCGGCCGCAGGGTCATCGGACAATAGCACCACACCGGTCACCAAACCATCCTTGAGTCGTTCGCTGGCATAGCGCGTTAAGGCTCGGGTGAGCGCGATCGACGGTCGGTTGGCTTCGTGAACAAAGAGCAACACGATCGGGCTACCGTCGGCCTGAGCCACCAGATCCAATTCTTGACCTGCCGAATCCCCCAACGCTTGACGAAACACAAAGCCCGGCAAGGGCTCACCCACCTGGGGGCCGGAAAAAACCTCTTCGGTCACGACTGCTTCCTGAGCGCCGCTGCGTAGCCCCAGCCCCAATGTCAGGAACGCAACAAGCGACAATAAGACCTGTGAGTAGCGGCAAATCAGTGAACGAGCGAATGTCGACATGGACATGAAAGAATGGATCCGTGAGTGAACAAGTTGGGAGAATGGCCTGACAAAACGGGGCGGGTGGCAGCAACTCCACTTAGTATGGTGCCATACGGCACGGTGGGGCAAGCAGCAAACTCAAGTCCGCTCAGGTTTTCCTTGGGTGAACTGCGCCGAGTAACCAGCCCCGTTTTGAAACTTCGATTGTCTCAGAGATTTCGCGGGTTGTTCGAATCCTGTCCTGTCCGCTGGACCGCTCTACTTTCCACTGCTCGACTCACTTCCAACTGCCGTGGCTGTTTCGTTTAACGACAAGCCGGCAGGCGACCGCGTGAGGCACTTTAATTTTTTCCTTGCCTGGCAATTTTGAGATGTGACTCGATTGCATAGTGAAGGCGGTAGGATTCGAACGTGGAGAAAGACGGATCTGAATAAAGCAGATCCCACGAGGTCGCGACCGTTCAACGTTCTGATCTTTGGTCGTCCCGGTACAGGGAAGACGCTCTTGCTCAATGCGTTGGGGGATGCGATGGTTCGCGCTGGCCATACGGTATGCTTTGCACCGTGTGTGAAGTTGGTCCAACATCTATTGGCCGCGAAGCGGGACTTGAAACTACCGCAGCTGTTATCGAAGATTGGGAAGTTCTCGATGTTGATCATCGACGACTTGGGCTATGTTCAGCAGAGCCGCGAAGTGATGGAAGTCCTCTCTACGTTGATCGCCGATCGCTACGAGAGAACGAGTATCTTGCTCAGCAGCAACCTACCGTTCTCGAAATGGGAGAGCATCTTCAAAGACCCAATGACTACAGCAGCAGCCATCGATCGACTGGTGCATCACAGCGTGATCTTGGAGCTCAACGTACCGAGCTTTCGACTCGAACAAGCATGCAAGAATCGAGCACGCTCGGAAATCGATGCATTATCGTGATGCAGGAAAGTTTCAACTGCGGAATTTCAACTGACGCTAAAGACCAAATCTAAATGCCGCCGAACACACCGACTCGGCGTGGCATTCGATCTGGATGGCCCCGGTATGGATCGTAAATCGCATGCATGATGAACTGGGCGTGACGCTGGACGTGGCCGCACGATCCTCAGCCGGGTCGCTACTGATCCTGGTGAACGCTTACGTATGCATGGAATCACCAACGGAGTTGCCGAAGGAATCAACAGCAAGATCATGTCGATCAAACGACGTGCAGGTGGGTATCGCAACCGCGAAAACTTCAAGAAAGCGATCTTTTTCTACTGCGGTGGACTAGATCTTTACCCACGATAATCCCGGATGGACCGACTTTTGAGCGCGAGTACTCGTCACTTGGGTCGCGACTCGACTTCCGCATGAGGCCTTAAACCAATCGACGAACCATTCGCTCCATGATCTAATTGTGCGTTGATAGATTCGAAGCAGACGTTCGCACGTTCAACCATTTGCCACTGGAGTCAGCTGTGAAAAACAGTAACCCAATAAAAGTAGTCGCCCGTTTGTTTCGAGGGGCCAAGATTACGTTGTTTTGCGTGTCTTTGTCGTCAGCTTGCTTTCTCTTGATGCTAACGCCAGCGTTTGCTCAGCAAGCGGCACGTCAAAGCGCACCGAACGAGAGCGCCCCTCGAGACGCCATGACA